>NZ_JBIRUZ010000015.1:0-226014 GCF_044386545.1 Streptomyces sp. NPDC020489
CGCCGTGGCGCCGGTGCGCATCTTTCAGCCCGTCCGGCGTTTGAGGACGAGGCCCCTTCAGGGCCGATGGGGGTCTGGGGGCGCAGCCCCCAGGGCTTGGGCGGGGTCGAAGGGGCGGCAGCCCTTGGGTATGGGTCGGGTAGGGGCGGCGGGGGCGAGAAAACGGTTGAGGCGGTCCCACCGGAGACCCGCACGCAAAGACGGCCCCGCCCTCCCCCAGGCGGAGCCGTCCCGTGAGCGTGAGGTCAGCCGGCCACGCCCTCCAGAACCGGCGCCGGTCCCCGCCGCGCTCCCGGCAGCACCCCGTCCGTCGACCGCCCCGACGGGATCAGCAGAGCCGCAACCCCCGCGAGAGCGACCACCGCCGCCCCCGTCACCAGCGCGGGCCGCAGCCCGTCCACGAACGTCTGCCCCGTCTCGTAACTCCCCTGCGCCGAGAAGATCGACCCCATGATCGCGATGCCGAGCGCCCCGCCCACCTCGCGCAGCGCGTTGTTCGCGCCGGAGGCGATCCCCTGCTCGGAGCCTCGGACGCTGGACATGACGAGGTGGGAGGCGGGGGCGAAGAAGAGGGCCATGCCGATACCGCTGATGATCAGCCCGGGCAGCTGGATCGCGTAGGACGCGTCCACCGTGATCACGGCCGCCAGGTAGGCGAGGCCCGCCGCCTGGAGGAAGAGCCCCGTGGCCACGACCGGACGCCCACCGATCCGGTCCGAGAGGATGCCCGCGATCGGCGCGACCAGCATCGGCATTCCGGTCCAGGGCAGCATCCGCAGCCCCGCCTCGGTGGGCGAGTATCCGAGGACCCCCTGCATGTACTGGCTCAGCAGGAAGATCGACCCGAACATCCCGAGGAACATCAGCAGGCTGGCCGCGTTGATGCCGGAGAAGGCCCGGGAGCGGAACAGCCGCATCGGCAGCATGGGGTTCTTGGCCCGCGTGCTGTAGATGACGAACCCGGCGAGGAGTGCCGTACCGGCGAACAGCGACGCCAGGACCATCTGGTCCGTCCAGCCGTCCGCGGGGCCGCGCACCAGCCCGTAGACGATGCCGAAGAGGCCGCCGCTGGCGAGCAGGGTGCCGGGGAAGTCGAGGGGCGCGCCCGTGCCGTGGGACTCCGCGAGGCGGAGGCGGGCGAGGGGGAGCAGGGCGACGCCGAGGGGGACGTTCAGCCAGAAGATCCACTGCCAGGAGAGGTGTTCGGTCAGGCTGCCGCCGATCAGCGGTCCGGAGGCGACCGCGAGACCGTTGACCGCGCCCCAGATGCCGTACGCCATCCCGCGCCTGGCCGCGGGAACGGCCGCCGTCAGGAGCGTGAGGGTCAGCGGCATCATGATGGCCGCGCCCACGCCCTGCACCGCGCGGGCCGCGATGAGGCTGTCGATGCCCGGGGCCAGCGCCGCGGCGGCGGACGCTCCCGTGAAGATCGTCAGTCCGACGAGGAACAGCTTGCGGCGGCCGAAGCGGTCGCCCAGGGCCGCGCCGAACATCAGGAGGACGGCGAAGGTGAGCGTGTAGGCGCTCACCGTCCACTCCAGGTCGTGCAGTCCCCCGCCAAGGTCCTCACGGATCGAGGGCAGGGCGGTGGTGACGACGAGGTTGTCGAGGGCCGCCATGAATCCGGCGACGCTGGTGATGACGAGGGCCCAGACCGCTCCCCCGCGTGGTGTCTTCTGCTTGGCTTGCTGTGACATCGCTCCCCCAGAGCCGACTCGGATAGTTATTGATCACTAACTTTTGTGCTCATGAAAAGGCGCCGACAACGCGCCTCACCGTTCACTTCTCCAGCCGGCCCTTGAGCCGCGCCGACGGATACATGCCTTCCCACACCCGGTGCTCGGGGGGAAACCCCATCGCCACCAGGCAGTTGATGAGCATCCCGAACGCCAGGAAGACCGTCGTCTCGTTGGCGTCGCCGCCCAGCGGCAGATGGACCGTGTCCCACAGCCGCATCCAACCGTCCCGGACGGCCTCGCCGAACTCGTGGTCGCCCTCCTCCTCGGCGGCCCCCACGGCGACGTACGTCTGCATCTGCATCAGCAGCCGTTCCGGATGCTCCGCGATGACCTTGGTGTACGCGTTCGCCATGGCATGCAGGGCCTCTTCGCCGCTCAGCCCCTCGGAGGCCTCCGCGAAGGTGCGGACGGTGTCCTCCATGCAGCGCGTCGATGCCGCCAGGAAGATCGCCTTCTTGCCGGGGAAGAGGCGGAAGAGATACGGCTGCGAGACACCGACCCGCTTGGCGATCGCCTCGGTCGACGTGCCGTGGTACCCCCCGCGGGCGAACTCGCTCATCGCCGCACGGATGACGCTCTCGCGCCGCTCCTCCGCGCTCATCCTGACCATGGAGAGGAAGTTAGTACTCAATCACTAACTTGGCAAGTAGGGCGGTGGGACTGGGCTTGAGAACAGGTAAGGGGCGCCCCGCCATGGAGGGCGCCCCTTACGTCATCTGCGGGTCAGGCCAGTCGTACGACCGCCCTGGACATCCCCAGGACCTTCTGCCCGGCGCTGGTCACCGTGAGGTCGACGCGGACCGTGTTGTCGTCGAGCTTGGCGGCGACCTTGCCGCTGACCTCGATGAGGGCGCCCTGGTCGTCGTTCGGGACGACGACGGGCCTGGTGAAGCGGACGCCGTACTCCGCGACGGCGGCCGGGTCGCCGACCCAGTCCGTCACCACGCGGATCGCCTCGGCCATGGTGAACATGCCGTGCGCGATGACGTCCGGCAGTCCGACCTCCTTGGCGAACTTCTCGTTCCAGTGGATCGGGTTGAAGTCCCCGGAGGCGCCCGCGTACTGGACGAGATTGGCGCGGGTCACGGGAAAGGTCTGGGCGGGCAGCTCGGTGCCGACCTCGACGTCGTCGTAAGCGATCTTCGCCGTCATGGTCTTTCTCACGCCTCCTCTGCCGCGCGCGCGACGAGCTTCGTCCAGGCCGTCACGACGTGCTCCCCGGCCTCGTCGTGGACCTCGCCGCGCACGTCAAGGATGTCGTTGCCGGCCATGGACTTGATGGCCTCGATGGTCGAGGTGACCGTCAGACGGTCGCCGGCGCGGACCGGGCGGGTGTAGGCGAACTTCTGGTCGCCGTGCACCACTCGGCTGTAGTCCAGGCCCAGCTGGGGGTCGGCGATGACCACGCCCGCGGCCTTGAAGGTGATCGCGAAGACGAAGGTCGGCGGGGCGATCACATCCGGGTGACCGAGCGCCTTCGCGGCGTCCGGGTCGGTGTACGCCGGGTTGGCGTCCCCCACGGCCTCCGCGAACTCGCGGATCTTCTCCCGGCCCACCTCATAGGGGTCGGTGGGCGGGTAGCTCCGTCCTACGAAGGACTGGTCGAGCGCCATGGGCTCGGCACCTCCTGATCACTCGCCGATCACTCGCTGATCGGTCGTACTGGCCGGTATCGGGCTCATCAACGACGCGAGGCCGCCCCCCTGACTGCTGGGGGCGGCCTCGCGTACGAGCCTGATTTATCGCGTTTCGCGGTGCGCGGTGTGCGCGTTGCAACGCGGGCAGTGCTTCTTCATCTCCAGTCGGTCCGGGTTGTTACGCCGGTTCTTCTTGGTGATGTAGTTCCGCTCCTTGCACTCCACGCAGGCCAGCGTGATCTTCGGGCGGACGTCGGTGGCAGCCACAGGAGTGCTCCTTGACGAACGGATGGGACGATTAACGCATAGAAGAGTAGCCGATCGAAGGACCGACCCCGCAATCGGCTACTGTCTGTAGCGGTGACCGGACTTGAACCGGTGACACAGCGATTATGAGCCGCTTGCTCTACCGACTGAGCTACACCGCTGCGATGCGATCCGTTCCCGCCTCGCGACGGGAACCTCACACACCAGAGCCCCAATACGGAATCGAACCGTAGACCTTCTCCTTACCATGGAGACGCTCTGCCGACTGAGCTATTGGGGCGAGCGATGAAGACATTACACGCTCGGCCGCCGTTCACCCAAATCCGTTTCCAGGCCCTCTCCGCGGCCCGTTCGCGGGCCTGCGCCACGGCCACGGAGCGGCCCGCACGGCGGTCTGTCCTGCGCTGTTCCGGCCTTCTCCCCCCAGCCTCACCAGCCCCTCCCCCACGACGAACCACACCGGTACGACTATTGCGCTCCTCCCCGCCGCGAGCGGATCACCCTTCTAGGCTCGACTCACTCTGCGTGATCTTGCCTCCCCCGTGCGCAACCCCGAGCCACGAGCCTTGAGCCCCTGGAGCGCGATGCCCGACAGCCAGCCGCAGCCACCCCACTCGTCGTCCTCGCCGGGCCCGGCCGACACCGGCTCCCTCCTGCTGTGCGGGGCACGGCTGACCGACGGCAGGACCGTGGACGTACGGCTGGGCGGCGGACGCATCGAGGCGGTCGGCACGGCGGGCAGCCTGGCGGCGAACGGCACACGCGCGGGCGGCACGCGCGTGGACCTCAGCGGCTATCTGCTGCTGCCCGCGCCGGTCGAGCCGCACACCCACGGCGACACGGCGCTGTCGGCCGACGCGGACGGCCCCGTCTCGTACGACCCCCAGGACGTCCAACGCCGGGCGACCGAGGCGGCCCTGCTCCAGCTCGGTCACGGGGCCACCGCGCTGCGGGCGCACGTGCGCGTGGGTGACGTCCAGGGGCTGGGCGCGCTGGCCGCCGTGCTCCAGGCACGGCGTTCACTGCGCGGGCTCACCGAGCTGACCGCCGTGGCGATGCCCCGGGTGCTGACCGGGGCGGCCGGGGCGGAGGGGCTCGCGATGCTGCGGGACGCGCTGAAGATGGGCGCCGCGGCGGTGGGCGGCTGCCCGGACCTCGACCCCGACCCGACCGGCTATGTGCAGGCGGTGCTGGACGTCGCCTCCGAGCACGGCTGTCCGGTCGATCTGCACACCGACGCCTCCGATCCGGCCCGCCTCGCCCGGCTCGCGGCCATGGCCGGCGGGTTGCGCCCCGGAGTGACCCTCGGCCCGTGCGGCTCGCTGGGCCGCCTGCCCTCCGAGGTCGCCGCCCGCACCGCCGACCAGCTCGCCGCGGCCGGCGTGGCCGTGGTCTGCCTGCCGCAGGGCGGCTGCGGGGGCGTGGAACGGCGCGGCACGGCGCCCGTACGGCTGCTGCGCGCGGCCGGCGTGCGGGTGGCCGCCGGCAGCGGCGCACTGCGGGACGTCTCGAACCCCGTGGGCCGCGGGGACCCGCTGGAGGCGGCGTACTTGCTGGCCTCCCGGTACGGCCTGCGCCCCGAGGACGCCTACGACGCGGTGAGTGCCTCCGCGCGGGCCGTCCTCGGACTGCCCGAGGTACGCGTGGAGGCGGGCTTCCCGGCCGAGTTGCTGGCGGTGCGGGGCGACCGGTTGGCGGGCGCGCTGTCGCTCGCGTACAGCCGGATCGTCGTGCACCGGGGGCGGGTGGTGGCACGGACGAGCGCGGTACGGGAGTTCTGCGACTCGGCGGCAGCCGTGGAGTTGGGGCTGCCGCGGCAGGGGCGGGGGGAGGTGTCTTGAGGGGGGCGTGAGGGGGCGTTGCGCGCGGGGGGCGTGGTGCTGCGCGGGGTGCGCGGGGATCGGTCCGTGGTGTGCGCGTCGTGCGCCCGCGCGGCCGTGGTGGTGCGGGCGTTCCACGCCGCGCCGGGCGGGGGCTCGGAGGCGTACGCCGTGTGGCTGCGGGCCGCCAGGTCCACGTCACCCCGAGGTTTCCCAAGTCCTCTGCGATCGCGTCGCCTGCGGCGGGGCTCAAGTCATGCGGCGGATGCGGTCGTCCGGGCGTACGGTCGAAGGCATGCGCATTGTCATCGCTGGTGGTCATGGTCAGATCGCGTTGCGGCTGGAGCGGCTGCTCACCGCGCGCGGACACGAGGTCGCGGGGATCATCCGGAAGGCCGAGCAGGGGGACGACCTGAGGGAGGCGGGTGCCGAACCGGTCCTCCTGGACCTGGAGTCGGCCTCGGTCGAGGAGGTCGCGGACCGTCTTCAGGGCGCCGACGCGGCGGTCTTCGCGGCGGGCGCGGGTCCGGGCAGCGGCACGGCCCGCAAGGAGACGGTGGACAAGGGCGCGGCGGTGCTGTTCGCCGAGGCGGCGGTCCGGGCGGGCGTACGCCGTCATGTGGTCGTGTCGTCGATGGGCGCCGACGCCACGCACCAGGGCGACGACGTGTTCGACGTCTACCAGCGCGCCAAGGGCGAGGCGGACGACTACGTCCGGGCCCAGGACGCCCTGGACTGGACGATCCTGCGCCCCGGCGCGCTGACGAACGACGCCGGCACCGGTCTCGTACGCCTGGAGGCGCACACGGGTCGCGGTCCGATCCCGCGCGACGACGTGGCCGCCGTGGTGGCGGAGTTGCTGGACACCCCGGCGACGGCCGGCCTGACCCTGGAGCTGGTCAGCGGGTCGACGCCGGTGTCCGTCGCGGTGAAGGCCGTGGCCGGGAACTGAGGGCGGTCGCGGAAGGGGCGCCGACAGCGCGCGAGGGGCTGCTGCGGCGGCCCCTTTTGCCCGGGGCTCGCACGGGCGCGCGCGGCGGTACGGGCCTACTGGGTAAGGCAGTTCACGGCCGAGCGCCCCTCGTACGGCTGGGCGGTCGAGCACAGGCGGGCTCGGCCCCCCAGCCCGTCAGAACAGAGGCATCTGGCCCGGCATCTCGGGGATCACGTAACCGTCCAACGACGGCTGAGCAGCGCCGAGTTGCGCCTGGCGACGGGAGCCGGGGCAGGAGACGAGCTCACCGCTCTCGCGAGCACCGGGCGGATCGTGCCGCGCGAAACGACCGGCGACGACGGCGATCTCACGACGGCATTCGGGGCAGTTCCTGCGACGGCTGGACATGGAGTCAGTGTGCCCCGTGCGGACCGGTGTCGCGCATGTCGGACGGGTGACCGCAGGGGGGCCGGACGCGCGCGAGGAGCCGCGCCACCGCCCGCCCAGTCCCTCGTCGGCACCGCGTGCCCCCGAAAACGAAGAGACCCCCTCCACTCTGCGTTTCCGCAGTTCGGAGGGGGTCTACCTTCATGTGGCGGCGCCAGGATTCGAACCTGGGAAGGCTGAGCCGGCAGATTTACAGCGGGCCGAGCCCTCTACTTCCCACCTGCGGATTACGGCATCACCGATGCTGCTGGGGGACACCTGGGGGCGGGGGAACGCGGTGCTCAGCAATAGGCTCTCAGTCCGTGCGGCAGCCTGATAGAACACAGGCATGGCCTTGCCGTACAGCAAGTCCCAGATTGAGCGTCTGGGCAAGCGGTTGATAGCTACTGGGGAGCCATCCGAAGAAGATCTTGATGCCCTGAACGAACTCTTGCTCGCTTACGACGAACTCCTGGCAGCCGCCATGAGCGAGGTACGCACTCTGGGGTACGACCCCACCGGTCGAGTCAAGAACACGGGCACCATTCTTGAGAAGCTCGCTCGCCACGGCGGCTCGTGGTTGAAGAGCATCCAGGATCTTGCAGGCATGCGCATCGTCCTCGACTGTGACAGACAAGGGCAGGACGCAGCAGCCTCCGAAATCATCGCGCTCTTCAGCTCCTGTCCTCGTGAGCCTCGTCTCGTGGATCGCCGCTCAGCCCCCAGCAACGGCTATCGCGCGGTGCACGTCATCGTCTTCCCGCAAGGGGTACCGATCGAAGTGCAAGTGCGCACTCTTTGGCAGCACGAGTGGGCTGATGTGTTCGAAAAGCTGGCCGACCTCGTGGGGCGCGGCATCCGCTACGGCGAGCCGCCGATGCACTGGTGGGATGAGAGCCTCCTCGTACGCGCGGACGGCCGGGACGCACAGTCGATCCGACGGCTTTACGACCTTGCCTACAAGGCTCGGACCACGTTGGTTAAGTCAGTCCTAGTCGCAGGCGACTTGATTGACGCCCTAGAGGCCGCCGTGGCTCAAGGAGTCGACCCGGACGACCCGCAGCTTCGAGAGATCTGGGCAACAGTGCAGCAGGATCTTGCTGACTACCGGGATGAGATGAGGCACATGACTCCTCCCAAACAGCCATGATCTTGATAACGTGGCTACATGACCAATGTCCTCGTGGTGTACGACCGCTCGCACGGTCGACTCCTGCGTGAGCAGGAGTTCGCTCACCGTAAGGACGCGCTGTCCGCACGCTTCGCGGCCGAGCGCCAGTACCGGGGCGATCTCAACATTGAGGTTGTGGTGCTTGGTGCCAGGAGCCGAGCGGACCTCATGCGCACCCATGCGCGCTACTTCCTGAGCCTGGACGAGCTTGCAGCGCGTAGCGCATAAATCACGCACGCGCCATATGGTCACTCTCTGTACACAACACTGCCTTGCTCGTGGATCGGGCGGGCTACGCTCCGTCGCCATGCTGACCTACGGTCACGGAGCGTAGCCCGCCCGATCCACGAGCACTCCAACTTTGCCGAAACTTTACTGATGGGCGGCGTATTACGTGCATGCGCCAATGTGCGTTCGCTAGGCGCTACCGCGCACCACAGTTGCCACCAGTGGCTGGTGCCGGACGCCTGGTCTGTGGGGTGTATATCCGCTATTCGGGCCACTCCGCAGCGGTGGTGAGTCGTGGAATTCTTGGCGTGACGACCGGCCAACGGAGAGGGAGAGCGAGTGTCGCAGCCGACCAACCCGCGAGGCACGTTTCTAAAAATTGCCGACTCAGTGAGAAGGCAGATCGAGAGCGACCCGGACATGACGGAACTCCCGTCTCTGGCTGAGGTCATGCGCGACCACGAGGTTTCCCGAGGGGTCGCCCTACGCGCGTTCGGCGTGCTGCGCCAGGAGGGCATGGCCGAACCGGTGCCGGGCGGACGGTGGCGAGTCGTACGCGCCGGGGCGCAAGTCGACCGGCGTCCGCTTGATCAGAGAGTGGCAGAGGTCATCGTGACTGACCGACTCAAAGCAGGGGAAGCGTTCCCGAGTGCCTCTGTGCTGGCCGAACGGTTCGGGGTGTCACGTCCGACCGTGACCAAGGCGCTAGAGAAGTTGGAAGCCGCGGGCGTGCTGGCGGGTGGAGGACAGGGCAAGGTGCGGACTGTCCGCGCCGTGCCGGCGCGAGAGGGGCGTTCGTAACTTGTCGACGTTGACGGAGTGGGCCTATCCCCTGGCTGAGTCCCTGCTTGCTGAGCCGTTGCCACGGCGCTGGCAGCACTGCTTGGGCGTTGCCGAGAGGGCACGCACGATCGCGCTCATCCTCGACCAGGACGCGGACCTGTTGGAGGCCGCCGCCGTGTTGCATGACATCGGCTACGCGCCGGACCTTGCCAAGACGGGATTTCACCCGCTGGACGGTGCGCGCTACCTCCGGGACGTCGCCGATGCCGACGAACGGGTGACCAACCTGGTGGCTCACCACTCCTGCTCATGGCTTGAGGCAGAGGCACGCGGGCTGCACGCGGAACTGGTCGGAGAGTTCCCCCGCGAGAGCGAGCACCTGAATGACGCGCTCTGCTACTGCGACATGAACACCACTCCAGACGGCACCCCGACGAACCCCGTCGACCGGATCAACGAGATCACCGGGCGCTACGGGCCGGACAGCCTGATCGGCAAGTTCATCCGCCGGGCCGAACCGGAGATCCTCGACTGCACATGCCGCGTCCTTGAACGAGTCGCCGCCGCGAAGCGTCAGCCGATGTAGGGCGCCGTCCGCGTCCGGTCCATGGCGTGCTCGATCCGGAGCCGCATCGTGGGGTGGATGTCCAGCTTCTCTAGGTCCGCTGGGTCGACCCAGCGGACCTGCGTCGTCTCGTTGCTCGTACGCACCTCACCGCCCACCGGCCGCGCGCGGAAGCAGATGCTGAACTGCTGCCGGATCTCCCCGTCGTCGTACTGCATCACGTGACCCGGGTCGGTGTAGATCCCGGACATGTCGACGACTTCGGCCTTGATGCCAGTCTCTTCCCAGACCTCTCGGACCACCGTGTCGCTGATGGACTCGCCCACATCGTGGCCACCGCCGGGTAGTGCCCAACGTCCGTTGTCGGATCGCTGAATCATGAGCACCTGCCCCGCATCGTTCTGGACGAACGCGACGACTGAGGGCACTACCGAGTTGGCCGGCGGGGCGTCCGGGTCGTGCAAGTAGTCGATGCGTCCCATGCTCAAGCTCCCGTGATGTCGTGTTCGGTTACTGGCCTGGCGCCTTCCCAGGTCTGCTCAACGCTATTGGCAAAGGTGTCGAACAGACCGCCACCGGGGACCTGCCGCAGGTGGAACACGGGCGCCATGTAGGCGCCGATGCCGTACACGTGCGTGTTGGCCAACATCTCGTCATCAGCACGGTAGATCGAGTTGTAGAGCACCGTGTCGTGCAGGCGAAAGGTGATCTCGGGGTGGCTGGTGAACAGCGGGCGGTAGTTGATGAGCGCGTTGCGGATCTTGCCACCCATGATTCGATGCCCTTCGTCGATCCCGCGCCGGATGACGGCCTCACACTCTGGATCGCCCATGAGAACTCGGATGCGGACACCGCTCTCGGCTTTCTCCTTCAATGTCGAGAAGAAGAGAGGGTCTTCCGCGAGGTAGATGCCGGCGTACACGAGGATGTCGATGCACTCCGTGGCGCGCTCGCACATCTCCCGCCAGAGTTCTGACGGCACGACGTGCCGATGAGGGTAGGCGGTCACGATCTCGGCCTTACTCAGGTCAGTTGCGGAGTCCTGAGTCCGGGAGTCCTCCCAAAGCGTCGTCACGTCCACCTTGAGTGCCGCCGCCGTTGCGTACTGGTGGCGCCTGTAGGGCACCTTGCCCTGCGTGATCCAGCGCTCAACGGTCTTTGAGTTGACCTGGATCTCTTCCGCGAGGCTCTGAACGGTCATGCCACGGGCTAACAGGGCTGACCGCAACCGCTCGTTGGGCATCTGTACCCCTTCGTGGGACATCTAGGGACCTCTTGACGGTAGTTAGCCGATCGAGAGCTGTCCATGCAGGGGGTGACCAAGTCCCCTGACCTGGGGCGATTCTGATTGTGCGCCAAGAAGTCCCGGCGCAAAACCAAGAGGTTCCGTCGCTGTACTTGACGGACCCCCATGCAGTACCTGTAAAACAGGTACTGCACCGCTGAACGGAACAACTCGACGGAAGCGGCTCATGCCGCACGTGCTTGAAAACTGAACAGTGATCGTGCGGGGCTGACGCGAGAGCGGCGGTCACGGCAGGTGCCTAGGGCGAGGGTCCGGGGGCAGACCGCCGCGATGGACGAAGCTCTCCCCCTACGCGCCTGGCAGGCGCCACCCGATCTCGGGTGTGGGGAAGTGCAGCGGGCCCCAACGCACGTGGCGGCAAGAGTGAGACCGCCCCCGCGACGACCGGGTGATGTCGTCGGCGGCAATGCCAAACCCACCGGCTCCGGAGAACGCCCCTGCACCCTGGGGGCGCCGCCCGGTGTGGGCCGCCCTGCTGGCGTCAGAGCAGTGACGATGACGCGCCCGACGTTCCCGGCTCGGGGCCGGTCCGCCGTGGCAACGGCGTACCGGCGAAAGCCGTGTCCCTGCGATTCGCGGGAGGTCGGCATGGGCCGACGACATACCAAGGCGCCGCCGCGATGGACCGGCCGGCGGCGCCCCCTGCGGTTTCCGGTCCGTCCTGGCTTCGCAGCGCCTGACGCTGCGGCCGGCTGCCTCTCCCGCCCGTACTTCGTTCCGCGCTTGCGGCTGAAGGACGGACGGGAGCGCGGGGAGCCGGATCTTCCGACTTCAACGGCGCGCGGCTCCCGGGGTGCCACCCGGGAGCCGCTGTTCGGGCCGTTCACCCTCTGGAAAGGACCACGACCCAATGGACCACATCGTCACTGTTCAGGAAGCTGTTACCGCCTTCGCCGACTTCATGGAGCCGACGGATTCGGAGCTGGACGCGATCGAGACCGAGATGCCGGTCATTCTCGCGGACATCGACCTGCTCGACGCGCACATCGCCACCCTGGACCGCACGCCGACCGAGCTGGACCAGCGGCGCATCCGCCGGGCCCGGCGCCGGGCGCTGGCCGCGCGGGTCGAGCTGGTCAACTCCGTCGACTCCGGCGTGGTGGCCTGATGGAGCAGACGTTCACGGCGCAGATGTCCGTGTTCAAGGGGCGCTGGCGCCTGTACGTGGTCCTGCTGAACACCACCGACCCGTGGCCGGAGTTCAGCTTCGACCGGGCCGCTCCCGTGCCGACGTTCACGGAGCGGACGGAGGCGCTCAGCGTGCTCGGCTTCGAACCGGTACCGGGCGCTGAGTGGGCGTGGACCGAGGACAGCGACGCCCCCGACAACCCTGCCTCGCCGGTCGTGTTGATCGCCGCGACGCGGGTGCGTTCACGGGAGGGGTGGGGGGCGTGAACGCTGTTCAGATCCGTTCAGCCGAACGCGCCTTGTCGGTCGGGACGTGGCTGATCGTGGCGGGCGCGATGCTGTATTCGATCCTCACCGTCACCCCTCTCGCTGCCGCCCACACCCCGGACAAGTGGAAGTGGACGGCCCCGATTCTGCCGCTGGTGGTGGATGCCGCGGTGGTCATCGTGGTCCGCCTGGATGCGGTGCTGGCTCGGCTCGGCGGCCACGGCGGGCGGTGGCCCATCGTCCTGCGCTGGATGACCGGCTGTATGACGCTCGCGCTCAACGTCGCCGACTCCGCCCTGAACAACGACCTGGTAGGCGTGGCAGTCCATGCGGTCGCGCCTTTGCTGCTGATCGTCACCGCGGAAACCGGGCTCGCCTACCGGCGCGCGATCGCCGCCGCCGTGACCGAGCTGGAGACCCGACAGCAGGCACAGCGCGAAGCCCGCGAGCGGGCCATTGCCGAGCGGCGGGAGGCTGCCGCGCGGCTGGCCCGTGAGGAGCGCGAGCACGCCGCGCTGCTGGCGCGTGAACAGCGTGAACACGAAGCCCGCCTGATCCGCGAGCAGGCCGAGCGCGAGGAAGCCGCCCGCCGCGAGGAACGCGAGCAAGCCGCGGCCCGTGAGCGGGCTGAGCGGGAGGCTCGTGAACGCGCTGAACGCGAGCGTGAACAGCAGCAGCGCGAGCGTGAACGCCGTGAACGCGAGGCCGCTGTACGGGCCGCGCAGGAGCGGGCCGCGCGAGCGGAGCGTGAACGCCGTGAACAGGCTGAGCGTCAGACAAGGGCCGAGCGTGAACGCGCTGCCCTGCTGGCCGCCGGGCCCGCCACCGAGAAGCTTCCCGAGGAACAGGCGCGCGCGACCGTGCAGGCCGCGTTCGAGGCGGGCCTGTCGGTGCGGTCCACGGCTGAGTTGTGCGGCTGGTCGGTGGGGTGGGTCTCCACCCGCTATCAGGAGCTGCGAGACGCCGGTCACCCCTCCTTCGAGGCTGACGGGGCGATGGTCTGATGTCGATCACCTACGCGAAGTGCTTCGATCCGAACGGGGCCCGCTTCGGCATACCGACCTTCCCCTGGCGCTGTGTCCCCGATGGCTACGCCACCCGCCGCCAGCTGCGCGCGCAGGGCTTACGGCCCGGCGGCCAGGAGGTCGCCGCGCAGGCTTTGCGCCCGCGGTATCGGCGCGGCCCGCTGGTCGCCTACTTCTACCGGCTCGACGCGGCCAAGCCCGTCCGGCCGATGACGCCGGCAAAGCGGGCCGCGCTGGCCAAGGCCAACGCCGCTCGCCGCACCTGCCCGCAGTGCCACATAGACGCCGGCTACGTCATCCCCCTCTCGCTCGGGATGTGCGTGCCGTGCGCGTACCCCGAAGACGAACAGCGCGCCGCCTGAACCCTCGACTTCCCTTGGAGTTTCGCCGTGTCCAGTCGTACCCGCACCCGCAAAGTCAGGACCGCCGCCGGCGTCCACACCGTCCAGCTCCCCCGCCAACGCGGGCGCCGGGCGCAGCCGTTCGTGGTCGTCGTCCCCGAACACCCCTCCCTGACCCGTGAGGCGCTCGGCTTCGTGGGCCGCGGCCTGTGGATGGCCCGCCACGCGCTCGCACCCACCGGCATCGCCCTCCTGGCCCTGGCGGTCACCGGCCTGCTGCATGTCATCGCCTGGTGGTCGGCTCTCGTGCTCGCCCCCGCTGCTCTCGCGCCGCTGGTGTGGTTCGCCGTCGTGCAGCGCTCGCGCCCCGCGCAGGGTTCCACGCTGGCCTGGCGCATCGCCCTGGCCGTCTTCGCCACCCTCGCGTTCGCGTGGGCCGCGTTCGCCGCCGGGTTCGGGCCGTGGGCCGGTCCGTTGCCGCTGCTCTGGCTGCTCACCCTGATCGTCGCTCAGACCGCGTGGCTCATCGTCCGCCGCACCCACTAGCTGAGGAGCCCCTGTGGCAAGCAACCGTTCCGCAGCCGACCAGGTCCGCGACTTCTCAAGCCGACAGGCCGGCCAGCCGTTCACCAACCCCCGTAGTGGTGCGAACCCGCAGAACAAGGGCGCCAAATTCGCCAACGCGGGCGCTGCCGTGGGTGGGTTCGTCGGCGCGGTGGGCGGCTCGTTCGTCCCGCCGGTCAACGTCACCGTCAACAACAACCGCAGCCGGAGCCGCGGGGGTGGTGGCGGACGGTCGCAGACGCAGTCCCTGTTGCCGTCGCCGGAGTTCACCTCGCCCGCGCAGGTACGCAACTACTGCAACACCCTCCGCGCTGCCGGGGTGGCCTTGTCGATCGAGGTCGCCATGGGCGCCGAAATCCTGGAGAGCGTTCTGGCCGCCGTGCCGGACCCCGAGGGCCGCGCGTTCGGCTCCCGCATCCGAGCCCGGAAGGTGGCCCGCAAGATGCGCAAGGCCGCCGACGGCATGCGCGACGCCGCCAAGAACGCCGCCGCCTGCTACGCGACCTTCCAGCAGGAATTCGAGGAAGAGATCAACCGGGTCCGCCACCGCGCCCGACGCCCCACTCAGCCGGTCATGAACTGGGACCAGCAGTAAGGAGGTCAAGCCATGGCCCGCAATCACAACAGCACGATGACCTACCCCGACGGCATGCCCGGCTACGTCATGGACCCCCACGGCGGACCCGAGAACGGCACCGTCCGCGCCTACCTGCTGCACAAGGCCAAGCCGCATCTGCCGCCGTGGCTCGGCTGGGCCGGTACCGGTCTGGTCGGAGCCTTGGGGCACTGGCGGTGGCCGGACAACGCCGCCGCCGGCGTCGGCCTCACCCTCGCCTCCGTGGCGCTGACCGGCGTCACCTGGTGGGCGGGCAAGAACACCAGCCAGCAGCGCCGCCTGCACTCCGCCGTCACGGTCGCGTGCGGCTCCGCGTGGGTCACGGCCGCGTGCCTGGCCGGTCCCACCGCCGGGCCGGTGGACGACCTGTACCTGATGGGCGGGCCCGCAGTGGCCCTGTCCTGGAACATCCGGATGGGCCTGCGCCACAACACCGAAGGTGCTCCGGGCAGTTCGGACGGTGGCCTGCTGGAGAAGGCGGGGGTTGGCCCGGGCGCAGATCGGGGCGGCGAAGGTGGAGCCCAACCGGGTCACCGCCCCCCTCGCGCTCCAGCCGGGCGAGCAGACCAACGACGACGTCACCAAGGCCCTCGCCCGCATCGCATCCGCGCTGGATCTGCCGAAGAACGCCATCCGCTACACCCCCGACCCCGACTCCGAACGCCGCGGTCAACTCGTCATCGTGCCGGAAGACATGCTCGCGGAGGTCGTGGAGTGGGAAGGGCCGTCCAACTTGGGCGGCTCGATCGCGGAGCCGCTGGTCTTGGGACGCTACGACGACGGTTCCGCGCTCGTGATGTGGCTGCCCGGCGACCCGGAGGCAGGCCGTAACTCCACCCACGGGCTGATCGCGGGCGGCACCGGCTCCGGTAAGGGCGATGCCGCCCTGAACCTGCTCACCGAGATCCTGTCCCGCCGGGATGTGATCGTCTGGATCTCCGACCCCAAAGCCTTCCAGGACTTCGCCCCGCTCCGCGCCGGGCTGGACTGGGCAGCAGAGGGCGGCTCGCAGACCGAAGTCCTGGTCGCCGCGGTCGAAGCGGTCATCCCCGCCCGTACCGGTTGGCTGGGCTCCCACGGCTACCGCGAGTGGGTCCCCGCGGCAGCTGAGGTGCAGAACGACCCGGCCCACTCCTGCCGCAACGACGGCCGCTCCTGCGGCTGTGCGGGCATGCCGTTCCTGGTCACCTGGTTCGAGGAGGCCGCCAACACCCTGCGCAACCTGGGAGACGACGCATTCACCGGCATCGCGCAGCAGGCCCGGTCCGCCGGCGTCTCACTGATCGTGTCGCTTCAGCGACCCTCCTACGACCAGATGTCCACCTCCACCCGCGCCTCCCTCCCCTCCGTGATCGCACTCGGTTGCGACCCACGCGACGAAGGCTTCTCCCTGCCGGAGACAGTTCTCGACGCTGGCGCCCACCCCGGCACGTGGGGCAACCGACGCCCCGGCTACTGCTACGTCGTCTCCCCCGGCATCGACGAGACCCGCTACCCCTCCCCGGGACGCACCCGGCGCTTCACCATCCGCGCCGTGCCAGTCATGGAACAGCTCGCCGCATGGGCGCAAGCCAACGGCGCGGTCGCCGACCCGATTACCGCCGGCGCGGCCTCCTCCGTAGCCGGACGCGCCTACACCGGCCGCATCCCCGCCAACCCCGAGGACGGCCAGCAGGCGACCGCGCTGCGGGTCGTCCGTGACGAGGAGGACGACATGGACAACCCCGGCTCCCTGGTCGACCCCGATGACGTGGACATCGATCCGGAGAAGGAACTGCCGGAGTCGGAGACAGGGGACGATGCCCCGATCTTCGGTGAAGAGGAGGGCCGCAAGCCGAAGCCGGAGGAGGCGCGGCGGTTGTTCGCCGACGCGCTGGCCGAGTTCGAGGATGCGGGCCAGATGATCGTGGGCCCGAAGGACTTCAAGGAGTGGTGCGAGCGCAACAACCTCTCCCGCCCGTGGGTCTCCGAGCGTCTCGCGGAGGCCTACCGGGAGGGCCGTGTGGAGGCGACGAACACCACCGGACGGTGGCGCATCGTCCCCACCACGAAGGCCGCCTGACACCAGCCTGACGCCTGACACCGTCACGGCCCCCTGACACCCAAACCCCTAGGCAAACCCGGTGTCAGAAACGCGTGACGCCCCTTCGTGACACCCCCTGACACCTGACGCTGACACCCCATCCGCACGGGCCCGCACCACCTCTGTGGCGCGGGCCCGCGGGTTACCCGGAAGGATCACCCATGGCCCCCTCCGAACGGCCCGCGGCCGTCGAAGTCCACCACCCCATTCCGATCACCACCTACCCGCCCGCCGCGCCCCTCGTGCCGGTGCAGCCGGGCCCGATGTCCGCGGTGCAGTCGATCGTGCTGCCCGACGGCCGAGTCGTCACCGGCTACACCCTCGCCCCCGCGCCCGCCCCGGCGCCTCTCGCTCCGCGGCCGGCCGTCTCGCGGACCGCGGTGAACATCGCCCTCGGAGGCGTCGGGTTCGGCGCGGTGTGCGGCGGACTGGTCCTGCTCACCTCGTTCATCGCCGCCCTGACCGCGTTCATCACTCAGCTCATCACCCTCGCCGCGGTCATCTTCGGCGGCTGGATCGCCGTACAGATCTTCAGCGCGGGCCGCCACAGCGGCGGGACCACGGTCAACATCCGCAAAGCCGTGATCAAGCGCAGCCACTTCCACGGCTAGCTACGCCAAGGGCGGCCCCCACGTCTCGCCAAAGAAGCGGGGCCGCCCTTGTCAGCCAGTCACCATCAAGGAACTGGAGACATCCAGAATGACCCAACCCACCGACATCCGGCGAGAGCCGGTCAGGGACCACATGGTCACCGGCTACCGCACCGAGCCCCGTCCCGACGGCAGCACCGTCTTGGTCCTGCTCGCCGTGGCCGACCAGCCCTACACGCTGACGCAGCACCGGTTCGCACTGGACAAGCACCTCTCCCACTTCCTGCTCGCCACCCTGACCCGCGACCTGGACGGCATCCCCGACCCCGGGCCCCGGCCGGAAGTCGCGGCCCTGCTCGCCGCCCTGGACAGTGACAACCCCACCGCCTTCACCACCGCCCTCGACGCCTACACCGGCCGCCTGCTCAACCTGTGGACGAACGGGGGCGGGGCAGCATGACCCACGAACCCGGCATCGGGCGACTGCTCGCCCTGCTCGAACCCCTGCGGGTGCTGGACGCGTTCTGCTGCATCGGTGGCGCCACCGAGGGCTACCGTCGCGCGTTCGGCAACTGCCACATCACCGGCGTCGACATCCAGGCCCAACCCGACTACCCGGGCGACGCCTTCCACCAGGGCGACGCCATCGAGTACATCCGCGCCCACGGCCACGAGTACGACTTCATCCACGCCTCCCCTCCCTGCCAGGGCGAGGGCGCCCCCACCAAGGGCACCAACCGGGCCAGGAACGCGGCTATCGGCCGGACCTACCCCCGCCTCATCGCCCCGACCCGAGCCTCGCTGGAGGCCACGGGACGGCCGTACGTGATGGAGAACGTGGCTGGCTCACAGGTGCGCAAGGACATCCGCCTGTGCGGGGAACAGTTCGGCCTGGGGGTGCTGATGCACCGCTACTTCGAACTCGGCAACTGGACCACAGCGCAACCGGTCCACCCGCGCCACCGCGGGCGGGTGCGTGGCTGGCGCCACGGTGAATACCACGAGGGGCCCTACGTCGCCGCGTACGGCAAGGGTGGCGGGAAGGCCACCGTGGAGGAGATCCGGGCCGCGAAGGGCATCGACTGGTCCACCGACCACTTCCGCTTGAGGGAAGCTCTCCCGCCTGCCTACATGGAGTGGATCGGCCGCGCCTACCTCGCCACCCTCGCTCCCACGCTGGGGGTGGTGGCGTGAGCAACCACCTGCGCACCGCCCTCCGGCTCGCGGCCGAGGGGCTGCCCGTGCTGCCGCTGCGCAAGGGCAAGGTGCCCTTCGCCAACTGCCCCGCGTGCCTGTACACCTCGTGCGGCGGGCGCCCGCACATGAAGACCCCCGGCCCCTGCGCCTGCCCCGCCCCCTGCCACGGCTGGGCCGCCGCCACCACCGACACCAGTGTCATCATCTCGCCGGCGTGGGCGAGCGCATGGCAGGGCGCCGGGGCGGTCGCCTACCACCCCGGTGGCGCCGGCCTGACGGTCGTGGACTGCGACAACGCCGACGCCATCGCGTGGGCCCGCGAGACCCTGCCCGCCACCCGGACCGTGCCCACGACCCGCGGTGAGCACTGGCTCTACCTCGGGACGATGCCGTCGGCCAACGGCGTGCGGCCCGGCGTGGACATCAAATCCACCATGTCCTACGCCCGCTGGCTCGGGTCCGGCACCGGCACCATGGCGGCGCTGCCCGACGTCGTGCGCGCGCTCACCGCAGCCAAGCCCGCGACCCCCGTACCCGTCAGGGTTTCCGCCCCGGTCGGGGGCGGGGAATGCCGCCACCGCACCTCCGCCTATCTCGAGCGCGGGATCGCCATGGCCGTGCAGCGCATCACCGAGACGTCCAGCGGCGTGCACACGGCCGTGTACCGGACGTTCCTGGCCGTGCTCTCGACGCACGGCCGGTGCGGCTGCCTCACCGAGGATCACATCGCCCGCCTGTTCACCGCCGCTCAGGCCAAGGGCGAGACGCCGCGGCACTGCACGGACGCGTGGACCAACGCACGCACCACGTTGGGGCTTTGAACATGGACGACGACGACAAGAACCCGGCCCGGAAGGTCATCGCGGACTACGCACAAGAGCGCTTCCGCTACTTCCGCACCGCGGACGGCACCGTCTACGCACAGCGCAAGGGCCACCCCGTGGCCCGCCCGATCCGCTCCCAGGGCACCACCGGAAGCCACCGCCAAGAACTCATGGTCGGCCTGTTCAAAGACGGACTCGGCACGTTCAACGGCACCGCGATGAAGGAGGCACTCGACTTGATCGAAGCACTCGCCCTCACCGAACAGGTCCAGCCCGTCCACATCCGCGTCGCCCCCGGCCTGGACGGGGCCACCTGGCTGGACCTGGGCCGCAACGACGGCCAGTCAGTCCGCATCCACCCCACCGGCTGGGACATCGCCGTCCCCGACCCGAGCGAAGTGTGCTGGCGACGCACCCAGCTCACCGGCGAACTGCCCCTGCCCGCCAAGGACACCAACGGCAAGGGCATCGACCAGCTCTTCAGGCTCTGCAACTTCGCAGGCGCCGAGACCGAGTGCCTGGCCATGGCCTGGCTCATCGGCTGCCTGGAACCCTCCGTGCCCGTCCCCGCCCCCTTCCTCACCGGCCCACAGGGCGCGGGGAAGTCCACCGGAGGGCGGATGCTGATCCGGCTCATCGAGGGCATGACCGGCGACCTGCGTCGCGCCCCGAAGGACGAGGACAACCTGATCGCGGCCGTGGCCGCGGGATGGGTCACGGCGCTGGACAACCTCTCCCACATGACCCCGGACCTGTCCGACGCCATGTGCTGCATCGTCACCGGAGCCGAGAGCGTCAAGCGCGCCCTGTTCACCGACGGAGACGTCTTCCGCGCCCGCTACCGCCGCCCCCTGCTCCTGACCGGCATCGACGTCGGCGTCATCCGCCCCGACCTCGCCGAACGCCTCCTACCGCTCCGCCTCGAACGCCCGAAGGTGCGACGCACCGAAGCGGAGCTGTGGACGGAGTACGCCGAAGCCCTGCCCGTCATGCTCGGCTCCCTGCTGGACCTGACCGTCAAAGTCCGCGCCGCCACCGCTGAGACGCCAACCGACCTGCGGATGGCGGACTTCGCCCACCTGTGCGCGCAGCTCGACGAGGCGATGGGCCTCGGGGCGCTGGCGGCCTACCGGGCCGGGCTGGACGACCTCAACGACGACGTCATCGAGGGCGACCTGCTCGCACAGACCGTGCTCCAGTACGCGGCCGGCATGCAACCCGGGGCACAGGAGCGGATGTCGTCCGCGGAATGGCTGCACCTCCTCACCCGGCTCTACACCGGCGAGGACTGCCGACCGCTGCCCAAGGGGTGGCCGACCACCGGCAAGGTCCTCTCCGACCGGCTCAAGCGACTTCAGCCCACCCTCGCTGCCCGCGGCCTGGTCGTGGACTGGGGACGCACCAAAACGGCCCGCTACATCGAACTCACCGAACCCGCACCGGCGCCCGGGCCGCAACAGGAGCCCGCGTTCTGAACACGGGGGGCACCGCACAACAGCAAGAGGAGCACCCGGGCCGACGCGCCCGCGGGTGCTCCTCTTGCTGTTCGGTGCGCAGCACCGCCCCAAGGAGGCGCCGCGCAGCGGCTCCTTCTTCGCGCTCTGAGCCGCGTACAACAACAGACACCACCCCCTCTCTTTCCTAAGTAGGGGAACGCTGCGTCACCTGCGTCACCCACGCCGGGAAACGGCCCCTGACCAGCAGAGAAGGCGGTGACGCAGAGCCCAACCGGCTGCGTCATCGTGCGTCACCTGCGTCACCCCCCGGTGACGCAGGTGACGCGGCGGTGACGCAGCCCCACCGTGCTCCGTCACCGATAACCGCAGGTCAGCGACCTGAATGACGCAGGTGACGCGGTGACGCAGAAATCCGAACCTCGGACAGGTGCCAGCCCCGCCATGACCAGAGCCTCGAAGGAGTCGACTGTGGCACGCCCTCAGATGCTCAAGCTCCCCGAAGTCCTCGAAGAGATCGGCATGAGCCGCGCCGCCTTCTACCGCATGCGCGCCCGCGGCCAGGCACCCCGCATTCGCAAGCTCCCCAACGGCCAGGTCCGGATCAGTCGCGCCGACTTGGACGCCTGGTGGGAGCGCTGCGAAGAACGCGTTGCCTGACGATGCACCCCCTCAAGCCCGCCCCGTCCGGGGCGGGCTTTCTTACTGCTCGGAGAGCCATGCCCCTCACCTACGACGTCCGGATATACAGCATCGAAACCCGCCGCGACCGCCCCAAGCCCTACCGCGTCCGGTGGCTCGTAGGCCCCCAGAAACACTCCAAGAGCTACACCGTCAAAGCCCAGGCTGACGGCCGCCGTTCGGAGCTGATGACCGCCCTGCGCAAGGGCGAGCAGTTCGATGTGGAGACGGGCCTTCCCACCTCCGAACTCCGCGCGCTGAACGGCTCCGTGACTTGGTACGAGCACACGCGCGCGTACATCGACCGCAGATGGGACAAGCTCCCCGCCAAGTCGCGCCGCAACGACGCCGACGCCCTAGCCACGATCACTCCCGCGCTCGTGAAGACAACCACCGGGCAGCCCTCACCACGCGTACTCCGCACCGCCCTGTACGGCTGGGCGTACAACAAGAGCCGCTGGTCCCAGGAACACCCCAGCGACGTCACGGACGCGCTCCGCTGGCTGGAGAAGAACTCCCTACCCGTCGCCACTCTCGAAGACCCCGCCACGCTCCGGCTGGCGCTGGACGCTCTCTCGACACTGCTCAATGGCTCCCCCGCCGGCGCGCGCACGGCGAGGCGTAAAAGGGCGTGCCTCAGCGACGTCTTGGGGCTCGCAGTCGAACGGCGCTACTTCAGCATTCCGGTCAACCCCCTGTCCACCGTGAAGTGGTCGGCGCCCAAGTCAACCGAAGAGGTCGACCCGGCGAGCGTCGCGAACCCTCGCCAGGTTCGGGCTCTGCTTGAAGCCGTGCGTGGGCAAGGCGACCGGGGTGCGCACCTTGAGGCGTTCTTCGGGTGCCTCTACTACGCCTCCATGCGTCCCGCCGAGGCGGTTGGACTGACCGCGTCCCAGTGCCACTTGCCCAAGAGGGGGTGGGGCAAGCTCACCCTTCGCGGCGGCATCGTTCACGCCGGCCGCGACTGGACAGATGACGGTCGGGCCCACCAAAACCGCCACCTCAAGGCACGAGCACAGCGAGACTCGCGTGTGGTGCCCATACCTCCCCACTTCGTCGCGATGCTCCGTTGGCACATCGAGCGCTACGGCACGTCTCCGGACGGCCGTCTGTTCCGTACGAACCGTGGCGGTGTGATTCAGGACACGGGATACGGCGAGGTGTGGGCAAGCGCCCGAGGCGACGCGCTGACGCCGGAACAGGAGGCATCGCCGCTCGCCCGGCGACCGTACGACCTTCGGTGCGCCGGGGTCTCGTTCTGGCTCTACAGCGGTGTCGACCCGATGGAAGTCGCGCGACGAGCCGGACACTCAGTCGCCGTGCTACTGCGTGTCTACGCGAAGGTTCTGGCGCAGGCTCAGGAGCGCGCGAATCGCCAGATTGAGGCTGGCCTGCGGGAATGGGACGGAACTGGTCTCTCCCCCGGGGGACGCCTGGGGGACACGCGCTGATCAGGCTTGGGATTCGCCCGAGACCAGGTGAGACAAGCCGCGCATTTCGACCCTCGTTCGAATGATGCCGTTCGAATACGAAGAGACCCCCTCCATGCTGCGTTTCCGCAGTTCGGAGGGGGTCTACCTTCATGTGGCGGCGCCAGGATTCGAACCTGGGAAGGCTGAGCCGGCAGATTTACAGTCTGCTCCCTTTGGCCGCTCGGGCACACCGCCGGGGTTGCTGCCCTTCGAACCGTCTTTCGGCGGTGCTCCGTGGCAACGACGTAAACAATACCCGATGGGGAGGGGTGCTCCGCCACCCGATTGATCAGCGCTCGGGGGACGCGGGGTGGCTAGGCTTGTGCGGATGCGGCCCGGGGTCTACGCCGGGCTCGGCGGTCGCCCCACGCACGCCGATACGCAGCCCGATACGCACCCGATACAAGGAGCCACAGGACATGGCCGACTCCAGTTTCGACATCGTCTCGAAGGTCGAGCGGCAGGAGGTCGACAACGCCCTCAACCAGGCCGCCAAGGAGATCTCGCAGCGCTACGACTTCAAGGGCGTGGGCGCCTCGATCTCGTGGTCCGGCGACAAGATCCTCATGGAAGCGAACTCCGAGGACCGGGTGAACGCTGTCCTCGATGTCTTCCAGTCCAAGCTGATCAAGCGCGGGATCTCGCTCAAGGCGCTGGACGCCGGTGAGCCGCAGCTGTCCGGCAAGGAGTACAAGATCTTCGCGTCGATCGAGGAGGGCATCTCCCAGGACAACGCGAAGAAGGTGGCGAAGATCATCCGCGACGAGGGCCCCAAGGGCGTGAAGGCTCAGGTCCAGGGTGACGAGCTGCGAGTGAGCTCGAAGAGCCGTGACGACCTCCAGGCCGTCATCGCCCTGCTCAAGGGCAAGGACTTCGACTTCGCCGTTCAGTTCGTGAACTACCGGTAGGTCACGGCCCGTTCAGCCCAGCCTCGGCAGCGCTGAACCCCCGCGGCTCCACGCCGCTCGATGCCGTACGAGGAAGGGTGGGCACCTGGCCGGTGCCCACCCTTCTCGCCTGCTGGCTGCGGCTCAGGGGCTGCTCAGTCGCGTGAGTTTCCGAACAGGATGCGGTAGCCGATCAGGAGGACGAGCGAGCCTCCGATCGCGGCCGCCCAGGTGGCTCCGTCGTAGAAGTCCTTGCTGATCGGGTGATCCATCCAGCGGGCCGATATCCAGCCACCGATGAACGCGCCCGCGATGCCGATGACGGTCGTGCCGAGGAAGCCGCCCGGGTCGCGGCCCGGCAGCAGGAACTTGGCGATGGCCCCGGCCAGAAGTCCCAGAATGATCCAACCGATGATGCTCATGCCCTGAACCTGCCCTTCCGCACTGTGCCCACGCCGTCCCGACCCTGTGATCCAGATCCGGACGGGCCGGGCGCCGATGGGTCGTGCGTGGTGCTCTCGTCCGTCGGCGGCGGCACAGTTGGTGTCGCGTTGATGTGGAGGACGTCACGTGTACATCCGTCGGTTGCACTGATCAGTAGGGTGCGGCGCATGACACCTTCCGGCGCTGCCTCCGAACTGCGACGGACCCTGGGGGTCGGCGACGCCGTGGTCATCGGACTGGGTTCGATGGTCGGGGCCGGCATCTTCGCCGCCCTCGCGCCCGCAGCACGCGCGGCCGGGTCCGGGCTGCTGCTCGGGCTCGCGGTGGCCGCCGTGGTCGCCTACTGCAACGCCACCTCCTCAGCACGACTGGCCGCTCTGTATCCGGCCTCGGGCGGGACCTATGTGTACGGCCGCGAGCGGCTCGGGCCGTTCTGGGGCTACCTGGCGGGCTGGTCGTTCGTGGTCGGGAAGACGGCCTCCTGTGCGGCGATGGCGCTCACCGTGGGCGCGTACGTCTGGCCGGAGCAGTCGCATGCCGTGGCGGTCGCGGCGGTCGTGGCGCTGACCGCGGTGAACTACGGCGGCGTCCAGAAGTCCGCCTGGCTGACGCGGGCGATCGTGGCGATCGTGCTGGCCGTCCTCGCTTCCGTGGTGGTCGTGTGTCTGGGGTCCGGGGCGTCCGCCGCCGGACGACTGGACAGCGGCGCCTCGGGCGGCCCGGGTGGGGTGCTCCAGGCCGCCGGTCTGCTGTTCTTCGCGTTCGCGGGATACGCGCGGATCGCGACCCTCGGGGAGGAGGTGCGGGATCCCGCGCGCACCATTCCGCGCGCGATTCCGTTGGCTCTCGGCATCGCGCTGGGTGTGTACGCGTGCGTGGCGGTGGCCGTCCTTTCCGTGCTGGGGGCGGAGAGTCTGGGGCAGGCCGGCGCGCCGCTGACCGAGGCCGTGCGGGTCGCGGGCGTACCGGGGTGGGTGCCGGTGGTGCGGGTGGGCGCCGCCGTGGCCGCGCTGGGCTCGTTGCTCGCCCTGATCCTCGGCGTCTCGCGGACGACGCTGGCCATGGCCCGTGACCGGCATCTGCCGGGCGCGCTGGCGGCCGTGCATCCGCGGTTCCAGGTTCCGCACCGGGCGGAACTGGCCGTGGGCGCGGTCGTCGCGGTCCTGGCCGCCACGGTGGACGTCCGGGGCGCGATCGGGTTCTCCTCCTTCGGTGTGCTCGCGTACTACGCGGTGGCCAACGCCTCCGCCTGGACGCTCGATGCGGCCCCCGTGGCACGTGCGGTGCCGGCGGTGGGGCTGCTCGGGTGCGTGGTGCTCGCGTTCGCCCTGCCGGGGGTCTCGGTGGCCGTGGGCGCGGGCGTGCTGATGGTGGGTGTGGCGGCGTACGCAGTACGGCGGTGGGTGGGGGCGCGGGAGGGGTAGGTCGCCGTAGGGGCGGGGCGGCGGCCGCGACAGGGGGCACCAGCAGGGGTCGCGCGGGTCTCCTGCCTGCACGTCCGCTGGGTTCCCGCGGCCTACGGGGGTGAGGAACAGCAGGCTCAGCGGGCCGCAGGGGCGGATATGTGCGCAGGGTGGGGGCCGGCGTAGGTGGGGTCGTAGGGCTGGGGTGAAGTGCGGCCCCGCGGCCGGGTGTTGCACGTCCCGGATTGCCGCTGTGGCCGCACCTGCTCGTTCGCGGTCATGGGTCCATGATGCGGGTCGCCACTGACAGTCGGGCGGGCCTGTGGACAACCGCCGGGCTGTGGACAACTCCCGTGCCGGCGTTGCCTGGCCGCGCTCGCCTGGCACGCCGCCGGGCGCCGCCTACCAGCGGGAGGAGAAGGGCTGGTCGGTCGGCACGATCTCGCGGCCCAGCGGGACCAGGGACACCGGGATCAGCTTGAAGTTGGCGATGCCGAACGGGATGCCGATGATCGTGACGCACAGGGCGAGACCGGTGACGATGTGGGCCAGGGCCAGCCACCAGCCCGCGAGGACCAGCCACAGGACGTTGCCGACGCACGAGGGGGCACCGGCGTCGCGGCGTTCGACCGTCGTGTACCCGAAGGGCCACAGGGCGTAGATGCCGATCCGGAAGGCCGCGATGCCGAACGGGATGCCGATGATCGTGACGCACAGCAGCGCCCCGGCGAGCAGGTAGCCGAGGAACAGCCAGAAGCCGCTCAGGACGAGCCATATGACGTTCAGGATGGTTTTCACTGGGGGCGACCTGCCATCTTCTCGAGGCGTGCGATGCGTTCCGCCATCGGCGGGTGCGTGGAGAACATCTTCGAGAGTCCCTGACCGGGGCGGAAGGGGTTCGCGATCATCATGTGACTCGCGGTCTCGATCCGCGGCTCGGGGGGCAGCGGAAGCTGCTTGGTGCCCATTTCGAGCTTGCGCAGCGCGCTGGCCAGGGCCAGTGGGTCGCCGGTGAGTTGGGCACCGGACGCGTCAGCCTCGTACTCGCGGGAGCGGCTGATGGCCAGCTGGATGAGGCTCGCGGCGAGCGGGCCCAGGATCACGATGAGCAGCATGCCGAGGATGCCGGGGCCGTCGTCGTCGCTGGAGCGGCCGACGGGGATCAGCCAGGCGAAGTTGACCAGGAACATGATCACGGAGGCGAGGGCGCCGGCGACCGACGAGATGAGGATGTCGCGGTTGTAGACGTGGCTGAGTTCGTGGCCGATGACGCCGCGCAGTTCGCGTTCGTCGAGGATGCGCAGGACGCCCTCGGTGCAGCACACGGCGGCGTTGCGTGGGTTGCGGCCGGTCGCGAAGGCGTTCGGCGCTTCCGTCGGCGAGATGTACAGGCGCGGCATGGGCTGGCGGGCCTGGGTGGAGAGCTCGCGGACCATGCGGTACAGCGCGGGGGCCTCGAACTCGCTGACCGGGCGAGCGCGCATCGCGCGTAGCGCGAGCTTGTCGCTGTTCCAGTACGCGTACGCGTTGGTGCCGACAGCGATCAGGACCGCGACGACGAGCCCCATACGGCCGAAGAAGCTGCCGATGACGATGA
Organism: Streptomyces sp. NPDC020489; assembly: GCF_044386545.1. Classification (NCBI taxonomy): domain Bacteria; kingdom Bacillati; phylum Actinomycetota; class Actinomycetes; order Kitasatosporales; family Streptomycetaceae; genus Streptomyces; species Streptomyces sp. NPDC020489. The sequence continues at coordinate 27,450 of NZ_JBIRUZ010000015.1, forward strand.
TGAGTGCGGACAGTCCCCCGAGGAGTACTGCGGTCCTGAGCCCGTTGTGCCGGCGGTGCACGGTACGCCCTCCAAGTCGTGCGGCAGGGGAACCCTTTGCTTGCTGATCTGCGGTCCTGCTGGTGTCACTCCAGTGGACCCTCCCGTACTGGTCAACGCCAGGCGAGAGCGGCTAGTTCCCTTGTGCGTGCGGGGGCGGGGGTGCGCCGTCCGGGTGAGGCTCGGCGGATCTGCGGCTCCGGGTTCAGAAGAGCCCGGTGTCGGCGAAGCGCAGGACCAGCTGCGGGGCGCCGGAGAGGGCGATGCCCAGGACTCCGGTCAGGGCGATCGCGGCGGTGAGCGGGGCCGGGATCCGGTGCGGTGCCGGTTCGCCCTCGGGGGCGCGGAACAGCAGGGCCGTCCACTGGAGGTAGTAGTACAGCGCGATCACGACGTTGGCGGCCATGACCACGGCGAGCCAGCCGAGGCCCGCGTCGACGGCCGCGGAGAAGACGGTGACCTTCGCGAAGAGGCCGATGATGCCTGGGGGAAGGCCGGCGAGGCAGAGCAGGAAGAAGGCCAGGAGGAGCGCGGCCGACGGGTTCGAGGCGTGGAGGCCGCGGTAGTCGGTGAGGCGGTTGAGGGCTCGCGTACGGCCGACCAGTGCGGCCACCGCGAAGGCGCCGAGGTTCACGGCGGCGTACATGAGGGCGTAGGCGACGGTGGAGCCGATGGAGCGTTCGGGGTCGTCGGAGTACGCGGCGGCGGCGATCGGCACCAGGAGGTAGCCGGCCTGTCCGACCGAGGACCAGGCGAGCAGGCGTACGGCGCTGTACGCGCGCGTGGGTTGCTGTCGCAGGGCGCCGACGTTGCCCACGGTCATCGTGAGGGCGGCCAGGGCGGCCAGCGCCGGGCCCCAGACGTCGGCGTAGGACGGGAGGGCGACGACCGTGACGAGGATCAGGCCGGAGAAGCCGACCGCCTTGCCGACGACCGACAAGTAGGCGGCGATCGGGAGGGGCGCGCCCACGTAGGTGTCCGGGACCCAGAAGTGGAAGGGCACGGCGGCCGTCTTGAAGGCGAAGCCGATGAGGGTGAGGACGACGCCGGTCTGGGTGAGGGTGTGGAGCTGGCCGTCGACGTGCTGGATCCGGTCGGCGATCTGGGTGAGGTAGAGGGTGCCCGTGGAGGCGTACACGAAGCTGATGCCCATGAGGCTGACCGCTGTCGCGGTGACCGACGACAGGAAGAACTTCAGGGCCGCTTCGGAGGACTTGCGGTCGCCGTGGCGCAGGCCGACCAGGGCGAAGGCCGGCAGGGAGGCGACTTCCAGGGCGACGATCAGGGTGGCGAGGTCGCGGGAGGCGGGCAGCAGGGCGGCGCCGGCCGCGGAGGAGAGCAGCAGGAACCAGTACTCGCCTTCGGGGAGTTTCTTGTCGGCGTCCTTGAGGGCGGTGACGGACAGGAGGGCCGTCAGCAGAGCTCCCCCGAGGACCAGGAGCTGGAGGACGAGGGTGAAGCGGTCCGCCGTGTAGCTGCACACGTCCGGGGTGCCGTTCAGGCAGAACGTGGCGCGGTCGCCGTCCAGGAGGGGCAGCAGCGTCGCCGTGGCGGCGGTCAGGCCCGCGACGGACAGCCAACCGAGGAGAGCCTTCTTGTGGTCGCCCACGAAGAGGTCCGCGACGAGGACGACCAGGCCGACGATCGCCGCGATGGTGGGCGGTGCGATGGCGAGCCAGTCGACGGACTGGACGAGGTTCGCGGCGAGCGGCTGGGCCGAAGGGGCCAGCGGCTGGGCCGCGGCGGCCAGGGAGCTCATCGGGTGCCTCCTGAGAGGAGCTGCTGCACGGCCGGGTCGGTCAGCCCGAGGAGGGCCTTCGGCCACAGGCCGGCTACGACGGTGAGGGCGACGAGCGGGGTCCAGGCCGCGAACTCGTACGGGTGGACGTCGGCGAGCCGCGGGGCGTCCTGCGGTACGGCGCCCATGCAGACGCGGCGGACCACGGCGAGGAGGTAGGCGGCGGTGAGGAGGGTGCCGAAGGCCGCGATCGCCATGAAGGTCAGGAACGCCGGGCGGCTGAGGCCTTCGGCGGGGTCGAACGCGCCGAACAGGGCCAGCATCTCGCCCCAGAACCCGGCGAGGCCGGGCAGGCCGAGGGAGGCGACGGCGGCGAAGGCGAGCAGGCCGCCGAGACGGGGGGCCTTGCCGTAGAGCGCGGCTCCGGTCTGTTCGGCGAGGGCGTCGAGGTCGGTGGTGCCGGTGCGGTCCTTCAACGCGCCGACCAGGAAGAACAGCAGGCCGGTGATGAGGCCGTGGGCGATGTTGGCGAACAGGGCGCCGTTCACGCCGGTCGGGGTCATGGTGGCGATGCCGAGGAGGACGAAGCCCATGTGGCCGACGGAGGAGTAGGCGATCAGGCGCTTGAGGTCGCCCTTCGCGCCCTGCTTGGCGAGGGCCAGGCAGGCCAGGGATCCGTAGATGATCCCGACGACGGCGAAGGCGGCGAGGTAGGGCGCGAAGTCGCGGAAGCCGTCCGGTGCGACGGGCAGGAGGATCCGGACGAACCCGTACGTACCCATCTTCAGCAGCACGCCGGCCAGCAGGACCGAGCCGACGGTCGGGGCGGCGGTGTGGGCGTCGGGCAGCCAGCTGTGCAGGGGCCACATCGGGGTCTTCACCGCGAGCCCGACCCCGATCGCCAGAACGGCGATGACCTGCACGGATGTGGTCAGTGACCGGCCGTTGTCAGTGGCGAGTGCCACCATGTCGAACGTGCCCGCCTTGATCCCGATCAGGAGCAGGCCGAGCAGCATGACGACCGAACCGAGCAGGGTGTAGAGGATGAACCGCCAGGCGGCCCGGGTCCTGCCCGCGCCGCCCCAGCGGGCGATGAGGAAGTACATCGGGATGAGCACCATCTCGAACGCCAGGAAGAACAGCAGCAGGTCGAGGACGGCGAAGGTCGCGAGGGTGCCGGCCTCCAGGACGAGCAGCAGGGCGACGAAGGCCTTCGGGGTGGGGCCCGCGGGCAGCTTGAAGTACGAGTAGAGCGCGCACAGGAAGGTCAGCAGCGCGGTCAGAACCAGAAGGGGGAGGGAGATGCCGTCGATGCCGAGGTGGATGCGCACGTCGAGTGCGGGGATCCAGCTGATGTCGGTCGTGGCCTGCATCTTCGACGGGTGGTCGTGGTCGAAGCCGAGCGCGAGGACGATCGCGGCGACGAGGATCGCGCCGGTCACGGTCACACCGTGCCGGAGGACCGCCTGCTCGGGCGACTTCCCCTTCAGTCCGGGCGGGGCCGGCAGCAGGGCCGCGACGGCGCCGAGGAGCGGGCCGACGACGAGGAACGCCAGAAGGAACTGCATCACGGACTCGCTGATATCGATCACGCCTGCTCACGCTCCCGTGGCGACGAGGACGGCGGCGACCACCAGGACGACGGTGCCGGCGAGCAGCGCGCTCACATAGGTCTGCACATTGCCGGTCTGGGCCCGCCGTACGGCCGCGCCCAGCAGCCGGGGCAGTGCGCCCGCACCGCGTACGTAGGTCTCGACGACCTCTCGGTCGAGGAACCGGACGAGGGTTGCTCCGGCCTGGACCGGGCGGACGAGGAGTGCCGTGTAGACGGCGTCGAGGTGGAAGCCGACGGCCGCGTGCCGGTGCAGCGGGCCGAGCAGCAGTCGGCTCGGGTCCGCCGGGTCGGGCGCGTGGGCCACGTCCCCGTAGGCGGGCTTGTGGCTGGCGATGGCCTCGGCCTCGACGCGTCCGGCGTCGCCGTCCGGGTGGGCCGCGACCGCGCCCAGCGGGACGCGGGCGGCGAGCGCGGTGGTGTGCCGCCAGGCGGCGTAGGTGACGATGCCGCCGACCAGGGCGACGCCCGTGCCGAGGACGGACGTGGTGAGGGTCGGGGCGAGGTCGCCTCCGTCGAACCAGTCCGGCAGCACGCGGTAGGCGAATCCGCCGACGGCGAGGGACGGGACGGCGAGCACCCACAGCACGACGGTCATCGTCAGGGGCTGACGGCCGTGGTCGGGAGCCTCGGCGCCCCGGCCGTGGAAGGCCAGCAGCCACAGGCGCGTCGCGTACGCCGCGGTGAGCAGGGCCGTGAGCAGGCCGGCGACGAGGACGACCCAGCCCGCGGCGCCGGGAGCGTGCTCGGTGTGGCCGGTGGCGACATGCTCGGCGGCGCCGAGGACGGACTCCTTGGAGAAGAACCCGCTGAACGGCGGGATCGCGGCGAGCGCGAGGAGCGCCACGGTCATCGTCCAGAAGGCGTCGGGGACACGGTCGCGGAGGTGGCCCATGCGGGACATGGCGGCCAGTGAGTTGGTGCCGGAGGCGTGGATGATCACGCCTGCCGCGAGGAACAGCAGCGCCTTGAAGGCGCCGTGTGACAGGAGGTGGAAGACGGCGGCACCGCGGTCGGCGACGGCGAGGGCGCCGGTCATGTAGCCGAGCTGGCCGATCGTGGAGTAGGCGAGGACGCGCTTGATGTCGTCCTGGGCGAGGGCGGCGAGCGCGGAGCCGGTCATCGTCACGGCGGCCATCACGGCGAGGACCACCATCGCGGCCTGCGAGGCCTCGAACACCGGGAGGAGACGGGCGATGAAGTAGACACCGGCGGCGACCATCGTCGCGGCGTGGATGAGCGCGGAGACGGGGGTGGGGCCCGCCATCGCGTCCGGGAGCCAGGTGTGCAGCGGGAACTGGGCGGACTTGCCGGCCACGCCCGCGAGCAGCAGGAGGGCGATCAGCGTCGGGTGGTCGAGCCCTCCGTGCGCGACGGCCCCGAGGACCCTGGTGATGCGGAAGGACCCGGCGTCGGTGGCGAGCGCGAACAGGCCGATGAGGAACGGGACATCGCCGAGCTTGGTGACCAGGAAGGCCTTGATGGAGGCGGCGCGGGCCTCAGGGGTCTCCCAGTAGTGGCCGACCAGGAAGTACGAGCAGATGCCCATGATCTCCCAGCCGACCAGCAGCACCATCAGGTCGCCGGAGTAGACGACGAGGAGCATCGCGGAGGTGAAGAGGGAGACGAGCGCGGCGTAGGAGGGGTAGCGCGGGTCGTCGCGCAGGTAGCCCGTCGAGTAGATCTGCACGCAGGTGGCGACCAGGCCGACGAGGACGGCGACGAGGGCGGCGAAGCCGTCGATGTGCAGGGCGAGTTCGATCGGGACCGAGCCGGTGGGGGTGAGCTCGGTGGCGGCGTTCACGGCCTCGTCGCCGCCCTGGCGCACGGCGACCACCGCGGCCAGGGCGAGGGACGCGAGCGTCGGCAGGACGGCGAGGGGTCGGACGAACCCGGGGGCCGTGCGGCCCAGGAGCAGGCCGGCGGCGGCTCCCAGGAACGGAAGGAGGGGGACGAGCACGGCGAGGGTGGTGGTGGTCACGCGGTGGCCTCAGCCTTCTCGGCCGCGGGGGCGTCGGAGTCGTCGACGTGGTGGGCGCCGTCGGGTTCGTGGCCCTCGGCGGTGTCGCGGAGTCTGTCGATGTCCGCGGTGCCCCGGTTGCGGTGGACGGCGAGGACGATCGCGAGACCGATGCCGATCTCGGCGGCGGCGATGGCGATGGTGAACAGCGTCAGGGCCTGGCCGGAGTGCAGGGTCTCCTCGGCGGCCTTGCTGAGCCAGACGTCGAAGGCGACCAGGTTGAGGTTGACGGCGTTGAGCATCAGCTCGACCGACATCAGGACCAGGATGGCGTTGCGGCGGGCGAGGACGCCGTAGAGGCCGGTGCAGAAGAGGAGCGCGGCGAGTACGGCGGGATAGGCGAGGTGCATCAGTGGGCGCCTTCCTGCTCGGCCGGGGTGCCTTCAGCGGCCGATCCGGTTCCCGCACCTCGCCCATTTCGCCCGATCGGGTGATTACGGGAATTCGGTGCGGAAGGGGAACTACCGGTCGTGGGCCGGGAGTTCATCTGGGGAGAGTTCGATTCGGCCGTCGCCTTGCGGGACAGGACGATCGCGCCGACCAGTGCGGCGAGGAGAAGGACGGAGAGGGCCTCGAAGGGAAGAACCCAGTTCTGGAACAGACTCGCTCCGGTGGCCTCGGTGGAGCCGGCGGCGGGCCCGTCCAGGTCGATCCAGGTCGTGCGGAAGGCGTCGACGACGACCCAGACCAGGGCGGCGGCCGAGGCGACGGCGACCGTGAGGGCGGCCCAGCGGTTGCCGGAGTCGGCGTCCGGGGAGCGGCCGATGGGGGCCTTGGTGAGCATCAGACCGAAGAGAAGGAGGACGACGACGGAACCCACATAGATGAGGACCTGCACCCAGGCGATGAACTCCGCGGTGAGCAGGAGGTACTCGACGGCGATACCGCCGAGGGCCACCACCAGCCACAGGGCGGCGTGCACCAGCTGCCGGGTGGTGACGGTGACGATCGCGGCCGCGAAGGTGACCAGGCCGACGAGGAGGAACGCGATCTCGACCCCGGTCGGGGAGAGGAAGCCCCGGCTCTCGGTGGCGGCCGCGGTGAGGGCGGCGTGCGCCGACCCGGCGGTGGCTGCGGCGAGGGTCATGACGTGCCTCCCTCGGGTGCGGGCGGGTTGGTCGGGCCGGCGGGGTCGGCCGGGCGGGGCTGTGGGTCGGTGGGGGTGGACTGCGGGTCCGCGGGACCGGGGTGCGGCTTGGGCGGACCGGGCTGCGGGTCGGTGGGGGCGGACTGGGGGTCGGCGGAACGGGGCTGCCGTGCCGTTTGGCCCGACTGCGGATCGGTCGGGGTGGACTGCGGGCTGGTCGGGGCAGAACGTGGCTCCGTCGAGCCGGACTGGGGCTCCGTCGAGCCGGGCTGGGCTTCCGTCGAGCTGAGCTGGGGCTCGGGAGGCTCGGCTGCCGATTCCGTCGGCCGGGGCTGACGTGCCGTCGGTTGCGGCGTGGGGGTGGTCGGTTCGGGGCCGGTCTGGGCCGCTGCCAGTTTCTCGGCGGTCTTGCGGGCGGCGACGATCTCCTTCGGCTCCTCGGCGGCGGGGTCGAGGGCGGGCGGGGCCGGGACGGTCCACATCCACTCGCGGAGCTTGTCGCGTTCATGGGTGAGGTCGCGGATGTCGGTCTCGGCGTACTCGAACTCCGGGGACCAGAACAGGGCGTCGAAAGGACAGACCTCGATGCAGATACCGCAGTACATGCACAGGGAGAAGTCGATGGCGAAGCGGTCGAGGACGTTGCGGCTGCGCTCGCGGCCGCCCGGGGTGGCCGCCGGGACCGTCTCCTTGTGGGAGTCGATGTAGATGCACCAGTCCGGGCACTCACGGGCGCACAGCATGCAGACGGTGCAGTTCTCCTCGAACAGGCCGATGACACCGCGGGTGCGCGGCGGGAGGTCGGGCTGGACGTCGGGGTACTGCTCGGTGACGGTCTTCCTCGTCATCGTGCGGAGGGTGACGGCCAGGCCCTTGGCGAGGCCGGAGCCGGGGAACGGGGCCACTAGGAGATCACCACCTTGACGATGCCGGTGAGGGCGATCTGAGCGAGGGAGAGGGGGACGAGGAGGGTCCAGGAGAGCTTCTGGAGCTGGTCCTCGCGCAGGCGGGGATAGGTCACACGCAGCCAGATGACGACGAAGGCGAGGATCGCGGCCTTGAGCAGGGTCCAGACCCACCCGAGGCCGTCGGCGCCCCATGGGCCGTGCCATCCGCCCAGGAAGAGGACGGTGGTCAGACCGCACAGGACGACGATCCCGGCGTACTCGGCGAGGAGGAACAGGGCGAAACGGAGGCCGGTGTACTCGGTGTACGCGCCGAAGATGATCTCCGAGTCCGCGACGGGCATGTCGAAGGGCGGGCGCTGGAGTTCGGCGAGACCGGCGACGAAGAAGACGATCGCGCCGACGATCTGCCAGGGCAGCCACCACCACTCGAAGGCGTCGACGATGCCGGGCAGGGAGACCGTGCCGGCCGCCATCGCGACGGAGGCGGCGGTCAGGAGCATCGGGAGTTCATAGGCCAGGAGCTGGGCGGCGGTGCGGAGGCCGCCGAGGAGGGAGAACTTGTTGGCGCTGGCCCACCCGGCCATGAGCGAGCCGAGGACGCCTACGCCCATGACGGCCAGGACGAAGAAGACGCCGGCGTCGATGACCTCGCCGACGGCTCCCTCGCCGGGCCCGATAGGGATGGCGAGGAGGACCAGGAGGTAGGGCAGGAGGGCGACCGCGGGGGCGAGTTGGAAGATACGGCGGTCCGCGCCCGCGGGTACGACGTCTTCCTTCTGCACGAACTTCACGCCGTCGGCTACGAGTTGCGCCCAGCCGTGGAAACCGCCAGCGTACATGGGGCCGAGGCGGCCCTGCATGTGAGCCATGACCTTGTGCTCGGTCTGGCCGACGATCAGGGGGAAGGTGAGGAAGACGACGAAGACGATCAGGAGTCGCAGGGCGACGTCTAGAGCGTCGTTCACTGCGGGCCTCCTGCGGGGGTGTCGGGAGCTTCGGGGTCTGTGGGGGCGTCGGGAGCTTCGGGGTCTGTGGGGGCGTCGGGGGTTGCAGGTGCGGGTGCGGGTGCGGGTGCTTGAGGGCGTGCGGCGGGCGGTTCGGCTGTCGGCTGCGCGTCGGGACGTGCCTCAGTCTTCGGCTGCGGCTGTGCTTGCGGCTGCGGACCCGTGGACGGCTGCTCGGCCTTCGTGCGCGTTCCGGTTCCTGGCCCGGTGCTCTGCTCGTCCTCGGGACGAGGCTCGGCATCCGGCCGGGACTCGGGTTCCGGCTCGGGCCGGCCCTCCGACCCACGTCCGGACTTGGACGCGGGGTCGGAACCAGACCCGGCCCCGGGCTCAGACTCCGGAGCGGACTGTGCTTCCGCCCCGGCTCCAGGCTCGGTCTCCTGCCGGGACTGCGGTTCCGCCCCGGCTCCGGACCCGGTCTCCTGCCCGGACTGCGCGTCCGGCTCAACTCGGGGTTCGGGCTGCGGGCGGGTCGTCGCGTCCGGCGTACGGGGAGTCTCGGGTTCGTCGAAGGCCGGGCGGGCGTGGTGCCACGGGGCGTCCGGGCTGCGAGGGGCCGTGGCGGCCCTCGGGGGCGTGGTCTCGGTGCCGGAAGCGGGGCTGGCCTCGGTCGAGGCCGGGGTTGCCGGGGCGCCGGGCGTGGGGCGTTGGCTCGCCGAGCCGTCCGAGGCGCTGCGTGACCGGCGCGGGCCCGAGGGGGCGGTGCCCGGTTCCGGGCGCTGGGACGCCGAACCCTCGCTCGCGCTGCGCGCACGGCGCGGTGAGGCGGGGGCGCCGGCCGCCGGGGGCGTACCGGTGCCCGATGCGGCCTCCTCGGGCGTGGGCACCGAGGACTCCGGGCTTGCTGCCGTCTGGCTGGCGGAACCTTCCGCAGCCGTACGGGCACGCCGCGGCCCAGCCGCCGACGCACCCGGCGCCCCAGGCACCCCCGCCTGACCCGCCGAACCCTCCGCAGCCGCACCGCCACGCCGCACACCGCCAGCAGAAGCGCCCCCGCTCTCCACCTGACGAGGACCCGCCGGCGCCGGCGTCGGCGTCTCCGCAGCGCCGGTCTGGCTGGCGGAGCCCTCTGCGGCGGAGCGGGTACGGCGTACCGGACGATCACCGGTGGCCCGGGCGGCACGTTCTCCAGCCGCCCCAACCCCAGCCGCCCCGGCTCCGGCGTCAGCCGCCCCAGCCCCAGATGCCCGGGCTCCGGCCCCAGCCCCGGCTCCAGCCGCCCGGGCCCCGGCTCCAGCCGTCCCAGTCCCAGCCGCCCGGGTCCCGGCCCCCGCCGCCCCCGCTCTCCCCGCCCTGGTTCCCGCTGCGCGGGTGGGGCGGGTTGGGGCTGGTGGGAGTTGGCCCTTGAGGGGGCCCCATTCGTTCGGGTCGGGGACGCCTGGGGGGAGCATCTGGCGGCGCTTGGGGCCGCCGTGGTCGGACTCGCCCGGTTCCTTGGCGCCGGGCCAGGCCTTGGCGACCCGGGCTGCCAGGACGAAGTCCTTGCGGAGCGGGTGGCCCTCGAAGTTCTCGGGGAGGAGGAGGTGGTCCAGGGCGGGGTGGCCCTCGAAGGTGACGCCGAACATTTCGTGCGTCTCGCGTTCGTGCCAGGCGGCGCCCGCGAAGACGTTCACGGCGCTGGGCAGCGTCGGGGACTCGTGCGGGACCGTCGTGCGGAGCAGCAGTCGGCGTACCGGCGTGGGTGAGAGGGCGGCGATGTGCGCGGCCACTCGGAACCCCGTGCCCGGCTCGTCGACCGCGCTGAGCCAGTCGAAGTAGGTGCAACCCAACGCGTCGCGGGCTGTCTCCAGTGCGGCGATCCAGGATGCCGGCGGCACGTCCACCGTCAGGACGTCGTAGGACTCCTCGGCCGTGGCCTCCGCGCCGAAGAGCTCCTCGGCGGGGGCGGGCAGCCAGCCCACCGTGGTCATCGTTCCTCCTCCGGGGCGGCGGGACGGGGGGACGACCCGGGAGCCGGATCGGCGACCGGGTCAGCGGCCCCGTTCACACCCCCGCTCACACCCCCGCCCGCAGCCGGGCCGACGCCCGAGCTCGCCCCAGCCTCCGTACCAGCCTCGCCCCCCGCGAAAGACACCGCACCGGCCACCGGGCCAACCCCGGCCCCGGCCCCCGGCCCCTCCACCAACCCGCTCTGCAAGGCCCCCACCGAGGGCCGCCCCCCGCTCACCCCGTACCGCTCGCCCAGGGACTCGCGGGCGATCTTCTCCTGGAGTTTGAGGATGCCCTGGAGCAGCGCCTCGGGGCGGGGCGGGCAGCCGGGGACGTAGACGTCGACCGGGATGATCTGGTCGACGCCCTTGGTCACGGAGTAGGAGTCCCAGTACGGGCCGCCGCAGTTGGAGCAGGCGCCGAAGGAGATGACGTACTTCGGCTCCGGCATCTGCTCGTACAGGCGCTTGACCGCGGGGGCCATCTTGTCGGTGACCGTGCCGGAGACGACCATCAGGTCGGCCTGGCGGGGTCCTGGCGCGAAGGGGATGACACCGAGGCGGATGAAGTCGTGGCGGGCCATCGACGCGGCGATGAACTCGATCGCGCAGCAGGCGAGGCCGAAGTTGAACACCCAGAGGGAGTACCGGCGGCCCCAGTTGAGCACCACCTTCATCGGCTCGGGGGCGAGGCGGGCGAGCGCGCCCAGCCGCTTCGGCTCCGGCAGCAGCACCGGCACGGACCCGGTCTCGGTCTCGGTCTCGGGGGTTACGTCCATGTCAGGACGCCCTTCTTGTATGCGTACAGCAGACCCACGGCCAGGAAGCCGAGGAAGATGAACATCTCGACGAGGGTGGCGGCGCCGTAGCCGAGGGCGGCGAAGACCGTGGCCCACGGGAACAGGAAGATCGAGTCGACGGCGAAGATGACGTAGAGGAAGGCGTAGACGTAGTAGCGGACCTGGGTGTGGGCCCAGCCCTCGCCGACGGGGTCGACGCCGCACTCGTACGTCAGGAGCTTCTCGGGGGTCGGGACGACGGGGCGCAGCAGGCGGCCCGCGCCGAAGGCGACGGCGACGAACAGCACGCCGACGACGGCGAGCAGTCCGACGACCGAGTACGACTGGAAGTAGTCCGCCGCAACGACGACGGTCGACCCGACGGTCGGTTCCGGCACGTCCGTCCCCTCGCTCCCTGTGAACACACCGAAGATCGCTGGACACCCGCTGTTCGACGATCTGTACGCACGGGAGTCTAGGGCCTGCTAAAGAGACCGTAAGCAGCCCGTCACGGCTGAAGATGCCGGGGTGGGGTTTTCCCCAGGGGATCGCGGCGGTCCGCCTCATGGCGCGCGGGCGCGCCGCGCGGCACGCTAGCCCATATGACCGAACGCCCCAGCCTTCATCGCTCCCTGCCACACGCGGGAGCCGACTCCGGCCCGCCGCCGCTTCCGCCGGTCCGGTTCGCCTATGACGCGCACACCTGGAAGGAGATCGCGCACCTTCTGATCAACCTTCCGGTCGCGTTGATCGGGTTCGTCTACGCGACGACGGTGGTGTCCGCCGGTTTCGGGCTGACCGTGACCGTGGTCGGGTTCCCGTTGCTGGCGGCGGGGCTGATGGGGGCGCGGAAGCTGGGCGCGATGGAGCGGGCGCGGGCCCGGGCGCTGCTCGGGGTGCGGATCGACGAGCCGAGCCCGTTGCCGCTGAGGACGCGCAACTCGGGGTTCTTCCAGCAGCTGTGGATGATGCTGAAGGACCCGGTGGGCTGGCGGACGATCCTGTACGACTTCATCCGGTTGCCCTGGGGCATCCTCACCTTCGTCATCACGCTGACCTCGTTGTTCGTGCTGTGGCCGGTGCTGCCGTTCATCGCGCGGGGGCTGGCCAACGCCGACCGGGCGATGGTGCGGGGACTGCTGTCGCCCTCGGACGAGCTGGAGCGGCGGATCGCCGAGCTGGAGTCGGACCGGGGCGTCGTGGTGGACACGGCCGCGGCGGATCTGCGGCGTATCGAGCGGGATCTGCACGACGGGGCGCAGGCCCGGCTGGTCAACCTCGCCATGGGCCTCGGCCTGGCGAAGGAGAAGCTGCTGGAGGACCCGGAGTACGCGCAGGCGATGGTCGCGGAGGCGCACGGCGAGGTGAAGCTGGCGTTGCAGGAGCTGCGGGATCTCGCGCGGGGCATCCATCCCGCCGTCCTCACCGACCGCGGGCTCGACGCCGCCCTGTCCTCGGTCGCCTCGCGCTGCACGGTGCCGGTGAAGGTGACCGCCGACCTGGGTGCCAGGCCGGCCGCTGCCATCGAGGGCATCGCCTACTTCACCGTCTCCGAGCTGCTCCAGAACGTCAGCAAGCACAGCGGGGCGCGGTCGGCGTCGGTCGACGTGTGGCGTGCGGAGGACCGGCTGCTCATCCAGGTGTGGGACGACGGCGGCGGCGGCGCCCGCCTCGACGGCGGCACCGGCATGCGCGGCCTCGCGGAGCGTCTGAACGCCGTCGACGGCCTGTTCGTCATCGACTCCCCGCCGGGCGGTCCTACGACGGTCACGGCGGAGCTGCCGTGGCGGGACCGGTCCTTCGACACCGGCCACAGGTGACGCACGACCAGCCCACCGCCGGGACCCGGGCGCGCGACCAGCGACCCGGACCACGGCCACCGAGGGCGCAGGGGTGGTAGGGAAAACCCCCCTCCCAAGACGCCGACGGACTCCATGGTCCGCGGACCTGCGGCGCAGCAGGGTGGAGATACGACAGACACCGGTGCGACACCCAGGCGCGGGACGAGAGAAGGACGACGCCGATGGCCACGGAATACGGACAGAGCTACGGGTTCCTCGACGAGGGGACGCGGCGGCGCCGGCTGCCGATGGGGCTCAGGGCGCCGTTCGAGGGGCGCGCCTGGCGGGAGTTCGGATATGTGCTGCTGAGCCTGCCGATCAGCATCGTGCTGTTCACGTACGCGGTGACGATGGCGGCGGTCGGCGCCGGGCTGCTGGTCACCTTCCTCGGTGTCCCGGTGCTGGCGGCGGGGCTGGCCGGCTGCCGGGGCTTCGGGGCGATGGAGCGGGCGCGGGCGCGTGGTCTGCTGGGGCTGGAGGTCGCCGACCCCGAACCGCTGCGGATGCGCGGCAGCGGCTTCCTCGCCTGGATGGGCGCGGTCCTCAAGAGCGGCACGTCCTGGCGGGCGCTGCTGTACTCGGTGATCCAGCTGCCGTGGTCGGTGTTCTCCTTCGTCGTCGCCGTGAACTTCTGGGTCTACGGCTGGGCGCTGCTGACGTATCCGCTGTGGTTCTGGCTCTTCCCGGTGTACGGCGGTCAGGACGGGCTTCAGCTGTACGGCGACGAGACCCACCACATCTACCTCGACAACCCCTTCGAGATCGGTGTGACCGCGCTGGTGGGGCTGCTGTTCACGTTGGCGACGCCGTGGATCGTGCGGGCGCTGACGATGGTGGACCGGGTCATGGTGCACGGGCTGCTCGGGCCCTCCCGGCTGGCCACGCGCGTGGTCGAGCTGGAGTCCGACCGGGGGGTCGTCGTCGATACGGCGGCGGCGGACCTGCGGCGCATCGAGCGCGACCTGCACGACGGGGCGCAGGCCCGGCTGGTGGCGCTGGCGATGGACCTGGGCCTGGCCAAGGAGAAGCTGACGGAGGACCCGCAGGCCGCGGCGCGGATGGTGGACGAGGCGCACGGTGAGGTGAAGACGGCGTTGCAGGAGCTGCGGGATCTGGCCCGCGGGATCCATCCGGCCGTGCTGACGGACCGGGGGCTGGACGCGGCGCTGTCGTCCGTCGCCTCGCGGTGCACCGTGCCGGTGCAGGTGGAGGTGGACCTGGTGCAGCGGCCCGCGCCGGCGATCGAGGGAATCGCGTACTTCACGGTGTCGGAGCTGTTGCAGAACATCAGCAAGCACTCGCGGGCCACGTGGGCGGCGGTGGACGTGTGGCGGGTGGAGAACCGCCTGATGCTCCAGGTGGTGGACAACGGGGTCGGCGGCGCGGACACCGCCGCGGGGTCCGGACTGGCCGGGCTGGCGGAACGGCTGGACGCGGTGGACGGGATCCTGGTGGTGGACTCGCCGGTGGGAGGACCCACGCGGATCACCGCGGAGCTGCCTTGGCGGGGGGAGCGGGCGCTGGGGTGAACGCGCGGGGGTGAGGGCGCGGGTGCCGGTGGTACGGGTGCCAGTGGTACGTGGGCGGCGTGGGGCCGGCTGTTCTCGCCCCCGCCGCCCTCGCCCGTTCCCATCCCCGTCCCCGTCCCCGGAAGGCGCCCCACCCGTGCCCTGAAGGCGCCCCTCCCCCGAGGGCAGCCCGGAACACCCTGACCTGAACCGATTCCCCCTCCCCCGGCCCACCGGCAGGCGAATGCTGGAATGCTGGGCCTTGCCCGTCGGTGAGGCGGGTGCGGAGGCTGGGTGTGGGGGGCCGAGGATCGTGGAGGACAGGGTGCGGGTGGTCATCGCCGAGGATTCGGTTCTGCTCAGGGAAGGGCTGACCCGGCTGCTGACCGACCGTGGGCTCGACGTCGTCGCCGGGGTCGGTGACGGGGAGGCGCTGGTCAAGACCGTCACCGAGCTGGACGCGCAGGGTGAGTTGCCGGACGTGGTGGTCGCCGACGTACGGATGCCGCCGACGCACACCGACGAGGGGGTGCGGGCGGCCGTGCAGCTGCGCAAGGCGCATCCAGGGCTCGGGGTGCTGGTGCTGTCGCAGTACGTGGAGGAGCGGTATGCGACCGAGCTGCTGGCCGGTTCCAGTCGTGGGGTCGGCTATCTGCTCAAGGACCGGGTAGCCGAGGTGCGTGAGTTCGTTGACGCGGTGGTCCGGGTCGCCGAGGGGGGTACGGCGCTGGACCCTGAGGTGGTCGCGCAGCTGCTGGGCCGCAGCCGCAAGCAGGACGTGCTCGCGGGACTCACCCCGCGCGAGCGGGAGGTCCTGGGGCTGATGGCCGAGGGGCGGACGAACTCGGCGGTCGCGCGGCAGCTCGTGGTGAGCGACGGCGCCGTGGAGAAGCACGTCAGCAACATCTTCCTGAAGCTGGGGCTGTCCCCCAGTGACGGGGATCACCGACGTGTTCTCGCGGTCCTCACCTATCTGAACTCCTGATGTCCTGACACCGTGTCAGCCGTACGGGTGACACCCGATGCGTACGACCTGGGGCGACACGCGCACGGCATGCGTACGTCCCAGCACCGAAGGTGAGCGGGAGCGTCTTGTAGGCAAGCGCCGGGGGGCGAGCAGATCATGAGAAATCAGGGCGGCGGGCGGTCTCAAACTCGTGTCCGACATGCGATTGGCCACAGGAAGGCGACCCTTACGGACGTAGGGTTGATCCTGGGCGGGCCTGCGGGAGGGCCTGTCCCGGACAGCCGCCTCGAGGGAGGTCCAGTTCAGTGACCAGTCAGGTCAGTAGCCCAGCGGAGCAGGCCGACGAAGCCGTCGTGGGAGAGCAGCGCAAACCGGCAGGGACGAAGGACGTCCGCCGGCTGGACCGGGTCATCATTCGCTTCGCGGGGGACTCCGGTGACGGTATGCAGCTCACCGGCGACCGCTTCACCTCGGAGACGGCCTCCTTCGGCAACGATCTGTCCACCCTGCCGAACTTCCCCGCCGAGATCCGGGCACCTGCCGGGACCCTGCCGGGCGTGTCCTCCTTCCAGCTGCATTTCGCCGACCACGACATCCTGACCCCCGGCGACGCGCCGAACGTGCTGGTGGCCATGAACCCGGCCGCCCTGAGGGCCAACATCGGGGACCTGCCGCGGGGCGCGGAAGTCATCGTCAACACCGACGAGTTCACCAAACGCGCGATGCAGAAGGTGGGCTACGAGCAGAGCCCGCTCGAGGACGGTTCCCTCGACGGCTACAGCCTCCATCCGGTGCCCCTGACGACACTGACGGTCGAGGCCCTCAAGGAATTCGACCTCAGCCGCAAAGAGGCCGAGCGCAGCAAGAACATGTTCGCGCTCGGCCTCTTGTCGTGGATGTACCACCGGCCCACCGAGGGCACCGAGCGCTTCCTGAAGACGAAGTTCGCCAAGAAGCCCGAGATCATGAAGGCGAACCTGGCGGCGTTCCACGCCGGCTGGAACTTCGGCGAGACCACCGAGGACTTCGCGGTCTCCTACGAGGTCGCGCCGGCCGCCGCCGCGTTCCCGACCGGCACCTACCGCAACATCTCCGGGAACCTCGCCCTGTCCTACGGCCTGATCACGGCCTCGCGGCAGGCGGATCTGCCGCTGTTCCTCGGCTCGTACCCGATCACCCCGGCCTCGGACATCCTGCACGAGCTGAGCCGCCACAAGAACTTCGGCGTGCGCACCTTCCAGGCCGAGGACGAGATCGCGGGCATCGGGGCGGCGCTGGGCGCGGCCTTCGGCGGCAGCCTGGCGGTGACGACCACGTCCGGTCCGGGGGTGGCGCTGAAGTCGGAGACCATCGGCCTCGCGGTCTCCCTCGAACTCCCCCTGCTGGTGATCGACATCCAGCGCGGCGGACCGTCCACGGGCCTGCCCACCAAGACCGAGCAGGCGGACCTGCTCCAGGCGATGTTCGGCCGCAACGGCGAGGCCCCGGTCCCGGTCGTCGCGCCGCAGACTCCGGCCGACTGTTTCGACGCCGCACTGGAAGCCGCCCGTATCGCGCTGACCTACCGCACCCCGGTCATGCTGCTCTCCGACGGCTACCTGGCCAACGGCTCCGAGCCCTGGCGCATCCCGGAGATCGACGAACTCCCGGATCTGTCCGTGCAGTTCGCCCAGGGACCGAACCACACCCTGGAGGACGGCAGCGAGGTCTTCTGGCCGTACAAGCGCGACCCGCACACCCTCGCCCGCCCCTGGGCCGTCCCCGGCACCCCCGGTCTCGAACACCGCATCGGCGGCATCGAGAAGCAGGACGGCACGGGCAACATCTCCTACGACCCCGCCAACCACGACTTCATGGTCCGCACCCGGCAAGCCAAGATCGACGGCATCGAGGTCCCCGATCTGGAGGTCGACGACCCGCACGGGGCGCGCACGCTGGTGCTGGGCTGGGGCTCGACGTACGGCCCGATCACGGCGGCGGTGCGGCGGCTGCGTACCGCGGGCGAGTCCATCGCCCAGGCCCACCTGCGCCACCTCAACCCGTTCCCGCGCAATCTCGGCACGGTGCTGGGGCACTACGACAAGGTGGTGATCCCCGAGATGAACCTCGGGCAGCTCGCCACGCTGATCCGGGCGAAGTACCTGGTGGACGCGCACTCGTACAACCAGGTCAACGGAATGCCGTTCAAGGCCGAACAGCTTGCCACGGCTCTCAAGGAGGCCATCGATGGCTGAGACGTCCACGGAAGGCACGGGCACGATCGAGGCGCTCTCCCTCGTTCCCAAGGCCGAGGGTCGCCAGTCCATGAAGGACTTCAAGAGCGACCAGGAGGTCCGCTGGTGCCCCGGCTGCGGTGACTACGCGATCCTCGCCGCGGTCCAGGGCTTCATGCCGGAACTGGGCCTGGCCAAGGAGAACATCGTCTTCGTCTCGGGCATCGGCTGCTCGTCGCGTTTCCCGTACTACATGAACACGTACGGCATGCACTCGATCCACGGCCGGGCGCCGGCGATCGCGACGGGCCTGGCGGCGTCGCGCAGGGACCTGTCGGTGTGGGTGGTGACGGGCGACGGGGACGCGCTGTCGATCGGCGGCAACCACCTGATCCACGCCCTGCGGCGGAACGTGAACCTGAAGATCCTCCTCTTCAACAACCGGATCTACGGCCTGACCAAGGGCCAGTACTCGCCCACCTCCGAGGTCGGCAAGATCACCAAGTCGACGCCGATGGGCTCTCTGGACGCCCCGTTCAACCCGGTGTCCCTGGCGATCGGCGCGGAGGCGTCCTTCGTGGCGCGGACGGTGGACTCGGACCGCAAGCACCTGACGGAGGTCCTGCGCCAGGCGGCCGCCCACCCCGGTACGGCGCTGGTCGAGATCTACCAGAACTGCAACATCTTCAACGACGGCGCCTTCGACGCGCTGAAGGACAAGCAGCAGGCAGAGGAGGCGGTGATCCGCCTGGAGCACGGCAAGCCGATCCGCTTCGGCGCGGACGGCTCGCGCGGCGTGGTGCGGGACCCGGTGACGGGTGACCTCAGGGTGGTCGACGTGACCCCGGACACCGAGTCCCAGGTCCTGGTCCACGACGCCCACTCCCCCTCCCCCACCACCGCCTTCGCCCTCTCCCGCCTCGCCGACCCGGACACCCTCCACCACACCCCGATCGGCGTCCTCCGCTCGGTCGACCGCCCGGTCTACGACACCCAGATGGCCGACCAACTGGACACCGCGATCGAACAGAACGGCAAGGGCGACCTGGCGGCCCTCCTCGCCGGCGGCGACACCTGGACCGTGGTCGGCTGACGCCCGGCGAACATACGGAGGGCCCGGACGCGACACAGCATCCGGGCCCTCGGCGTCAGGCGTCGGGGATGTCTCTCTTGGCGCGCAGAAGGGTCTCTCGGGTGATCACGACGATACGTTCGTAATCAGCCCGAGCGGCATCCGCCGGAAGCAGCGCGTCCAGTTCATCGGTGCGGTCGGTACCGATGACCGCGAAGCTGCCGTCACTCAGCTCGAACAGATCCGGACAGGTCTCACCTGTCATGGATCCTCGTTGGCGGGGCGAGTCTCCGATACGGCGGAGAATTCTGACGGCAGGGAGTTCGCTGCGCACGCGGGAGCCCTTTTCTATGGCCACATGAGTGAAGCCCGGCCCCGCAAGCCACTCGGGACCGGACAAGATGACATCGGGACAACTTGTCTACCCCGCCCATGGGGATGGCCGGACGGTAACTTTCCACTCAATGCAGTGACTTATGTCACACGTTGGAAGTAACAGGCCACACGGTCACACCCGTCCGCGACACGACAAGATTATGACGCTCCGTCAGACGCCGGTCTGCTCCTCGGGCCCGGCGACCCACCACTCATCGGGATCGTCGGCCAGTTCCTCGACGATGACGTTGACCACCTCCCCCACCTTCGCCTCCATCGAGTGACGGGGAAGGCTACGGCGGTGCTCACGGGTGGTCTCCCAGTACTCCGCGAAGATCGGATTGCGGGCCAGGATCCTCAGGTGGCCGATGAGTTCCTCCCACCCGTAGGCACCGATGCGATGGCCGAGGAGGATCGCGCTGTACTCGCGGTTGACGAACAGGACCTGGCGACGCTTGCGGTCGGACAACTCCTGAAGGGTGCTCATGGCTTCCGCCAGCGCAGGGTCCGCCATGGCCCGGTCCACCTGTTCCGCCGCGATGCGGTGCAACTGGATGATGTTCGCGTTCCTGATCTCCTCGGTGAGGAAGGTGAGTTGGCGCAGAACGTCCAGCAGCAGTTCGTCCTGACGCTGACGCCGCGACGGACGCGGGAAGGGCCTACGCACGCGTCCTGTTTTCAACCGTGCCGCAGAATCGATCCTGCGCTCATCCGGATTCTGTGTGGCCAATGCGAACCCCCGAGTCAGGCGTCCGGCTGCCGGTCGGGGATCTCGCGGGCGGTACGAGGACCGGCGTGCGGGTGGGCACAGCGCCCGCCCCCAGCATGCCGAACGACTCAAGCCGGCACGGGAGGCGGAAAGGGGGCGCATGGGTGGACGTATCTCTGAGGCCAGCCAACGCCCTGACATGTATGTGCCCACCGCGCGCGGTCAGCATTCGCCCGAAGTGCGCGACGCGTTCGCGTCATCCCTGCTCAGAGCCCCCTTTCCGCGCGTCATACACCTCCCGCGCCTCCTGTACCGCCCCCATCCGCGCTTCCGTCCACGCGGCCAGGTCCCGGACCTGTTGTGCTGCCTCGCGGCCGAGGTCGGTGAGGGAGTAGTCGACGCGGGGTGGGATCACCGGTCGGGCGTCGCGGTGGAGCAGGCCGTCGCGTTCCAGGGTCTGGAGGGTCTGGGTGAGCATCTTCTCGCTCACCGTCCGGCCGCCACTGGCGGAGATCGCGCGGCGCAGCTCGCTGAAGCGGTACGAGCGGTCGAGGAGATGGATGAGGACCAGGACG
Organism: Streptomyces sp. NPDC020489; assembly: GCF_044386545.1. NCBI lineage: Bacteria > Bacillati > Actinomycetota > Actinomycetes > Kitasatosporales > Streptomycetaceae > Streptomyces > Streptomyces sp. NPDC020489. The sequence continues at coordinate 47,825 of NZ_JBIRUZ010000015.1, forward strand.
CCCCAGCGGCTGGTGACGTGCTCCAGGACGAGCCGGTGGGGGCATATCGCCTCGCCGGTCTCCGGGCGCGCATTGCTTACTGCCATGCCAGTACCTTACTTCAAAGTGGGTACTTTCCTTGAGTTAGCGCCTGCCCTAAGGTTAGTGGCATCGCCACCCCACTAGGAGATCCCAGATCATGAGCATCGTCGTCACCGGAGCCACCGGACACCTCGGCCGTCACGTCGTCGAGCAGCTGCTGGAGAAGGTTCCGGCGGAGCAGGTCACCGCCGTCGTCCGCACCCCGGAGAAGGCCGCCGATCTCGCCGAGAAGGGCGTGCGGATAGCGGTCGCCGACTACAACAGCCCCGAGACCTTCGACGGCCTCCTCGCCGTCGGCGACAAGGTGCTGCTGATCTCCGGCAACGAGTTCGACAAGGGCCGCCCCGGGCAGCACCAGGTCGTCATCGACGCCGCCAAGGCCGCGAACGTGGCGCTGCTCGCCTACACCAGCGCCCCCGGCACCCTCACCGCCGCCCTCGCGGACGACCACCGGGCCACCGAGGAGGCGCTGCTGGCCTCCGGTGTGCCGTACACGCTGCTGCGCAACGGTTGGTACAACGAGAACTACACGGAGAACCTGGCGCCCGTCCTCGAGTACGGCGCCGTCGTCCAGGCCGCCGGTGACGGCCGGCTCACCACGGCCGCGCGCGCCGACTACGCGGCCGCCGCCGTGGCCGTGCTGACCGGCGAGGGGCATGAGAACCAGACCTACGAGCTCGGCGGCGACGAGCCGTGGGGCTTCGCCGAGTACGCCGCCGAACTCAGCCGGCAGACCGGCAAGGAGATCGTCTACAACGCCGTCTCCGTCGAGGCCTTCACCGAGATCCTGGCGGGTGCCGGGCTGCCCGCGCCGGTCGCCGCGATGCTCGCCGGTGTCGACGCGTCCATCGAGAAGGGCGAGCTGCTCGTCACCTCCGGCGACCTTTCCCGGCTGACCGGCCGTCCGGCCACCCCGATCGCCGACTCCCTGGCCGCCGCGCTCAAGGGCTGATCACCCCGCCCGAGGGTCCTTGAGCAGCCACTCCCGCCTGTCATGACCGTATAGCGATACGGGCATGACAGGCGGGGGTGCCCGGCGTTACCTTCGTGCAGGCGAGGTCGGCGCGAGGAGGAGGGCCCATGAGCGGAAAGCCCAAGGGTGAGCGGCACATAGGACTGCTGAACGGCTTCGCCGCGTACGGGATGTGGGGGCTGTTCCCGCTCTACTTCCCGCTGCTGAAGCCCGCCGGGGCCACCGAGGTCCTCGCCCACCGGATGGCGTGGTCCTTCCTCGTCGTCGCCCTGGCGCTGCTCGTCCTGCGGCGGTGGAGGTGGGCCGGTGAGCTGCTGCGGCAGCCGCGCAAGCTCGCGCTGGTCACGGTCGCCGCGGCCGTCATCGCGGTGAACTGGGGCGTCTACATCTGGGCCGTGAACCACGACCGGGTCGTCGAGGCCTCGCTCGGCTACTTCATCAACCCCCTGGTCACCATCGCGATGGGCGTGCTGCTCCTGAAGGAGCGGCTGCGGCCCGTGCAGTGGGCGGCGGTGGGGATCGGCTTCGGTGCCGTCGTCGTGCTCACGGTCGGGTACGGGCGGCTGCCCTGGATCTCCCTCGTCCTCGCCTTCTCCTTCGCGACCTACGGGCTGGTGAAGAAGAAGGTCAACCTCAGCGGGCTGGAGTCGCTCGCCGCCGAGACCGCGATCCAGTTCCTGCCCGCGCTGGGCTACCTGGTGTGGCTCTCCGCGCGCGGCGAGTCCGCGTTCGTCACCGAGGGCCCCGGCCACGCCGCCCTGCTCGCCGGGACCGGCCTGGTCACCGCGCTCCCCCTGATCTGCTTCGGGGCCGCCGCGATCCGCGTCCCGCTGTCCACCCTCGGCCTGCTCCAGTACCTCGCGCCGGTCTTCCAGTTCCTGCTCGGCATCCTCTACTTCCACGAGGCCATGCCGCCCGAGCGCTGGGCCGGGTTCGCGCTGGTCTGGCTGGCGCTGTCGCTGCTGACCTGGGACGCGCTGCGCACCGCCCGCAGGCTCAGGAGCCAGACCGGCAGGCCCGGCGCCACCCTCGCGACGGGTACCACCAGCGCCGTACGGAACGCGGACAGCGTCGCCCCGGGCCCCGACCCGGTCGACGTCAAGCCGTAGACGGCGGTCACCGCCGAGATCCCGATCGCCGAGCCGAACCGGGTCGCGGTGCGCGGCGGCCCGCTCGCGAGACCCTGCTCGTGCTCGGCGACACCGCCCGTCGCCGCGATCGTCAGCGGCCCGGACGGCGTACAACAGGCGGGGGGCCAGGGACGCGGGAGCCTCACGGACAGCGGCGGCGGGGTCCGAGTTGCGGACAGTCGTTGACCGCGAGCGCCGCTATAAGTGACCGCATGACGCAGACGACACCCGTGACCCCCGTACCCGTCCACTGGAAGCTCGTGATCGACTGCGCGGACCCGCAGTCCCAGGCCGACTTCTGGGCCGCCGCGCTGCACTACGAGGTCGAGGACAACGACGCGCTGATCCGGCGGCTGCTGGACCTGGGCGCACTGCCGCGCGAGGCGACCGTCGCCTTCCACGCCCGCCTCGCCTTCCGCGACCTCGTCGCCGTACGGCATCCGGACGACCCCTACGACGAGCACAGCGGCACCGGCCTCGGGCGCCGGCTGCTGTTCCAGCGGGTGCCGGAGGAGAAGACGGCGAAGAACCGGCTCCATCTCGACCTGCACCCGGGTGAGGGGCGGCGGGAGTCCGAGGTCGAGCGGCTGACGGGGCTCGGCGCGAAGGTGCTGCGGGAGGTGCGGCAGGCGCAGGGCACGTGGGTGGTGATGGCGGATCCGGAGGGGAACGAGTTCTGCGTGCAGTAGGCAGCCGCGCCCGGTTCCGGATTCCGAACTCGCTGTCCTGATACCGCTCTTGACGGAGAGTTAGTCACAGCTTCACCATCCAGGCACCCCATTCGCTGTGGAATCCCTGTGATTCCCGAGGAATCCGGAGCCCCCCACCATGAAGCTCTCCGTTTCCGGGCGCGCGTCCACGGCCGGCCTCGCCACGGCCGTCCTGCTGCTGACCGGCGGATCCATAGCCGGCGCGGCGCCCGCCCCCGAGGTGACCGCCGCCGCGCCCGACATCCCCGTGGCCAACGTCAAGGCCCACCTCACCCAGCTCCAGTCCATAGCCACCGCCAACGGCGGCAACCGGGCGCACGGCCGCGCCGGGTACAAGGCCTCGCTCGACTATGTGAAGGCCAAGCTCGACGCCGCCGGATACACCACGGTCATCCAGCAGTTCACCTCCTCCGGCCGCGTCGGCTACAACCTGATCGCCGACTCTCCGGGCGGCGACGCCAACCGGGTCGTCATGGCCGGCTCGCACCTCGACAGCGTCACCTCCGGGGCGGGCATCAACGACAACGGCTCCGGTTCGGCGGCGGTCCTGGAGACCGCGCTGGCCGTGTCGAGAGCCGGGTACCAGCCCACCAAGCACCTGCGGTTCGCGTGGTGGGGCGCGGAGGAACTCGGCCTGGTCGGCTCGCGCTACTACGTCAACAACCTCTCCTCGACGAACCGCGCGAAGATCAGCGGCTACCTGAACTTCGACATGATCGGCTCGCCCAACCCCGGCTACTTCGTCTACGACGACGATCCCGCGATCGAGAAGACCTTCAAGGACTACTTCACCGGCCTCGGCGTCCCGACCGAGATCGAGACCGAGGGCGACGGCCGCTCCGACCACGCGCCGTTCAAGAGCGCGGGGGTGCCGGTGGGCGGGCTGTTCACGGGCGCGAGCCGGACCAAGACGGCGGCGCAGGCGGCCAAGTGGGGCGGCACCTCGGGGCAGGCCTTCGACCGCTGCTACCACTCGTCCTGCGACACGACGTCGAACATCAACGACACCGCCCTGAACCGGAACAGTGACGCGCTGGCGTACGCGGTCTGGGAGCTGTCCTCCTAGGAGTCGAGCTTCCGGGCGCGTGCGGCGAGGCGGGCCATGCGGGCCTGGGCGGACTCGAGTTCCTCGATGTCCTCCACGGCCGTGCCTTCCTCCCGCGTCAACTCGGTCCACAGGCCGATGAGTTCGACCCCCATGCGCAGCCCGTGCTCCGGGTCGCGTACGGCACGCCAGGCGGTCGCCGCGCTCTGGACGTTGCCGTACGCGGCCTCGGGGTCCCCGGCGTGGTGGCGGGTGCGGGCGAGGTCGAGCGAGAGGGTGAAGGCGCGGGCCGGGTCGCCGTTCAAGTAGGCGATGTACGCGGACAGTTCGAGGAGCCCCAGCACCTCGGGGTGGTCCGGGCCCAGGGTCCGGGACGCCTCGGCCACGGTCTGCTCCGCCAGCTGTGCGGCCTCGTCCGTCCGCCCCGCCTTCACGGCCTCGTTGATCCGCGCCTTCGGTCCGGCGAGGAACGCGGCTGCGCCGTCGTCGTGGACCGCCACGGGGTCGTCCCCGAGCACGGCCTCGGCCACGGCGTCGAACCCACGGGGCGGGGCCGGCTTGGGGTCGGGGTCGTCGCGGAGGGGCGCGGGGAGGCCGGGGAGGGACCTGGGTGCGGGAGTGGGCGTCACCCCCGGGGCGGGTGTGAGCCCGGAGGTCGGCTCGGGCCCGGCGTCCGGGGCGGGCTCGGGGTCAGTGGCCGGTTCGGGCCAGGTGGAGGCCTCCGGTACGGCGTCCGCCGCCGGGGCGTGTGCGGGGCGTACGCCCGTCCCGGGTGACGTATCCATGACCGGCGGCGGCCCGAACTGGCCGGTGGGGGGCGCGACCGTGCCCGGTGCCGCCTCCGCCACCCACCGCGGCACGGCCCGCAGCCGGAACGTCGGCACAGCGTCCCGCGGCTCCTGCCCCTCCGGGTCCGACACGGCACGGATCGGGAAGGTGGGGGGCTCGGGGGTGCGGGCCCGGTCCTCGCGCCCGGGCTGGGGCTCGGGTCGCGCCTGGGTCCGGGGCTCGGTCTGGCGGAGCAGGTGGGTGGGCTTGTCGTGGGACGCCCCGGACGCCCCGGACGCCCCGGATGCTCCGGACGCCTCGACGGCCTTGGCCCGGAACTCCGCCGGTGCGGCGGGGAGGGCGGGCGGTCCCGGCGGCGTGGGCGACGACACCGGCCCCGCATTCCCGGGCAACCCCGCCCCCGTCTCCACCGGCTTCCCTGTCTCCACCGGCTCCGCCGTGAAGCGGCTCGATCCGTCCGCGTCGATGCGCAGGGCGACCACATAGCCGATGCGGTCGTCGTGGACCGTGGCGTGGACGGGGTGTCCGGTGGCGAGGGCGATGCGGTGGAGGTGGTCGAGGACGGTCTGGTGCAGTTCCTCGCCCGGGACCGGCGTCACGGGCACGCCTCCCACGACGGCCCCGCCCGCTCCGACGAGGACGTCGAGCGGCGCCGCCGCGAGCACCGCCGGCTGAACGGCGCCCTGCTGTTCCCGCTTCTCGCGGCTGAGTCGCGACATGGTTCCCTCACTCGGATCCGTCGGAGCGTGGCGGACGGCGTGCTCGGGTTCCATGGTGCTCCCTCCGCCGGCCGGGCCGATGCGCCCCCGGCGTCAAGAGCCGGTCGTACACATACTGTTGAGTAGTCTCTCCGTTCGCTCCTGGTTCTCACGTCACCGTGACGTCACAGGCTCGTCCCAGGCCGGACGGGGGACGCCGACGCCTCGGGAAGGAGACCGTACGTGCAGCAGGGACCGGAGATCTGGGTCCGCGGGCCGGTGGCCCCGCCGCAGGGACGTCCCGAGCCCGTCGCGCACGCCTCGGCGCGCCGTTTCTCCTTCGTCGGCACGCACGGCGGCGCCGGGGTCTCCACCCTGGCCGCTGTCTACGGCGGTCACGACTGCGGGCGGGACTGGCCCGGCCCCGACGCTCCCCCGTCCGTGCTGCTCGTCGCCCGCACCCATGCGAGCGGGCTGGCCGCCGCCCTGCGCACCCTGGACGCCTTCCGGCGCGGCGCCGCCCCGTACGGTCTCGACCTGGACGCGGTGGTGCTGGTCGCGGACGCCCCGGGCCGGCTGCCGAGGCCGCTGGCCCACCAGGTGAAGGTGATCGAGTCGGCGATCGACGTCTATCGCGTGCCGTGGGTCACCGAGTGGCGCCTCGGCGACCTCGGGGGCCGTCCGCCGCGGGAGACCGAGCCGCTGGCCCGGCTCACGGGCGTGTCCGGGCGGTCGCGCTGACGCCGCTGTGCGCCGAGGAGATCGCCGCGGCGGTGCGGGCCGGGTCGCTGTCGGCCGTCGAGACCGTCGCCCGGGCCCTGGAGCGGGTCCGTCGGGCCGAGCCCGCGCTGCACGCCTTCACCGAGGTGTGGGACGAGACCGCCCTGCGGTGCGCCGCGGAGGTGGACGCGCGGGTGGCCGCCGGGGAGCGGCCGGCGCTGGCCGGCGTGCCGATCGGGGTGAAGGGGCGCGGGGGGTTGCGCCGGGCGGCCCCGCTGGTCGCGGCGGGGTGTGTGGCGGTCGGCGCCACGGCCGTCCCGGGGCCGGGGACGCCCTGGCAGACCTGGGGGCTCGGCGCGGGCGGTCGTACCGTCAACCCGTGGCGGGCCGACCGTACGCCGGGTGGCTCCTCGGCCGGTTCCGCGGCGGCGGTGGCCGCGGGGCTGGTGCCGCTGGCGACCGGGAGCGACGGGGCGGGGTCGGTGCGGATCCCGGCGGCCTGGTGCGGGGTGGTGGGGCTGAAGGTCACCAACGGCCGGCTGCCGTCGCCCGACCGGACAGGGCTCGCCGCGGACGGCGTGCTCGCGGGATGCGCGCGGGACGCGGCGGCCTACTGGCGGGTGATGGCCGGCGGCGCCGCCACGCACGTCCCCCCGGGGCCCGCCCCCGCCGCCCTCTGGTCCCCCGACCTCGGCTACGACACCCCTGATCCCGGCATCGTCGCCGTGGCCCGTGCCGCCGCCCTGCGGCTCGCCGAGGCCGGTGCCGTACGCCTCGCGGGCGACGGGGCGCGGCTGCGTCTGCGTGATCCCGCCCCGGCCTGGCGGGCCCTGCGCACCCCGGGCGCCGACCCGGCCGCGGCCGCCCGTGTCCGGGCCCTGAACGACCGGCTGCTGGCCGCGTTCTTCGCCGGCACGGACCTGCTGCTGACCCCGACGGCACCCACAGGACCGCACGGCCACGACGGCCCCGGTGACCGTTACTCCACCTCGCTGACCTGGGCGTTCAACCTGAGCGGGCATCCGGCGATCAGCATCCCCGCGGGTCTGGGCCCGGACGGTTGCCCGGTCGGGCTCCAGCTGGTCGCGCGGCACGGTGCGGAGGCGCTGCTGCTCCAGGTGGCCGGAGCCGCCGCCACCCCCTGGACAGCTAAATGCACACGCATATAATCACCGTACATACATCGATCGTCTGGGGGATTCCATGACACGCCGCTTCCTGTTCGTGCTCGGCAGCAGCCGCACCGACGGCAACACCGAGCTGCTGGCCCGCAAGGCGGCCGAGCAGCTGCCCGGCGACGTCGAGCAGCAGTGGATCGACCTCAACGACCATCCACTGCCCGACTTCGAGGACCTGCGGCACGACAGCGACCACCGGCGGCCGACGGAGGGCAGCGTCGGACTCCTCTTCGACGCCACGCTCGCGGCGACCGACATCGTGATCGCGTCCCCGCTGTACTGGTACTCGCTGTCCGCCCAGGCCAAGGGCTACCTCGACTACTGGTCGGGCTGGCTGCGCACCCCCGGGGCCGACTTCAAGGCCACCCTCGCGGGCCGCACCCTGTGGGGCGTCACCGCGCTCGCGCACGAGGAACTGGAGGTCGCCGACCCGCTGATCGGCACCCTCAACCACTCGGCCGCGTACATGGGGATGCGCTTCGGCGGGGTGCTGCTCGGCAACGGCAGCAAGCCCGGCGACGTCCTGAACGACACCGAGGCGCTGGCCCGCGCGAAGACATTCTTCGCCCAGGAGGCACCGCTCGCCCGCTTCCCCTACGACACCCCCTGACCGGCCCTCAGGCGGTGATGTCCTTGGTGGTGAACCTGGCCCATGCCGCCGAGCCGAACACGGCCGCGTACAGGGCCTGCAGGCCGAGGTTCTTCACCAGGTCGTCCCAGTACACCGGTTCGCGCATGAGGTCGGCGAAGGACAGCCAGTAGTGGGAGAAGAGGTACGGCTGGATCGCGTGCAGCTGGGGGATCTGGTCGAGGATCTGGACGGTGATGAGCAGACCGACGGTCGTCGCCATCGCCGCGATGCCGCTGCCGGTCAGGGTCGACACGAACAGGCCGAGCGCCGCCACGCCGGTCAGTGACGCGGCGACGACCAGGGCGATCAGGAGGGCCCTGCCGAGCCCTTCGGCGAAGCTGATCCGGGTGCCGGAGATCGTCGTCAGGTCACCGAGGGGGAACAGCAGGGCGCCGACCAGGAGCGCCGAGACCGCGACCACCAGCGTGGCCAGGAGACAGAACGCCATCACCGTCACGTACTTGGTGAACAGCAGGCGGGTGCGACCGGCCGGGGCGACCAGGAGGTAGCGCAGGGTGCCGGCGTTCGCCTCACCGGCGATGGCGTCGCCCGCGACCACGCCGATCGCCATGGGGAGGAAGAACGGCAGGGTCGCGGCGAGGCCGGTGAAGACCAGGAACAGGCCGTTGTTGGTGATCTGCGAGATGAACGCGGGGCCGCCACCGCCACCGGGACCCGCGCCGCCGCCGTCACCGGTCTCGATCCTCACGGCGATGCCGACGAGGACGGGGACGGCGGCGAGGACGGCGAGCAGGGCGAGGGTGCGCCAGCGGCGGAAGGTGGTGAGCAGTTCGTTGTGCAGGAGGGCGCCGTAGAAAGTCGTGCGGCGACCGCCGGTGGGGCGGGGCCGGTCCGGGCGTCGCTCGGGCGCGTCCACCTCAACCCGCGACATCGAAGCCCTCCCCCGTCAGTGCCACGAAGGCGTCCTCCAACGTGGCCCGTTGCACCCCAAAGGCGCGGACGCGCACGCCCGCCGCCACCAACGCGGCGTTGAGGTCGGCCAGTTCGCCGTCCGGTGGATCGGCGGTCACGGTGTCGTCCGCCACGACGACGTCCCCCACCCCCTGCTCCTTCAGCACCCGCGCCGCCTCCGCCGCGTCCGGGCTCGTCACGACCAGCCGGCCCCGCGCCCCCGCGGCCAGCTCCGCCACCGGGCCCTGGGTGATCAGCCGGCCCTGCGCCATGACCGCCGCGTGCGTGCAGACCTGTTCGATCTCGTCCAGCAGATGCGAGGAGAGGAAGACGGTCGTGCCGTCCGACGCCAACTCCCGCACCAGGGAACGGATCTCCCGCATGCCCTGCGGGTCGAGGCCGTTGGTCGGCTCGTCGAGGACCAGCAGCCGGCGGGGCTGGAGGAGCGCTGCCGCGAGACCCAGGCGCTGTTTCATGCCCAGCGAGTACGCCTTCGCCTTCTTGCCGGCGGCGGCTGACAGCCCGACCCGGTCCAGGGCCGCCGCGACGCGGGTGCGCCGGGTGCGGGGGTCGGCGGTCGGGTCGGCGGCGTCGTAGCGGATCAGGTTGTCGCGGCCGGAGAGGAAGCCGTAGAGGGCGGGGCCCTCGATGAGGGCGCCCACCTGCGGGAGCACCGCGCGGGCCGAGCGCGGCATGGGGCGGCCCAGCACGCGGGCCGACCCGGAGGTCGGCTCGATGAGGCCCATCAGCATGCGGATGGTGGTGGTCTTGCCGGAGCCGTTCGGACCGAGGAAGCCGAAGACGCTGCCCGCCGGGACGGTCAGGTCGAGACCGTCGACGGCGAGCTGCCCGCCGCGGTAGCGCTTGGTGAGCGCGCGCGTGTGGATGACGCTGTCACCCGCGTCGGCGCTCGCGCCGTCGCCCTCCGGATGTGACTCCGTGGCGGGCGGCTGGTCCATCGGCTCCCTCGATTCGTCGTGCGCGTACGGCGGTTACCTGGCCTCGTCCGCCGCCTTCACCAGCGCGTCCTTGGTCACCGCGCCGACGTACACCTTGCCGTCGTCGGTGATCAGGGCGTTGATCAGACGGGTCTTGAAGACGGTGCCCTCACCGAACTTGCCGCTGACCTTGTCACCGAGGGAGTCGAGGAAGCCGCCGAACGCGCCGCCCGCCTCGGAACCGGACGGCATGCCCTGGCCGCCGGTGTCGAAGGCGGCGATGGAGTTCCAGCCCTCGCCGATGACGTCGAGCCCCTCGGGGCCGGCGCCCTTGGCGAAGTCCCGGTCGAAGTCCTCGCCGGAGTGCCGGCCCGCGTGCTCGGGCGCCTTGGCGGCGTCGGTGGCGTCCTCCTCGGTGACCTTCGCGCCCTTGGGAGGCGTGAAGTCGAAGGTGGAGGCGGCCGGCGTGGCGTAGCTGATCTGTGTGAAGCCCGCGTCGACCACCGCGGCCCCGCCGCTCGCCGGGGTCAGGGTGAACTTCAGCGGCAGCCCCGTCCTCGCGTCCACGGCCACGGTGATCTGGCCGACGGTGGACCCGGAGTCCTTGGGCTTGATGACGAGCCGGTAGGCGTCGCGGCCGGCGACCTGCGCGGTGCCGTCGACGGTCACGGAGGTCGTGTCGTCGACCGCCTTCAAGGCCTCCTCGGTGAGCTCCTTGGGCGTGGCCGGCAGCTCCTGCTCCTTGCCCTGCCCGCCCTTCTTGCCGTCGCCCTCGTCGGCGGTGGCGTGGAAGACCTCGTTGGAGGCGCTGTCGTAGCCCCAGACGTCCTTGCCGTCGTGGATGAGGCTGTACTCGGCGGCGTCCTCCAGCAGCGAGATCTTCTGCCGGTCCGGGCCGTCGGCGGCGACGCGCAGGGTGTGGGAGCCGGTGGCGAGTTCGGGGAGCTTGGACGTCGGGTCGGCCGACGAGCCGTCGCCCGAGCCGCCGCGACCGCCGGTCAGGCCGCTCTCCAGTCCGCCGAGGTCCGGCAGCCCCAGGTCGGTGTTGATCCTCACGGTGCCGGTCAGCCGCTCCACGTCGGACGCGGCGATCTTCTCGATGAGTTGCTGTGCGCTGATCTTCGGCAGGTCCGGGTCGCCGGAGTCGGCGAGCGCCGGGACGAGCCCGATGGTCGCCGCGGCCACCCCCACGACCGCGACCGGGACGACGTACCGCGCGGCCTTGCGCCGGCCGGCGCGCAGGTCGTCGGCCTCGTCCGCCGTCGTGCTGTCGTCGGATCCGTACGGTGCCATGTGTGCCCTACCTCCGTGTTGGGCGGCGGCTTCCAACTACTGGCTCCCCCGAGGGGGATGGCCTCACGACCACCCCGTAGCCGCCATTCTCACCCGAATCGGTGAGGAGTGGTGTTTTCCGTGATGTCCATCTGACCAAATCGGCCAGGGAAAGACGTCAGCCCGCGGGCTCAACTCCACGTACACCTGCGGTATGACACGGCAAGGCGGCGCCTGCCCCGACCCGTAGGGGTCGGACACGGGCCGCCGCCGTCGGTGCCCTTGGCACCCCGGTGGATGGGGAACGCGGTCGGCCACGACATCCGGGGCCTCGGTACGAGGCTGATCGCGGACCGGGCGCAGACCGACGGTATGACGCGCATCACGCGGGAGGGTCGGGTGCGGGGCCGGGCACCTCGCCCCGCCCTGCTCCGGCTCACCCGGGCCGCAGAGGCCGCTGTGCGGCTGGACTGCGGGGGTGCGCGCGGGTACTACGCCGCCACGCTCGCGGGGCGGTTGCCGCTGTGCGGCTCGACGCGGGCGCGCCGGGTACTACGCCGCCACGCTCGGCAGCGAACGGCAGCGAACTGCTACGGCAACAGGCGGAGGGCGGTAGGCCGCAGGCGGTGGGCCACAGGCGGCAGGCGGCAGGCGGCAGGCGGCAGGCGGCAGGCGGCAGGCGGCAGGCGGCAGGCGGCAGACAACAATCCGGCAGGCCCTACCCCGCCCGATGCACCACCGCGTCGCACATCTCCATCAGCGCGGCCTTCGCGTCGCACTCCCGCAGCGGGGCCAGCGCCCCGCGCGCCTCCTCCGCGAACCGCACCGTGTCCCGCCGCGCCTGCTCCAGCGCGGGATGCGCCCGCAGCGCGGCCAGCGCCTGCGCGTGGCGTGCGTCGTCGGTCAGGTCGGAGTCCAGCAGCTCGCAGAGCGCGATGTCCTCCGCCAGCCCCAGCCGGGCCGCCCGCTCGCGCAGCCGCAGCACCGGCATGGTCGGGATGCCCTCGCGCAGGTCCGTCCCCGGGGTCTTGCCGGACTCGTGGGAGTCGGAGGCGATGTCGAGCACGTCGTCGGCGAGCTGGAAGGCGACGCCGAGACGCTCGCCGTACTGCGTGAGGACGTCGACCACCGTCTCGTCGGCGCCCGACATCATCGCGCCGAAGCGGCAGGAGACCGCGACCAGCGAGCCGGTCTTGCCGCCGAGCACGTCCAGGTAGTGCTCGACCGGGTCCCGGCCGTCCACCGGTCCGGCGGTCTCCAGGATCTGCCCGGTGACCAGCCGCTCGAACGCCTCGGCCTGGACCCGGACGGCCTCCGGACCGAGGTCGGCCAGGATGTGGGAGGCGCGGGCGAACAGGAAGTCGCCGGTGAGGACGGCGACCGAGTTGCCCCAGCGGGTGTTCGCGCTGTCGACCCCGCGCCGTACGGCCGCCTCGTCCATCACGTCGTCGTGGTACAGCGTCGCCAGGTGGGTCAGCTCCACCACCACGGCCGACGGCACGATCCCGGGGGCGTGGCGGTCACCGAACTGGGCGGCGAGCATCACCAGCAACGGGCGGAAGCGCTTTCCGCCCGCCCGGACGAGGTGCTGCGCGGCCTCCGTGATGAAGGGGACCTCGCTCTTGGTGGCTTCGAGCAAACCCTCCTCGACGGCCGCCAACCCGGCCTGGACATCGGCTTCCAGAGCCTGGTCCCGCACGCTCAGCCCGAACGGCCCGACGACGGTCACGAGGGGTCTCCTGTCTGCTGGTGTCTACTGGCGATTACGCGGTTTGTCGATAGGTCGCTGCCATCACTCAAGTCAGCGTATCCGGTCACCTTTCGATCACCGATGCCACCCACCCGAGCAGCACGGGCGGTATGGGACCACGACCGCTATGTTTCCGATCACCTGAAAAGAGCGGATATCTAAAGACTTGGACGAAAGCGGCACAGCGTGTCGCGAACGGCCATCGATGTGGACCCCCGCCGGAGGGCCGCCGCCCGAGCACGACACCGCCTCCTTCGGTCGGCCCCGAGGGCCTGCACACCCGCTCCGGCCTGGAGATACGGGGAACGGTTCTCGATCCTGGGCACGCGAGCCGCCCTCGCCTGGGTGACATGCGCATGCCGCTGTGAGCCACGGTGGCGGCGACGCACAGGGCCGGCCGCACCCGTCCGCGCCGCGCACGGCCCCCCTGGTCCACCTCACCCCGATCGCCGAACGTATGCCCGCTTCGGCGTCAACGGCGCGATCCCGACGCCCGCGGGCCCGGCCGTGACGGCGGCGACCCAGGGGCCGAGCCGCACTACGCACCCCGTCCACTGCGGTCACCCCGATGGGCCCGCGCATCCGTACGCCGCCCGCCCGCCGCGAGGCGTCCTCGGGCACCGCCTTCGACGAGTCCGAGCAGGCGTGGACCCGCGGTCCGAGCACGCTGCGGACCCGCTCCGGTAGCGAACCCCACGAGCCGCCGGATAACTGCCAGTTGGGCATCCTTGCCCGATATGCCGCTCTTGCGCTCACCAGTGAGTTGACTCACGTCCGCCCACCCGACTCCCTTGGAATTCCACGGGCGACAAACCGCGCACCAAGGTCAACAAGTGTGATCTGTGAATTCGGTACTTGTTCCGGACATGTGCCCTCGCATACGTTCCGGGCCCGGGCGGACGCCTAATCCTGCCGCCGCCCGATACCGCTCACTCAACGAAACACGTACGGCAGGAGCGGGGGACCCAGGTAAGTCGCCGAATCCGGACGTCTCAGGGCGATCCGGCACGGCTCGGGGTGTAGCCATGCCTTCTCCGGCATGGCCGGGCAGCTCCCGCCCGAACCCGACAGCTCACCTCGTAGGCGCCGGAGAGGAAATTCGTCATGCGTCTGCCCCGCAAGCTCGCCATCGCCGGTACCGGCATAGCCCTGCTCGCCCTTCCGCTCGTCGGCGCCACCAGCGCCTCCGCGGCCACCCCGACGGTGTCCACCGCGACCTCGCTCGGCTACTCCAACACCCTCGACGGCTGGATCCGCGCCTCGCTCCAGGTCATGGCCCAGAACGGCATTCCCGGCAGCTACAACGGCATCTACCGCAACATCATCCGCGAGTCCTCGGGCAACCCGTACGCCATCAACAACTGGGACTCCAACGCCGCCGCGGGCACCCCGTCCAAGGGCCTGCTCCAGGTCATCGACCCGACGTTCCAGGCGTACCACGTGGCGAACACCTCGTGGGACCCCTACGACCCGGTCGCCAACATCACCGCCGCCTGCAACTACGCGGCGCAGCGGTACGGGTCGATCGACAACGTGTGGGGTGCTTACTAGAACGCGGCGGGGAAGAGTCTTTCGAGGACGACGGCGATGCCGTCGTCCTCGTTCGACAAGGTCACCTCGTCGGCCACGGCCTTGAGTTCGGGGTGGGCGTTGGCCATCGCGACCCCGTGGGCCGCCCAGTCGAACATGGGGATGTCGTTGGGCATGTCCCCGAAGGCGACGGTCCGTTCGGGGCCGAGGCCGAGGTGTCCGGCGGCCATCGCCAGGCCCGTCGCCTTGGTGACGCCGCATGGCTGGAGTTCGACGGTGCCGGGGCCCGACATCGTCACGGTCGCGAGGGAACCGACGACGGTGCGCGCCGTCGCCGCCAACTCGTCGTCGGACAGCGACGGATGGCGCAGCAGCACCTTGCTGATCGGCTCGCACCACAGGTCGTCGCGGCGCGCCACCCGCACGGCGGGCAGGGTCGGGTGCGGCATCAGATAGCCGGGCTCGATGAGGGTGAGCCCGTGCACCCCGTCCTGGTCGACGGCGGCGTACACCTGCCCCACCTCGGCCTCGATCTTGCCGAGCGCGGTCTCGGCCAACTCCCGGTCCAGGGTGACCGACCAGAGCAGACGGTCCGCGCCGGCGTCGTAGACCTGCGCGCCCTGCCCGCACACCGCGAGCCCGGTGCTGCCCAGGTCGTCCAGGAGCGGCCGCACCCTCGGGGCCGGACGGCCGGTCACCACCAGATGCCGGGCCCCGGCCTCCGCCACCCGGGCGAGCGCGGCGAGCGACCGGTCGGAGAGCGTGTCGTCGCCCCGGAGCAGGGTCCCGTCCAGGTCAGTGGCGATGAGTGCATATGCGGTGGGTGCGGCCATGATCAGAGAATACGGATGGAAACCCCTGCCGACTCGACGCGAACCGGACGGGCGCAGCCTTCACATGCGTTGACCGCCGCTCCGGTTCCGCGCGTCGCTGCGCACAGGTGACTGTGCTGATGTAACTGTGATCGTGCACAGAACGAAGAGCGCGTAACCTCTTGTCAGCACAGAGGTTGTGGGGTTACTTACTGGGAGCTCAGAACATCAGCGACGGTCTCGACTGTGCACGCTCACAGGCGCATCCGGCGCCGATCTTCTCCGTGACCGTCCGCCGAAGGGACCCGAGAGATGCGCAGACGCAGTGTTCTCACCGCCGCCGGAGCCGCCGCGCTCGCCGTGCCCGTGCTGGGGGCCACGCCCGCGGCCGCCGACACCTCACGTGGGCGCAGGCGCCTGGAGATCCGCGCCATGGACATCTCCTCGCTGCCCAAGAACGAGGACCACGGCGCCGTGTACCGCACGGCCGACGGCCGCCGCGAGGACCCGGTCCGTCTCCTCGCCCGCGCCGGCGTCACCCATGCCCGGCTGAAGGTCTGGGTGAACCCCGCCGACGGCTACAACACCAAGGCGCGCGTGCTGCCGCTGGCCCGCCGCCTGCGCCGGGCCGGTATCGGCATCTGGGTCGACTTCCACTACTCCGACACCTGGGCCGACCCGGCGCACCAGACCAAGCCGGCCGCGTGGGCGGATCTGGACGTCGCCGGGCTCACCCGGGCCGTGTACGACCACACCGCCGACGTCCTCGGAGCGCTGCGCCGGCAGGGCACGCCCGCCGACCTCGTCCAGGTCGGCAACGAGATCAACGGCGGCATGCTCTGGCCCGAGGGCAAGAACTGGGGTGGCGACAGCGGCGGTTGGGGCAACCTCACCGCCCTGCTCAAGGCGGGCCTGAGCGCCGCCCGCGACACCACGCCCCGCGTACGCACCCTGCTGCACATCGCCTCGGGCGGCGACAACGGCACGTCCCGCTGGTGGTTCGACAACGTGGTGTCCCACGGCGTCGACTTCGACGTCATCGCCCAGTCGTACTACCCCTTCTGGCACGGCACTCCGCAGACCGCCGCCGCCAACCTCGCCGATCTCACCGCCCGTTACGGCAAGCCGGTCGTCATCGCCGAGACCGCGTACCCCTTCACGCTCGGCAGCGAGGACGACGTCAACGACATCCTGAACAGCCCCGCGCAGCTCACCCCCGGTTTCCCCGCCACCCCCGAGGGCCAGGCCGCCTGGCTGCGCACGGTCGCCGACCTCACCGCGGGCGTCCCCGACGGACAGGGTCTCGGCTACTGCTACTGGGAGGGCGCCTGGACCTACCGCGCCGGCAGCGGCTGGGACCCGCAGGACCCGGGCTCGGGCAACGCCTGGGAGAACCTGGCGCTGTTCGACTTCCACGACCGGGCCCTGCCCGGCCTGCGGACCCTGGGCCGCTACCGGTCGTAGCGGATGGGATGCTCCCGGGGTGACGGACCTGCCGGAGACCTTCCTCGACCATCTGCGGACAGCGGCCGTCGGCGTGCTCGAACGCTTCCCCGCCGACCTCAGGCCCGAGATGTACGCCCTGTCCTTCCGCATCTGGCGCGTGGACGACGACGACCGCCGACCGTACGTCGCCATCGGCTACCAGACCGAGAGCCAGTACGAGCGGGAGAAATACCCCGACGCCGAGGGCGAGGTCCGCTGGAACCACGCCTACTGGCTCCTCGACGGCTTCGAGACCCTCGGCAACGTCCCCGAGGACCCGGTGGGCGGCCAGGTCTACGTCGAGGAGGTCAGGCGGCTCGGCGCCTGGTACGACGGAGACTTCGACCTCGACCGCGTACTGGACGACGAGGATCTGGCGGCCCGGGCCGACCTCCTGCGGCACCACTTCTACGACGCCGTCATCGACCTCGCCCGCCATCTGCACGCCGACGGGGTGATCGAACGGATACTCGGCCGGCCGCTGCCCGTGGTCGTCTTCGACATGGCCCACCCCGGCTGGGAGCTGCACGCCACCGAGGCCGCCAACCCGCCCGAGCTGGTACGGGAGTTCATGGCCTGGCAACTGGCCGCCGGGGAGTTCTGATCGGGCATCGCGGACTCTTCGCCCCCTCCCAGTCACCCCTTCAAGCCCTCCCCATCCAGGCGGCTCGCACGTAACGTGTGGCGCGACCACATGGCATACGCAGCGATTGAGAGCGAGGCAGCACCCCATGCCCCCCTTCGATCTCCCCGAGGGCGACCCCTTCGGCCCGCACAACCTCCCGTACGGCGTCTTCTCGCTGCGCGACTCCACCGACCGGACCGTCGGCGTCCGGCTCGGCGACCAGGTCCTCGACGCGGGCGCGGCGGCCCACGCGCTGGGCTCCCCCTACGCCGCCCTGCTCGCCCGCCCCACCCTCAACCCGCTCCTCGCGGCGGGCCGCACCGCCTGGTCGGACGTCCGGCGCGCCTTGACGGCCTGGGTGACGGTGCCCTCGCACCAGTCGGCCGTCGCGGAGTTCCTCCATCCGCTGAGCTCGGTGACCCTGCACCTCCCCTTCGAGGTCGCGGACTACGTCGACTTCTACGCCTCCGAGAACCACGCCCGGAACGTCGGCCAGATCTTCCGCCCCGACGCCGCCGACTCCCTGACCCCCAACTGGAAGCACCTCCCGATCGGCTACCACGGCCGCTCCGGCACGGTGGTGGTCTCGGGCACGGATGTCGTACGGCCTTCGGGGCAGCGGAAGGCCGCCACGGACCCCGAACCCGTCTTCGGCCCGTCCGTCCGCCTGGACATCGAGGCGGAGGTCGGCTTCGTGGTCGGGGCACCGTCGACGATGGGCTCACCGGTGGCGCTGGGTGACTTCCGCGAGCACGTCTTCGGACTGTGCCTGCTCAACGACTGGTCCGCGCGCGACATCCAGGCCTGGGAGTACGTCCCGCTCGGCCCGTTCCTCGGCAAGTCCTTCGCCACGTCGGTGTCGGCGTGGATCACCCCGCTCGACGCACTGGACGAGGCCCGCGTGGCCCCGCCGGAGCGCACCCACCCCCTGCTGCCCTACCTGGACGACTCCGGGCTCGTCGACGAGCCCGGCGGCTACGACCTGCGGATCTCCGTCGCGATCAACGGCCACGTGGTGTCCGAGCCGCCCTTCTCCACCATGTACTGGACCGCCGCACAGCAACTGGCCCACATGACGGTGAACGGTGCCTCGCTGCGGACGGGCGACCTGTACGGCTCCGGGACCGTGAGCGGCCCCTCCGAGTCGGAGCGCGGCTCCCTGCTGGAACTCACCTGGAACGGCCGCGACGCCCTCGAACTCCCCGACGGCAAGCGGACGTTCCTGGAGGACGGCGACGTGGTGACCCTGTCGGCCTGGGCACCTGGACCGGACGGGGTCCGGGTGGGACTGGGAGAGGTCGCGGGGCGGGTGGTGTCTGGGGGGTGAGGTGCGGTGCGGGGCGGTTGGGCGAGGGTGCGGGGCGGCCGGGCAGGGGTGCCCTGCGGGGCGGCCTGGCGAGGGTGCCGTGCGGGGCGGCCGGGCGAGGGTGCCGTGCGGGGTAGCCGGGCGAGACGGTGCAGAGGTGGCCGCTGCGGTGGCCCGGGACGACGAGCAGACGACGAACAGCCGCGGACTTGTAGCAAGCGATTGACACAAGCACCCAGGGGCCCGCATCTTGTACTCATCGCTTGATACAAGCGGTGAAACGGTTGCGTCTCCACGGGGGTCTGTCCGTCATGCCCGAACTCGATTCCGCCGCGCGCCCTTCGTCCCGCGCGCATCTCGACCGCTACGCCCGCTGGGCCGGCCTGGCCGCCGGCTTCCTGGTCGCCCGCCTGCTGTCGCCCCTGACCGACGGCGACGGCATCCTCTACGCCATCCCGGCGTTCGGCCTGTGCGCGGTCGCCGGGGTGCTGGTCGGCGACGCGCTCACCGGCCCCCGACGCGGTGCCGTACGCACGGCCGGGCTCACTCCGCGCCGGGTCCGCGACTACGTTCCGCCCCGCATGACCTGGCTGCTGCTCGGACTCGCGGCGGCCCTCGTCCTCACGCTGACCGTGGCGACCGCGGTGGCCTCGCCGGACGACCTGGGGCGAGTGGGCCGCGCGCTCACCCTGACCTGCCGGGGCACGACCGACTCGGCCTCGCCCTGGCCGGGGTCCTTCTACGCCGTCCCGATCCTCTCCTGCCTCGCCGTCTCGACCGTCGCCTGCGGCTGGTCACTGCGGCGGATCGCCACCCGCCCCGGCGACGACCGATCCCGCCGCGACCGGACCCTGGCGATCGTCGCCGCGTGGGGCCTGGTCGTCTCGACCTCCCTCCTCGGCGTCGCCTCCACAGCCTCCGGCGCCCTCATGAGCACGACCTGCGACGGCACCCCGGGCACGATCGCGAACTGGGCCCTGTGGCCGCTGGCCCTGGTCTCCCTGCTGGTGGCTCCGTGGTGCCTGTTCACGGTCGCCTCGCCTCGGACAGGTTCGGCAGGTCCGGGGAACCAGGCTGGTCGGACGGAGGGCCGGTGAGCGGCGAGGCCCTACGGGTCGACACGGCCAGCCCCGTCCCGCCGTACGAGCAGATCCGTGCGCAGCTCTCCGGCCTGATCACCTCGGGCCGTCTCCCGGAGGGCGAGCGGCTGCCGACGGTACGCCAGCTCGCCGCCGACCTCGGGCTCGCGCCGGGCACGGTGGCCCGGGCGTACCGGGAGCTGGAGGCCGCCGCCCTGATCCGGACCAGACGGGGGGCCGGGACCCGGGTCGCCCCCCTCC
The DNA here is from genome assembly GCF_044386545.1 of Streptomyces sp. NPDC020489. Lineage (NCBI taxonomy): Bacteria > Bacillati > Actinomycetota > Actinomycetes > Kitasatosporales > Streptomycetaceae > Streptomyces > Streptomyces sp. NPDC020489. Next base: position 67,750 of record NZ_JBIRUZ010000015.1, read on the forward strand.
CCTCGGACCTTCGCCAGGGCCCCGATCCCGCCGAACTGGCGGAACTGGCCCGGGCGTTCGTCACCGCCGCCCGAACCGCCGGGGCACCGGACCCGGCCATCTCGGCGGCCGTGGCGGAGGCGCTGCGGGAGTGAGGAGGTCGGGGGGTGAGGGCCGGGGCGAGACGGCGGCACGATGAGGGGTGAGAGGGACGCCGACGGGCAGGCTGTCCGTTCTGTCCCCTGACTCCGCTCGTCCGGGCCGTCATACTGGCGGCGGGCGACGATGTGACGCGTACGCGCCGCACGCGACGTTGCGTGGCGTGGCATGGCACGTGGGCCACACCGCGCCGCCCCGCAGCCGCCTTTCCCTTCCGACCAGGATCCGGAGCCCGTGGGATGACGTTCTGCCTGCTCCTGTTGAGCGCCGTCGCGCTGGCGGCCGCCGTGCCGGCACCCCGTGCGCTGACCCGGGCGGCCTGGCCCGAACGGGAACCCGTCGTCGGCCTCTGGGTCTGGCAGTGCCTGGTCGCCACCGTACTGATGTGCTGCCTGACCGCGCTGGTCCTGGGCGCCGCCGCCGTCTTCCACACCGTCCGCGACCACGTCTTCGCCCCCGCCCCACCGGCGGTCACCGCGGCGTACGACCTGTCCGCGGCGCCCGCCTGGGCGACTGTGCTGACCCTGCTGCTGGCCTGCGGCGCCGCCTGGACGACGGCGATGCTCGGTCGAGAACTGGTGGAGGCCCGCCGGCGCCGCGGTCAGGCGCGAGCCCATCTGCGCGAGCGCGCCCCGGAACTGCCGGGCGGCCTGGAGAAGGCCGCGCGCGGTCCGCTGCTGGTGCTGGAGGACGAGTACCCGGACGCCTGGTGGATGCCGGGCCACCCGCCCCAGCTGGTGGTGACGACCGGCGCCCTGCACCGCCTCACCGACCCCCAGCTGGACGCGGTCCTCACCCACGAACGGGACCACGCCCGCGCCCACCACGACTGGCTGCTCCACCTGTCGACGGCCCTCGCCACCGGCTTCCCCCGCATCCCGCTCTTCGCCCACTTCTGCGACCAGACCCACCGCCTGGTGGAACTCGCCGCGGACGACACGGCCTCCCGTCGCTGCGGCCACCTGACCACGGCCCTGGCGCTGATCGAGCTGAACCAGCACCGCGGCGTCCTGTCCTGCGCCTCCAGCCACCGCCTCCTCGGCGAACGCGTCGACCGCCTCCTGGACCCCCGCCCGCGCCTCCTGCGCCGACACCGCGCCCTCACCGCGACGGTGGCAGCACTGGTGCCGCTGCTGCCCCTGCTGATCGTCTTCGGCCCGGGCCTGACGGCACTGGCGTAACGGCCCGCTGAACCATGCTCGCCACCCCCGCCCGTCTACATCCAGTCGTCCTCCGGCTCAGGCTCCCGCTCCATCTCCGGCCAGTCGTCCGCGCCCGGATCCACGTCCCCCATGGCATTCCCCACCGCGTTCTCCACCGCGTCCCGGGTCCCTTCCGGTGCCGCTCCGGACGACGGCGGCGCCCCCAGGCCGTCGAGTACCTTCAGCACGCCCTCCCCGTACGTCACCAGCTTCTTCTCGCCCACCCCGTTCACCGTCCCGAGCTGGGCCACCGACGTCGGCCAGACCGAGACGATCTCCCTGAGCGTGGCGTCATGGAAGATCACGTACGCCGGGACGCCCTGCTCCCGCGCCTGCTCGGCCCGCCATGCCCGCAGCGCCTCGAAGGCCGGCAGCAGTGCCTCGGGCAGCTCGGCGACGGCGGCCTTGGCCTTGCCGCGCCCGGAGCCCGACGCACCGGAGCCGGACGTCCGCGAGGGCGCCGCCTTCTTCGGCTCCTTGCGCAGCGGCACGTCCCGCTCCCGGCGCAGCACCGCGCCGCTCGCCTCGGTCAGCACCAGCGTGCCGTACTCCCCCTCGACCGCGAGCAGCCCCTGCGCCAGCAACTGCCGTACGACGCCCCGCCATTCACCTTCGGACAGCTCCTCGCCGATGCCGAAGACCGACAGCTGGTCGTGGTCGAACTGGATGACCTTGCCGGTGCGCTTGCCGAGCAGGATGTCGACGATCTGCACCGCGCCGAACTTCTGCCCGCGCTCCCGCTGCAGCCGTACCACCGTCGACAGCACCTTCTGCGCGGCGACGGTGCCGTCCCAGGTCTCCGGCGGTGTGAGGCAGGTGTCGCAGTTTCCGCAGCCCGCCGGGTCCGGGTCCTGACCGAAGTAGTTGAGCAGCTGCCCGCGTCGGCACTCGGCCGTCTCGCACAGCGCCAGCATCGAGTCCAGGTGGGCGGCGGCCCGGCGGCGGAACGCCTCGTCGCCCTCGCTGGACTGGATCAGCTTGCGCTGCTGTATGACGTCGTTGAGGCCGTACGCCATCCAGGCCGTGGAAGGCAGCCCGTCCCGCCCGGCGCGGCCCGTCTCCTGGTAGTAGCCCTCCACCGACTTGGGCAGGTCGAGGTGGGCGACGAAACGGACGTCCGGCTTGTCGATGCCCATGCCGAAGGCGATGGTCGCGCACACGACCAGGCCCTCCTCGCGCAGGAACCGCGACTGGTGCTCCGCGCGCGTCCCCGCGTCCAGGCCCGCGTGGTACGGCACGGCCTCGATGCCGTTCGCGCTGAGGAACTCGGCGGTCTTCTCGACCGAGTTGCGTGACAGGCAGTAGACGATGCCCGCGTCGCCCTCGTGCTCCTGGCGCAGGAAGGTCAGCAGCTGCTTCTTGGGGTCCGCCTTGGGCACGATCCGGTACTGGATGTTGGGCCGGTCGAAGCTCGCCACGAAGTGCCGGGCCGTCGGCATGTTCAGCCGCTGGGTGATCTCCTGGTGCGTGGCGTGGGTGGCCGTCGCCGTCAGGGCGATCCGCGGGACGTCCGGCCAGCGCTCGCCGAGCAGGGAGAGGGAGAGGTAGTCGGGCCGGAAGTCGTGGCCCCACTGGGACACGCAGTGCGCCTCGTCGATCGCGAAGACCGAGATCTTGCCGCGGGAGAGGAGGTCCAGCGTGGACTCCAGCCGCAGCCGCTCCGGCGCCAGGTAGAGCAGGTCCAGCTCGCCCGCCAGGAACTCGGCCTCCACCACCCGCCGCTCGTCGAAGTCCTGCGTGGAATTCATGAACCCGGCGTTCACGCCGAGGGCCCGCAGCGCGTCCACCTGGTCCTGCATGAGCGCGATGAGCGGCGAGACCACGACGCCCGTGCCGGGTCTGACCAGGGCGGGGATCTGGTAGCACAGGGACTTGCCGCCACCGGTCGGCATGAGGACCACGGCGTCGCCGCCCGCGACCACATGCTCGATGACCGCTTCCTGCTCACCGCGGAAGGCCTCGTATCCGAAGACCCGGTGGAGCGTGGCCAGTGCCTCGCTCTCGGTTACCGCTGTCATTGCACCGATCCCGCCCGTCCCACCCATCGCCGTGTCCCCCGTCCGTCGCACCTCGACCACTGCGTCCACGATAGGCGTCCGCACCGACAGCGACGGAGTTATCCACAGGCCCACCCCGTCACCCCCTGCACTCACCGTGCACTCACGCTGTGCACTCACTCGAATGGTCCGCGTCACATGGAGGCCTGGTGGCCGCCGGGACATGCTGCGAGGGCGGGACGGGCAGGTCCCGCCCCCGCACACCGCGCCTGACCCGGTGCGCGCCTCTTCCGCTTCAAGGAGCCCCACCATGTCCTCTCGGCCCCTCAAGGCCGCCATCGCCGTGGCGGTAGCCGGAGCCTTCTCCCTGACCGCGTCGCCCGCGCATGCGGCGCCCGACCCCGCCACGGACGTCCAGGGGGACCTGACCACGGCATACGCCGACACCGCCGTCTACGCCTACGAGCCGTGGGCCTCGTCGGAGGGCGGTTACGTCCCCACCGACGTCTGCGTGCCCGAGACGGGCTACCGCTACGTCAACGAGAAGTACGTCGGCTCGCTCGATCCGGGCACGCCGGCGGCCCTGCTGTACGAGGGCGGGGCCGACCGGAGCGCCCGGCAGCTGGTCGGGGTGGAGTGGGTGGTCCCGGACACCGGCCAGAGCAAGGCACCGGAGCTGTTCGACACGCCATTCGAGAAGAACGGCGCGCTGAAGGCCTGGACGCTCCACGCGTGGCTCCACAAGGCCAACCCCAAGGGGACCTTCACCGCCTTCAACTCCGACGTGAAGTGCTCCACCACACCGGCGCCGCCCGCGGCCACCACGGTGCCCGACTGGGTGACCGATCTGGAGAACCTCGACTGGACGACCGGCTGAACCCCCGGCACGCGGCACGACGGCCCCGGTTCCCACCGAAGGGAACCGGGGCCGTCGTACGGGCGCCGCGGGTCAGCGCACGAAGACTCCCGCCTGGCCCGCGAGGTCCAGGAAGTACTGCGGCGCCACACCGAGCACCAGCGTGACCGCCACGCCGACCCCGATCGCCGTCATCGTCAGCGGCGACGGCACGGCGACCGTCGGCCCGTCCGGGCGCGGCTCGCTGAAGAACATCAGCACGATGACGCGGATGTAGAAGAACGCCGCGATCGCCGACGAGATCACACCGACCACGACCAGCGGTGTCGCCCCGCCCTCCGCCGCCGCCTTGAACACGGCGAACTTGCCCGCGAACCCGGAGGTCAGCGGGATGCCGGCGAAGGCCAGCAGGAACACCGCGAACACGGCGGCCACCAGCGGCGAACGCCGGCCCAGCCCGGCCCACTTGGACAGGTGCGTCGCCTCGCCCCCGGCGTCCCGTACGAGCGTGACCACCGCGAACGCGCCGATCGTCACGAACGAGTAGGCCGCCAGGTAGAAGAGGACGGACGACACCCCGTCCGGCGTGGTCGCGATGACGCCCGCGAGGATGAAGCCCGCGTGCGCGATCGACGAGTACGCCAGCAGCCGCTTGATGTCCGTCTGCGTGATCGCGACGATCGCACCGCCGAGCATGGTGACGATCGCGACGCCCCACATGACCGGCCGCCAGTCCCATCGCAGGCCCGGCAGCACGACGTACAGGAGGCGCAGCAGGGCGCCGAAGGCCGCGACCTTGGTCGCCGCCGCCATGAACCCGGTCACCGGCGTCGGCGCGCCCTGGTACACGTCCGGCGTCCACATGTGGAAGGGGACCGCGCCGACCTTGAACAGCAGGCCCATGACGATCATCGCGGCGCCGATCAGCAGCAGCGCGTCGTTGCCCATGGTGTCCGCGAGCGCCGGGTCGACGGTGGTGACGGTGCCGTCGACCACCTGCGCGATCGTCGCGTAGGACACCGAGCCCGCGTAGCCGTAGAGCAGCGCGATGCCGAAAAGGGTGAACGCGGAGGCGAACGCGCCGAGCAGGAAGTACTTGACCGCGGCCTCCTGCGACATGAGCCGCTTGCGGCGGGCCAGCGCGCACATCAGGTACAGCGGCAGCGAGAAGACCTCCAGCGCGATGAACAGCGTCAGCAGGTCGTTGGCCGCCGGGAAGACCAGCATGCCCGCGACGGCGAACAGCAGCAGCGGGAACACCTCGGTGGTGGTGAACCCGGCCTTCACCGCGGCCTTCTCGCTGTCGCTGCCCGGCACGGAGGCGGCCTGGGCGGCGAAGGAGTCGACCTGTTTGCCGTGTTCCACGGGGTCGAGGCGGCGTTCGGCGAAGGTGAACAGGCCGACCAGTCCGGCCAGCAGGATCGTGCCCTGGAGGAAGAGCGCCGGTCCGTCGACGGCGATCGCGCCCATGGCCGCGATGCCCGCCTTGGTGGTGGCGTACCCGTTCGTCGAGAGCGCGACGACCGCGGCGAAGGCCGAGATCAGCGCCACGGCGGACAGGAACACCTGGGCGTGGTACCGCTGCTTGCGCGGTACCGCCGCCTCGATCAGCACTCCGATGATCGCCGCTCCGACGACGATCAACGTGGGTGACAATTGTCCGTATTCGATCGTCGGCGTGTCGATCTTCGAGATCGGATCGGCCGCGGTTGTCCACAAGCTGTGGACGACTGTTGCGCTCACTTGGCCGCCTCCACCTCGGGCTGGGGGTCCTTCTTTTCGAGGTCCGACATGGTCTGCTTGACCGCCGGGTTGACGATGTCCGTCACGGGCTTCGGGTAGACGCCCAGGAAGATCAGCAGGACCACCAGCGGCGCGACCACCACCAGTTCCCGCACCCGCAGGTCGGGCATGGTCGCGACCTCGGGCTTCACCGGACCCGTCATCGTCCGCTGGTAGAGGACGAGGGTGTACAGCGCCGCGAGCACGATGCCGAAGGTGGCGATGATGCCGATCACCGGATAGTTCGCGAACGTGCCGACCAGGACCAGGAACTCACTCACGAACGGGGCGAGACCCGGCAGCGACAGGGTCGCCAGACCACCGATCAGGAAGGTGCCGGCGAGCACCGGGGCGACCTTCTGCACCCCGCCGTAGTCGGCGATGAGCCGCGACCCGCGCCGCGAGATCAGGAACCCGGCGACCAGCATCAACGCGGCCGTGGAAATGCCGTGGTTCACCATGTAGAGCGTCGCCCCGGACTGGCCCTCGCTGGTCATCGCGAAGATGCCCATGATGATGAAGCCGAAGTGCGAGATCGACGCGTACGCCACCAGCCGCTTGATGTCCCGCTGGCCGACCGCGAGCAGCGCCCCGTAGATGATGCTGATCACCGCGAGGACGAGGATCGCGGGCGTCGCCCACTTCGAGGCCTCCGGGAACAGCTGGAGGCAGAAGCGGAGCATCGCGAAGGTGCCGACCTTGTCGACGACCGCGGTGATGAGGACGGCGACCGGGGCGGTGGCCTCCCCCATCGCGTTGGGCAGCCAGGTGTGCAGCGGCCACAGCGGGGCCTTCACCGCGAAGGCGAAGAAGAACCCGAGGAACAGCCAGCGCTCGGTGTTCGTCGCCATGTCCAGCGAGCCGTTGGCCCGCGCCTCGGCGATCTCCTGGAGCGAGAAGCTCCCGGCGGCCACATGGAGGCCGATCACCGCGGCCAGCATGATCAGGCCGCCGGCGAGGTTGTAGAGGAGGAACTTCACCGCGGCGTACGACCGTTGCGTCGACGCCGTCTCCTCGCCGTGTTCGTGGGCCCGGTCCCCGAAGCCGCCGATGAGGAAGTACATCGGGATCAGCATGGCTTCGAAGAAGATGTAGAAGACAAAGACGTCCGTGGCCTCGAAGGAGATGATCACCATCGCCTCGACGGCCAGGATCAGGGCGAAGAAGCCCTGCGTCGGCCGCCACCGGCCCGCAGCGAAGCTGCTGAGAGACTCAGCGCCGGTCTCCAGCGGGTCGGCGTCGTGCCACCCCGCGAGGATGATGAACGGGATCAGCAGCGCGGTCAGCGCGACCAGCGCCACCCCGATGCCGTCCACGCCCAGCTCGTAGCGCACCCCGAAGTCCTTGATCCACCAGTGGGACTCGGTTAGCTGGTAGCGGTCGCCGTCCGGGTCGAAGCGGACCAGGACGATCGCCGCGAGCACGAGCGTGGCGAGCGAGACGAGCAGCGCGAGCCATTTGGCGGCGGTGCGTCGCGCGGCCGGTACGGCGGCCGTGGCGATCGCGCCGATCGCCGGGAGCGCCGCCGTCGCTGTCAGCAGAGGAAAGGACATCGGATCAGACCGCCCTCATCAGCAGGGTCGCGGCGATCAGCACTGCCGCACCGCCGAACATCGAGACCGCGTACGACCGCGCGTAGCCGTTCTGCAGCTTGCGGAGCCGTCCGGAGAGGCCGCCCATGGAGGCCGCCGTACCGTTGACCACCCCGTCGACCAGGGTGTGGTCGACGTACACCAGGGAGCGCGTGAGGTGCTCGCCGCCGCGGACCAGGACGACGTGGTTGAAGTCGTCCTGGAGCAGGTCGCGCCGGGCGGCCCGGGTGAGCAACGACCCGCGCGGGGCGACGACCGGGACGGGGCGGCGGCCGTACTGCGCCCAGGCGGTCGCGACGCCGATGACCATGACGGCCACCGTGGACGCCGTGACCGTGGCGGCGCTGATCGGCGCGTCGCCGTGGTCGTGCCCGGTGATGGGCTCCAGCCAGTGCAGGAACCGGTCACCGATGCTGAACAGGCCACCGGCGAAGACCGATCCGAAGGCCAGCACGATCATCGGGATCGTCATGGACCTCGGCGACTCGTGCGGGTGCGGCTCGGCGTGCTCGCCGTGGTGCTCGGCGGCGGGCTCGGCGCTCGGGGCCTGCGGGGACCGGGTCGGCTGGTTGCGCCAGCGCTCCTCGCCGAAGAACGTCATCAGCATCACGCGCGTCATGTAGTACGCCGTGATGGCCGCGCCGAGCAGGGCGCAGGCGCCGAGGATCCAGCCCTCGGTGCCGCCCTTGGCGAACGCCGCCTCGATGATCTTGTCCTTGGAGAAGAAGCCGGACAGACCCGGGAAGCCGATGATGGCGAGGTAGCCGAGGCCGAACGTCACGAACGTGACCGGCATGTACTTCCTCAGGCCGCCGTACTTCCGCATGTCGACCTCGTCGTTCATGCCGTGCATGACCGAACCGGCGCCGAGGAACAGCCCGGCCTTGAAGAAGCCGTGGGTCACCAGGTGCATGATCGCGAAGACGTAGCCGATGGGGCCGAGACCGGCGGCGAGGACCATGTAGCCGATCTGCGACATGGTCGAGCCCGCGAGGGCCTTCTTGATGTCGTCCTTCGCGCAACCGACGATCGCACCGAACAGGAGCGTGACGGCACCGACGATGGTGACGACGAGCTGGGCGTCCGGGGCGAGGTTGAAGATGTTGGCGGAGCGGACGATCAGGTAGACGCCCGCGGTCACCATCGTCGCCGCGTGGATGAGGGCCGAGACGGGGGTCGGGCCCTCCATCGCGTCCCCGAGCCAGGACTGCAGCGGCACCTGGGCGGACTTGCCGCAGGCGGCGAGCAGCAGCATCAGGGCGATGCCGGTCAGGGTGGCCTCGGAGGCGCCGGTGACGAGCCCGGGTTCTTCGTGGCTGCCGAGGACCGGGCCGAAGGCGAAGGTGCCGAACGTCGTGAACATCAGCATGATCGCGATCGACAGGCCCATGTCGCCGACGCGGTTGACCAGGAAGGCCTTCTTCGCGGCCGTCGCGGCGCTGGGCTTGTGCTGCCAGAAGCCGATCAGCAGGTAGGAGGCGAGACCGACGCCCTCCCAGCCGACGTACAGCAGCAGGTAGTTGTCGGCGAGGACGAGCAGCAGCATCGCCGCGAGGAACAGGTTCAGATAGCCGAAGAAGCGGCGGCGGCGCTCGTCGTGCTCCATGTACCCGATGGAGTACAGGTGGATCAGCGTGCCGACGCCGGTGATCAGCAGCACGAACGTCATCGACAGCTGGTCGAGGCGGAAGGCGATGTCCGCCTGGAAGCCCTCGACCGGCACCCAGCTGAACAGGTGCTGGGTGAGCGTGCGGTGCTCGGCGTCCTTGCCGAGCAGGTCGGCGAAGAGGACGGCGCCGACCACGAAGGAGGCGCCGGCGAGGATCGTGCCGATCCAGTGGCCGACGGCGTCCAGCCGCCGGCCGCCGGTCAGCAGGACCGCCGCTCCGAGCAGGGGCGCCGCGATGAGCAGCGCGATCAGGTTCTCAGCATTCATACGGTCCAGCGCCCCTTACAGCTTCATCAGGCTGGCGTCGTCGACCGAGGCCGAGTGGCGGGATCGGAACAGCGACACGATGATCGCGAGCCCGACCACGACCTCCGCGGCGGCGACGACCATCGTGAAGAAGGCGATGATCTGGCCGTCGAGGTTGCCGTGCATCCGGGAGAAGGCGACGAACGCGAGGTTGCAGGCGTTGAGCATGAGCTCCACGCACATGAACACCACGATCGCGTTGCGCCGGATCAGCACTCCGGTGGCACCGATCGTGAACAACAGGGCCGCGAGGTAGAGGTAGTTGACGGGGTTCACTTCGACGCCTCCTCGGCCCGCTTGAGGTTCGCCGGCGCCAGGTCGGTCCGCTCCAGACGGTCCTCCGCACGCTGTTCCAGCGCCCGCAGATCGTTGAGCGCCTCGGTGGAGACATCACGGATCTGGCCGCGGTCGCGCAGCGTCTTGTTGACGGTGAGCTCGGAGGGGGTGCCGTCGGGCAGCAGGCCCGCGACGTCCACGGCGTTGTGCCGGGCGTAGACACCGGGGGCGGGCAGCGGCGGCAGGTGCGTGCCCTCGCGGACCCGCTGCTCGGACAGTTCGCGCTGGGTCTTGGCGCGCTCGGTGCGCTCGCGGTGCGTGAGCACCATGGCGCCGACGGCGGCCGTGATCAGCAGGGCGCCGGTGATCTCGAAGGCGAACACGTACTTCGTGAAGATGAGGGCGGCGAGGCCCTCCACGTTGCCGTTCGCGTTGGCCTGCGCCAGGCCGTTGAACTCCGTCAGGGAGGCGTTGCCGATCCCGGCGACCAGCAGGACGCCGAATCCGAGCCCGCACAGCAGGGCCAGCCAGCGCTGGCCCTTGATGGTCTCCTTCAGGGAGTCCGCGGCCGTGACGCCGACGAGCATCACCACGAACAGGAACAGCATCATGATCGCGCCGGTGTAGACGACGATCTGCACGACACCGAGGAAGTAGGCGCCGTTGGCGAGGTAGAACACCGCCAGGATGATCATGGTGCCGGCGAGACAGAGCGCGCTGTGCACGGCCCGTCGCATGAAGACGGTGCACAGGGCGCCGATCACCGCGACGGTGCCGAGCACCCAGAACTGGAAGGCCTCGCCGGTGGAGGTGGAGTAGGCGGCGAGCTGAAGGGGGGCGCTCATCGGCCGATCACCTTCTCCGACGCCGGTTCGTCCGCCCCGAAGGTCGACTCGCCCTCCTGCACGGTCTCGCCCTTGGAGAGGGCCGGCTGCTGGACGGTGCCGGGCGCGGCCTCGGTGACCAGCCCCCGGTAGTAGTCCTGCTCGTCGGTCCCCGGGTAGATCGCGTGGGGACTGTCGACCATGCCCTCCTCCAGGCCGGCGAGGAGCTGCTCCTTGGTGTAGATGAGGTTGGCGCGGCTGGAGTCGGCGAGTTCGAACTCGTTGGTCATCGTCAGCGCGCGCGTGGGGCACGCCTCGATGCACAGGCCGCACAGGATGCAGCGGGCGTAGTTGATCTGGTAGACGCGGCCGTACCGCTCGCCCGGCGAGTAACGCTCCTCGTCCGTGTTGTCCGCGCCCTCCACGTAGATGGCGTCGGCGGGGCAGGCCCAGGCGCACAGCTCGCAGCCGACGCACTTCTCCAGGCCGTCCGGATGGCGGTTGAGCTGGTGCCGTCCGTGGAACCGCGGAGCGGTGGTCTTCTCCTGCTCCGGGTACTGCTCGGTCAGCCGCTTCTTGAACATGGCCTTGAAGGTCACACCGAAGCCGGCCACCGGGTTCTGGAATCCGGGCGTCGTCTGCCCGGCCTCCTTGGGCTCCTCAGCCATCGGACGCCTCCTTTCCATCCAGAGATCCGTCACTGTGAGTATCGGGCCCACCACTGACAATCAGCTCCCGCTCCCGGCGCGGGCGGCGCCTGGGCACGGGCGGCAACTCCTGTCCGGGCAGCGGCGGTACGGGGAATCCACCGGCCATCGGGTCGAAGGCGACGACCGGGGCGGGTTCGTCCTTCGGCTTGCCGCGGAACATGTCGGCGACGAAGGAGAGCAGCAGCAGCGCCACGACACCGCCGCCGACGTAGAGCGCGATGTCGGCGAAGTCGTAGTTCTCGTTGCGCAGGGTCCGCACGGTCGCGACGAGCATCAGCCACACCACGGAGACCGGGATGAGGACCTTCCAGCCGAGCTTCATCAGCTGGTCGTAGCGGACCCGTGGGAGCGAGGCGCGCACCCAGATGAACAGGAACAGGAACGCCTGGACCTTGAGGAAGAACCAGAGCATCGGCCACCAGCCGTGGTTCGCGCCCTCCCAGAAGGTGCTGATCGGCCAGGGCGCCCGCCACCCGCCGAGGAAGAGCGTGGTCGCCACCGCCGAGACAGTGATCATGTTCGCGTACTCGGCGAGCATGAACAGCGCGAACTTGATGGACGTGTACTCGGTGTTGAAGCCGCCGACCAGGTCGCCCTCGGACTCCGGCATGTCGAAGGGGGCGCGGTTGGTCTCGCCGATCATCGTGACGATGTAGAGGATGAACGAGACCGGCAGCAGCAGCACGTACCAGCGGTCCTGCTGCTGTTCGACGATCGCGGATGTCGACATCGACCCCGAGTAGAGGAAGACGGAGGCGAACGCCGCGCCCATGGCGATCTCGTAGGAGATCATCTGGGCGCAGGAGCGCAGACCGCCGAGCAGCGGGTACGTCGAGCCGGAGCTCCAGCCCGCGAGGACGATGCCGTAGATGCCGACGGAGGCGGTCGCGAGGATGAAGAGCATCGCGATCGGCAGGTCGGTGAGCTGCATCGTGGTGCGCTCACCGAAGATCGAGACCTCGTTTCCGGCCGGGCCGAACGGGATCACCGCGATCGCCATGAAGGCCGGGACCGTCATGATGATCGGCGCGAGGACGTAGACCACCTTGTCGGCTCGCTTGACGACGAGGTCTTCCTTGAGCATCAGCTTCACACCGTCGGCGAGCGACTGGAGCATGCCCCAGGGGCCGTTGCGGTTGGGGCCGATACGCAGCTGCATCCAGGCGACGACCTTGCGTTCCCAGACGATGGCCAGCAGCACGGACAGCACCACGAAGGCGAAGCAGAACACCGCCTTCAGGACGACCAGCCACCAGACGTCGCGGCCGAACATCGAGAGGTCTTCAGCGGCGAGGTACGGGCTCATGCCTCCACCTCCTTGGGGGCTTCGGCGGCGAGGGTCGCCGGGCCGATGCGGACGAGTGAGCCGGGCGCCACACCGGTGTCGGAGGCGACACCCCCGCCCGCGGAGTTCAGCGGGAGCCAGACCACGCGGTCGGGCATCTCGGTGATCCGGAGCGGGAGTTCGACGGTTCCGGCCGGTCCGGTCACGGCGAGCACGTCGCCGTCCTTGACCCCGACCTCGGCGGCGGTGGGAGCCGACACGCGCGCGTGGGCCGCGTGTCGCGTCCCGGCGAGCGCCTCGTCACCCTCCTGGAGGCGGCCCTGGTCGAGCAGCAGCCGGTGCCCGGCCAGTACGGCCTCCCCGGCGGCCGGCCGCGGCAACTGGGCCGCCCTCTCCAGGGGGTCCGTGGCCCGGGAACCGTCCCAGGCGCCGAGCCGGTCGATCTCGCCGCGCACGGTACGCAGGTCCGGCAGCCCCAGGTGGACGTCCATGGCGTCGGCCAGCATCTGCAGCACGCGCGCGTCGGTGGGCGCGAGGCGGCGGGTCATCTGGTCGGGCTTGAGGGCGGCCTCGAAGAAGCGCACCCGGCCTTCCCAGTTGAGGAAGGTGCCCGCCTTCTCGGCGACCGCGGCGACCGGCAGCACCACGTCCGCGTGCGCGGTGACCTCGCTGGGCCGCAGCTCCAGCGAGACCAGGAAGCCGACCTCGGTCAGGGCCTCACGCGCGCGTGCCGGGTCGGGCAGGTCGGCGATCTCGACGCCCGCGACGACCAGCGCCCGCAGCTCGCCGGTGGCGGCGGCCTCGACGATCTGGGTGGTGTCCCGGCCGTAGCGGTGCGGGAGTTCGGCGACGCCCCAGGCGCTCGCGACCTCCTCACGCGCGCGCGGGTCGGTGGCCGGACGTCCGCCCGGCAGCAGCGAGGGCAGCGCGCCCGCCTCGACGGCACCGCGCTCCCCCGCCCGGCGCGGGATCCACACCAGCTGCGCGCCGGTCGCGGCGGCGGCCCGTACCGCGGCGGTCAGTCCACCGGCCACGGCCGCCAGCCGCTCGCCGACGGCGATCACCGCGCCCTGCGCGCGCAGCGCCTCCGCGGCCAGGGCGCCGTCCGACTCCAGGCCGACTCCGGCCGCGAGCGCGTCCAGCCACTCGGTCTCGGTGCCGGGGGCCGCCGGCAGCAGCGTGCCGCCGGCCTTCTCCAGACCGCGCGTGGCGTGCGTGGCGAGCGAGAACACCTTCTGCCCGTGCTTGCGCCAGGCCTTGCGCAGCCGCAGGAAGACGCCGGGCGCCTCCTCCTCGGCCTCGAACCCGACCAGCAGGACGGCGGGCGCCTGCTCCAGGGTGGTGTAGGTGACGCCGCTGCCGTCGAGGTCACGGCCGCGTCCGGCGATCCGCGCGGCGAGGAAGTCGGCCTCCTCGCCACTGTGCACGCGCGCGCGGAAGTCGATGTCGTTGGTGTCGAGGGCCACGCGCGCGAACTTGCTGTACGCGTAGGCGTCCTCGATGGTGAGCCGGCCGCCCGTGAGGACTCCGGTCCGGCCGCGCGAGGCGAGCAGCCCCTGGGCGGCGATCTGGAGGGCCTCCGGCCAGGACGCGGGCTCCAGGACGCCTTCGGCGTTGCGCACCAGGGGCGTCTCCAGCCGGTCGCGCTGCTGCGCGTACCGGAAGGCGAAGCGGCCCTTGTCGCAGATCCACTCCTCGTTGACCTCGGGGTCGTTGGCCGCGAGCTTGCGCATGACCTTGCCGCGCCGGTGGTCGGTGCGGGTGGCGCAGCCGCCGGAGCAGTGCTCGCACACGCTCGGGGAGGACACCAGGTCGAAGGGGCGGGAGCGGAAGCGGTAGGCCGCCGAGGTCAGCGCGCCGACCGGACAGATCTGGATCGTGTTGCCGGAGAAGTACGACTCGAAGGGGTCGCCCTCGCCGGTGCCGACCTGCTGGAGGGCGCCCCGCTCGATCAGCTCGATCATCGGGTCGCCCGCGACCTGGTTGGAGAAGCGGGTGCAGCGGGCGCACAGCACGCACCGCTCGCGGTCGAGCAGCACCTGGGTGGAGATGGGGACGGGCTTCTCGTAGGTCCGCTTCTTGCCCTCGAAGCGGGACTCGGCCTGGCCGTGGGACATGGCCTGGTTCTGGAGGGGACACTCGCCGCCCTTGTCACAGACCGGGCAGTCCAGCGGGTGGTTGATGAGCAGGAGCTCCATCACACCGTGCTGCGCCTTCTCGGCGACCGGCGAGGTCAGGTGGGTCTTCACCACCATGCCGTCGGTGCAGGTGATGGTGCAGGAGGCCATCGGCTTGCGCTGGCCCTCGACCTCGACGATGCACTGCCGGCAGGCGCCGGCCGGGTCGAGCAGGGGGTGGTCGCAGAAGCGGGGGATCTCGATGCCGAGCTGTTCGGCGGCGCGGATGACCAGGGTGCCCTTGGGCACGCTGATCTCGGCGCCGTCGATCGTCAGCGAGACGAGATCCTCCGGCGGGACCGCCGCCTCTCCCCCACCGGAGGGAGCGTTGGTGGTCACGGTCATGCGTTCACCTCCGTGCGGGAGTCGGCCCAGACCGTGGACTTGGCCGGGTCGAAGGGGCAGCCACGGCCCGTGATGTGCTGCTCGTACTCCTCGCGGAAGTACTTGAGCGAGGAGAAGATCGGCGAGGCGGCGCCGTCGCCGAGGGCGCAGAAGGACTTGCCGTTGATGTTGTCGGCGATGTCGTTCAGCTTGTCGAGGTCGGACATGACGCCCTTGCCGGCCTCGATGTCGCGCAGCAACTGCACGAGCCAGTACGTGCCTTCACGGCAGGGGGTGCACTTGCCGCAGGACTCGTGGGCGTAGAACTCGGTCCAGCGGGTGACGGCACGGACCACGCAGGTCGTCTCGTCGAAGCACTGAAGGGCCTTGGTGCCGAGCATGGAGCCGGCGGCGCCGACGCCCTCGTAGTCGAGGGGGACGTCGAGGTGCTCGTCGGTGAACATCGGCGTGGAGGAGCCGCCCGGCGTCCAGAACTTCAGCCGGTGCCCGGGGCGCATCCCGCCGCTCATCTCCAGCAGCTGGCGGAGCGTGATGCCGAGCGGGGCCTCGAACTGGCCGGGATTGGCGACATGGCCGCTGAGCGAATAGAGCGTGAAGCCCGGGGACTTCTCGCTGCCCATCGACCTGAACCAGTCTTTTCCTTTGTTCAGGATCGCGGGAACCGACGCGATCGACTCCACGTTGTTTACAACAGTCGGGCAGGCATAGAGACCTGCGACCGCAGGGAAAGGGGGACGGAGCCGCGGTTGACCACGGCGGCCTTCGAGCGAGTCGAGCAGTGCGGTCTCCTCACCGCAGATGTACGCGCCCGCGCCGGCGTGCACGGTGAGTTCCAGGTCGAGTCCGCTGCCCAGGATGTTCTCGCCGAGGTAGCCCGCCGCATAGGCCTCGCGCACGGCCTCGTGCAACCGCCGCAACACGGGGACGACTTCACCCCGCAGATAGATGAAGGCATGCGAAGACCTGATGGCGTAACACGCGATGACAATGCCCTCGATGAGGCTGTGCGGGTTCGCGAAGAGGAGCGGGATGTCCTTGCAGGTTCCCGGCTCCGACTCGTCGGCGTTGACAACTAGATAGTGCGGCTTTCCATCACCCTGGGGAATGAACTGCCATTTCATTCCGGTGGGGAATCCCGCGCCGCCACGGCCGCGCAGACCGGAGTCCTTGACGTACGCGATCAGGTCGTCCGGTGACATCGCGAGCGCCTTGCGGAGCCCCTCGTACCCTTCGTGCCTTCGGTAGACGTCCAGCGACCAGGACCTGTCCTCGTCCCAGAAGGCCGACAGCACGGGTGCGAGCAGCTTTTCGGGGCTGGTGTCTTTCAGCTCGGGTGCCAAGGTCATCACTCCCCCTCCTCGGCGGCGGGCCCTGCCGGGTGGGCGGGGTCGGAGGCCGACGTGTCGTGCGGTGCGTCGTGGGAGCTCAAGTGCTCGCTCGGCGAGGGCTCGTGCACGCCCCTGCCCTGTGCCGCGCGGTCCTGTGCCGCCCGGTCCTGCGGCTCGTCGTGCGGGCCGCCGTCCCGCGGATGGACCACGCGCGCGGGTGCGGTCTCTCCCCTGGCCAGGCGGAGGCCCACCAGTGACGCGGGTCCCGCTCCGCCGCTCGCCTCGACGGCCCCTGGCCGCTCGTCGGGGAAGCCGGCGAGGATCCGCGCGGTCTCCTTGAAGGTGCACAGCGGCGCCCCGCGCGTGGGCTCCACGGTCCGGCCCGCGCGCAGGTCGTCGACGAGGCGCTTGGCGCTCGTCGGGGTCTGGTTGTCGAAGAACTCCCAGTTCACCATCACGACCGGCGCGAAGTCGCAGGCTGCGTTGCACTCGATGTGTTCCAGCGTGACCTTGCCGTCCTCGGTGGTCTCGCCGTTGCCGACGCCGAGGTGCTCCTGGAGCTCCTCGAAGATCGCGTCGCCGCCCATCACCGCGCAGAGCGTGTTGGTGCACACACCCACCTGGTAGTCACCGCTCGGCCGGCGCCGGTACATGGTGTAGAAGGTGGCGACCGCGGTGACCTCGGCGGTGGTCAGCCCCAGCACGTCCGCGCAGAACTGCATTCCGGTGCGCGTGACATGGCCCTCCTCCGACTGCACCAGGTGCAGCAACGGCAGGAGTGCGGACCGGGAGTCGGGGTAGCGCGCGATGACCTCGCGCGCGTCCGCCTCGAGCCGGGCCCGGACGTCGTCCGGGTAGGCGGGTGCGGGCAGTTCGGGCATGCCCAGGCTGACGCCCCGCTCGGAAGAAGAGGTGGTCACCGGTCGACGCCTCCCATCACGGGGTCGATGGACGCGACAGCGACGATGACGTCGGCGACCTGGCCGCCCTCGCACATCGCCGCCATGGCCTGAAGGTTGGTGAAGGACGGGTCACGGAAGTGGACCCGGTAGGGGCGGGTGCCGCCGTCGGACACGGCGTGCACCCCGAGTTCGCCCTTGGGCGACTCGACGGCCGCGTACGCCTGTCCCGGCGGTACCCGGAAGCCCTCGGTGACCAGCTTGAAGTGGTGGATCAGGGCCTCCATGGAGGTGCCCATGATCTTCTTGATGTGGTCGAGGGAGTTGCCCAGGCCGTCGGGACCGAGGGCGAGCTGGGCGGGCCAGGCGATCTTCTTGTCGCCGACCATGACCGGACCGGGCTGGAGCCGGTCCAGGCACTGCTCGACGATGTGCAGCGACTGGCGCATCTCCTCCAGCCGGATCAGGAAGCGGCCGTAGGAGTCGCAGGTGTCGACGGTCGGGACCTCGAAGTCGTAGGTCTCGTAGTCGCAGTACGGCTGCGCCTTGCGCAGGTCGTGCGGCAGGCCGGCCGAGCGCAGGATGGGGCCGGTGGCGCCGAGGGCCATGCAGCCCGCCAGGTCCAGGTAGCCGATGTCCTGCATACGGGCCTTGAAGATGGGGTTCCCGGTGGCGAGCTTGTCGTACTCCGGGAGGTTCTTCTTCATCTTCTTCACGAACTCGCGGATGTGGTCCACCGCGCCGGGCGGCAGGTCCTGGGCGAGTCCGCCGGGGCGGATGTACGCGTGGTTCATCCGCAGGCCCGTGATGAGCTCGTAGATGTCGAGAATCATTTCACGATCACGGAATCCGTAGATCATGATCGTGGTGGCGCCCAGTTCCATGCCGCCGGTGGCGATGCACACCAGGTGCGAGGAGAGCCGGTTCAGCTCCATCAGGAGCACCCGGATGATCTTGGCGCGCTCGGTGATCTGGTCCTCGATGCCGAGGAGCTTCTCGACGGCGAGACAGTAGGCCGTCTCGTTGAAGAAGGACGTCAGGTAGTCCATGCGCGTCACGAACGTGGTGCCCTGCGTCCACGTGCGGAACTCGAGGTTCTTCTCGATGCCCGTGTGCAGGTAGCCGATGCCGCAGCGGGCCTCGGTGACCGTCTCGCCCTCGATCTCCAGGATCAGGCGGAGCACGCCGTGGGTGGAGGGGTGCTGCGGGCCCATGTTGACGACGATGCGCTCGTCGTCGGCGCGGGCCGCGGACTGGACGACCTCGTCCCAGTCGCCACCGGTGACCGTGTAGACGGCGCCCTCGGTGGTCTCGCGCGCGGCAGCTGCCGCGGCGGCCGCAGCGGCCGAGGCGTTCGAGGCTGATGCGTGGGAAGTGCTCACGAGTACGACCTCCGCTGGTCCGGAGCCGGGATCTGGGCGCCCTTGTACTCGACGGGGATGCCGCCGAGGGGGTAGTCCTTGCGCTGCGGATGGCCCGGCCAGTCGTCGGGCATCATGATCCGCGTCAGTGCCGGGTGACCGTCGAAGACGATCCCGAAGAAGTCGTAGGTCTCGCGCTCGTGCCAGTCGTTGGTCGGGTACACCGAGACCAGGGACGGGATCTTCGGGTCGGCGTCCGGGGCGCTGACCTCCAGGCGGATCAGCCGGTTGTGGGTGAGCGAGCGCAGGTGGTAGACGGCGTGCAGCTCGCGGCCCTTGTCGTGCGGGTAGTGGACGCCGCTGACGCCGGTGCACAGCTCGAAGCGCAGGGCGGGGTCGTCGCGCAGGGTCTGTGCGACGCGCAGCAGGTGCTCGCGCTCGATGTGGAAGGTGAGCTCGCCGCGGTCGACGACCGTCTTCTCGATGGCGTTGTCGGGGAGCAGTCCCTGTTCCTCCAGGGCGCCTTCCAGCTCGTCGGCGACCTCGTCGAACCAGCCGCCGTAGGGGCGGGCGGCGGGGCCGGGGAGCCGGACCGAGCGGACCAGGCCGCCGTAGCCGGAGGTGTCGCCGCCGTTGTTCGCGCCGAACATGCCGCGCTGGACGCGGATCTCCTCACCTCCCTCGCCGCGCTGGCCGGGGAGGTTGGAGCCGCTCAGCTCCTGCTCCGGGTTGGCTCCGTTGGTGCCGTTCGCGTCGCTCACCGCAGCAGCCCCTTCATCTCGATCGTGGGCAGGGCCTTGAGCGCCGCTTCCTCAGCCTCGCGGGCGGCCTCCTCGGCGTTCACGCCGAGCTTGGAGGTCTGGATCTTCTGGTGGAGCTTGAGGATGGCGTCCATGAGCATCTCGGGCCGCGGCGGGCAGCCCGGGAGGTAGATGTCGACCGGGACGATGTGGTCGACGCCCTGCACGATCGCGTAGTTGTTGAACATGCCGCCCGAGGAGGCGCAGACCCCCATGGAGATGACCCACTTGGGGTTCGGCATCTGGTCGTAGACCTGCCGGAGCACCGGGGCCATCTTCTGGCTGACCCGGCCGGCGACGATCATGAGGTCGGCCTGGCGGGGTGAGCCGCGGAAGACCTCCATGCCGAAGCGGGCCAGGTCGTAGCGTCCGGCGCCGGTGGTCATCATCTCGATGGCGCAGCAGGCGAGGCCGAAGGTGGCCGGGAAGACGGACGCCTTGCGTACCCAGCCCGCGGCCTGCTCGACGGTGGTCAGCAGGAAGCCGCTCGGCAGCTTTTCTTCGAGTCCCATGAGTTAAAGGCCCCTCAGTCCCATTCCAGGCCGCCGCGCCGCCACACGTACGCGTACGCGACGAAGACGGTGAGCACGAAGAGCAGCATCTCCACGAGCCCGAAAACACCCAGGGCGTCGAAGGTGACGGCCCAGGGGTAGAGGAAGACGATCTCGATGTCGAAGACGATGAAGAGCATCGCCGTCAGGTAGTACTTGATGGGGAAGCGCCCGCCGCCGGCCGGCGTGGGGGTCGGCTCGATCCCGCACTCGTAGGCCTCGAGCTTGGCTCGGTTGTACCGCTTTGGTCCGATCAGCGTGGCCATGACCACGGAGAAGATCGCAAAGCCTGCCCCGAGGGCTCCCAGTACGAGGATGGGCGCATACGCGTTCACCGCTCCTCGCTCCTCTCAGTCGGCACTGACTGCTGGCGATGGCATCGGGTTCACTTCCGCCTCACGCGTCTCGCAAGTCCCGCCTGTCCCGGCGAAGATCGCGAACATGTGAAGCAGGTCACAAGCCCAACTGACCCGCATCTTATGCCCGCCGGTCTGTGATCTGCGACACGGGGTATTGCACAAGCTTTGTGATCTCCACCACCTGACGAAGGATCATGAAGTCGGATGAGCGGTGATCTTCACACGCGAAGCGTCCGAGTGATCACCAGAGGTGACATTTTGGCTCGTCGGCGCACGTGGGAGCGGGCGTCTCCATATCAAGACAATTCTCTTGCATGCAAATTGGCGTTGGACGCGACGGCTTGGTAGTGCGCGGCGTTCACACATCAGAAGGAGTCGCGAGGCGCGATGTGGACGCGTGCACGCGTTCACGAGCGAGCGAGGGCGAGAGGTGCGCGCGGGACGCAGCCGCCGCTGTAACCGTTGCGTGACCTCTGCCACATTGATGAGAGGTCCGTGAGAACCGGGGTTGGCCACTTGTCCCAACCGGTGGTAGGCGCGGGGCAATTCGGACGTAACCACGAAAGCGCATGATCACAGCCGTGGAGGGCCCCGTCCGCAATGTCCGTTACGGCGTCAATAAAGAAAGCCATGAGGGGTAATTGGGGCGTCGGTTGAACAACTGTGGCGCACCACACGTTTCTTGAAGGTATGGAGGAGCCCCTGATACCGGTTGTTCTCATGTCCCACACCGCTCACATACGCAGCCACCGGAAGCCCCGCCGCAGCGCGACGACATCGCTCGCCGTGCGCGCCGGAGTTGCCGGTGGCGTTCTCAGCATGGCAGCGGCGGGCGCGTCGGCCTCGGCGAGCGCCGCCGAGACCACGCAGACCCTCGAACTGCCCACGCTCACGGCCGACCTGGCCGCCCAGGTCGCCGAGTCCGCGGACGCCACCCAGCAGGCTGCCGCGAACTACGAGCTTCAGGCCGAGCGTGACGCCGCCGCCGCGGCCGCCGCCAAGGAGGCCAAGAAGGACCTGCTGGAGGCGAAGAAGAAGGCCGAGGCCAAGAAGAAGGCCGAGGAGGCCCGTAAGGCCGCCGCTGAGGCCGCCGCCTCGCGTTCCTCGGAGCGGACCACCCTCTCCGCCACCACGACCACCACGACCGCCTCGGCGCCCGCCAGCGGCTCCGTGGGGACCGTCATCGCCTTCCTCAAGGCGCAGGTGGGCGACGCCTACGTCATGGGCGCCACCGGCCCGAACGCGTGGGACTGTTCGAGCCTGGTCCAGGCGGCGTTCAAGCAGGTCGGTGTCGACCTGCCGCGGGTCTCCCAGGACCAGTCGATGCAGGGCACCGACATCCCGCTGTCGCAGATCCAGGTCGGCGACATCCTCTACTGGGGCGGCAAGGGTTCCGCCTACCACGTGGGTGTCTACATCGGTGGCGGCCAGTACCTGGACGCGGCCAACCCGTCCAAGGGCGTCGTCATCCAGGACCTGTCGGGCTACCCGGCCTCGGGTGCCGTGCGCGTACTCTGACGGGACCGCACCACAGACGCACACGCGTACGGAACGTCGTAAGGGCCGCAGCCGCTCGGGGGCAGCGGCCCTTCCGCGTGCCCTGAGCGTGGCCGACGTGCAGGCGGCGGCCCGGCGGGACGAGGTCCTCGTCCCGCCGGGCCGCCGACATCGAGAAGCGGAAGGCCTAGTTCATCTCAGGCGCAGGCGCAGGCGCGGGCCTTCCCCCCGCTCACGCGCGCGGGGCCACCTTGCTCAGCCCGTTGATGATCCGGTCCATCGCGTCGCCGCCCGTCGGGTCGGTGAGGTTGGCGAGCATCTTCAGGGTGAACTTCATGAGCAGGGGGTGGGTGAGACCGCGCTGAGCCGCGATCTTCATGACCTTCGGGTTGCCGATGAGCTTCACGAAGGCGCGGCCCAGCGTGTAGTAGCCGCCGTAGGTGTCCTTGAGGATCTGCGGGTAGCGCTGGAGGGCGATCTCCCGCTGGGCCGGCGTGGCCCGCGCATGGGCCTGGACGATGACGTCGGCGGCGATCTGGCCGGACTCCATGGCGTAGGCGATGCCCTCGCCGTTGAAGGGGTTCACCATGCCGCCCGCGTCACCGACCAGGAGCAGGCCCTTGGTGTAGTGCGGCTGGCGGTTGAAGGCCATCGGCAGGGCGGCGCCGCGGATCGGGCCCGTCATGTGTTCGGGGGTGTAGCCCCACTCCTCGGGCATCGACGCGCACCAGGCCTTGAGCACCTCGCGCCAGTCGAGCTCCTTGAAGGAGTCGGAGGTGTTCAGCACGCCGAGGCCCACGTTGGAGGTGCCGTCGCCCATGCCGAAGATCCAGCCGTAGCCCGGCAGCAGCCGGGGCTCGGGGCCACGGCGGTCCCACAGCTCCAGCCAGGACTCCAGGTAGTCGTCCTCGTGGCGCGGCGACTCGAAGTACGTGCGGACGGCGACGCCCATCGGGCGGTCCTCGCGGCGGTGCAGGCCCATCGCCAGGGACAGCCGGGTGGAGTTGCCGTCGGCGGCGACCACCAGGGGCGCGTGGAAGGCGACCTCCCGCTTGTCCTCCCCCAGCTTGGCGTGCACGCCGGTGATCCGGCCGGTGCGGTCGTCGACGATGGGCGCGCCGACGTTGCAGCGCTCGTACAGTCGCGCGCCCGCCTTCTGGGCCTGGCGGGCGAGTTGCTCGTCGAAGTCGTCGCGCTTGCGGACGAGTCCGTAGTCGGGGTACGAGGCGAGCTCCGGCCAGTCCAGCTGGAGGCGGACGCCGCCGCCGATGATGCGCAGGCCCTTGTTGCGCAGCCAGCCGGCCTCCTCGGAGATGTCGATGCCCATGGCCACGAGCTGTTTCGTGGCGCGCGGGGTCAGGCCGTCGCCGCAGACCTTCTCGCGCGGGAACGCGGTCTTCTCCAGCAGGAGTACGTCTAGTCCGGCCTTGGCGAGGTAATACGCGGTCGTGGAGCCCGCCGGGCCCGCGCCGACGACGATCACATCGGCGGTGTTCTCGGAAAGGGCCTCGGAGACGGGCTCGGAGTGGGGCTCGGTCACAGCGGGATCTCCCCAAGTTCGACATCTGCGTGCCGACCGGCACTGGACATGGGCAGTCTATTCAGCACGATTGATCACCCGGCTGAAGGGTTGCCCCGTGAACCGAGCTCTCCCCGCAGTACGGCTGCGCGTCCCCACCGACGAGGACGCCGTCGCCTGGCACCGGCTCTTCGACGACCCGGAGGTCATGGAGTTCCACGGCGGCAGGTCGGCGGAGTTGTCCGTCTACGAGGAACTCACCGCCCGCCAGCGCCGGCACGACGCCGAGCTCGGGTTCTGTCTGTGGACCGTGGTCGACGAGGACGAGCGGGTCATCGGGTTCACCGGGGCCCAGCCGTGGCCGCGGGACTGGGGGCCGACGGGTGAGATCGAGATCGGCTGGCGGCTCGGGCGCGCGTACTGGGGCAAGGGGTACGCGACGGTCGCCGCGCGGATGACGCTGGAACGGCTCCGGGCGGCGGGCGTCAGGAACGTCGTGGCGATGGTCAGACCCGGCAACGAGCGGTCCGTCGCGGTGATCCGGCGCCTGGGCATGGAGCCGGCGGGGACGTTCCCGCACCCGCGGCTCGCGGAGGACGCGCACTGCTACCGCCTGGACCTGACCCCCACGCCGTGACTCCAAGTAGCCGTCGGCTACAGAAAGACACCTGACGCTTCCGGCCGACACCCCTGTGCGGTTACGCTGCCCGTACCGCTGGGGGTGACATCCGTGCGTACAACACCCGCGACACCCGAAGTGCGCGTACCGCGCCTGGTCGGCCTGATGGCCGTGGACGCCCGCGAGACGGCCCGGGCGCGGGGCCTGCTCCTCAGCGCGCCGGACCGGCAGGACCTCCCGCTCGCCGTGGTCGACCACGTCGTACGCCAGTACCCGCAGCCCGGTGCCGAGGTGCCGCGGGAGTCGATGGTCTACGTGTGGTTCGACCTCGGCCCGGGTGACGGCGGCGGAGGCATCCGCGAGCCGCGCCCGCCGAAACGGTCGGGCGGCGGACTGCGGCGCGAGCTGGACGAGCCGGGAGACCCCTGCACGGTCGGACCGGGCCCGTCCTGAGTCCCCCTCAGCGCGCACCCCGGGGCCCCGGCCCCGCCGAGCCTTTGACGCACCAAGGGTCCCCTCGGCCCCCGCGGGCCCGGCGCACCCCGGGACCTCGGCCCCGCCGAGCCCTTGGCGCGCCCAGCGTCCCCCTCAGCCCCGCGCCGAGCCCCCGGCGCGCCCAGCGTCCTCCTCCGCCCAGCGCCGAGCCCCCCGGCGCACCCAGCGTCCCCAAGGCCCCCCGTATGCCCACAGGCCCCAGGAGGGCCTCAGCTCGCCTTGAACCCCCGGTGCAGGGCCACCACGCCGCCGGTCAGGTTCCGCCAGGCCACCTTCGACCAGCCGGCCTTCTTCAGGTGCTCGGCCAGCGCGGGCTGGTCGGGCCAGGCGCGGATGGACTCCGCGAGGTAGACGTAGGCGTCGGGGTTGGAGGAGACCGCGCGGGCGACCGGCGGCAGGGCGCGCATCAGGTACTCGGTGTAGACCGTGCGGAAGGGCGCCCAGGTCGGGTGCGAGAACTCGCAGATCACGACCCGGCCGCCGGGCTTGGTCACCCGGTACATCTCGCGCAGCCCGGCGTCGAAGTCCTGCACGTTGCGCAGCCCGAAGGAGATCGTGACCGCGTCGAAGGTGTCGTCCTTGAAGGGCAGCTTCGTCGCGTCGCCCGCCGTCAGCGGCAGCCACGGGTGGTTCTTCTTGCCGACCCGGAGCATGCCCAGCGAGAAGTCACAGGGGACGACGTACGCGCCGGTCCGCGCGAACGGCAGGGACGAGGTGGCCGTACCGGCCGCCAGGTCCAGGATCTTCTGCGCGGGCCGGGCGTCGACCGCCTTGGCGACCTCCTTGCGCCACGCCCGGTCCTGGCCGAGCGACAGCACGTCGTTGGTCAGGTCGTACCGTTCCGCCACGTCGTCGAACATCGAGGCGACTTCGTGCGGCTGCTTGTTCAGGGAAGCGCGGGTCACGGGCCCATTCTTGCAGCCCGCCCTCCCGGCACGAGCCGGGGCTTCTTCTTCCCGGCCACGTCCTCCACCCAGCCGCACACCAGCACGAACGCCGCGATCAGCACCCAGCCGACCCCGAACATGAACCACTGGCTCTCC
Source organism: Streptomyces sp. NPDC020489 (assembly GCF_044386545.1). Taxonomy (NCBI): domain Bacteria; kingdom Bacillati; phylum Actinomycetota; class Actinomycetes; order Kitasatosporales; family Streptomycetaceae; genus Streptomyces; species Streptomyces sp. NPDC020489. The sequence continues at coordinate 93,380 of NZ_JBIRUZ010000015.1, forward strand.
AGCGGCAGATACGTCTCGAACGCGGGCACGTTCCAGAACTGGTCGATCAGGGGTACGGCGAGGATCAGGGCGATCTCGTGCCAGAGGTAGATCGTCACCGCGCGCGCGTTGAAGACCGTCACGACCCGGTCGAGCCTCGGGAAGCGGGTGAGCCAGGCGAAGTCGATCCGGAAGTACGCCTTGGCCCACATCAGCAGCATCACGTACCCGGCCGACCAGAAGGCCTGCGCCAGCGGGATCTCGTCGAGGTCGTAGGTGCCGACCTCGCCCTGGTGCGCGAAGGCGTACCAGCCGCCGTAGCCGAGCGCGGCCGACGACAGGGCGACCACCAGCGCCGGCCGCAGCCGCTGGAGCACGCCGTCGCGGTGCGCGAAGCCGAGGATCCAGCAGAAGAGGTACGTGGAGAAGTCCCACATCTCGTTGCCGAGCCGCCCGTCGGGGCCGGACCACACGAGGTTCAGGACCAGGATCGGCGCGAGGGACAGGAAGAGCACCGGGAGCGGGGCGAGCCGGAACACCTTCAGCAGCAGGGGGGACAGCAGCACGAACCAGAGGTACGTCCGCAGGTACCAGAGGATCTCCCAGGCCTGGACGCCCCACTGGCTGCCCGGCGGGTCACCGAACGGCACGATCCAGTAGACGAGGTCCCAGTGCGGTATCCAGCCGTGGACCAGCATCGCCAGGACCACGAAGAAGCCCCAGAACCAGAAGGGGGGCAGGAGACGTCGGAGGCGGCCGCGCACCACCGTCAGCGGCGGCCGCTGAAGCGACTTCGCCATCAGGGTGCCGGCCAGGCCGAACATGATCCCCATGGAGGGGAAGACCAGGCCGCACCAGGCCCACCCGAAGGTGTGATAGGTGACGACCCGGATCAGGGCGACCGCCCGGAGCGTGTCGAAGTACCGGTCGCGACCGGCGGAGGGGGCCTTCGGCTTCTCCTCCGCCGCCCCCTCCCCCGGCTCCGGCCCGACCGCCGCCTCGGGTTCCGGCTCCGGCTCTGGTACCGGCTCCGGCTCCACGACCGGCAGCGGCGCCGTGGCCTGCCCGTGGTCCGGGTACCGGGGCTGCTGGCCCCCGTACCCGTACCCGTAGCCGTACTCGTAGTCGTACGCGTAGCTCTGCTGCTGGTGGCCGGGCTGGTGCCCGGACTCGTAGCCCTGCTGCTCCCAGCTCATCGGCCCGCCCCCGCCGGGGTGCCGACCTCGCCGGTCCGCTTCAGCTTCTGCCAGCGCAGCCGGCCGCCCGTGAGGGCCGTGATGCAGGAGTGGATGAGGACGAGGTACATCATCTGCCGGTAGGCCAGCTGCTGGAGCGGCATCATCAGCAGGTAGCGGTACTTCTCCCGGTCCAGCCGGAAGGCGTAGGCCGCGCAGACCAGTTGGACCGCCAGCACCGCGAACCAGGCCAGCAGCGCCGCCTTGAAGTCGATGAAGATCATCGAGTACGCCGTGAAGACGTCGATCAGGGGGGCGAAGACCGGTGTCACGATCTGGAAGATCACCACGAGCGGCATGCCGACCCTCCCGAAGCGGCCCGAAGGCCCCTTGTCCGTCAGGGACTTGCGGTGCTTCCACAGCGCCTGCATGGTCCCGTACGACCACCGGTAGCGCTGCGACCACAGCTGCTTGAGCGAACCCGGCGCCTCCGTCCAGGCCTTGGCGTGCTCCTGGTAGACGACCCGCCAGCCCGCCCGGTGCATGGCGATGGTGATGTCGGTGTCCTCGGCGAGGGTGTCCTCGCTCATCCCGCCGACCTCGAGGACCGCCTCGCGCCGGAACGCGCCGATCGCGCCGGGGATCGTCGGCATGCAGCGCAGCAGGTCGTACATGCGGCGGTCCAGGTTGAAGCCCATCACGTACTCGATGTGCTGCCAGGCGCCGATGATCGTGTCGCGGTTGCCGACCTTGGCGTTGCCGGCGACCGCGCCGACCGCGGGGTCGGCGAAGGGCTGCACCAACTGCCGTACGGTGTCGGCCTCGAAGACGGTGTCGCCGTCCATCATCACGACGATGTCGTGACGGGCGCTGCGGACCCCGTTGTTGAGGGCGGCGGGCTTGCCCGCGTTCTCCTGGCGGATGACCCGGACGTTGGTCATGCCGAGTGCGCGGGCGGCGTCGCGGGCGATCTCGGAGGTGCCGTCGGTGGAGCCGTCGTCGACGACGATGATCTCGATCGGATGGGTGCTCTGCGCCAGCGACTTCAGCGTGTTGGCGATGCACTCCTTCTCGTTGTACGCCGGGACGATCACGCTCACCGGCCGGCTGACCGTGGGACCCCAGCTGAACCGGCGTTTGTTGCGCTGTCTGTAGTGGCGGCGGGCGAGGAGCAGCATCATCCCGAACCGGCCCATGACGGCGACCCCGACGACCATGAGGCCGACCGACAGGGTGGGGACGGCGTACTCGGCGACGGCGACGGCCGCGAGCAGGGCCTTGCCCTCGTAGAGGGTCGCGCCGGTGGCCTCGCGGTGGGCGGCCTGGAGGCTGCCCGCGCCGGTGGCCGCGGCTCCGGGCCGCTCTCCGTTCCCGGCGGCCGGCGCGCCCGCCTGCTGCTGCCCGGTGGCCGTCTGCTCCGCGGCCAGCACTCCGCTGATGGTGGTGAAGGTGTACCCGTCCGCCCGCATCTTCTCGATGTACCGGGGCAGTGCCTTGATCGTCTGCGAGCGCTCGCCGCCGGCGTCGTGGAAGAGCACGGACGCGCCCTTGGACTTGGTCGGCGTCGCCCACTTGACGATCTTCGCGACGCCCGGCTTCTTCCAGTCGTCGCTGTCGGTGTCGACGAAGACGCTGGTGTAGCCGTCCGCGCCGAGCTTCTCGTAGACCGGCCAGCTGTAGTTGTCGATGGCGTCCGTCTCCGAGGAGTAGGGCGCCCGGAACAGCGTGGTGGTGATGCCGGCCGCGCCCGCGAGCGCCAGTTGGGTCTGCTGCATCTCCCGGTCGACGCGGGCGTCGCTCTGGTAGGAGAGGTCGACGTGGGTGAAGGTGTGGATGCCCACCTCGTTCCCCTGCTCGACCATGTCCTTCACGATGTCCGGGTAGCGCGACACCATCGAGCCGACCACGAAGAACGTGGCGGGCACGTCGTACTTCTCCAGGGTCTCCAACACCTGTGGCGTGTACGTCGGGTTGGGGCCGTCGTCGAAGGTCAGCGCGATCGTCTTGTCCGGGACGGAGACGGTCGTGGCCTGTCCGCCGCGGAAGGTCAGGATCGGGCCGCCGTTCAGGATCGCGTCGGGGACCTTGCTGGAGCTGGCCCCGTCGCGGACCCGCTGGTCGCCGCCGACCTCGGCGCGCAGATAACCGTCGAGCAGCATCACGCTGGTCAGTGCGAGCAGGAGCAGCCCCGCGAGCAGGACGCGGGGCTTCTGGAGCGCCGCGGCCCGGCCCGCCGCCCGGCCGAGCCGGGAGGGGGCGCGGCGGCGGCCGCGGGAGGGAGTCGTCGTCGTCATAACGGTGGCTGCGCTCCGGTCAGTTCGCGGTCACGGTCGCGGAGGCGGACGGTGTGGGCACGCCCGAGGGCAGGACGGGCGGCGAGCCGCTGGGCCGCACGCTGTCGCCGATGCCGCCCTGGGGCTCGGTGCCGGGGCCGTTCTGGGCGCCCGGACCGCCCTGGCCGCCTCCGAAGGGCAGCAGCGAGGACGGGGTCGAGGCGCCGATGCCCATGAAGGCCAGGCCCAGGACGACGGCGTACCCGACACACAGGACGCCGACGAGGAGACCGATCCGGCGCAGCAGCCGGGAGCGGCGTCCGGAGTTGTCAACGAACACGGGCCCTTCGGCGGACTCGTTGCCGCGGCGTTTGCGACGGCGACCGCGTGGGGTGCGGTTTTCGATGGCAGGCTCGGAATGCATTCCCCGGACGTTAGAGAGTCTTTATGTGTCCAAAACCCAGGGATTGTTGTGAGGCGCGTATGAGAAACGCCTTCACCTGTCGCTTCCCTGAGAGGTTGCTGGAAACCCTGCGCAACTCCAGCGGAGCGGAAGGGTTCTGATTGTCCGCTTTCGGAAACCGAATGGCCCGATTTGCTCCCCCATTCCCATGGGCTCGCTGTGCGCATTCTGTCCCCGTGGAACTCAGGCCGGTGTGAGACATTTCCACTCGGCCGACACGGTTTGTTTCCGTCCTGAGACAGAGATCACGAGAGCGGGTGCAGGGAGAATGCGGCGTTTCCTGAGGTCGGCGGCAGGGCTGAGTTGCCTGTTTGCCCTGGCCACGGCGGGATGTTCGGCCGACACCGGCACCCCGTCCGACGCGGCACCCACCACGACGTCGGCACCCCCGACGAACAGTCCCTCCGGCGCCTCCTCCGGCACCTCCTACGCCCCCTACGTCAGCGCCACCGAGGCCTCCGCCAACGACGCGGCCGGCTCGCCGACGACGTACAACCTGGCCTTCGTGATCGCGGACGGCAGCACGTGCACGCCGACCTGGAACGGCACGCACGCCATCGGCGACTCCTCGGTGGCGTCCCGGATCTCGCGGCTCAAGAAGGACGGCGCGAGCGTCCGCGTCTCCTTCGGCGGCGCCTCCGGCAAAGAGCTCGCGGAGAGCTGCGACAGCGCCTCGGAGCTGGCCGAGGCCTACGGCACGGCACTCGACGCGGCCGGCTCCGCCCAGGCCGACTTCGACATCGAGGGCGACTCCCTGACGGACACCGAGTCGGTGGAACTGCGGTCCGAGGCCATCGCGTTGCTCCAGGAGGAACGCGGCGACCTGACGGTGTCGTTCACGCTGCCGGTGATGCCCTCGGGGCTCGACGACGACAGCCTCGCGCTGCTGGAGTCCGCCAACAACCGTTCCGTACAGGTCTCGACGGTCAACATCATGACCATGAACTACAGCGAGTCCCACGACGGGGACATGGGCGACTACGCGATCGCCTCCGCCAAGGCCACGCACACGCAGCTGATGGACGTCTTCGGCACGTCCGGGGCGACGGCGTGGCGAGCGATGGCGCTGACCTCGATGATCGGGGTCAACGACGTCGACGGCGAGACGTTCACCCTCTCCGACGCGGCCCAGGTCCGGTCCTACGCCGAGGAGAAGGAGATCGCCTGGGTGTCGATGTGGTCGACGTTCCGCGACCAGGAGTGCGGCGATGACGGCGACGAGCTGACGAACTGCAGCGGGGTGGAGCAGAGTTCGGGCGCCTTCGCGGCGGCGTTCGCGGAGGACTGAGGGGCGCTGACCGCCGGCACCGAGGGGCCGCTCAGCGCCTGCGGTGGACCAGCCGGCCGGAGCAGACGGTCGCGACGCACTCGCCGTCGTCGAAGACGGCCAGGTCGGCGCGGCCCACTTCCACGATGGCGGTGGTCTGCGTGCGGGGGAGCACGACCACGTCGTTGCGCTCGGCGGCGGCACGGAGTTCGGGGGTGTCGGCGTACTCCGCGAGGACCGCCACCGCACCCGACTTCAGCACGGCGTGGATGCGTTCCCGTGGTGTCGGGGCGTCCGGGAGCGGCCCCTCGTGGACACGGGCGGGTCCGAGGACGCCGGGCCAGACGCGGACCCGGGCGCCCGGGAACCGCGCCCGCAGCTCCTCCAGCGTCCCCACCGCACCGACCCGGTCCCGCCCCACCAGCACGGCGCCGTTCCTGATCGGCTCCGAGGTCCAGGTGCAGCGGACCTCGTCGGCGGCGTGAATGGTCTCCATCGGCGGGCTAGTTGGACGCGAGGATCTTCAGCTCGGGGTGTGCCGTCCCGCCCTCGATGGCCGTCGAGGAGATGTGGGACTGCACGCGCGCGTCGACCGGGTCGTTCGCCGGGTCGTCGTGCACGACGAGGTGCTCGTACGTGGTGGAGCGCTGGGCCGGGACCCGCCCTGCCGTACGGATCATGTCGATCATTTCCTGGAGGTTGGAGCGGTGTTTGGCACCGGCCGCCGAGACGACGTTCTCCTCCAGCATCACCGAGCCGAGGTCGTCCGCGCCGTAGTGCAGCGTCAGCTGGCCCGCGTCCTGGCCGGTGGTCAGCCAGGAGCCCTGGATGTGCGCGATGTTGTCCATGAAGAGCCGGGCGACCGCGATCATCCGCAGGTACTCGAGGATCGTGGCCTGGGTGCGGCCCTTCAGGTGGTTGTTCATCGGCTGGTACAGGTACGGGATGAAGGCCCGGAAGCCGCCCGTCCGGTCCTGGGTGTCACGGATCATCCGCAGGTGCTCGATGCGCTCGGCGTTGGTCTCGCCGGTGCCCATGAGCATGGTCGACGTCGACTCCACGCCCAGCCGGTGCGCGGTCTCCATGATCTCCAGCCAGCGCTCGCCGGACTCCTTCAGCGGCGCGATGGCCTTGCGGGGGCGCTCGGGCAGCAGCTCGGCGCCCGCGCCCGCGAAGGAGTCGAGCCCGGCGGCGTGGATCCGCTGGATCGCCTCCTCGACGCTCACCTTCGAGATCCGCGCCATGTGCTCGACCTCGGACGCGCCGAGGGAGTGGATCACCAGCTGCGGGAAGGCCTGCTTGATGGCGGCGAAGTGCTCCTCGTAGTACTCCACGCCGTAGTCCGGGTGGTGCCCGCCCTGGAACATGATCTGCGTGCCGCCCAGCTCCACGGTCTCCGCGCAGCGGCGCAGGATGTCGTCGAGGTCGCGGGTCCAGCCCTTGTCCTTGGCCTTCGGCGGGGCGTAGAACGCGCAGAACTTGCACGCCGTCACGCAGACGTTCGTGTAGTTGATGTTCCGCTCGATGATGTACGTCGCGATGTGCTCGGTTCCGGCGTACCGGCGGCGGCGTGCGGCGTCGGCGGCCGCGCCCAGCGCGTGCAGCGGGGCGTCGCGGTAGAGGTCGAGCGCCTCCTCCGGAGTGATCCGCCCACCGGCGGCGGCGCGGTCGAGGACGGACTGAAGGTCGGCCTTCTCGGTCACCGGAGCGTCCCTTTCGTCAAGGGTTGTGGACGGAACCGTCCGTGGGGACGGACCACGCCAGCCTACGCCAGCCCCCTTGCCCGACCGACGTCAGGCCGCGTAGGCCCCGATCAGCACCCCCACGAGCGCTCCCGTGATCAGGAACGGCCCGAAGGGGATCGCGGTCCTGCGCCCCGCCTTGCGCGCGACGACCAGCGCGCCGCCGTACAGCGCGCCCAGCAGGAACCCGGCGAAGGTGCCCAGCATCACCGTCGGCCAGCCGTACCAGCCGAGCACCGCGCCGAGACCGAGGGCCAGCTTCACGTCGCCGAAGCCCATGCCGGCGGGGTTGATCAGGAACAGCACGAAGAAGGCGAAGCCGAGCGCGAGGGCGCCGTAGAGCGCGGTCAGCCATGCGCCGGTGTGCTCGGGCACGAAGGAGACCGCGCCCAGCAGCACGGGTGCGGCGCCCGCGAGCGACAGGGTCAGCGGGTCGGGCAGCCGTTGGACCCGCAGGTCCACGACGGCGAGCAGCACGCCGAGCGGGGCCAGCAGCAGCCAGACGCCGATCTCGGGCCGGGTGCCGGTGGCGGCGGCGAGGGCGGCGCAGACGAGGGCGGTGACGGCGGCGAGGAGGGGGGCCGAGGGGCCGTGGGCCGGTGCGCCCTCGCACTGCCGGCAGCGTCCCCGCCCGAGCCACCCCGTGATCGGGTGACCGGCGGGACAGGCCTCGCGCCAGGCCTCGCCCGCCGGCACGGAGAACCGGAAGGCGGCCTTCGGCAGGAACGCGCCCGCCGCCGCGCCCCAGAGCGCGGCGGCGACGATCAGCAGGAGGGTCATCCCACGGCCGCGACGCTCTCGCGCCACGTCGGCAGCAGCTCGTCGAGCAGTGCCTCGGTGCGCGGCGGCAGTCCGCGGGACCCGCTGCGGGCGACGAGGTCGGCGGCGAGGGCCTGGAGCCGGGCGGCGTCGCCGGTGGCGTGGGTGGCGCGAAGCAGTTCGTGCCAGAGCCGCTCGTCGGCGGGCGCGGAGTTCAGGGCGGCGCCGAGGGCCTCGATGGCCTTCTCCGCGCGGTCCTTGACCAGGTGGAACTCGGAGAGCGCGAGGCCGATGTCCGCGACCAGCAGCGGGAGTTGGGCGTCGACGATCTCGTGGGTGAGCCAGCGGTAGCGCCCCTCGGGCCGGTCGGCGAGGAGCGGGCCGCGCACCAGCACCAGCGCGTCGGTGAGCAGCCGCCCGCGCACCACCCGGCTGTCGACCCCGCGCCCCTGCGTGGCCTCGTGGTACAGCGAGCGCAGCACGTCCAGGTCGGAGACGACGGACTTGGCGAGGGTGAGCCGTCCGGTCGCGTCGGTTGTGAGCCGCGGGCTGCCGTCGGGGTCGGTGCCGAGCCAGGTGCGCAGCCGGTCCAGGAGCGCCTCGCGGACGTCGTCGGTGACACCGCGCGGCCACAGCGCGGAGGACAGCACGCGCGGGTGGACGCCCTCGCGGTGCAGGAGCAGCAGGGCGAGCGCCTCGTGGAGGAGGGCGCTGCGGTCGCCGTCGGGGGTCTCCAGGCCGATGATCTCGTACGGTCCGACGAGCCGCGCGTACACCGCGGGCCGCCCCTGCTCGCTGATGTCGACGAGGAACGGCGGCGTGGTGGTCGGGCCCTGCGGGTCGCGGTCCGGGTCGGAGTCGACGAACAGCTCCACGACCGCGCGCTGGAGGGGCACGGGCAGCAGCTGGGCGTCGAGTTCGAGGCCGAGCAGCGGGGCGAGCAGCTTGCCCTCGCCGGTGATCTCCATCTCCCAGGCGGCGCCGGGCAGATCGCCGCTCGCGGTGCCGACGAGGTAGCCGATGCCGAGCCGGCCGGCGTCGGCGGCGAGCTCGGCGAGCTTCATCGCCTCGTCGGCGGAGGGCTCGGCGGCGAGCAGGACGAGATGCGGGGCCCAACGGGTGTGCTGGGCGGGCCCGGTGCGGCCGGTGAGCACGGAGTCGTGTCCGGCGGCGCCGAGCGCGCCGCGCCGCTGCCGGGTCTCGGCCTCCATGGTCTCCAGGAGGTCGTCGATGCCGTCGAGGTGCCGCAGCCGGTTGGGCGCGAGCGGGGTGAGGTCCTCGCCGAAGCCGACGAGGGTGATGGTCATGCGGTCCGACCAGCCGTTGGTGGCGAGTTCGGCGGCGACGGAGGCGAAGACGGCGGCGCGGTCGGTCTCGCTGCCGCTCAGCGAGACGAGGCCGGGCACGGACTCCAGGTTGAGCAGCAGCCGGGAGTCGTCCATGGTGCCGAGGCTGACCAGGCCCGGGTAGGGGGCCGCGGCGTCGACGTCCTCGTACCGCTCGGCGTCGGTGCGCGCGAGCATCCAGAACGTCGGGTCCTGGCCGAGCTGCCAGGGGGCCGGCGGGTTCCCGGACGGCTGGGCGAGCTGGAGGTGGAGGTCGCCGTTGTTGCCGAGCCAGGTCGCGTAGACGGTGGGCAGGGGGCGGGACTCGGCGGCGAGGGACGCGGCCAGTCCGCGCAGGGAGCGGTCGAGCAGGCGTACGCCCTCGGGGTCGGCGCCGACCAGAAGGGCGTCCTGGGCGTTGGCGGCGTCCCCGGTCGGGGTGGGCGGTTCCATGCCGCGCCGCCCGCTGACGGCACCGAACGCCGACTGCCACAGGGCCTGGCGGCGGCGCCGTCCGAGGGCTCCGAGGAGACCGGCGGCGAGGAGGGGGGCGCCGACGAGGGCCTCGGGGAGACCGAATCCCTCCTCGGCGGAGCCGGCCTGCGTCTGCTGCTGGTGGCCGGGCCGGTCCGGGGCGGGGCGCTGTTCGGGGAGGGAGACCCGGCCGGCGCCGGTGCCCCCGCCCTGGGCGTGGCCGCTGCCGCCTCCGGCGTGGTCACCGCCGGCCTTGGCGTAGTCGTGGAGCTGCTGCTGGGCGGCGGAACCGCCGGACGTCTCGGGCATCTCGACGAGGTCGCCGCCGCGGGCGTCACCGGGCATCTCCATGATCCAGCCGGGCCGGATGAGGCTCGCCTCGGACAGCTTGGAGCCGTCGGGCTGCACCCGGTCCTTGTTGAGCTCGAAGATCTCCTTGTACCGGCGTCCGTCACCGAGGTGCCGTTCGGCGATCTCCCAGAGGGAGTCGTGGTGACGGCCCTCGGGCGGCTGGATCCGGTAGTACTTCGTGTCGCCGGTCTGGGCCGAGCCGCCCCCCGCGTCGGCGTGCGCGGCGGCGTGGGTGGCCTGTTCGGCGAGGGCGGCGGCGGTGCTGGCGGCCTGCTCCTGCTGCTGGGCGAAGAGCCCGCCGCCGGGGGTCTGTTCGGCCGCGGCGACGCTCCCGCGCTGGTTGCCCTCCAGGCTGTGCCCGAGCTGGGACAGCCCGGGGGTGAGGCTGGCAGCGGTGGCTCCGACGAGCAGCAGGGCGGCGACGAGCTGCCGGGCGAGGAGCTGGCTCGGCCCGGCGCCGGGGACGCGGCCGGGGACCCCGATGCCGGAGACGGCGGCCTTTATCTCCACGAGTACGCAGGCGGTGAACTGCGCCCAGGCGAACCAGACGATGACGGTGAGGATGTTCAGGAAGGTGCCGGTGGTGATGGGCCTCTGAAGCCACCCCAGCTCCGGCATCCCGCTGGGCAGCGGCCACCCGACCGCCACGGCCAGCGCACCCGGTACGCCCACCACCAGCACGGCCAGCGCGACGAACGCGAGGAACGCCTTGACGAAGTCCCCGAACGTACGCCGCCGGATCCGCACGGCCTGCGGGGTCCGGTTCCTCGGGGTGGACGAGGCGGTCGTGTTTCCCGTCGAGCTTGACGAGCTTGAGCTGCGGCGTCGTGCCATGGCGGGCGTCCTGGGGTCGTGTGGCGAGGCTGTGGGGTGAGGGGGTACGGGGAGTGCAATGAGACTACAGAGATCTTATGTAAGGAGTCGAAGCCCGGGCAGGGGCCTGTGGACAACCACCGGCCGGGATCCCTGACGGCCTGCGCGACATGCCCGAGTCGCAGATGCGGCCCCGCCCCTCGGCGGGCACTCCTCGCACCTGCCACGCCCGGCCGTCACGCTCCCGTCACCCGACCTGGTTCTCCGCCACCGCCTGCCCGTGGACGATCACGTCACCGCCGTAGAACATGCCGATGAACACCGGCGAGTACGTCAACCGCACCTCGACCTGTACCTGTTGGGTGTCGGCGGTCACGCAGTGGGTGCCGGCGATGTCCGCGGCGGACATGTCCATCTCGCGGGCGAAGGCCTTCACACGGGCGTCGCAGTTCTCGTAGTTGATCGGGGCGTCGCCGCCCTCGTTCTCGTACAGGGCCTCGGTGTCGATGTCCTGGGCCGCGTAACGGGCCGCCTGTTCGGCGATGTCGGCCGCGCGTTCCCGTTTCGAGATGGACAGGCCGCCGTCGATCACGAACGCCGACAGGGACAGGAACACGAGGGCGAAGATGATGACCGCGCCGGCGCCGGAACCGCGGTCGTCCAGACGGGACCGGCGGGACTCCAGCCAGCGAAGAAAAGGCGTCACCTTCCTCATCCCGCCTTCCTCTTGAACGGGTCCAGCGGGGCCGTGAAGGAACCCGACATCGTGGTCGTGATGTCGAGGCCGAGCATGCCCAGGCCCTTGACCCGGCAGCTGACCTCGACCGTGAAGAGCTCGGCGTCCTCGAAGCCCGCGCTGGTCTTGTCGACCGTCACCGGGCCGACGCAGACGTCGGTCAGGTCGGCCTCGGCCGCCCGCCGCGCCTCGGCCATCGCGTTGCCGACGTCCCACTGGAGCGAGCCCGCGCGGGCCGCGTCGCGGGCGGCGCCGTCGAGGGCGCCCCGGCCCTCCACCATCTGCCCGAAGGCGACCAGGACGAGGATGAAGAGGATCATCACCGGGGCGAGGATGACCACCTCGATGGCGGACAGGCCGCGGTCGTCGTCCCGCAGGCGTCGCTCGAAGGACGACATCTAGTTCCCGTCCTCCGTCACGAACCGCTCCACCGGCCCCACCGACTGCGCGTGCACGGTGAGATCGAGCCCCGGGAACACCGACGGGACACGCGCCGTGATCTCCACGCCCACCGTGTTCTGCTCCGGCTGGAGCATCGCCACGTCCGGCGACAGCACCAGTCTCGGGCCGAGTTGGCTGATGTAGTCGTCCACCACGTCCCGCGCCTTGCCCCGCCACGCGCCCGGCTCGTCGTGTGCCGTGGCGCGCGCCTTGCGGGCCCCCGCCTGGGCGGCCGCCTGGGCCACGTGGTCGGCGAAGAAGTACAGCGCGAACTGCACGGTGGCGAAGATCATGAAGAACAGGACGGGGGTGAGCAGCACGAACTCGATCGCGGTCATGCCGGAGTCGCCGCGCGTCATGGCGGCTTCCCGTCTGCGGCGTACCCAGGCCCGCATGTGCTGCACCAACCCCCCGTGCCCTCGTGGAATCCCCTGCCTCAGCAGGTGCCGGACGCCTGGGCGCCGTTGATGCAGTCCTCGACCTTCTCGGCGCCGCCCTCGAGCGCCCGGTTGATGATGGCCGCCACCACGCCGACGATCGCCACGACGACCGCGGAGATGATGACCCACTCGACGGCGGAGGCACCGCGGTCGAGTTCGCCGGAGCGGGCGCGCTGGACGCGGCCCTGGAGGAAGGTGACGAGGAAGTCCACTGCCGGGATACCCGTGCTGAAGTTCCGCTCGGTCATGGTCAGTTGTCCTTTCAGGAGGCTTTGTGGAGGTGAGTCGGCATCAGACGTCGGTGTCGGGCGGTGGGCTTCAGACCTGGAAGACCCGCATGGCGGCCGGATAGATCAGGAACACCAGGAAGCCGGCGCACAGCAGCAGCTGCGCGACGAGCATCGACTGGGACTTCTCGCCCGCGCTGCCCTCGATCTCGGCCATCTCGCGGTGCCGCATGGTCTCGGCGCGGGAGGCGAGCGACTCACGGACCTTCGCGCCGTCGTCCGCCACCAGGGCGAGGGAGGCGGAGAGGTCCTTCAGCTCCTCCACGCCCAGTTCCTCGCCGAGCAGGCCCAGCGCCTGCCACTGGCTGATGCCGGTGATACGGGCGTCGGCGAGGGCGTTGCGGATGCGCTGGGTGGCCCAGCCGTCCGAGATCTCAGCCGCCGCCATCAGCGCCTCGGGCAGACCGCGGCCACCGGCGAGGCTCATGGACACCAGGTCCAGGTAGGCGCCGATCACGCGCCGCAGGTCCCGTCGCTTGGCGGCGGCGTCCCGCCGTACCTCCAGGTCGGGCAGGAAGAAGAACAGGGCCGCGCACAGCAGCGCCAGCCAGACCGGGACGATCGGGCTGTCGGCCAGCGCCAACGCCCAGACCACGGCGAACAGCATGGGGCCGAAGAACAGGCCCACCGTCGCCAGCAGCACCTTCGTCGCCAGGAACTTCTCCCAGCTGCGGTCGAGAACCGCGAGGTCCGCGCGCAGCGAGCGCTGCTCCCAGCCCTGCTGCACATAGAACTCGGCGACGCGCAGCCCGACTTCGGCCCGCAGCGAGCCCAGGCGCCCGGTGTCGGCGGCGGTCCGCGGAGTGTCGTACGACGCTCCGCGCGCCCGCATGGCGTCGATCCGCGCGACCTGCGCGACGGCGCTGCGCTTGGTCGGCATGAGGGCGCGGACCAGGACGTAGATGCCGAGCCCGATGACGGCGCCGACGACGACCGGCATGGTGATGTCACTCATCGGCGTGCCCCCTCTTCCGGAAGCGTCTGTGGGGACGGTGTGCGCGGGCGGACGAACTGGACGTTCGACCCGTCCCTGACCAGGAAGCGTTCGGGTGTCTCGATCGTCGACAGCTTGCGCAGCCACCAGAAGCCGAGGGCGAACAGCCCGCAGACGACGGCGAGGACGACCTGGCCGATCGCGGTGCCGTACGGCTCCACGAACTCCCGGTTGAACACGGACAGTCCGAGCACGAAGGCGACCGACACCGCGACGACGATCTGCACCGAGCGCCGGGTGGAGGCCCGTTGCGCCATCACGCGGTTGCGCATGTCGACCTCTTCGCGCGCCGACTTGGCGAGCGCGCCGAGCACCTGGCGCAGACCGGGGCCGCGGAGGCGGGCGTTGAGGATGAGGGCCGCGACGATGATGTCGGCGGAGGCGTCGTCGATCTCGTCGGCGAGGTGCTGGAGCGCGTCCGGCAGTGGGGTGCGGGACCGCAACCGGTCGACCAGGGCGTCCAGATGGGGCCGCAGCACCGGGGCCGAGGCGCGCGCGGACGCCGGGATCGCCTGCTCCAGACCCACCGCGCCGGCGATGGTGTCCCGCAGCGACTCGGTCCAGCCGGCCAGCGCCTCCACCCGTTTCATCGCGGCGCGTTCCTCGGCGGCACCGCCGAAGAGGCGGTCCCAGAAGAAGACGAGGACGCCGGCCGCGATCCCGGCCACCGCCCACTGGGTGAGCAGCAGCACGGCGATGCCGATGATGGCGGCGAGCGAACCGCGCTGCCCGGCGAACCGGATCAGTTCGTTCGCCCGCTCGGCGGCCTTCTGCTTCTCGTGCTCGGGTTTGGCGGGCATTCCGCGTACGGCGACGGTGAACAGCGCGATGCCACCGCCGACGGCGACACCGGAGGCGATCGAGTACAGGACGGTCGTGGAGAACAGCCCGCCGAGGGATCCCAGCGAGTCCAAAGCCGCGAGATTCGTCATCATCCCCACGCTCCCGTGGGCCGGTAGCCCTGTGCGATCAGGTCGTCGACGCAGGCGATGGGCGCGTGCGGCACGATCCGGCCGTCGTGGGCCTCGGCGAACACCTCGCTGGACAGCACGCGGCCGTCCACCCCGTTCACCTCGCGGATGGAGGTGACCATGCGCTGAAGGCGCCCGCCCGTCTGGTAGTTGTTGCGCCGCTGGATGAACACGACGAAGTTCACGGCGCCCGCGATCAGCATCTGGCTGGCCTCGATGGGCAGCCGCTCGGAGGCCTGCAACGCGTACGTGGAGATGCGGTTGAAGACCTCGCTGGAGCTGTTGGCGTGGATCGTGGACAGCGAGCCGTCGTTGCCCTGCGACATCGCGTTGAGCATGGTCACGATCTCGTCGCCGAGGACCTCACCGACGATGACGCGCGAGGGGTTCATACGCAGTGACCGGCGCACCAGCTCCGCCATCGAGATCATGCCCTGCCCTTCGGAGTTGGGCAGCCGCTCCTCGAACGCGACGACGTTGGGGTGCAGGTCGGCGAAGGTGTCGAGCCCGAGTTCCAGGGCGCGTTCGACGGTGATGAGGCGCTCGTGCGGCGGGATCTCGTTCGCCAGGGCCCGCAGCAGCGTGGTCTTGCCGGCGTTGGTCGCGCCCGCGATCATGATGTTCTTGCGGGCCCGCACCGCGCACGCCAGGAAGTGCGCGACCTCCGGGCTCAGCGTGCCGTTGCCGACGAGGTCGGAGATGAAGACCTTGCCCATGCGCGCGCGCCGGATGGACAGCGCCGGGCGCCGGGTGACGTCCATGACGGCCGACAGACGCGAGCCGTCGGGGAGCCGGAGGTCGAGCTGGGGGTTGGCGGAGTCGAAGGGCCGGGACGACAGGCCCGAGTACGCGCCGAGCACCTGGATGAGCTCGATGAGTTCCTCGTCGGACTCGGCGACCGGGTCGCCCTTGACCTCGCGGCCGTCGGAGTAGCCGACGAAGACCTGGTCGTACCCGTTGATGTCGATGTTCTCGACCTCGGGGTCGTCCAGCAGCGGCTGGAGCCGCCCGACGCCGAAGAGCGCGGCGTGCACCGCGGCGGCGTACTGCTCCTCGGTCTCCGCGTCCAGAGGGGTGCGCCCGGCGTTGATCTCCGTGCGGGCGTGGTCCTCCAGGATCTGGGCTATGACCGCGCGGGCGTAGTGCCGTTCGTCCTCGGGGGACATGGGGGTGACGCCGGACACCTGGTCCAGGCGCCGCTGCTCGGCGATCCGGTCGCCGGCCTCCTGGCGGAACCGCTTGACCAGTTGATGGTCGACAGCGGTCATCGCCCGGCCCCCGCACGGCCGTTCAGGTCGCCGTGCATCTGACCCTGCTGGGCCTGGGTGGACACGGACCAGGCGGCGCCGTACTGCTGGTAGAGGTCCGAGGTGACCTTGCGGGCACTGCGGATGAGCAGCGACTTGTCGAGCCGTCCGCGCCTGCGGCCCGCCAACTGCTCGGCGCCGGCCGGGTCGTCGGCGATGGTGCCCACGACACGGGCGCCGGTCTGGGCGTGCACGAGCATGTCGTTGACCTGGCCGGAGATCTTCGCCGCGTTGTTGGTGTCGGCGATGAGCACGACCCCGATCATCGGGTTGCCCATGGTCGCGACCCCGCGCTGACCGCCGTGCAGCTTGTTGCCGAGGGCGGCGGCCCGGTCCCGGACCCGGGCGATGGCCTCGGGCTCGGTACGGGAGATCAGCAGCACGAGGGCGGCGTGCGGGAACAGCTCCACGGCGGGCGTGTCACCGGCTATCCGGCCGCAGTCGGCGATGACGTCGGCGGCCGCGTTCGGGGACTCGGCGAGCGCGGCGAAGGAGTGCCCGAGCGTCGGCCAGAGCCCGGCGAGACCGGCGGCCTGCTCGGCGTTCCCGAGCCCCACGAGGACTTCGAGGCCACCGCTCAACGGCTGGACGTGGTCCCAGAGTTGGTCGGGCACCAGGCCGCGGCGCGCGGTGGCCGCGATGGAGAGCATGCCGGTGTTCGGGTTGAGCGGCCCGCCGTGTGCGGCGGCACTGCGGTAGACGAGGTCGCCGCCCGCCGGGTCGGTCTCGGCGAGCAGGGCACGCCGCGGCCAGACCGCCGCGAGGGCGACGGCCGCGGTGGTGACGCCGGGGGAACCCTTGTCGGCGGCGAGAGCGATGAGCGCCATGGGTCGGGGGCCGCCTTCTAGTTGCTGCTGGGAACGAGGACGAGGGCGACTTCGCCGTTCGCGGCGGCCTGGGCGAGGGCGGCGGCCTGGTCGTTGTCGACGGCGAGCGTGTAGGCGGAGTTGGTGCTGGCGACGAGTTCGTCGTCGCTCTTGTCGCCCGGCACGGCGGTCACGACGGCCCTCTCGGCGAGTACGGCGTTGCTGCTGCCGGAGGTCGAGGCCGAGCTGTTGCCGGTGGAGCCGCCCTCGGTGACGCGGTAGGCGGCGACGGTGTCGCCCGCCTTGATACCGGACGGGAACTGGCCGGCCTTGAGGGAGAGGCCTACGAGGGTCTTGCCCTGGGCGGCGGCGACCTTGCTGCCGAACATCTCACCGACCGGCACGGCGCCCTTCGGGATGGCGTCGAGGGCCTTCAGCTTCTTCAGCGCGTCCAGCTGCGACCACTTGATGTAGTGGATGTCGCTGTTCTCCGCGACCAGGACCGACGTCACGTTGCCGTTGGTGACCGATCCGCCCGCCGGGATGTCCTGCGTGACCTTCACGACCTCGATCCGGTCCCCGGCCTGGAGCACGAGCATCGTCGCCCCCAGCGCACCGACCAGGATCAGCAGCACCGCCAACGCGGCCAACGCCGGTTTGCGCTCGCGAGGCGGCGTGGGAAGCCGGTCACCGACCGACGGCTGAGCAGGAGCGGCGGAACGACCCTGACCCGCCCCCGTACGCTCTTGGATCTTCACGCGACTGCTCCCCGTACGCCCAAGAAATTGCCTGCCAAATTCTTTGCAAATTAGGACACTTCACCCGCGTTCGCCCGATCCTTCGCGGATAGCCATCGCTGGGGTGAGTGTCAAGCCATGGCACCGTATCAGCCGTACATAAGCCCCTCAAGGCGCGTCCGGAGTCATACGCCTCACCCCACTCCCCGTTATCCATCTGCAACTTGGGGCGCGCGCTGCCCAGTTGTACGGGAGCCGTGAAAGGGCCGCGAGCTGTGCGGGAGCGAATCAAAGGCGGCCACCTGATTCTGCGCACGGGGAGTTTTTCGTCACGGTCCACCCATGAGGCCTGCACGATTCGCTCACGAGGGCGGCCGCGGCCCAGCAGGCGGCACCCAGCCCCGCTCCCAGGACCTGGCTTCCGCCCCCTTCACTGACCGCCTTCGCTGTCCGCGGGGCTGTCCGGCTCAGCGGGGTACGCGACGAAGGTGCCCTTGGCGGGGAGGGTGACGACGAGGCCGCGTTCGCGGAGTTCGCGGATGGCACGGCGGGCGGTCAGATAGGCAACGCCGTACTCGGAGCCGAGATCCCGCTCGCCGGGCAGGCGCGCCCCCGGTCGCAGCTCTCCGGACGCGATGCGAGCAGCGATGTGGTCAGCCACCTGCATATAGACGTACGCGATCTTGTTGGGGTCGATCGGTGAATCGCCTCTGTCTGCTGCCATAACCACCACCGTAAAACAGCTCTGAGCTGCAGTGATGGACGCATTGCTGCGCACTGCTATGCACTGACATGCGCAGCAATGTAGGCTGATCTACGGAAAACGAAGACCCCGGCGACGGGTGGAGCCGTCCCGGGGCGTGGCCAACGCTAAGTAGGAGCGCCGACATGCTGGACCTTATCGTCCGGGCCCTCGCCTGGGTCGTGACCCTCTGCACCCCACGCCCGAGGGGCCGCCACCGCCTCGGCGCCCTGCCACCCCTGCGCTACATCCCGACCCCACCCACTCCCCACCTCCAACGCGCACGCCGCCGGGCCGCCTATCTGGCCACCCTCGGCATCGCCGTAGGCCCGACTCATATCCACGGCGTACGACTCCCGGCGGCCCCCCGATGACCCGCCCCTCGCTCCGTATGTGCGCCCGCTGCGAACGCATCACGGAGGAACCGGTCCTGGTCCACGAGGTCCACGCCCCGACGGGCCCCGGCTTCAACGTGTACGCGTGCCAGGAATGCGCCGTGCACTACCCGCCCCCGACGGACGCACTCGACATCCTCGACAGCGCCGACCGCCGCTCGCGCCTCACTTTGCGCGTCTACAAACTCGACACCGAGGGCACGGTGACCGAGGACCGGGGCAAGCTCGAGATCCTGGCGGGCGGACGGGCGGCGCCACTGCCACGCACGTCGGCGTATCCCCCGTGCGCGTGCCCGAGTTGCAGAGCACGGCGATAGCAAAGCGAAACGCATAGACACCGCGACGCCCTTGGACGCCCCTCCACCCGTCCGAGGGTCGTCGCCCGCTCGGGCACGATCAGGACACGGGTCACATACCCATACGCCCAGGATCGCCCCCATTTACTGCGAAGTTCGCTCTGGCGAAACCGGGAACCTCACCGATAGCGTCGGATCACTTGACTGAACTGATGTCTCACGGGGAGTCCATAGTGAAGCGCCGCTCTTTGCCCGTTGCTGCCGCTCTGATAGCAACGGCAGCCCTGCTGCTGACGGCCTGCGGCAGCGGGGACGACAAAGCCAGCGACAACGACAAGATCGCGGGCTCCGGCCAGGGCTCGGAGTCACCGAAGGCCTCGGCATCGGCCTCGGGAGCACCGGCGGAGGACAAGCCGGACGGGGTGGACGTGTCCCTGCCCAAGGACATCAACCTCGTCTTCGACTGGGACAAGCCGCAGGACAAGAACGAAGCGGCGGCGATGGATGACGCCGCGAACTACATCCGGGCCATCTACCAGGGCGTCGACAAGGGCACGACCAAGAGCGCGGCCGTCGCCACCTATGCGACCGGTGACGGTCTCAAGTACGCGAACACCCAGATCGACGCCTATATCGAAGGTGGCTGGACTGTCACCGGCACCCGGCGCCACTACGACGCCACCACTCGGTCCGCCGCGAACGGCAAGTCGGTGGAAGTGGCGTTCTGCTCCGACTCGACCAAGTTCTACGCCCGGGAGACCAAGACCCAGAAGGTCCTCACGACCGACCCCAGCATCACGGACTTCAGCTACTTCAAGATCATCATGGTCAAGCTCCCCACGGGTACCGACCTGTGGCAGGCGTCGAGCGTGTACGTCGAGGAGAAGGCGGCGAAGTGCCAGTGAAGGCTTCATATGGCCCCCGCCTCGCCGTAGCAGCGCTGACGCTGGCTCTCAGCACCCTCGCCCTCACGGGATCCGCCTACGCGGGAACGGGTGTGGGCGACGCAAAGGGCGGCAAAACAAGAGAGACGGGTGGCAGCGACGGCACCGGCATCTACGCCACCGCGCAAATCCGATACTCCGGCTCCGTAGCCAAAGGCGGCGCCACCGGCAACGTGACGTCCTCCGACGTCAACTGGACGCCCCCGCCCTGCTGGTACGCCCCCTACCTCGGTGCCAAGGACTTCAAGAAGAAGATGTCCGAGTCCATCGACAGCGCCATGAACACCCCCGGCATGGGCGGCACCGCGGGCGCGGCGATTGGTGAGCTGCAACGGCACTACGAGGACGAGTACGGCTGGACCGACACCCCCGGCTACAAGGACTACAACGTCGCCAAGGACGGCGAGGGCATGTTCTGGGCCGGCGTCGAGAACCCCAACGAGCCCGACGTACTCAAACGCAGCTCCTGCAACGACATCCCCTTCTGGGTCGACAACGGCGAAGCCCCACCACCCCAGTACGAGGAAGCCATCCGCCCCGAGATGCTCGCCGCCCTCGCGTACCAGCACATGGAGCTACCGGCCACCAAGGTCACCCTCGCCCCCCGGGCCACGACCAAGGTGAACCTCCCCACCTGGGCCTGGCTCGACAAAGCCGTCTTCAACGAGGTCCAGGCGACGGCGGCCATCAACGTCCCCGGCTTCAACATCCAGGCCACCACCACAGCCAAACCGGTGTCCCTGAAGCTGGAACCGGGCACGGCCGACGCCACGACCTATCCCGCCTCCGGCGAATGCACCATCAACACGGACGGCTCCATCGGCGAGCCCTACGCCAAGGGCAAGGCCGACCAGACCCCGCCCTGCGGCCTCAAGTACCTCCGCTCCTCCGGCGACAGCACGTACAAACTCCGCGCCACCATCACCTGGGACATCGCCTGGACCGGCACCGGCGGCACCGGTGGCGACCTCCCCGACGGCACTTTCGGCAACGAACAGGCCATCACCGTCCAGGAGATCCAGGCCGTGAACCGCTGAATTCCCGGCGTAGCCTGACCGGAACCGGGGCCGTTCGAATCGAGGAGAGCAGCTGTGGAAGGCGCCGAGAGCCGTGGAGCGGGTGAAGCGACAGCGTCGTACGGGCGGGCGGTGGTGTACGAGGAGAAGCTGCCCAGGCGTTGGACCGTCGCCACGTTGCTGGTTCTCGGTGTCTGGGTCGCCTATCAGGGGAGCATCCTGCTGCCCGAGGACCGTACGGTCTGGTTCGTCATTCTCGGCTCTTCGGCGTTTCTCGCAGTCGTATTCAACGCCGTGCCGATTTCCAAACGCGTATATCACCGCATCCACATTCGGGACGGACAACTGACCGTGGGGCGGGCGACGATCCCGGTGGAGTCGTTGGCGGCCGACTCGCTGCGGGAAGCCCGTGAGCAGCCCACGGAAGCCGAGTTCGTCGCGTCCCTGGCCTCCCGGTCGCGAGAGGAGCTCGCGGAGTTGCGGCGGGCGAGCCGTACGACCAGGCCGCCACGGGTCATGGGGGGCGGCTGGTCGGTGCCGATGGGCATGGACCAGATCATGGTCGAGACCGTACGGGGCGAACCGCTGCTGATCGCCACGCACGACCGCGAGGCCCTGCTGGACGCACTGACGCGAGCCCACCGCGTCGAGGGCTGTTGACGCTGAGGTCTCCGCGCA
Source organism: Streptomyces sp. NPDC020489 (assembly GCF_044386545.1). Classification (NCBI taxonomy): domain Bacteria; kingdom Bacillati; phylum Actinomycetota; class Actinomycetes; order Kitasatosporales; family Streptomycetaceae; genus Streptomyces; species Streptomyces sp. NPDC020489. The sequence goes on from NZ_JBIRUZ010000015.1 coordinate 114,791, forward strand.
GCTTCGATACGTTGTTCGCGTGCCGGTGCTGTTTCCTGCGCGGAAGACAGTCGACATTGATCATCTGAAGGAGCTTTGTGACGGCCAAGCCGAGCAGAGTGGTGAACCCGCAGGACCTCGAGCAGCTGGCCAAGCTGCTCGACGGGCGGGGCGGCATGGGGGACAAACTCGGCGAGGTGTTCACTCGGGCCTCGACACTGGGCGTGTCGGACAAACTGAGTGCGCTGAAGCCGATGCGCTCCTGGGTGGGCGAGACCGCGCCCGACCTGCGCAGGAAGGCCGCGTATGCCCGTCTGGAGGACGGCGATCCGATGGCCGGACTCCTGCTCGCCGGCTTCACCCCCGAACAGCTCAAGAACAAGGATCTGCCGCCGGACATCCTGTTGGTCGCCAACGCGACCGCGGCCGACGGCCAACTCGACGACGGCTGGCTGAAGAAGAAGGACGGCGAGACCCTCGACGACTGGCTCGTCCGGATCCAGGGGGATGCCGTCACCCAGCTCAGCGGCAACGAGGAACTGGGCAAGGCGGTGTCGACGTACATCGAGGGGGCCGCCAATCTGTCGGCGTTCTTCACGTCGTCGACCACGGCGTTGCTCGGCGGCAAGTCGCTGATCTCGTACTTCAAATCCTCCAAGGTGCTCAACGCCCCGGGCACCTTCACCGCCCGCATGATCAACGGCCACTGGGACAAACTGTCCAGGATTCCCAAGGCCGGAAGCTGGCTGACCCGGGTGCCGACGGCCGCCCTCGCCGGCTCCGACGAGGCGGCGATGCTCGCCGGCTACATGCGCAACGGCGCCTTCTACATGCCGACCGCCACCGAGGCCAACCTGCTCAGCGTCGCCCAGCGCGGCGGTCTCGCCAACGCGGCCAGGGCCGCCGGATGGATGCGCGGCGCCGGCATCGTCGGCTCCGCCGCCGCCACCGCCTGGGGGGTGGCCAACCTCGCGACCATGGATCACGGCAAGGCGTGGAAGGAGGACAAGGCCAAGTACCTCTCCAACTGGACCGGTACGGCCTTCAACGCCTCCCTCACCGCCGCGATGATCGCCCCCAACCCGGTCACCATCGGCCTGGCCGTCGGCACCGGCGTCGCCTATGCCGGAACCCTGGTCTGGGACAACTGGGACAGCATCAGCAAGGGAGCGGAGGAGGCCGCGGACTGGGTCGGTGACAAGGCCGAGAAGGCCGGCGAGGCCATTTCCGACGGCGCCAAGGCGGTCGGCAGCGCCCTCAACCCGTTCGACTGATGCCGACCGAGGCACATCCGCGCCGAGCGGCGCGAGGGGAAGGAACCATGCAGCGACAGACGTACACCCTCGATCACTGGGAGGATCGTTCCGGCCACCGGCTGACCTGGACGTTCGGGTATCGGGGCACGGCCGGGGAGTTCGGCGGGATCGAGGTCGTCTACCCGGCGAGACGGCACGGCGACCGCCACACCACCGAGGTCAGCGGGGACCGGGTGCCCAAGGCCTCCTTCGACGGCTGGGCCTACGGACGCAAGCCCTCCCTGCACATGGCGCGGCTCAGTGTGAACGGCGCCGGAATCCGGCTTCAGCGCAACCGCTGGGCACAGACCAGAGCCGGCCGGGCGCTGCGGATGCGGGTCGACGGGCGGGAGTACCGCTACCTCGCGACCAGTGCCAGGCACGCCGACCGGATGCTGGTCCGCGACGGCGTGGAGATCCGGACCAGCCGACGGGGCAGGGGTGCGCGGAAGAAGGCCACGCTGACCGTCCTGGGCCCGGCCGATGGCACCGACCTCGCCCTGGCCGCCGTGATGTGCGGTGTCAACACCCGCAATCTCACCCGGGGCGGAGCCGTTCGCGCCTTCTTCCACAGGTCGATGGACTGGCTGGAGGTCTTCCAGTGATGCTCGCGCACTCCCCCCGACCTCGCCGCCCCATGTCTTCGCGCCAGCCGTTTCCGCCGACGAAAGCGACACGCCATGCCCTCGTATGACAGCACGCGAGGTCGGTTCCGGCTCGCCGAGAACCACCTGGCCGTCCTCCGCCACCGTACCGATGGCGAGGAGGTGCCCCCGGAGCTGGCCGAGGCCGACCGCGAGCTCCGCGAGGCCGGCCTGACCGACGAGGCCGGAAACCTCGAACTCGCGCTGGCGCCGCTGGTCAGCACGCTGCGGGAGCCCGCCGTCGTCCTTCATGTCGAGGCGCTCGGTGCGCAGGGCACCCTCCACCACGGCGTCACCATCGGCGACGGTTACGTCTACTCCCACGAGTCCTGGCCGGGCTCCACGGAGTCGGAGTACGTCCGGCTGGAGCCGACCATGCTCGTCTGGGCGCTGGCACGGATGGTCAACCTCCAGGGCGAGGACACCGTGCAGGTCGCCACGCCCGAGGTCGAGACCACCATGGCCGTCCTAGACGCCGGACTAGACGCCCTGGACGGCCTCGCGGGCCTGAGCGCCGAGGAGGGCATCGACCGGATCGCAGAGGTGCTGAAAGGCGCCGGTCTCACCCGGAGGTCACAGGTCAGCACCCTCGCCAGGCTGCTCGCCGGGATGCGATCCAGCTGGCGGATGACCGCCGCGTGGCAGGGACACGATGAGGGGACGCCTGCCCTCCAGGTGCGCGGGATCGCGGTGTGGGACTGCGGCCCGCTCGGCTACTGGCGTCGCGAACTGCCCGCCGAGCCGATCCTGCCCGGCCAGGTGGACGGCACCACCGCGCTGAAGCTGGTCCGGTCCGACGCCAAGGAGATCTGGCGGCTGATCACCGATCTCCTCCCCGGCAGCGAGGAGTTCGCGACGACACGGGCGAGGTGAGCGGCCCCCGACGCCCCCGGACCCGCTGCACGAGCGGGGTCCGAGGGGCGCCGTACGAAGGGCAGCGCGGACAAACGCCGTTGCCCCTCAGTCCTCGGTGAACTCCTTCTGGACACAGACCTCACCGGGCCCGTTCCAGCACAGCTTCATCATGTACTTGGCCGCGTAGGGAACGACGTTGTAGTCGAAGTAGTCGCAACCGGCGTCTCCTCCATCCGACTTCGTCTCCTTCAACTGCCATCCACCCATGTACAGATAGAGCTTGCCGGTCACCCCATGACCATCAGCCCGCTTGTCGCACACACGGAAGGTGTCCGGGTCCGGGTCGAGATGCGTCATGGTGCCGATGGTGTACCCACCCCGCTTCAGAGTCAGCGTGGTGTCAGCGGCACTGGCGGCCCCCGTCGCCCCCAGAACAAGCCCGACGGCTCCGGCCACGGCGACGGCCCCACGAACCACATGATGCTTCCGCATCGGATCTCCAGATGTTGTATTGACGACGACAGACGATCAACCCTAGATCGTCCCGATCAAGTGAGCTTGGCGAGCGAGTCCAGGAACCTTCCTGGAGCCGAGATCAGGGCACCTCGGAACGACAGGTTGCGTGTGTACACGCGCGGTACTCTCGCCCCACAGCCTGGATCTTCAGAGCGGCCCTCTCTGCTCATCCGCAAGGCATTCCGAGTACGGGAGGCCTGCTGCCCCGCCACGCTCACCTTGCCTTGGGCGAGGCGAGGCCGGTGGCCGTATCGAAGGGCTCTGAACGACGCCTTAGTTGAGCCGATTAAGAATTCTCCCAGGCAACGAAACGAGCGCCCCCGTCACCGACAGGTTTCGGGTGTACACGCCCTCAAGGACGAGCGCGATACTGATGTCGAGGGCATCGGCCTCTCCGAGACAAGTCCCGGTAATGGTCCGGGGTTTCACCCAGCTGGATCGCCTCATGTGTACGGCGGCGCCGGGCCGCACAAGTTCATGGCGACGCTTGCCGCCTCGCTGAACGTACGCGTACGTACGCCCTTTGACCCGAATCCGCAAAGCGCGCGCGTCCCGGCCGAACCGCCAGGCCTGTCTTGAGAGCGCGGCCGGTTCCCAGTCGATGTTGAGCTCCCCTCTGGCCAGAAGAGGCCGTTGCAGGTAGCCCAGGCCGATGTACGTGGTGAGCGGAACGCTGTCCCCCCGCACCGCCACCTCGGTGTACTCCGACGGATAGTGGCTGTAGTCCGCAGGAAAGACGAGCTCGATACGACCGAGCCCCGCGACGTCGCCGACCCAGGAGAGAACCTCGCCTCGGGCACCCTTGACGGTCTCCGCGCGCCGCAGCTCGAATGTGACCGTGCTCATACTCCTGGCGCCCCCAATTCTCCGGCGGGGTTACCGCGAACCGAGGCCCAGCCCCGACCGACCGATACATCAAGGCATCCTAAAGAGCGGGTAATCGGGCTGGATAACCGCCCCTGGCCCCCTACCGGCACCGACAGGGACTACGGAACTTCACCACGTCCGTAGAGCCCGACTGAGGGCCCCCAACTTGGCCAGAACGGCACGCCGTTGAGCACGACTACGGCTCGGCGCGTGGCAGCCTGTGCTCCCGACGCCGGGTGTCGCGCCGCGCGCGGCCACGTAGCCGGACGGTCACCGTCTCCACGGAAAGCCCTCACAGACTTGGCGTTCCTTTTGCACCCGCTCGGTAAAGTGCCACCGGATAAGGGGGTAGGGCATGGCAGCCGACGGCGAGAAGCCAAAGGTGGACAATCCTGAACGGGAGCGACTCAAGAACCTGAAGCGGCAGCTCGAAAAGGATCGGCCCGCCCTGGTCGACGCGTTGAAGAAGGCGGCGGTCGACATCGGTAAGGGCGGCCGGGACTCGGCGAAGTCGTGGGTGGGAAAGAATGCCGATAAATGGCACCAGGATGTCGCCGGAAACCGCAAAACGGTGCAATCGCGCGTGGACAAGGTACTTGAGGACATTCAGCGCGAGATCGACAGCATGCCCAAGAAGGTCACGTCCGAGGAAGCCAGTTCGATGAACCGCAACAGACGCATGTACTGACACGGCCCAAGAGCGACAGCGGATCCGACACGAGGCGAGCGGGGAACGGCATGCGCCCGGACGACGGGGGAAGCAGCGGGGGCGTCTTCTCCGGGATAGACCCGGACAGACTCAACGAAACGATTGATTCAGTGCGGCGGGACCAGGAGACCCTCGAGAGCCGGGCCTCCTACTACAAGACGGAGCTGGGCTGGTACGGCATCGGGAGCGAGGATCTCGCCGCCGTCCTGCGCGTGTCCCACTGGGCCAGGGACGAACTCCCCATGCTGAAACGGCGCTACCACCTGGCCCTGAACATGGACAACGACCCGTATCCCGGCTTCAAGGGCATGGTCCAGATCAACGAGGCCGCGGTGAGCCGAGCCGCCAACGCGGCGGCCACGAAAGCCGCCAAGCGTGCGACGGAACTCGCGAAGAAGAACCCCGAGGACCTCAGCCCCGAGGAGTTCGACGAACTCAACGCGCTCTTCGCCGAGAACTACGACGAATACCCCTTCGCCGAGAAGGTCGTAGGAGCGCTCGGCGCCCAGAAGACGCTGCAGCTCTGGGAGAAGATGAGCAACCTCGACAAGCCGGCCGGGTACGGCGAGACCTCCGACTTCGCGCGTGCCGACGACCTCGACGAGATGCAGAAGAACCTGAGCCTCACCGTGGCCGCGGCCACCAACTCCGATTCACCGGCCATGACGAAGTGGAAGAAGGACATGGTCGCGATCGGCGCCGACCCGATCGGAGAGCGAGGCGCGCCTCCCTACGGCGACTCCGGGGGCCCTGCCGGCTTCATCGTCATGAGCAACCTCATGCGCTACGGGGACTACGACGACAAGTTCCTCGAGGACTACGGCACGGCCCTCATCAAGGAGGACAAACGGATCATGGAGGGCGCCGACCAGCTCTACGGATCCGGCTGGGGAACCACCAGCACGGTCAACCACCTGGGCAACGACGAGGGCAACGACCCTCTCACCGGCTACATGAAGGCCCTCGCGAACAGCCCTGCCGCGGCGACCGCGTTCTTCGCCGCCGGGCAAAAGGGCGGCGGCGCCAAGCCAGTGAGCAGCCCCAACTTCACGTACCTGTTCCAAGACCGCAAGTGGCCGGACGACAGCATGCCGGGCAAGGAGAGCGTGACGGGGCGGAACTCGATGGGGCATGCGCTTGAGGCGGCCATGACGGGTCATCGTCCCGGGGAACCTGCTGCAGCCGAGGACGCAAAGCACTCCAAGGAGCAGGTCGGCTTGTTCCAGAACATGGTGGTGTCGGTGTCCAAGGACCGGGACCTCCTCCGCGAACACGAATACCTGTCGGACAGCTTCGCGAACATCTCGGCCGAATATATGCCGGAATTGCAGCGCAGTCTGGACCACGACATCGAATACGGAGTAAAGCTGTACCCCGTTCCCGGGGCCACGGTCCGTCTCGACGCCTACGATGCGGCACGTTTTCTGCACGCGGTGTCCCGCAACAAGGAAGGGTACGACCGGCTCAACGTCGCCCAACACGTATACGCTGCTGCGTTGATGGAGGCACAGGCGAAGTATCCCGATGTCTACCCTCAGTCAACCGATGCCACCATCGACAAAATCGCATACGGAACCGGCCTGTTTCAAGGGGTCATCGGCGACGGCCAGCATTTCCAGGACAACAAAGACGATGCTGACGCGGCTGCACGCGACGACGCCTGGAAGGAACACGCAAGCTTGTGGGGCGGCTCCCTGGTCGGTAGTACCGTAACCGTCGCGACTGCGTCTTTCACCGGCCCGGCAGGCGTCTATGGCGGCGGTTTGGTCGGCACAGCTGCAGGAGAGATCTTCAACGGCATTCTTGACGGATTCGGCGATAACGGCGATGACGAGAAAGAACAGGTCTACCAGAACGTAAAGCGGATGGACCAGATCCAGCACTCAGCCATTCTGACAACCCAGGAATCCGTCAAAGCCGCCACCGGCGACGACTCAGCCGCATCCAGGGCGGGCGACCAGGCAGGCAGGGGCTTCAGCGATGCTCGCGCCCTGATAGACAACAGCGAAGCAGCTCAGTAACCATCCGGCTGGCTCGACAGCGACCAGGCAGGGGATCCAACTTGTCGGAATCATCCAAGCGTAGCCCTCTACGGAATCCCTACATCTACGGCGGGGTTGCTGTTGTTGCCGCTTGCGCACTGCTCGTCGCTTACTTCGCCGGAGCCTTCGAGAAGCGTGGGCACATCTCGGCTGACGACGTCTGTTTGCACATGCCTGACCGGGAAGAGGCCGCGAAGGTCTTCAACTCCGTGCTACCCCGGTCCTCCGAATACGACTTCATCGAGACATGGCGACCAGACACGGACTGGGGCTTCCGAAGCACATGCGGAGTCGAGGACGTCGACGACAAGGCACTCTTCTACCTGGACGCCAAAACCGGCCCGGCCACACCCTGGCAGCAGTGGAGCAGGACACATATCCCGCGGAACGACGGCGGTAAGATCACCTACTTCAATTCCGGCCTCAAAGGTGTATCCAATGCTGAGGTGGCCGCGATCTGGGTGCCCTGCTACGCCCATGAGAAGACGAGCAAGGCCCGCTACAACATGACCGTCTTCGCCCATGCGCTGGAACCGCTCGAAGCCTCGGACCAAGAAGCCCGCCAAACACTCATCGACCTGGCCACATCCTTCGCCCGCCAAGCCCACAAGGACGCGAAATGCGACCTCCCGTCCAAGCTGCCCAACTGAGGGCCGCCGGCCGTGCACACGGCCGGTGCGCCGCACCGCAGGAGCCTGCATGTGGCGACCACGTGACAGTCGAGGAGATTCCCGCCCCCGGTCATGACCGCCCCCGCCCCCCTTCCTATGCTTCACCAGCGATGTCGTAGGGGCAGTCGACGACCGAGCAGTAGCAGGCACACGGGGGAAGGAACCGCACATGGCGTCCACGGACGGTGGCGACGCGGCCGAGTTGAAGAGGCGGGCGGCGCGGTTGCGCGATCTGGCGCGGGAGGCGAGGGCGATCGCGCGTCGGCTGGGTCCCTATCTGGATGCCGCCGTGAAGAAGGCCACCCCTCGCGCGGCCGCGTTCCTTACCGGTGGTGACGAGGCGGCGATCTGGCAGGGCCCCTTCGCCGACGAGTGCACCGCCACCTTGCAGAAGCGGCAGCAGACCCTGAACGGCATGGCGAGTTCCCTGTTGGCCGATGCGTCCCGCTGGGAGCGCGAGGCCGAGGAACTCGACCGGCAGGCCAAGGAGAAGGACAAGGCGAAGGCCGGCACGGGTGGGGGCGGCAACTGATGGTCTTCAGGGGATTCGACGCCACCAAGCTCACCGCGCTCGCGAGCGACCTGGACGCGCTCGCCCAGAACTCGGGGAAGCTGCACAGCCAGTTGGCCATGCTGCTGACGTCCGCCCAGCAGAACCTGCCCCCCGGCCAGAACGCCTCCCGTAACCCCGATCTCCAGGATCTCGTCGGTGACGTGGTCCCGATGCCGTCGTTCTTCGGGCGACGGCGGCTGCCCGGTGCCCTCGGCGGTGAACTCGGCGACATGCAGGCCTCGATGAAGCGCCGCATCAAGCAACTGGAGGGCTTGCAGGAGCTGGCCGGCAAGGGCTACCCGGTCAGCGACGGCAGCGTCTTCCTGGACGAGAAGGCGCCCGACGCGAAGAAGATCGACGACGCCCTGAAGCATCTGCGGGAGTTGCGGGGCAAGGACTTCGGGACCAACGGCAACCGCGACGACCTGGAGAAGATCTCCGGTGAACTCGACGGACTGACAGCCGCCGAGGTCGACGCCCTCGTGTCGCAGGCCTCCCCCAAGGACCTCGCCTTCTACAACGAACTGCTCACCTGTACCGACGACTCCGTCTGGAACCCGTTCGACAAGAACGGCCTGCCGGAGGACGCGCGCCGGGGGACGCTCGGCCGGATGCTCTCCAAGATCAGCCCGGAGAACTTCGGCAAGTTCCAGACGGCCTTTCCCGGCACGCAGCCGACGTTCACCAACACCGGCGCGTTCGAAGAGGGCGGGAACAACCAGAACGGCCAGAACAACAACGGCATCCACTGGCAGACGCCCACGGACCCGCTGTTCCAGGACGGCGTCTCGGCCGACGACGTCAACCAGCGGCAGTTCGGGGACTGTTGGTACGTCGCCTCGCTGGCCGGTCTGGCGCAGAAGGATCCCAAGTTCATCCAGGACGGCATCAAGCAGAACCCGAACGGCACGGTCAGCGTGCGCGTCTGGGACAAGGACGGCAACTACCAGTGGGTGACCATGACCCCGGATCTGCCGACCGACCAGAACGGCAACCCCATCAGCACGTACGGGAACGGCGAGTCCTGGCCGGCGTACTACGAGAAGGCCTTCGCGATGGCCTACTCGGACGACGGCGATGACGAGCGCGGCTACGGCGGCATCGAGGGCGACGACCCCAAGAAGTCGGCGCCCTATCTGACCGGTCGGGAAGGCGAGGACCTGACCACCGGCGGATTCCTGGGCATCGGCAAGGGCGAGGACAAGGACCTGGACTCGCTCCGGTCGGCGTTCGAGTCCGGCAAGGTCGTCACCGTCTCCACGCCGGCCGACGAGGGCCTCGACAAGAACCACCCCAAGGAATGGGGCAACACCTACCACAGCAACCACGCGTACTACGTGCGCGGCTTCACGGACGACGGCAAGGTGATCCTCGGCAACCCATGGGGAACCTCGGGCTATCCACCGATTACCGTGACGCAGGAACAGTTCAACCAGTACTTCGGGGGAGCCGAGGCCTTCGATGCCCCTTGACGCCCGGCAGGTGAGTGGTGTGTCCGAGCCCGAACGTCCGCAGGTGAAGTACCCCTTCGAGTTCGAGGGCCGTTGGGTGCTTCGCTATCACATCCCGTACACGGTCGAACACGAAGGGCGCACCCACCAGGTCCTGGCGACCGTGTTCCGCGAGCCGTCGGTGCACGGCCGTATCCAGATCGGCTGCGAGGGCCGCCCCCTCGCGGAGTTCGACGACCTGACGCCCGGCGACATCGTGGAGATCACCGGGGACACCTGGCGGGTCGCGGAGGTCGCCTACCGCACCCGCGTCGTGCTGGAGCGCGTCTCCGGCGAGGACAAGGAGGACACCGGTGCTCAGGCCGGCGAGTAAGTACGGCGCCGCGAGCGCCCTGACCGCCCTGCTCGTGCTGACCGGCTGCGGGTCATCGGCCGACGAGACCGGCGGGACCGGCGGCGCGGACCCGACGACCACGGCCGCGACCACCCAGGCGGCACCGAAGGACAAGGGCCCGCTGTGCGTGGGCACGGCCCCGGCCGACGGCGTGCACGTGCTGCGCGGCGGCGGATTCCGGCTGCCGGGTGGCGGAGGTGTGCGGTACGAGGCCGCCACCGCGGACGGTACGACCCGTACGGCGACGCTGCGGGACGGCGCGAGGTACGAGGACGGCCAGAAGCAGCAGACGGTCGAGGTCGGCCGGCGCATCCGCGTCTCCGGGCACACCTACGCCGTCAGCCAGATCTGCGCCTACCGGGTCGTCCTGGAACCGCAGGACGCACAGGCCAAGGCCGCCCTGACGGCAGCCCCCGCCTCCCTCGACCCCAAGGGCGGCGAGGCGGACAACGGCCTCTGCTTCACCACCGCCCCGTCCGTCCTGGCCGCCGCGTCCAAGGGTTTCCCGGCGAAGGGCGGCACCCTGTCGGTGCTCGACAACAGCGGGGTGTCGACCTTCCCCACCGGGCTGTCGATCACGGCGTCCGTGGACCCCGCGACACAGACGGCGGGCATCAACGCCAACTGCGCGGCGATCTCGGTGGCCATGTACCAGGACGTCCGCGTCGGTGACACCGTCGAGTTCACGGGCGTTCAGTTCAAGGTCGCGGAACTGACGGACAACGCCGTACGGATGACGCGTACGACGGGCTGAACACGGGGCCCGGCTCCTCGCGGCCTCCCCGTCGAGCGACCCGTGTCCAGGGCGGCACCGGCGGACCGTCACTCACCGCCGGCCTGGAGTTCCTCCCGGTCGGGCAGCAGGGCGGTGATCTTCTTCCAGACCTCCGCCGCGTTCGACCTCAGCAGGACCAGAGGGCTGGCCGGGCCCACCTGGCCCGGCAGGATCGGCTCCTCGGGCTGCTCGCGGATCCAGTGGCCGAGCGGGCCGCAGTCCCAGACGGCGAGAGCACGGACCATGGTGGAGGGCTTGCCGTCGTGCTGCCCTTCCCAGGCGGTGGTGATGCGCCAGGTGGCGTTGAGCGAGACGACCAGGTCCAGGAACTGCCCGAGGGCCGGCTCGGCGAGGTTGGCGTCCGCCCGGACCAGCGCCGTGCGGACCAGCTCGCGGGTGGCTTCGTCGTCCGCGCCCGGCTCCTCCAGGGCGACGAAAGCGGCGTCCAGGGCTGCCATCGTCGTCTCGACACGCACCTCGGGCGCGCCCTCCTCGGGGCTCTCGCCGCGGTGCAGGTTGACCTTGCGCGCCAGTTCCCAGACGAGGGTGCTGGGCTCGATGGAGACGTACTCGGACTCCTCCTCGCCCGGCCAGCCGTCGTGCGAGATCACGGCCTCCTGGCCGACGACCACACCGTGGTGGACGGGGCCGTGCTCGCCGGTGACCTCCACCTGGACGATGACCGTCGGCGCCGTGAGAGCACCGAGCAAGTCCCGCAGCAGCGGCGCGAGTTCGCCCTCCTCGCCGACCAGCCCGATGCGTTGGAGTTCGGCCAGTGAGTCCCCCAGTTCCTCGGGGGGTGTCTGGCCGTCCAGGAGGTGGGCGAAGACGGCGACATGGCGGTCGGCCAGCCGGAAGCGCGCTCGGGAACTGTCGTACGAGGGCACGGTGGTGGGTCCTCCCGTGAAGCGGCGGGGCCGGCTCACTACTTGTTGTTCTGCAGGTCCTTGGCGCTCTGCGTGCACTGCTGGGCTTCGTCCCGCAGCGCCTTGGCGACCGTTCCGCACGTGGTCTGCCAGCTCTTCAGCTTGCCGCGCACATGGTCCGCGTTCGGGCCCGACCAGGTCTTCATGCCGGTGGTGCTGTGGTTCTTGGCGGCGTTGACGAGAGCGTCGATGTCATCGGCGAGCGACTTCAACTGACTGGCACGCTGGTTGAGTTCCTGTATGTCAGGATTTGCCATAGCATCCTCCCCCGCTGTCTCAAAACCACAGCATACTGACCGGCCGTGAACACCCTCGGTGGGGCCCTGACCCGGTTCACCACCGATCATTCACAGGAGAACCCGATCACCGGGCGGCCCTGGACGGAACCCACGCATGGTGCGGTAGCGTCCCCTGATGCAAACGGACAGGCCGTTTGCCCATGAACCACACGGGGAGGAACGTTATGGATCGCGGTGCAGATCTCGGGCGGCTCCGGGACTTGTCCAAGCTCTTCAATCGCAAGGCCACGGACCTCCAGGCCCTCATCAAGGCTCTGGAGACGGCCACGACTGAGAGCACGAGCTACTGGAAGGGCCCCAAGGCCGACCGGTTCCGTGACGACTGGCACGACGTGAAGCCGACCTTCGACAAGTGGGTCACCACGCTGAACGAGGCCAGCAAGTCGGCGAACACCAGCGCGGACAACATCGAGCGCGCCACCTGATCCGTCGGGGCTGCGCTGTTCACCGGGGTGCTCGACCGAGGTCCTTCCAACCTTGACCGAGCACCCCGGTGGCGTTGGCACATGTAACGCGTACGGCGCCTCACACCGCCTGGCGATACGAGCGGGCCTCGCTCGCCGGCACCTTCTCCGGCTCGCCGCGGAGAGCCGCGTCGACCAACGGCAGCAGTTTGTCGACCTGCTCGCCCAACTTGCGGTGCCGCCCGTCGAGTTCACGGTGCCAGGCCCGGGCGTTCCTCCCGACCCAGACCTTGTCCCCGCCGATTTCCTCGGTCGGCCCCTTGAGCGCCTTCTTGATGCTTTCCAGCTCTTTGACGAGATCGCCGCGCAGCCGCTCAAGTTCGGCTTTCCGCGGGTTGGGGACGCGGGACTCGGTATCCGACACGAATGTCACCTTTTGATTTTCATCTTTACTGGTTTATGCCCGCCTCTTGGTCACCCCATAATCTGAGGCGGTGACCGCAACCTTATCGGCGCAGAACGCTCCAGAATTCCTCGTACTGCCCACCCTGTCCAAGGTCCCGCAGGCCCCGGACGGCTCTCCACTCAGCGGCGGCACCATCGAGGTGGCGCTCGTCCCCATCACGGGCGACACAGGCCGGGAACAGCTCACGGCACTGGCCTTCACCAGTGTTCCCTTGCTGGTCGAGGCCATGGGAGAGGAGCAGCCCTGGGTCATCGTCCCTGCCGGCGAGATGGGGAAGGCGCTCAGCGGATCGGGCGCCGTAGCCGTGCTGGTCGACCCGCGACTGGCCGACGCCGACGGGAATGGGGATCCCACCCGTGGTTGACCCCGACTTCTCCGGCATCAATCCGCACAACCTGCTGAAGTTCATCAAGAACCTCGAGTCCGGCAGCAGGAGCCTGCACGGCGCCAAGTCCTCCTACACGAGCCGATTCCGAAGGTTCGGGCTGGACACCAGCGCCCTCACCGAGATCGCGAGAATCGCCGGTTGGGTCGATGACGAGTTGCCGATGCTCCGTCGCCGCCAAGCGCTCGCGGCCGCCATGGAGTTGGACCGGAAAGGCATCCGCGAACCCGGCTCCATGGTGCGGCTTCGGGAACCGGTCCGCACGGCGGCCGAGGCCCGGGAGGACGGGAAGCTGCTCGCCGAGGAGGCCGGGAAGGCCGCCCTGCTCGACGCGGGCCAGGCCGGCGCCGAGTTCCATCGGATCGCGGGGCTGCTGGCACAGCACAAGGGCGACCCCGATCTCACCTCCGCGTTCTACGCGACGATGAGTCCGGATCTCGCCAAGACCCTCCAGGTGATGATCGCCGCCGCGGGCGCCCCGACAGCCGAGAACGACGCCAGGGTCTTCGGGTCGGCCTTCACCACCGCGCTCCACGCCGACTCCCCGGCGCCCGGGTTCGAGAAGACGGCCGCCCTGTTCCACGGCGAGTTCGGCGAGGACGAGCCAGCCGCTGTCTTCAATCGGGCCCTTATGCAGAGCGACGATCCCGAACTGTGGGACCTCGCCTGGAAACACACCAGGATCGCCGCGGCGAAACTCCTCGACCCCGCGGACACCTGGTCCGACACGGCCGGTCTGCTGGCCGGTGTCATCGGCATGCAGGCCAAGTACGCGGGGGCGTTCTGGGAGGAGTCACAGAAGTTCAGCGACCATGCGGCCCGTGTGTACCAGCAGCGTCTCAACGCCATGACCCAGGAAGAGCGGCGGGCGTTGAAGAAGGCCACCCGGCAGGCCGCGAAGGCGTCCGCCCGCTCCGCACGAGAGGCGGAACGCATCCTCGCGCGCTACGGCATGGGGTCCTTCTCCCGGATCATGGAAGCGTCGGTCGCGGACGGCGGCAGCTGGCTGATCGGCAAGGTGCCCGGCCTGAGACCGCCGAGCACGACGACGCTCTTCGGGCGAGCACTCGGGGCGGGCGGGAAGCTGCCGCTGGTGGGGACGGTGCTGACGGTCGGTGCGACCGTCTGGGACATCAACCACGGTACGGAGGCGGATGTCGCGGTCGCGGCGAATGCCGGGGGCATGGCGGCGGGGGCTGCCGGGACATTGGGCGGTATGGCTGCGGTTTCGTTTGCCTCGGGCCCGGTCGGCTGGGGAATCGCTGCAGGCGTCGCGCTCGGCTTCGGCGCTGGCTACGGCACCTCGTACCTCATCAAGACTCCGACCGGCCAGAATATGGTCAATGGGGTCACCGGGGCAGTAAAGGATGTCGGCAATAAAATCGGCGACGCCGCATCGAGCGCGAATCACACGGCGGGTGCGGTTTTCCAAAGGTTGACTGAAGATGACTAAGAAGCAGCGCAAGCGCCGCCCAGCGGGCGACTACACGCTTCCACCTCACATTGAGGAGTCCCGGCAAAGGACGGCCCGAATCAGAAGCCGGCTAAGCCGTCCAGAGCCACCACCCCTCCGGGCAATCTGGGGAATTTTCGGCACATTTCTACTTTGCGCTGCAATGACCCTGTTCTTCTGGCTCACCGCGCATTCCGTGCTGCAAGACCTGCGCTCTGAAGGGGTCACCGTTGCCGCCAGGGTGATTGGCGTCGACAACAAACCAAAGCGTGTGCAGATCCGTCTCGCACAAGGCCCCGCTTCAGGCCTGGAGGCCGACCTCGGGGACTACGCCGGAATGTATCCCGACGTAAATGTTGGCGATCCGATGCTAGTCACCTACGATCCGAAAGATATTCGCCGGAGCCTGGATCAAAGGTGGGTCAGGAATCCACCTCCCAACCTTCCCGCTTATGGCGCTTCAGCGATGTCTCTCTTTTTCCTCGCCGGCACAGTCGTAGCAATGCTCCGCCGCCACCGCCTCGTCCGCATGCACGACACCGCAACCCCCCCCCCCCCAGCCACCCCCCTCACCAAACCCTGACCACGCACCGCGATCGCCCCGGCACCCGGCCGGGGCCGCCGCCCCGTGTCAGCCGTTCATCACCCCCTGCACCGGCACATAGGAACCGCCGGAGATGAACAGCCCGCTGCCCACCGGGCCGCCGCCGCTGTTCGCGGGGAGGCGGATGCCGAACAGTTCGCCGTCCGACGTGCTCTGCGGTGTCAGCAGCATGCCGTTGCGGGACTTGCGGGCTTCGACCGCGAAGCCGCGGTACTGGCCGGCGAGGCTGTCCGTGGTGCCGGCGGCGAGGAGGCCGATGCCGCCGTCCGCGCCCTTGCGGATGACCGTCTCCAGCGCCTCGTCGAGGTTGGTGTCGTACAGCAGCTCCGCGTCGTCCACGACCACGACGTACGCGCCGCCGCGCAGGTCCTCCACGAGGTCCTCCAGGTCGTCCCCGCGGCTCTCGGCGTTCAGTACGCCCAGGACACCCTCCCGGCCCTCCAGTTCGCGCAGCGGGGAGCGGCGGGGGGTGATCAGCACCACCGGCGTGCCCGCGCCCAGCAGGGATTCCGTCGCGGCCCGCAGCAGCGTGGAGCGGCCGGACTTGGGCGGGCCCGCGATGACGAACCCGGGGCCGTTCTCCTCCAGGTCGATGCCGATCGGGCGGAGTTCGTCGCCGCCGACGCAGACCAGTGCCCACAGGGGCGACGGGGCGACGAAGTCGGGGTCCAGGGCCATCGCCTCGGCGGCGTTGATGCGCGACGGCAACGCGTCGACCCGGAGCGGCCGGCGGCCCACCGGGATGCGGGGGTACCTGGTGCGCGCCGCCTCCGCGATCTCCCGCAGCGCCCGCACCTGGGCCTGACCTGCGGGGTCCTCCGCGAGCAGGCCGATCTGGGTCTCGTCCACACCGGTGTCGGTCATCTTGAGCGCGCGGCCCGGCGGCATGTTCTTCGGGACCTCGCGAGCCGACAGGCCGGCCGTCGAGTAGTCGTTCGGGTCGGCGAAGCGCATGATCAGACGGTCACCGAAGGCGGAGGACACATGGCCGCTCAGGCCACTGCGGTCGGCCGTCATGACCACCTTCAGGCCCACCGCGGCACCTTCACGGAAGATGCGCTGCGCGGCTTCGAGCAGCTGACCGTAGTTGTAGCTCTCGAAGGTCGACGCGAAGCCCTCCCAGCTGTCCAGCAGCAGGACCATCCAGGGCAGGCGCTCCTCGGGGGCCGCCGCCGCGCGCTGTTCCGCCGCGCTCGACGCGCCCTCCATCGCGAGGAGTTGCTGTCGGCGGGCGATCTCGGCGAGCAGGCGCTCGATCAGGCGGCGCGCCCGGTCCGGCTCGTCGCGGGTGACGACGGCGCCCACGTGGGGCAGGCGCATCAGCGGCAGCAGCGCGTTCGAGCCGCAGTCGATGCCGTACACGTGCACGTCGTGCGGTGAGGTCGACTGTGCCAGCGAACCGGCCAGGGTGCGCAGGGCTGTTGACCGGCCCGAGCGCGCGCCGCCCAGCAGCAGGGTGTGCTCGCCGTGCACGAGGTCGAGCGTCAACGGCTTGCGGCTCTGCTTGGCCGGCTGGTCGATCAGGCCGTACGGGATCGGCGCGACGTCGTCCGCGGGCTCCTGCCGCGTGCCGTACGCGACCAGCTCCGCCAGCGTCACGTGCTCCGCCAGCGGCGGCAGCCACGGGCTGCGCTGCTCCCCGAAGCCCATCCGGGCCGCGCCCTCGGCCACGGCGTCCACCAGGACCGCCAGGTCGGTGACCATCGTGCCGTCGTCCTCGGCCTCCTGCCGCTTGGGCAGGGGGCGGGCGTACGCGGTCCACGGCAGGGGGGTCAGGGTCGCCTTCGGGCCCGTCTGGCCGGTCGCCGGGCGGCGGCCACCGATACGGGCCGACTGCACGCCCACCAGGGACTGGGCGCCGGAACGGACGTACATGCGGCCGGGGGTGGACTTGGCGATCGCTCCCGAGTCGGGGGCGTCGATGACGTCCATCGACTCGGCGGCGTCCGTCACGCGCAGGGCGATCCTGAGGTTGGTGTTCGCCCGGATGTCCGCGCTCACCACACCGGCCGGGCGCTGGGTCGCCAGCACCAGGTGCACGCCGAGCGAGCGGCCTCGGCGGGCGATGTCGACCAGGCCCGCGATGAAGTCCGGGAGTTCGGCGACGAGCGAGGCGAACTCGTCGATGACGAGGACCAGTCGGGGCATCGGCTCCAGCTCGGGGCGGAGCTTGCGGGTGTCGTTGTAGTCCTCGATGTCCTTCGCCGCGGCGTCGAAGAGGATCCGCTCCCGGCGGTGCAGTTCCGCCGCCAGGGACGCCAGGGCGCGCTCGGTGAGGTGGGCGTCGAGGTCGCTGACCATGCCGACGGTGTGCGGCAGCCGGGCGCAGTCCATGAAGGCGCTGCCGCCCTTGTAGTCGATGAGGACGTAGTTCAGGGCGTCCGGGCGGTTCGCCACCGCGAGGGAGGCGATGATCGTCTGGAGCAGCTCCGACTTGCCGGCGCCCGTCGTACCGGCGACCAGCGCGTGCGGGCCGTCTCTGCGGATGTCGAGGACGAACGGGCCGTCCGCGGCGACACCGATCGGCGCGGCGGTCGTGGAGCCGCCCGCCTGCCAGATGCGCTCGACGTCCGCACCGGAGGGGTTGGGCAGGTTCAGCAGGTTCAGCAGCCGGGCGGCGGTCGGCAGCGCGGCGTCCGCGTCGTCGCGGCTGACATCGCGCACGGGCGCCAGTGAGCGGGCGAGCAGCTCGCACCACTCGTAGCTGACCTGGTCGGCCAGGATGTCGCCGACGCCCTCCATGCCGTAGCCGCGGACGCGGACATGGTGCGGTGCGTCGGGGGACCAGGCGACGACGGCCTTGCACTCCTCGGGCAGCAGCCGCTCGTCCTCGTCGATGCAGAGCGCGATGATGCCGTACTGCGGTCCCTCGGTGAGGAGTTGGGGGACGCCGGGCACTCGGCGCAGCAGCCGGGCGCCGTCCAGGACCAGCAGGATGGTGGGGTCGGGGTAGAGCTGGCCCAGCATGTTCTGCTGCTCGCGGGCGGCCTTGCGCCGCGCCAGCTCGTTCAGCAGCTCGTTCACCCGGCGGGTGATGCCCTCGGAGTCGAAGCCGACGAGCGCCACGCAGTCCTGGCCCTGGTCGGGGTCGGTGTGGGGGAGCCAGTGCACCCAGTGCCATTCGGCGCCGGCCTGGGGGGTGGCGGACAGGGACACCAGGGAGAGGTCGCGGGGGCTGTGCAGGACGGCCGCCTGCACGCTGATCCAGCGGGCGGTGGCCATCGCCCGGGTCCGGTCACCGGCGACACCGACGACGCCGAGCCGGCCGAAGGGGAGAGTGACGGGGACGTCCGGCAGGACCGGGGGTTCGGGCCGGTCCTCGTCGTAGGAGCCGCCGCCGCGGGCCATGACCATCTCGACGTCCGACTCCAGCCCGCCGACGCCGACCCTGAGCAGCATGGCGTCCGGGTCGGTGAGGCGGCGCTCCCACAGCCGACGGCGCGGGCCGGTGGCGAAGAGCAGGATCTCGGCCGGGTCGGGGGCGTCGGCGCGGCGGGCGCGCTGTTCCTCCTTGGCGAGGACGACGAGTTCCGCCTGGTGCTCGGCGAGGTCCTTCTTGTACTGCTTCGCCGAGTTCTTGTCCTTCTTCTTGCCCTCACGGCTGTCGCTGAGCCACTGCGCGGCCATCATCATCGGGCTCATCAGGCAGAACAGCAGCATGTAGATCTGCTTGGTGACGAAATACATGGTCAGACCGAAGACCATGGGCATGAAGGCGAGGATGAACTGGAACTTGGCCTTCTCGCTCTTGCTCGGCGGTACGGGGACGACCACGCGTCGCCGGGGCCGCAGCGGGGACAGGCGCGGCGGACGGTTGTAGGCGAGACCTCCCTCGCTCATCCGGGAGAGGTGCGCGTCCGGTTCCACCACCTTGTCGAGGACGAGCAGCGAGTCCCCGACGCGTACGACGCCACCGAGCGGCCAGGACGCGCCGGCCTCCACCGCTTCGTCGTCGAGCAGCACCTCGGCGCCGGCCTCGGCGCTGAGCTTGGTATTGCCCTGGAGGTCGATCGTCACGCGCAGCGCGACCGGCGGCAGTGCCGGGTCCGGCACGGGCAGCGAGCAGGTGGGCGCCGATCCCACGGTCGCCGCCCCGACGCCGAGCCGGACCACCCGGCCGGAGGCGGGACCGCCGGCCACCCTGAGCTCGAACTGGCCGACCGGCTCGCCCTTGCGCAGCAGCGGGCCTATGGAGTCGTCCACGGCGACCCGCATGCCGTCGCGCAGGACGGAAGCCGCCGGTGCCGCCGGATCGCAGTACTCGCCGTCCGCCCAGAGCGAGGGCACCCCCCGGGTCGCCGGTGCGCCGTGCCTGGGCATCCGCACCACGTTCCCCGCGCCGGGGCCGGTCGGGCGGGCGGGGTGCCCGAGGGCTTCGCCGAGCACCTCCGCGACGTCGCCGGCGGTGGCCGTGTCGTCCGTCGCGATCACGACGTCGTGCGGTTCACCGCCTTCCTGCACGACCGTGACCAGCGTCCGCATGGTGGTCATCCTCCCGTCGGCCTCTGGGGCCACGTTCGTCACTTCGGCTAACGGAGACTAATGGCTGTACGGCGTTCGCGCGGTGCCGCCCTCAGGACGGACCGGCGACGGTCGGAGGGCCGGCATCGCGTGGGCCGCGTCGCCACCGTCGGAGGCCGCGTGTTTCCGAGTTCCCGGGCCCGTTCCGCCCCCGTGCGGGCGGACTGGCGGGCCGCTACTCGACCTTCGACATCCGCGCCTCGGGGTTCCCCTCCGCCGCGCTCTGCGACACGTACCTGAGGTCATCCCCCACCGGCGTGATCCGCACGGTGTGCGGCGCCGGGTTGCAGCCCGCATGGTTGTCCTTCGCCCCCACGGACGTGGCGACGAGTCCGGTCTCCGTCACCGTCTTCAGCGTGAGGACGTCGTTGCAGACGCCCCCGAAGATGTCCGTCTGCCGGAGTTTGCCCAGCTCCTCGCCGACGGCCGCCTTCTCGACGGTGAGCCGGAAGGTGCCCATCGGGATGCCGGAGCCGCTGCCCTCCCCCTCCCAGGTGCCGAGGTAGCGGTCCGGGACCGCCGGGGCCGGCGTCGCGGCGCCACTGGTCCCGTCGGCCGTCGGCGGCACGGAGGCCGTGGCCGATACGGAGGCCGACGGCTCCTGCGAGGCGGAGGCCGAGCTGCCCGGCGCGGTGGAGGAGTCCGAACCCGCGCCGCCCGCGTCGTTGTTGCGCCCGCCCGGCATCAGGTCGAACAGGAACACCGACCCCACCGTCACCGCCGCCAGCGCCCCCGCCACGGCGAGCGCCACCGTGCAACTCATCCGCCGGCCCCGTCCGTCCGCCCCCGGTGCCGAGGTGGCCGCCACGGAGACGGTGAGCCTGCCCGGGCGGGCGTCGGACGGCGGGGCGGCGTCCTGGGGTTCGCGCTCCGGTCCCCGGGGCTCGGGCACAGCGACGGAGGGTGGGGGTCCTCCCGGGGCGAAGGCGGACGGCGGGGCAGCGTCCCGCGGTTCGCGCTCCGGTCCGCTCAGCTCGGGCACGGCGACGGACGGCGGGGGTCCCCCCGGGGCGAAGGCGGGCGGCACGGGCGCGGACACGGACTCCGCGACCGCGGCGGCGGCCCCGGCCCCGGCCCCCGGCATGACCGGCGGCGGCCCGAACTCCCCGGCGGCCGGGGTACCGGCGTCCGTCCCCGCCGTCCCGCCCGCCACCGCACCGCCGGGGCCCGCCACCGCACCGCCGAAGCCCGCCGAGGCGCTGCCGAACTCCACCGGCCCCGAAGCCGCCTCCTGCGCCACCTCCAGGTTCAGCAGCCGCACCGCGCTCCGACTCAACCGCTCCACGAGCGCCCCCGGCAGCCACCCGCCCGCCACCAGCCGTGCCGCGCCTTCCGGGGCCAGTCGCCGGGCCACCTCACCCGGCGCGGGCCGGGCGTCCGGCTCCTTCGCCAGGCACTCCGCGACCAGGCCGCGCAAGTCCCCGGCCAGGGAGCCCAGTTCGGGCTCCTCATGGACGACCTTGTAGAGCAGCGACGCCGAGGAGTCCCCGGGGAACGGCGGCCGGCCGGTCGCCGCGTACGCCAGCACCGCGCCCAGCGAGAAGACGTCCGCCGCGCCTGTCACCGACGTGCCGAGGATCTGCTCGGGCGACATGTAGCCGGGCGAGCCGACCGAGACGCCGGTCGAGGTGAGGGACGCGGTACCGTCCGTGGCCCGGGCGATCCCGAAGTCGATCAACAGCGGGCCGTCCAGGGTCAGCAGCACGTTCGACGGCTTCACGTCCCGGTGCACCAGGCCCAGTTCGTGGACCGCCGTCAGCGCCTCGGCCAGCCCCGCCCCCAGCGCCCGTACCGAAGGCGCGGGCAGCGGGCCGCCGTCGGCGATCGCGGCCGACAGGGACGGACCCGCAGCGTAGGCCGTCGCCACCCACGGCACCGCCGCCTCCGGGTCCGCGTCCAGCACGGGGGCGGTCCAGGCGCCGCCCACCCGCCGGGCCGCCTCGACCTCGCGCCGGAAGCGGGCGCGGAACTCCTCGTCGAGCGCGAAGTGCGGGTGCACGATCTTGACGGCGACCGTGCGCCCGCCCGCGCTGCGTCCCAGATAGACACGGCCCATCCCGCCGGAACCGAGCCGGCCGAGCAGCCGGTACGGACCCACGGCGGTCGGCTCGTCGGCTCCGAGCGGCTGCATGGCGTCCTCCCCCGTAACACTCAGATGCAGGTTACGGCTGAAGCAGTTCCACCTTCACGTCCGCGGGGAAGCCCGTGGTCGGCCCCACCCGGCGCGCGAACTCCGCCACCGCCTCCAGCTGCGGCTCCCCGAAGCGGAAGTCGAGGGTGGTGAAGTACCGCTCCAGGACGCGCTCGTCGAAGGCCTCCCAGCGGGCGGCCTGTTCGGCGACCTTGCCGACCTCCTCCAGGGAGAGGTTCCGGGAGGCGAGGAAGGCCTCGTGGACCTGGCGGGTGATGGCCGGTTCGCGTTCGAGGTAGTCCCGGCGGGCCGCCCAGACCGCGAAGACGAACGGCAGGCCGGTCCACTCCTTCCACAGGGTGCCGAGGTCGTGGACCTCCAGGCCGAAGCGCGGCCCGTCGAGGAGGTTCGCCCGCAGCGCCGCGTCCCCGATCAGGACGGCCGCCTCCGCCTCCTGCATCATCAGGCTGAGGTCCG
Organism: Streptomyces sp. NPDC020489; assembly: GCF_044386545.1. Lineage (NCBI taxonomy): Bacteria > Bacillati > Actinomycetota > Actinomycetes > Kitasatosporales > Streptomycetaceae > Streptomyces > Streptomyces sp. NPDC020489. Next base: position 137,208 of record NZ_JBIRUZ010000015.1, read on the forward strand.
GCGGGCAGGTGTAGTACTCGGGCTGTACGCCGTAGCGCTCGGCCAGCAGCAGCTGGGCCAGGCGGACCGAGGTACGGGAGGTGGACCCGAGGGCGACCCTCGCGCCGTCCAGCTCGTCGAGCGGGACCTGCGAGACGATCACACAGGACATCACCGGACCGTCGCAGCCGACCGCGATGTCGGGGAAGGCGACCAGGTCGTCGGCGTTGCGCAGGAACTCGACCAGCGTGATGGGGCCGATGTCGAGATCTCCCTGCACCAGCTTCTCGCTGAGCTTCTCCGGGGTGTCCTTCGTGAGCTCGAAGTCGAGGAGTGTGCCCGTTCTGGCGAGCCCCCAGTACAGGGGCAGGCAGTTCAGGAACTGGATGTGGCCGACGCGCGGCCGGGTGCGTGAATTGTCCACATCGTGAGGCTAGACCCTGCGGCTTGTCGTACGATGGCCACCCCCTCCGTCAACTCGACACGAGCAGGATCAAACATCCGGGTGGCGTGATCTTGGCCTCTGTTGCTTTCGGCTGCCCTCATGCTAGGCTCGGCCGCAAGTTGCAGTTTGGTTTCCCTTGCAGTACAGAGCCTGCGGAGCATGTAACCGCAGGCTCTAGTCGTATTCAGAAGTATGCAGTTGTGCGGCACAGTTTTCACACTTGCAGGTTCTGGAGCAGGGCAACCCTTTGGGCCCAAGGAGGGCTTATGGCTACCGGAACCGTGAAGTGGTTCAACGCCGAAAAGGGCTTTGGCTTCATTGCCCAGGAGGGCGGCGGCCCGGACGTCTTCGTCCACTACTCCGCCATCAACGCGAGCGGCTTCCGTTCGCTGGAGGAGAACCAGCAGGTCTCCTTCGACGTGACCCAGGGCCCGAAGGGCCCGCAGGCGGAGAACGTCACCCCCGTCTGAGACTCCCGAGTCTCTGATCCGAACCTGACAGCAGTACCCAAGGAGCCCCGCGCCGCAAGGCGGCGGGGCTCCTGCCTTTTCCGCGGCACACCCGTAGGGGCGCCCTACGGCCTACAGGTGCTGCATGACCAGCACGAACGCCGTCCCGGGCAGCAGCGCCTCATAGGAGTGCGCCACATCCCCGCGGTACGCCATGTAGTCCCCGGGCTCCAGCTCGACCTCCTCGCCCTTCGGCCCCGCCTTGACCCGCCCGGTGCTCACGATCAGGTGCTCGACCGAGCCGGGGATGTGCGGCTCCGAGTCACGCACCGCGCCGGGCTCGGCGGTGATCCGGTAGATGTCCCGGCGCGCCCCGGGCGGACTGGAGGACAGCAGCGTGCCGACGTAGTTCGCCTGCTCGGACGCCACCGACGGCCCCTGGCCCGCGCGGATGACCTGCACCGGCGGCGCCGGCGGCTCCACCAGCGCGCTGAACGGCACCCCCAGCGCCACCGCCAGCGCCCACAGCGTCTCCACGCTGGGGTTCCCGCTTGCCGCCTCCAGCTGCGACAACGTCGACTTCGCGATCCCGGCCCGCTTGGCCAGCTCGGACAGGGACAGCCCGGCACGGGTGCGCTCACGGCGCAGGGAGGCGGCGATCCACTCCAGCGGAAGACGACTGCCCGACATGTTCGTTCGCTCCATCGGTACGACCGTTCGCCTTGACGAACGGCGGCTCTTCTGTTCATTGTAGAGAACATGCGTACGGTACAGCGAACACCCGACAGGGACCTCGTCCGGGACGTCTCCCTGGTCTGTCTCGCGGGCGGGATCGTCGGCGTCTCCTTCGGCGCGATCGCCGTCGCCGGAGGGCTGCCGGTGTGGGTGCCGGTGGTGATGTCGCTGGTGGTGTACGCGGGCTCCGCCCAGTTCAGCGCGGTCGGGGTGCTGCTGGCCGGGGGCGGCCCGTTCGCCGCGGCGGCCACCGGGCTGATCCTGAACACCCGCACGGCCGCGTTCAGCCTCGCGGTCGCCGAGCACATCGGCCGCGGCCGCCTCGCCCGCTTCCTCGGCGCGCACTTCGTCACCGACGAGACGGTCGCCTTCACCCTCGCCCAGACCGATCCGGTACGACGTCGTACGGCGTTCTGGGTCTCCGGGCTCGGCCTGTTCGCCGTCTGGAACCTCGGCGTCCTGGCCGGCGCCCTCGCCGGCGACGCCCTCGGCGACACCGCCCGCTACGGTCTGGACGCCGCCTTCCCGGCCGTCCTCGTCGCCCTGGTCCTGCCCGTCCTGCGGGACGACGCGGCGGTACGGCGTTCCGCGCTGCTCGGCGCCGGTACGGCCCTGGCCCTCACCCCGCTCGCCCCGGCGGGCGTGCCCGTGCTGGCGGCCCTGGCCGGACTGCTCGCCCACGGACGCGGGCGCACGGCATGAGCGCGACGGTCGCGATGATCCTCGCCCTCGCGGTCGGCACGTACGCCTTCCGGCTGGTCGGGCCCGCCCTGCACGGCCGCGTCGAACTCCCGGCACGGGTGCGGGAGTTGCTCACCGCAGGCGCGGTCGTCCTGCTCACCGCCCTGCTCGCGACGGGAGCGCTGACCGAGGCCGGTCACTTCGCGGGCTGGGCGCGACCGCTCGGGGTGCTGGCCGGCGGTGTGCTGGCCTGGCGGCGGGCGCCGTTCGCGGTGGTGGTGCTGGGGGCCGCGGGGACCGCGGCGGCGCTGCGGGCGGCGGGGGTGGCCTGAGCCGGCCCGGGTGTCAGTGGGGGCCGCTAAGGTCCCCGGGCATGACCGACTCCGACTTCCTGACCCGTACCCGGGTGTTCTACGACACCGTCGCCGAGGACTACGCCGAGCGGTTCCGTGAGGTGCTGACGGTCTCACCCGTGGACCGGGCGATGCTCGACGCCTTCGCCGAACTCGTGGGCAGCGGCTCGGCGGTGGCCGACCTCGGGTGCGGGCCCGGGCGGGTGACGGCGTATCTGGACTCCCTCGGGCTGTCCGTCCTCGGCCTCGACCTGTCGGCGTCGATGCTGGCGATCGCCCGGCGGGAGAATCCGGGGCTGCGCTTCGAGCAGGGGTCGATGCTGGAGCTGGACCTGGCCGACGCCTCGCTCGACGGGGTGGTGTCCTGGTACTCCTCCATCCACACCCCTGTGGACGAACTCCCACGGATGTTCGCGGAGTTCTTCCGGGTGCTCGCACCGGGCGGCCACCTGCTCATGGGCTTCCAGGTCGGTGACGAGCCCAAGCGGCACGACAAGCCCTTCGGCCACGACGTGATCCTGGACTTCCTGCGCCGGCAGCCGGAGGCGGTCGTGGCACTCCTGGAGGGAGCCGGCTTCGCGCTCGTCTCGCGGACGGTGCGCGAGCCGGCCCCCTCGGAGCTGACACGGCAGGCGTTCCTGATCGCGCGCAAGCCCGCACCGGACTCGGACGCCCACTGACCAGGGCCGGGGCGAGTCCCTACTCCGCCCGGTCGGAGAAGTGCTGCATCACGGCGAAGGGGGACGACATCACGGCGCCGCCCAGAGTGAGGACATCGGTGTCCACCTCCTCCAGCACGAGGGCGACGGCCAGGTCCACGGCGTCGAAGGGGCCGGTGGCCGTGCCCGTGCGGACGGTCCCGGTCGAGGGGATGAACTGGCCGGACTCCATCGTGACCCGGACCTCCCCCCTCTCCAGGACCTTCGCCTTGCCCAGGCCCTCCACGGAGTAGACGTACTCCCGGTCCTCGTACGCGATGCGCAGTGCCCGGCGCTCCTTGCGCAGGGCCCGGGTGTTGAGCCGCAGCTCCGCAGGGCGGCCGTCGACGGTGAGCTCCGCTTTGAACAGCGAGGGCCGCCCCGACCTCCGCTTCCCGCGGAAGCGCACCTCCGGGAAGGCCGGCCCGCTCAGCTGAACGGTGTCCATCCCCTTCTCCAGCGGCTGGTAGATCGGGCAGCGCTCCACGGTGACGTGGCCGAACTGCCCCACATCGCCCTCGAGTCCGGCCTTGGGCAGCTCCTTCTTGGTGCTGACGCTGTACGGCATCAGCTCGAACTCCAAGGACTCACTACTCTGTGCCATCGGCCACGTGCCCTTTTCTCGCGTAGGTCTGGAGCCAGGGCCTGTTGTGAAAGTGGCCTCTGCCGCCCTCCGGGCGACGAGGCCACTTTCACAACACGCCCTAGTCGAACGGGTTGAGCGCACTGCCCAGCGCCTTGGCGCCGTCGGCGATGCCCTCCCCGATGTCGCTCGCCTTGTCCCCCACCCAGTCCGCCGCCTCGTCGGCCTTCTCCGTGATGTCGTCCCAGTGCTCGACGACCTTCAGGCCCCCGTAGACGATGCCGGTTCCCACGGCGAGGCCGATGGTGACCGGGTTGGGGGCCACCATGGCCGCCGTCAGGGAGGCGTTGAAGCCCACTTCGGCGTAATTGGCGAGGTATCCGGCCTTGCTCTTCTTCCACTCCGCCTCATGGTCCATGGTGGCGATGTTGGCCACGGAGAACACCGTCGCGCCCGCCGAGCCGACGATGCCCGCGCCCCGCCACAGGCCCGCCGTCTTGGCCGCGGCGCTGAACCCGCCGGCCTTTCCGACCGTCCACAGGCTGGCCTGTCCGGCGCGCGTGACCGCCTGTCCGGAGTGGGTCAGTCCGCCGTACATGCGGGCCATGTCGTCCGAGCCGGCGAAGAAGTTGATGGCCTGGTTGGGGGTGAAGCCCAGGAGCTTGGCGTTCATGAAGCCGCGCCCCCGCAGCGCGTCCCACCCGCCGCCCCAGCGGTCCCCGAGGAACCCCGAGCTGAAGGGCACGTTGGCGACCCGCTGGTACGTCTGGCTGCGCGAGGCCATGGAGCCGAGTTGTCCGGGCAGCCAGCTGCCCGGCGCGGTCAGCGAGCGTATCGGCGGGTTGTAGCCGCCGAGCTTCGTGCCCGCCCAGCGCAGGATGGAGTTGCTGCCGGGCGCGGTCCAGCGTGCCGCGAGCGCGTCCTTCATCGGCCCCAGCTTGCCGGTCTTCACCGCGTTGCCCAGCAGCACCTTCGTGCCCGAGAAGCCGCTCGCCACCGCGACCTGGGTCGCGGCGGCGACGTTGAACACGTCGGAGCCGAACTTGATCATCTCGGTGAGGGTCTCTTCGTGCGGCTCCAGGCCGGGGATGGTCGAGAGGGCGTGCGCCTCCAGCCGCGCGACCCAGTCGCCGAGCTTCTCTCCCGGCTGCCGGGCCAGCTCTTTCGCATGCGGATCGTCACTCGCCGCCACCGAGTTGGCCAGCAGCAGCGTCTCCGGCCTGATCCCCTCACCCTGGTAGGACTCCAGGTCCTTCGCGGTGAAGCCCGCCCACAGCAGCCCGGCCGTCGGGTCGCCGTTCTCCAGGCGCAGCAGGGTGGCTCGTTTACGCAGGTCCTGAGCCTGGTCCCGGGTCCAGGACCGCATCGGCTTCAAAGGCGCCAGATGCCCGCTCACCCCCAGTCGGCCGGCCCGGGTGAAGACCTCGTCCAGGCCGTCCCCCAGGCCGCCGCGCCCGTCCAGAAGCTTGGACAACTGCTCCAGGTCTTCGGGATTCGCCCCCCGAAACGACATTTCCGCCCCCGTACCTCGATCGCCGGACTGGATGTGGCCGCTCGCACCTCACCCTATGGTGCCGGACGGACCTCGGCTGTCGAGGGCAAGAGGGCAAGGCCGAAGGGGCGAGGTGCGGCGGCGGGCGCCCGCCGCACCGGACGGCGCGCCTACAGTGCGCCCGCGATGTCCAGAGCCGCGAGGTGACCGAAGGTCATCGCCGGGCCGATCGTCGAACCGGCGCCCGCGTAGCTGTGGCCCATCACGGCCGCGCTGGCGTTCCCCGCCGCGTACAGGCCCGGGATGACCGAGCCGTCCTCGCGCAGCACCCGGGCGCGGGCGTCCGTGCGCAGGCCCCCCTTGGTGCCGAGGTCGCCGGGGACGATACGGAAGGCGTGGTACGGGGGCAGCCAGAGGGGGGCGAGGCAGGAGTTGGGCAGGACGGCGGGGTCCGTGTAGTAGTGGTCGTAGGCGCTGTCGCCGCGGTGGAAGTCGGCGTCCTTGCCTTGTCGGGCGAGAGAGTTGAACCGGTCCACGGTGGTGCGCAGGGCGGCGGCCGGGACGCCGATGGCGGTGGCCAGGGCGTCGAGGGACCAGGCCTTCTTCACCGCGCCGGAGCTGTACCAGTCGTCGGGGAACGGGAACGTGGGCGCGACGTCCTTGAAGAGGTACCGGTTGCGGTAGTTCTGGTCGGTGATCAGCCACGCCGGGATGTCGGGGTCGGTCGGGTGGCGCTCGTACATGGTGTGGACGACGTCGCTGTAGGGCCCGGCCTCGTTCACGAACCGGCGCCCGGCGGCGTTGACGAGCAGCCCGCCCGGCAGGGTGCGTTCGGCGAGACAGAAGTACGGCTGGCCGGGCAGCGGGATCGCCGGGCCCCACCAGGCGTCCTCCATGAGGTCGAGGGCGGCGCCGAGCCGCCGTCCCGCCCGGATCCCGTCCCCCGTGTTCTCCTTCGCGCCGACGGTCCAGTCGACGCCGATGGGCTGCCGCTGGTACTGGGTGCGCATGGCGAGGTTGTGCTCGAAGCCGCCGGAGCCGACGACGACACCGCGCCGGGCCCGGTAGAGGCCACCGGGGACCACCGCCCCGGCGACCGTGCCGTTCTCGGTGTACAGCTCGGTCAGCGGGGTGCTCAGCCGGACCGGGACGCCCGCGTCCATCAGGCCCTTGCGCAGCCCGGCGGCGAGCGACTGTCCCATGGTCAGGGGTGTCTGGCCGAGCGCGAGGGCCTTGGTGCCGCGGGCCAGGCACTCCGTGGCGACGGCGAGGCCCTTGGCGCTCACGGCGGACAGGGCGAGCCACTTGTAGTCGGCGCTGAAGACGACCATGCCGTCCGGGACGGGCATGTAGGGCGGGTTGAGGTGGGCGAGTTCGGCGCCGAGGATGTTGCCGTCGAGGTAGTCGGGCTCGACGGAACGGCCGCCCGGGAGCCCGCCGGGCAGCTCGGGGTAGTAGTCGCTGTACCCCTCCATCCAGCGGAAGCGCAGCGGGCTGTTGGCCATGACGAAGGAGAGCATGGCGGGTCCGGCCGCCAGAAAGGCCTGCTGCCGGGCGGCGGGCACGTCGGGGCCGACGACCGCGGCGAGGTAGGCAGCGGCCTTCGCGGGGGTGTCCGGTACGCCCGCGGCGAGGATCACGGAGTTGTTGGGGATCCAGATCCCGGCGCCCGAACGGGCTGCGGACCCGCCGAACGTGGTCGCCTTCTCCAGGACCACGCAGCTCAGACCTCGTTTGGCGGCGGTGAGCGCGGCGGTCATGCCGGCCGCTCCGGAGCCGATGACGACGACGTCGTAGGTTCCGAGGAGGGGGAGGTCGGCGGCGCGGGCGGCCTGCCGGCCCCCTGCCGCGAGGGAGAGTCCGGTGGCGGCCGAGGTGCCGATCACTTGTCTTCGGGTCGGGTTCATGGGCCGCTCCCACCTTCTGAGGGGGTGTCAGAAAGGGGAATGTGGCGCGGTGACCATGTGAAGTCAAGGGTCACGCAGCCGAGTTGGCGTGCGAGGGTGGGTCGGCACCCGCTCCGCCCGGGTGAAGCGGGTTGCCGCCCGTGGGGCCCTGGAGGGATCGTCGTACAGCGTCGACACTCCAGTCAATCCTTGGGTTCTGTGGCCGCACCCAAGGATTAGCTTGGGGGTATGACCCTCGATGACCTGCGCGTGTTCGTGGCCGTGTGCCGGGCCGGGAGCCTGAGTGCGGTGGCCCGTGACCTGGGGTGCACCCAGTCCGCCGTCAGCCAGCATGTGAAGCGGCTGGAGCGGGAGACGGGGGTCGCCCTGCTGGAACGGCAGCCGCGGGGTGTCGTGCCGACGGCCGCGGGGCGGGTCCTGGAGACGGCGGCGGCCGAGGGCATCTTCGGACTGGACCTCGCCGTACGGCAGTTGCGGGACCTGGTCGACGGGGCGAGCGGGTTCGTCCGGGTGGCGACCGGGGCGACGACCGTACGGCACTTCATGGGGGACGCGGTGGTCGAGTTCCGCCGTCGGCACCCCCGGGTGAACCTCGAGTTCCGGACGGTGAGTTCGGGACGCGGAAGCTTCGACGCGCTCGCCGACGGGTCGCTGGACCTGGCGTGGATCACGATCGGTCCGCCGGTGCGGGGCATCGAGCAGCGGGTGGTGGCCGAGCTGCCGTGGGTGCTGGCGGTGCGGGCCGGTGATCCGCTGGCCGAGCGGGAGGCGCTGGAGGCGGCCGAGCTGACGGACGTACGGCCGATACGGCTGCCGCCGAACTCGGCGTCGGCGGCCCATCTGGAGGCGGCGTGCGCGGAGTCGGGGGTCCGCCTGGCCTACGACACGAGCGTCGCCGACTGGGACACGGCCCTGCTGCTGGCCGAGCTGGGGGTGGGCCGGGCGATGGTGCCGGTGCTGCCGGGGCTGGCCGAGACCGGGGACCTGCGGCTGATCCCGCTGCCGGGCCTGCCCCCGCTGCCCGTGGGGTGGGCCGTACGGCGCTGGGACGCGCTCAGCCCACCGGCTCGGGCGTTCGCGGACACGGTGGCGGAGTGGCGACGCCGTCACCCCCGCCGTCCGCCCCCTGCCGGAACACCGCGACCACGCTCGGCTCCCGAGCGCCCGCACCCGTGATCCCCGCGCCCGCCGCCCCGGCCCCCGCCGCTGCAACGCCCGACCACCCAGGCCCCCGCCGCTCTCAGCGTGCGTACAGCCCCTCGATGTCCTCGGCGAACTCCTCCATCACCCTCTCCCGGCGCAGCTTCATCGACGGTGTCAGATGGCCGCCCGCCTCGGTGAAGTCCCGCGGCAGGATGGTGAACCGGCGGATCGACTCGGGCCGCGAGACCAGCTTGTTCGCCTCGTCCACCGCGCGCTGGATGATGGCCCGCAACTCGTCGTCGCCCAGGAGGAGTTCGGCGGGCACCGGGTGTTTTCCGTTCATCCGGCGCCAATGGGAGATGCCCTCCATGTCGAGGGTGATGAGGGCCGCCACGTAGGGGCGGCGGTCGCCCACCACCATGCACTGGGAGATCAGCGGGTGCTGGCGGAGCCAGTTCTCCAGGGGAGCCGGGGCCACCGTCTTGCCGCCCGCCGTGATGAGGAGTTCCTTCTTGCGGCCGGTGATCGTCAGGTAGCCCTCGTCGTCCAGGCTGCCGATGTCACCGGTGGGGAACCAGCCGTCGGTCGTGGCCGGGGTCACCCCGCCCGCGTTCGGGTCCCAGTACCCGCGGAAGATCTGGCCGCCCGCCAGGAGGATCTCGCCGTCCGCCGCGATCCGGACGCGGGTGCCGGGCAGGGGCCAGCCGACCGTGCCCAGACGGGACTTCAGCGGCGGGGTGACCGTCGCGGCGCCCGTCGACTCCGTCAGGCCGTAGCCCTCGTAGATCTCCATGCCGGCGCCCGCGAAGAACGCGTGCAGGGTGCGGCCGAGGGGGGAGCCGCCGCTGATGATGTGGCGGACCCTGCCGCCCATGGCGTTGCGGATGCGGCGGTAGACCAGGGGGTCGTAGAAGGCGCGGGCCGTCTTCAGGGCGGTGCCGGGGCCGCTGCCCGTGCCCGCCTGGCGGGCCTCGATCGCCTCGCCGTGGCGGACGGCGACGCCGACCGCGCGGTCGAAGGCGGTGACCCGGCCGGCGAGTTCCGCCTTGGCCCGGGCGCTGTTGAAGACCTTCTCCAGCATGTACGGGATGACCAGGAGGAACGTGGGCTTGAAGCTGGCCAGGTCGCCCAGCAGGTCCTCCGACTTCAGGCTCGGCGCGTGGCCCAGGCGGACCCGGGCCCTGATACACGCGACCGCCACCATGCGGCCGAAGACGTGGGACATGGGGAGGAACAGGAGCGTCGCCAGTTCCTCGTCCGAGCGGGACCGGAAGACCGGGTGGAGGATCTCGATCGCGTTGTCGACCTCGGCGAGGAAGTTGCCGTGCGAGATCGCACAGCCCTTGGGTCTGCCGGTCGTGCCGGAGGTGTAGATGACCGTGGCGAGGGTGTCGGGGCCGAGCATGCCCCGGCGTACGTCGATCTCCGCGTCGGCGACACCCTGCCCGAGTTCGGCCAGGCGCTCCACATGGCCCTTCTCCACCACCCACAGGTGCCGCAGGTCCGGCAGCCGGTTGAGCTCCGGGCCGAGCGCCGACGCCTGCGCGACCGTCTCCGTCACCAGGGCCACCGCGCCGGAGTCCTGGAGGATCCAGCGGGTCTGGAAGACCGAGGAGGTGGGGTAGACGGGGACGGTGACCAGGCCGGCGGCCCAGGCGGCGAAGTCCAGCAGCGTCCACTCGTAGATCGTGCGGGCCATGACGGCGATCCGGTCGCCGGGCTGGAGGCCCTCCGACACCAGGCCCCTGGCCAGGGCCAGCACCTGGGCCGCGAACTCGGCGGCCGTCACGTCCGACCAGTCGCCGTCCTCGGCACGGCGGCTGAGCACCCGGTCCTGCGGGGCGGCGGCCGCGTTGTCGAACGGCAGGTCGGCGAGCGAGCCGTGGGTAGGGGCCGGCACGACCGGCGGCACCGACACCTCCCGGACCTCGCCGTCCAAGCGCTTGATCTCCGGCTCCACGAGCACGGGCGCACCGTCGTAGTCGGTCGCGGAGACATAGGGGTGGGACGACGACATGGGCAGCTCCTGGGGCGCGCGCAGCTGGATACCGCATCGCTGATTAGGTACGCGCCGCGCGTACCCGGGCGTTCACCGGTTGTGTACGGCTTGGGGGGTTACCGGCAGTCAGACCGGAGATCCTAGGAGGTGCGGGTGACGAGTTCGTGAGGGTTCGGCAGTGCTCCGGGGCTGGGTCTGTGCAACCTCTCACGCAAGGTGAATCTCTGTCAGCTACCGGTCACGGCCGTTCCAGGACCGCGGTCACCCCCTGTCCGCCCGCGGCGCAGACCGAGATCAGGCCACGGCCCGGACCGCCCCGCTCGGCGAGGAGTTTCGCGAGGGTGGCCACGATCCGCGCGCCGGTCGCCGCGAACGGGTGGCCGGTCGCCAGCGACGAGCCCGCCACGTTCAGCCGCTCCGGGTCCACCGGCGCCAGGCCCGCCTTCTCCCAGGCCTGGAGCGTCGCCAGCACCTGTGAGGCGAAGGCCTCGTGGACCTCGACGAGGTCGAAGTCGGCCATGCCGAGGCCGGTCCGCTCCAGCATGCGCGGCACCGCGTGGGCCGGTGCCATCAGCAGGCCGTCGTCGCCGTCCACGAAGTCCACGGCCGCCGTCTCGTGGGCCGACAGGTACGCCAGCGGTTCCAGGCCCCTCGCCTCGGCCCACTCCTCGGAGGCCAGCAGCACGACCGCGGCGCCGTCGGTGAGGGGGGTGGAGTTCCCGGCCGTCATCGTCGCGTCGGGCTCACCGAGACCGAACACCGGCTTGAGCGTGGCGAGTTGGGCCACGGTCGAACCGGGCCGCAGGTTCTGGTCGCGTTCCAGGCCCCGGAACGGCACCACCAGGTCCTCGAAGAAGCCGCGGTCGTACGCCGCCGCCAGCCGCTGGTGACTCCGCGCCGCGAGTGCGTCCTGCGCCGCGCGCGAGATGTTCCAGGCGCGGGCGGTCATCGCCGCGTGCTCGCCCATCGACAGTCCGGTGCGGGGCTCGGCGTTGCGCGGGATGTCGGGGACCAGGTGCGCGGGGCGCACCCGGGCCAGCGCCTTCAGGCGGGCGCCCGCCGACTTCGCCCGGCGGGCCTCCAGCAGGATCCGCCGCAGTCGGTCGTTGACGCCGAGCGGGGCGTCGCTCGCCGTGTCCGCGCCGCCCGCGACCGCCGACTCCGTCTGACCGAGCGCGATCTTGTTGGCGGCGGCGATGACGGCCTGGAGGCCGGTGCCGCAGGCCTGCTGGATGTCGTACGCGGGGGTCGTCGGGGCCAGCTTCGAGCCGAGGACGGTCTCGCGGGCCAGGTTGAAGTCACGGCTGTGCTTGAGGACCGCGCCGGCGACGAACTCGCCCACCGCGCCCGGCTCCTGGAGGCCGAAGCGGTCCACCAGGGCATCGAGGACCGCGGTCAGCATCTCCTGGTTGGAGGCGGTGGCGTAGGGGCCGTCCGAGCGGGCGAAGGGCACGCGTGTGCCGCCGATGATCGCGACCCGTCGTGCCACGGGCGCCGGAAGGGTGCTCATCTCGACCTGCTCCTCCTGCGTGACATAGGATTACCTGCGGTAACCTTACTCCAGAGTAAGGAATTGTGACCGAGTGGGGGGACGGCCCATGCCCGACCGTTATCTGAGCTTCACCGGCACCGCGCCCGGCCGCTTCCTGACCCGCCGACTCGGTCTGCCGCAGCCCGCGGCGCTGCGCCGCTGGTCACCGCAGCGGCCCGCCCTCGACGGGGACGCGGTGCTGCACCTCACCGCGGGCGAGAGCACCGCCCCCGCCACCGGCAGCCCCTGCGCCGTCGTGCTCGACGCCACCGGCGTCCGGGACGTCGACGGTCTCACCGGGGTGCACGCGGCCCTGCACCCCGTCGTGAGGTCCGTCGCCGCGAGCGGCCGGGTCATCGTGCTCGGCGCGCCCCTCGACCCCGACGACCACCACCAGGCCGCCGCCCAGCAGGCGCTGGAGGGCTTCACCCGCTCGCTGGGCAAGGAGATCGGGCGCGGCAGGACCGTCAACCTCGTCCGGCTCACCGACCGCGCCGCCGCCGAGACCACCCTCCGCTTCCTCCTCTCCCCCAGGTCCGCCTACGTCAGCGGCCAGGTCATCGAGGTCGGCAGGGCCCCGGCGGTCAGTGTCGACCCGGACCGCCCCTTCGCCGGCCGCACCGCGCTCGTCACCGGCGCCGCCCGCGGCATCGGCGCGGCCGTCGCCGAGACGCTGGCCAGGGACGGGGCGCGGGTCGTCGTCCTGGACGTGCCGCAGACCGAGCGGGACGCCCGCGCGCTTGCCGAGCGCCTCGACGGCATCGCCCTCGCGCTCGACATCACCGCCCCCGACGCGGGCGCGCGGATCGCCGACGCCCTCCCCGACGGACTCGACGTGCTGGTCCACAACGCCGGCGTCACCCGCGACCGGCGCCTGGTCAACATGCCCGCCGGCCGCTGGAGTTCGGTCCTCGACGTCAACCTGGCGAGCGTGCTGCGCACCACGGACGCGCTGCTCGCGGCCAAGGCCGTCAACGACGGCGGCCGGATCGTCGCCACCGCCTCCATCGCCGGACTCGCCGGGAACGCGGGGCAGACCAACTACGGCGCGAGCAAGGCGGGCGTGGTCGGCCTGGTGCGCTCGCTCGCGCCGCGCGCGCTCGCCGAGCACGGGGTCACGGTGAACGCCGTCGCCCCCGGGTTCATCGAGACGGCGATGACCGCCGCGATCCCGCTGCTCATCCGCGAGGCGGGCCGCCGGATGAACTCCCTCGCGCAAGGAGGCTTGCCCGTCGACGTCGCCGAGACCACCGCCTGGCTCGCGCACCCCGCCTCGGGCGCGGTGAACGGCCAGGTCGTACGGGTCTGCGGCCAGAGCCTGTTGGGGGCGTAGTGACCGTCGTCCTCACCCGCTCCCCCGCGCTCGCGCCCCTGCTCGCCCGCGGCGCCCTGCTCTCCCCCGTCAAACGGCCCCGCCCGGACGCCGAGTTCCCCCGCACCCGGCTGCTCCTGCCCGGGCTCCGGGTCGACCTGGCCCGCCTCGCCGCCTACGAGCGGGTGTGCGGGTTCGCCACGGGCGACGACGCCCTGCCGGTGACGTATCCGCATGTGCTCGGCTTCCCCCTCGCCATGCGGCTGATGAGCGCCCGGGACTTCCCGCTGCCGCTGCTCGGGCTCGTCCACACCTCGATCACGATCACCCGGCACCGGCCGCTGCCCGCCACCGGGACCTACGAACTCACCGTGTACGTCGACGGGTTGGCACCGCACCGGCGCGGCACCGAGGCCGGGGTCGTGACCGAGGCGCGGATCGGGTCCGACGTCGTGTGGGAGTCGCGGAGCACGTATCTGGCACGGCACGGCAGCTCGGCGGACGGCACCCCGCCCGAGCGTCCCGTGCCGGACCCGGTGACGGATCCCGTGCCGGACCCCGTGACGGACCTTGTGCCGGACCTTGTGACGGGCGATCCCCTTCCCCCGGTCGCCGAGTGGCGCCTGGCCGGGGACATCGGCCGCCGGTACGCCGCCGCGTCCGGGGACCGCAACCCCATTCACCTCCACCCCCTCACCGCCCGCCTCTTCGGCTTCCCGCGCGCCATCGCGCACGGCATGTGGACGGTGGCCCGCTGTCTCGCCGCGCACGGCACGCCCCGGGCGGCCCTGGTGCGGGCGGAGTTCCGGGCGCCGGTGCTGCTGCCGGGGACGGTGACGTACAGGGCGGCGGGCAGGCGGTTCGAACTGCGGGGCGGCGAGCGCACCCATGTGGAGGGGTCCGTCTACCCGCTCACGTCCTGAAGGACCCACGGCCGGCTCTCCATCAGGTTGCCCAGGCCGGCCCACGCGAAGTTCATCAGCGTCGCCGCCGCCTGCTTGGCGGTGACGCCCGGGGTGGCGTTGGCCCAGGCCGCCAGCGACTCGGCGGCGCCGACGAGGGCCTCGGCGAGCCCGGCGACCTCCCGCTCGGGCAGGTTCGGGTCGCGGTGGGCCTCGCGGGCGGCGACCACGATCAGCTGCGTCACGAACGCGACGATCTCCTCGCGCATCGCGGCGACCTCACCGGCGAAGGGCTCGCCGTGCGTGCGGGCCTGGAGGTGCAGCACGGACCAGGCGGCCGGGTGCCGGGCGGTGTGCGTGAAGAACGCCAGCAGCCCGTCCCAGAGTTGGCGGTCGGCGGGCTGGTCGGTACGGACACCCGAGCGCACCGCCTCGGTGAGGGCGAGGGCCTCCCGGCGGATGCAGGCGGTGAAGAGGTCTTCCTTCGAGTTCAGGTACAGATAGACCAACGGCTTGGAGACACCGGCGAGTTCGGCGATCTCGTCCATCGAGGCGGCCATGTATCCGCGTCGCCCGAAGGTCTCCACGGCGGCGTCCAGCATCTGCTGCTCACGGACCGCGCGCGGCATTCGCTTGGTCTTCACGGCACCCATGGGGGCAAGACTAAGCCGCCCGGCACGGCGCGGGAACGCCGTGTGCTTCCCGGACGCCGCTCAGGACGTCTGGCCCTGGGCCCGTGCCGAGTCGTCGGCGATGTCTTCCTGGCTGCGGTTGGCGTCCAGGTTGGCCTTGACGCGGTCGACCTTCTCGACGATCTGGATCGAGGCGCGGTCGCGCTCCTTGCGCAGGGCGACGAAGCTGATGGGCGCGGAGATCACCAGGGAGAGCAGGACGATCCACATGCCGTTGGAGTCGCCGAGGCCGCGCGGGGCGACACCGGCGTGGACGAGGCCCCAGACGACCACGAGGCAGCCCACGAAGATCCCGAGGCGCATCAGTGTGTAGCGGAGCATCTCAATCCACTCTTCCGTTCCGGCTGAAAGGTCCCCAAAGTTCCCCAAGGGGCTCTTCCAGTGAAGCACGGCCGCTGCGCGATCTTGCAGGGGGTGTCAGCTCAGGAGGTGGCGGGCCACGGGGCAGCGGGCCGGGGGTGTCAGGTCAAGGGGTGTCAGCTCAGGGGTGTCAGCTCAGGGGGAGCCACATCGTGATGTCGTCCCGGTAGTCGTCCGCGGAGACCCGCAGCCCGCCCGGCACCCGGCCGACCTCCTTGTACCCGGCCGAGGCGTAGAACCGCTCCAGCCCCAGCCCGCCCCGGCAGGACAGCTTCAGCGCCTCCAGCCCGAACGCGCGGGCGTGCGTCTCCACCTCGGCGAGCAGGGCCCGGCCGTGACCGCCGCCCTGGAGGACCGGGTCGACCATCACCGTGTACAGCCAGGCGTAGTGGCTCTGGAGCCGGTGCGCGTTGAACCCGAAGAACGCGGTGGCCCGCAGCCGGCCCCGCGGATCGAACCCGGCGAGCAGCCGGTGCCGGCCCGCCGCGGTCGACTCGGCGTAACGGTCCACCTCCGGGCGTACGTCCTCGTACGTCGTCGTACCGGGGAAGCCGACCGCCCCGCCCGCGTTGTTCACGGCCACCCACAGGTGGGTCAGCTGGTCGAGGAGGTCAGGGGTGAGGTCGGGGTCCAGGCGGTACGTGAGCTCCATGGGCCCCGAGTGTAGATCGGCGGTCTCCGGGCCCCGGGGCGTCCCCTCACACCCGCATCGGCTGGGGCGCCTCCCGGCGGGCCGGGTCGGGTCCGTCGTACTCCCGGATCACCTCGTACCGGGTGTTGCGCTCCACCGGGCGGAACCCCGCGTCCCGGATCAGGTCCAGCAGGTCCTCACGCGTCAGCTTGTTCGGCGTGCCGAAGTTGTCCGCGTCGTGGGTGATCTTGTACTCCACGACCGAGCCGTCCATGTCGTCGGCTCCGTGCAGCAGCGCCAGCTGAGCCGTCTGCACGCCGTGCATCACCCAGAAGACCTTGACGTGCGGAACGTTGTCGAACAGCAGCCGCGACACCGCGAAGGTCTTCAGCGCCTCCGCGCCGGTCGCCATCTGGGTGCGCGCCTGGAGCCGGTTGCGGACCTTGCCGTCCTTCACGTCGACGAAGTCGTGCTGGTACCGCAGCGGGATGAAGACCTGGAAGCCGCCGGTCTCGTCCTGGAGTTCACGCAGCCGCAGCACGTGGTCGACGCGGTGCCGGGGCTCCTCGATGTGGCCGTAGAGCATGGTGCACGGGGTCTTCAGGCCCTTCTCGTGCGCCAGGCGGTGGATCCGCGACCAGTCCTCCCAGTGGGTGCGGTGGTCCACGATGTGCTGGCGGACCTCCCAGTCGAAGATCTCCGCGCCACCGCCGGTGAGGGACTCCAGACCGGCGTCGATCAGCTCGTCGAGGATCTCGCTCGCGCTCAGCCCGGAGATCGTCTCGAAGTGGTGGATCTCGGTCGCCGTGAACGCCTTCAGCGAGACGTTCGGCAGGGCGGCCTTCAACTCCCGCAGCGAGCGCGGGTAGTAGCGCCACGGCAGGTTCGGGTGCAGTCCGTTGACGATGTGCAGCTCGGTGAGGTTCTCGCTCTCCATCCCCTTGGCGAGCTTCACCGCCTCCTCGATGCGCATCGTGTACGCGTCCTTCTCGCCCGGCTTGCGCTGGAAGGAGCAGTAGGCGCAGGAGGCGGTGCACACGTTGGTCATGTTGAGGTGGCGGTTGACGTTGAAGTGGACGACGTCGCCGTTCTTCCGCGTCCGCACCTCGTGCGCGAGACCACCGAGCCAGGCCAGGTCGTCCGACGCGTACAGCGCGATGCCGTCCTCGCGGGTCAGCCGCTCGCCGGAGCGGACCTTCTCCTCCAGCTCGCGCTTGAGCCCGACGTCCATGCTCGTCCCTCTCCTCGACAACCTTCGCCAACCGTACTCCCCCGCCTCTCAGGCGGGGGGACCCCCGTACGGCGCTACGCGCCCGCCTCTTCGGGCAGTTCTCCGACCCGGTTCTCCCACTTGGTGGAGAGCACGATGGTGGTACGGGTCCGGGAGACGCCCTTGGTCCCGCTGAGCCGCCGGATGATCTTCTCCAGGCCGTCCACGTCATTGGCCCGCACCTTGAGCATGAACGAGTCGTCGCCGGCGATGAACCAGCAGTCCTCGATCTCGCTGAGGTCCTTCATCCGGCGCGCCACGTCCTCGTGGTCGGCGGCGTCGGACAGCGAGATGCCGATCAGCGCGGTGACGCCGAGGCCGAGCGAGGCCGCGTCGACGGTGGCCCGGTAACCGGTGATGACCCCGGCCGCCTCCAGCCGGTTGATGCGGTCGGTGACGCTGGGTCCCGACAGACCGACGAGGCGCCCCAGCTCCGCGTAGGAGGCCCGGCCGTTCTCCCTCAGGGCCTGGATGAGCTGCCTGTCCACCGCGTCCATGCGATCGAAGCCTTCCGCTGAAAAAGTTCCCGAAGTGATGAGAGGTACTGCTGACCTGCTACGAGGTGCTCAGACGGCGTTCATGTCGCCCGCGGCCCGCCGCCGAGCTCGCCCTTCCAGCGGCGGTAGAGCCGGTGCTCGACACCCGCCGCGTCGAGGACCCGTCCGGCGACGAAGTCCACCAGGTCCTGGATGTGCGTCGCCCCCGCGTAGAAGGCGGGCGAGGCGGGCACCACGGTCGCGCCCGCGTCGTCCAGGGTGACCAGGTGCCTGAGCGTCTGGCCGTTCAGCGGGGTCTCCCGAACAGCCACCACCAGCTTGCGCCCCTCCTTGAGGGTCACGCTCGCCGCGCGCTGGAGCAGGTCCTTCGACAGGCCCAGCGCCACCCCGGCCACACAGGCGGTGGAGGCGGGCACGATCAGCATCCCCTTCACGGGGTACGACCCCGAGGACGGCCCCGCGGCGAGGTCACCGGCGGCCCAGTACCGCACGCGGTCCACAGCGGCGTCGACGGCGAAGCTCCCCGGCTTGCCGTCCGCCCCCCTGGCCAGCCATTCCCGCAGGTCGTCCCGCCAGTGCGCGTCCCTGAAGGAGATCCCCGTCTCGTCCAGGAGCGTCAGGCGCGAGGCCCTGCTGACGACCAGGTCGACGCTCTCGCCCGCGTCGAGGAGGGCGCGCAGCACGGACGCGGCATACGGGGTGCCGGAGGCACCGGACACCCCTACGATCCAAGGCGTACGCCGTGTCTCTCCTGGCTTGACTGGGTTCACACCCCCGAGCCTATCCGGCGTCGCAGGGTGGGAACGGGTCAAGGGGGTCGGACCGATCTCCGGTACCGAGCCGGGGAGTCGTGGGTTCTCCTGGTCTGTCCGCCGCTCACACCGTGAGGCCGCGCACCAGCAGATCCAGCAGCGCGCACACGAACAGGGCGATCCCGATGAACCCGTTGACGCTGAAGAACGCCCTGTTCAAGCGGGACAGGTCATGCGGGCGGACGATGGTGTGCTCGTACACGAACGCCGCCGCGACGATCATCAGCCCCACCCAGAAGAAGCCGCCCGCGTCGGTCGCCACCGCGTACCAGACCAGCAGCGCCATCGTCAGCGTGTGGCACACCCGGGCGCCCCAGATCGCCGCCGGGATGCCGAAGCGGGCCGGGACCGATCTGACGCCGACCTCGCGGTCCGTCTCGACGTCCTGGCAGGCGTAGATCAGGTCGAAGCCGCCGATCCAGATGCCGACCGCGAGGCCCAGGATGACCGCGTCCCAGGACCACTCGCCCGTGATCGCCAGCCAGCCGCCGATCGGGCCCATGGCCTGGGCGATACCGAGGATGGCCTGCGGGAAGTTCGTGAACCGCTTGCCGTACGGGTAGACCACCATCGGGATCACCGCGACCGGCGCCAGCGCCAGGCACAGCGGGTTCAGCAGCGCCGCCGAGCCCAGGAAGACCACGACGGCGACGAGCGCGCCGGTCCAGGCGTGCTTCACCGACATCGCGCCGGTCACCAGCTCACGGTGCGCCGTGCGGGGGTTCCGCGCGTCGATCTCCCGGTCGATGATCCGGTTCACGGCCATCGCGAAGGTCCGCAGGCCGACCATGCAGATCGTCACCAGCAGCAGCCGGCCCCAGTGGATGTTCTCGTCCACCTGGAACATCGCGGTGAGCGCGGCGATGTACGCGAACGGCAGCGCGAAGACCGAGTGCTCGATCATCACCAGCCGCAGAAAGGCTTTCGTGCGTCCCGGCTGCGGGATCGCGGCGGAGGCGCTGCTCACAGTCCGTACTCCTTCCAGCGGCGGTCCACCTTCGCCGCCGTCTCCGGGTCGGACAGCACCATCTCGGGCCAGCCGCCGTCGCGGGTGTAGCCCTCCTCGGGCCACTTCTTCGTCGCGTCGATCCCCGCCTTGCCGCCCCAGAACTGCTGGTAGGAGGCGTGGTCGAGGTGGTCGACGGGGCCCTCGACGACGGAGAGGTCGCGCGCGTAGTCGGTGTTGCCGAGCGCGCGCCAGGCGACCTCGTGCAGGTCGTGGACGTCGCAGTCGGAGTCGACCACCACGATCAGCTTGGTCAGGGACATCATGTGCGCGCCCCAGATCGCGTGCATCACCTTCTGGGCGTGCTTGGGGTACTTCTTGTCGATCGAGACGATCGCGCAGTTGTGGAAGCCGCCCGCCTCGGGCAGGTGGTAGTCCACGATGTCCGGGACGATGATCTTCAGCAGCGGCAGGAAGAAGCGCTCGGTCGCGCGACCCAGCGGGCCGTCCTCCGTCGGGGGCCGGCCGACCACGATCGACTGGAGCAGCGGGCGCTTGCGCATCGTCACACAGTCGATCGTCAGCGCCGGGAACGGCTCCTGCGGGGTGTAGAAGCCCGTGTGGTCGCCGAAGGGGCCCTCGGGGAGCATCTCGCCCGGCTCCAGCCAGCCCTCGATCACGACTTCCGCCTGCGCAGGCACCTGGAGCGGCACCGTCTTGCAGTCGACCATCTCGATCCGCTTGCCCGCGAGGAAGCCCGCGAACAGGTACTCGTCGATGTCGCCGGGCAGCGGGGCCGTGGAGGCGTAGGTCACGGCCGGCGGGCAGCCGAAGGCGATCGCGACCGGGAGGCGCTCACCCCGGCGCGCCGCGACCTGGTAGTGGTTGCGGCTGTCCTTGTGGATCTGCCAGTGCATGCCGATGGTGCGCTTGTCGTGGCGCTGGAGGCGGTACAGGCCGAGGTTGCGGATGCCGGACTCGGGGTCCTTGGTGTGGGTCAGGCCCAGGTTGAAGAAGGAGCCGCCGTCCTTCGGCCAGGTGAACAGGGCGGGGAGCTGGTCGAGGTCGACGTCGTCGCCGGTGAGGACGACCTCTTGCACCGGCGCGGCCCCGGACTTCACCTTCTTCGGCGGTACGTGCGCCATCGCGCCGAGCTTGCCGAAGGCCTCCCGCACGCCCACGAAGCCGTGCGGCAGCTCGGGGCGGAGCAGGCCGCCGATCTTCTCGGAGATCTCGGCGTACGACTTCAGGCCGAGCGCCTTCAGCAGCCGGCGGTCGGTCCCGAAGACGTTCATCGCGAGGGGCATCGCGGAGCCCTTCACGTTCTCGAAGAGCAGCGCCGGGCCTCCGGACTTCTGGACCCGGTCGACGATCTCCCCGACCTCCAGGTACGGATCCACCTCGGCTTTGATGCGCTTGAGGTCACCCTCGCGCTCCAGGGCCCTGAGCAGGGAGCGAAGATCGTCGTAAGCCATGGGGTCAAGTATCCCCGAGCGGCTACCCTGGGCCTGAACCCGGGGGCCGTGCCCCCGGCTCGTCGACCGTTCCACTGGAGAGGGCCCATGCTCCGGGTGCTGATGTTCCTCGTGCCACTGGCACTGAGCGTGTACGCGTTCATCGACTGCATCAGCACGAAGGAGGAGGACGTCCGCCACATGCCCAAGCCGCTGTGGGCGATCCTCGTGCTGCTGTTCCCGCTGGTCGGGTCGATCTCCTGGATGATCGCGGGCAAGAAGCGCAGCCCGGCCGCCGAGGGCTGGTCCGGGGTGCGGGACCGCGGCGCGCGCGGCGGCGGGTGGGTCGCCCCCGACGACAACCCCGAGTTCCTGAAGTCCCTCGGCGAGGAGAAGAAGGAACGCGGCGAGGACGGCTCCAAGGACGGCTGATGGAGCTGCGGCTGCTCGTCACGTTCGAGAAGGTCGCGACCGTCCTCAGCTTCACCCGGGCCGCGGCGGAGCTGACGTACGCCCAGTCCAGCGTGACCAGCCAGGTCCGCGCCCTGGAGGACTCCCTCGGCACCCCGCTCTTCGACCGGCTCGGCAGCCGTATCCGGCTGACGGAGGCCGGTGAGCGGCTGCTGCCGTACGCCCGGCAGATCATCGAGCTGAGCGAGGAGGCCCGGGCCGCGGTCGTGGACGCGGAGGAGCCGTCGGGCTCGCTCGCGGTGGGCACGATGGAGTCGCTGACCTCCTACCGGCTGCCGCCGTTGCTCGAGCTGTTCCACCACCGCTATCCGAAGGTACGGCTGTCCCTGCGCACCACCCTCGGCGACGAGACCCGGCAGGCGCTGCGGCAGGGGACGTACGACGTGGGGTTCCTGATGGAGCCGGAGACCGAGCACCCGGGGCTGGAGAGCCGGGTGCTCGCGCCGGAGCCGCTGGTGCTGGTGGCCGCGCCCGGTCATCCGCTCTCCGTCAAGAGCCCCGCGCTCAAGACGGAGGACCTCACCGAGGTCCAGCTCGTCGGCACCGAACCGGGGTGCCCCTACCGCGACCTCTTCGAGTCCGAGCTCGTCCACCGCACCGGATCGCCGCCGCCGTTCATGGAGTTCGGCACCATCGAGGCGACCAAGCGGGGTGTGGCGGGCGGTCTAGGGGTCGCGCTGCTGCCGCGGGTGACGGTGGCCGCGGAGCTGGCGTCGGGGGTGCTGGCCGAGCTGCCGTGGGAGCCGCCGTTCCAGCTGTACACGCAGGTGGCGTGGCGGGCGGGGAAGCGCCTGCCACGCCATCTGACGCTGTTCATCGAGGCCGCGGTGCGGCTGGTGCGGGAGCAGACGTCGTACGACGGGACGTGACGGCCCGGGGTTCCCTGGCCAGCGTCACCTTCAGGCTGGCCAGCACGATCAGCGGGACGCCCAGGGCCTGGACGAGGCCGATGTGGTGGCCGTACACCGCCCAGTCCATGACCATCGCGACGGCCGGGTAGACGAAGGCGAGCACGGCGATCTTCGACACCGGCAGCCGGGCGTAGGCGGCGTACATGAGGACGTACATCACGCCGGTGTGGATGAGGCCGAGCCCGACCAGCCAGCCCCAGTCGGCGCCCGTGCCCGCCATCGCGCCGAAGTCGGCGAAGGGCAGCAACAGCGGGATGCCGACGACGACTTGGACGAGCGCGACGAGGTGGGGGCGTACGCCGGTGATCCGCTTGGTGACCAGGGTGGACAGCCCGTACAGGAGTGCGGCGAGCAACGCCTGTCCGACCCCGAGGAGATAGGTGCCACCGCTGGTGAAGTCCCCTGGTGTCACGCCCGACACGAGGGCAAGTCCCGTGAAGGCCAGCGCGATCCAGCCGATCGTGGCGGCCGACAGCCGCTCACGGAAGAGCAGGGCGCCCAGCAGCACGACGTAGAACGGCTGGGTGTGGTAGACGACCGTCGCCACCGAGATCGAGGTGTTCTCGTACGACTGGAAGAGCAGGACCCAGTTGAGGACGATGAACACCCCGCCCAGGACGGCGAGTCCGAGGGTGCGCGGGGTGAAGCCGTGGCCGCGGAGCCAGCCGCGGGCGATCACATAGCCGCCGAGCGCCAGGGCGCCGAACAGGACGCGGAAGAAGACGACGTTGAAGGGCGAGGCGCCCGACTCGACGACGAAGACGCCGAGGGTGCCGGAGAGCACCATCGCGGTCGTCAACTGGGCCGTGCCCTTGTTCTGTGGGGTCATGCCGAGGACGCTACGAGCGGGCGTCGGTGCTGGTCCACGGGCCAGTGGGGCGTCCTGCCGATGCCCCCATCGGCGGCGTCGATAGGTGCAGGCCGCGGGCCGGCGCGGCTTCTCGGGGGCGGGTCAGCCGGCGTCCGCGTGCATCGGTGGCACGTGCTCGACCCTGAGGTACCGGTCGCCGAACTCCTTCTTCACGAGGGGTTCGGCCGTCTTCGGGTCGTCGACGCCGATGCGCACGAACCCCCGCTCGTCGACGCCGACCTCACGCAGCTGGAAGGTGCCGTCCCAGCGGGTCATGTCCTCGCTGATGCGGTCGGCGAGGGCGTCGAGGGTCCTGCGGTCGGCGTCGGCGGCGTGGAGCCGTAGCGTCACGCCGTTCTCGGCGGCGTCGCAGGCGGCCTTGTCGAAGGCGCCGGAGGGGATGCGCCAGATGTCGGCGGCGTTCTCGTCCTCGTCGACGCCCATGCCGGTGTAGACGGCGGAGTGCTCGCTCGCGGCCAGCTGGTCGATGCGGGCGAGGGTGCGCTCCAGCGGGGTGTCCTCCGGGGCGTCGGTGTCCTTGCTCTCCGGGGGACCGGGGCGGCTGCCGACGCACTCGCTTTCCGTCTGCGCCGGGCCCGCGGCCTTCACCTCCACCGGGGCGCTCGCCCGCGGCCCGGCCCGCAGCCCGCCGTCGCTCTCGCCGTGCCCGGTCTCCAGCGTGTCGATGTACAGGGCCGATCCCACCACCACACCAGCTGTGGCGACGGCCGCCGCGAGCCACCTGAGGTTCGTCATGCCACTGTGACGCGGGAGCGAGCCAAACGGTTCACAACGGGTCAGGAAGCGACATCCCCGCGCAGAACCAGCGCCAGCAGCCCAGGGAACCGGGCCTCGAACTCCTCCCGCCGCAGCCGGTTGACCCGCCTGGGCCCCTCGTCCCGCTGCTCCAGGAGTCCGGCCGCCCGCAGCACCGCGAAGTGATGGCTCTTGGCCGCCTTGCCGACCGGCACGTCGAAGGTGCCGCAACTGCGGGACCAGTCGGGGGAGGCGGCCAACTCCCGTACCAGTTTGGCCCGTACGGGGTCCGCGAGCGCGGCGAGGGCGGTCAGGACCGGCACGTCGTCGGGGTGGGTGTGCTCGGGAGCGGCCCGATGACTCGTCATGGCGTCCTCTCGTTCCCGCTTGCCAAGTGTTCGATGAAAACCATACAGTCGCGAGTGTTCGCTTTTCATTGAACACTCATGGGCGAGGTGTGGCATGCGCGCGGTCGAGTTCCAGGAGTACGGCGGTCCCGAGGTCCTCAAGGCCGTCGAGAGGGACGTCCCCGAGCCCGGGCCCGGGCAGGTGAGCATCGACGTGGCCTACGCCGGGATCAACTTCGCCGACCTCAAGGCGCGGGAGTCCGGGTACCGGGTGCCCGCCCTGCCGTTCCGTCCCGGCCTGGAGGTCTCCGGGCGCGTCCGTTCCGTCGGCGAGGGCGTCACGGACCTCGCCGTCGGCCAGGAGGTGACGGCCCTGACCGAGGGCGGCGGGTACGCCGACGTGGCCGTGGCGAACGCGGTGACGGTCTTCCCGCTCCCGCCCGGCGTCGACCTGCGCACGGGCGCGACCCTGCCGACGGTCGCGCCGACGGCGTACGCCCTGGTCCACGCGGTGGGCCGGCTCCAGCCCGGCGAGACCGTGCTGGTGCAGGGCGCGGCGGGCGGCATCGGCACGGTGGTGGGGCAGCTGGCCAAGGCCGCCGGCGGCACGGTGTACGGCGTGGTCTCGGGCGCGGCGAAGGCGGCGCACGCGCGGGAGCACGGCTACGACGAGGTCTTCGTCGGCGACTTCGAGCAGCCGGTGCGGGCGGCGACCGGGGGTCGCGGTGTCGACCTGGCGCTGGACCCCGTCGGCGGCGACACCTTCCGGGCCTCGCTCGCGGCCCTCTCCGTCTTCGGGCGCGTGGTCTCCTTCGGCAACGCGAGCGGGGCGCCGGCGTGGAGCGTGGGACAGCCGGAGCTGTTCCCCTCCGGCGTCTCGGTCGCCGGGTTCTCGATCCTGACGCTGGCCCGGACGGCGCCCGCCGCCCTCCGGGCGCTGACCGGGCAGGCCTTCGCCACGGTGGCCGACGGCACGGTGTCCCTGCCGGTGACGGCGGAGTTCGGCCTGGAGGAGGCGGCGGAGGCACACCGGCTGATGGGGGCCCGGGCGAGCACGGGGAAGCTGCTGCTGAGGGTGGGCGGCTAGCGTCGCGGACCACCACGGCGGTGGCAGGGGGGTGACGGTGCCACTGGCCACCACGGCGGTGGCAGGGGGTGACGGGTGCCACTGACCACCAGGGTTTGCATGACCATGCATTGCCATGCATACTCTTCCTATGTCCAAGGTCCTCACCTCCCTGCCCGCCGGCGAGCGCGTCGGCATCGCCTTCTCGGGCGGCCTCGACACCTCCGTCGCGGTCGCGTGGATGCGTGACAAGGGCGCCGTCCCGTGCACGTACACGGCCGACATCGGCCAGTACGACGAGCCCGACATCGCCTCGGTGCCCGGCCGCGCCAAGGCCTACGGCGCCGAGATCGCGCGCCTGGTCGACTGCCGCGCGGCGCTGGTCGAGGAGGGCCTGGCCGCGCTGACCTGCGGCGCGTTCCACATCCGCTCCGGCGGGCGGGCGTACTTCAACACCACCCCCCTCGGCCGTGCCGTCACCGGCACGCTGCTGGTCCGGGCGATGCTGGAGGACGACGTCCAGATCTGGGGCGACGGCTCGACCTACAAGGGCAACGACATCGAGCGGTTCTACCGCTACGGCCTGCTCGCCAACCCGCACCTGCGGATCTACAAGCCCTGGCTGGACGCGAACTTCGTGACCGAGCTGGGCGGCCGCAAGGAGATGTCGGAGTGGCTGGTCGCCCACCAGCTGCCCTACCGGGACTCCACGGAGAAGGCGTACTCCACCGACGCCAACATCTGGGGTGCCACGCACGAGGCGAAGACCCTGGAGCACCTGGACACCGGCATCGAGACCGTCGACCCGATCATGGGCGTGCGGTTCTGGGACCCGTCGGTCGAGATCGCCACCGAGGACGTGACGATCGGCTTCGAGCAGGGCCGCCCGGTCACCATCAACGGCAAGGAGTTCGCCTCCCCCGTCGACCTGGTGATGGAGGCCAACGCGATCGGCGGCCGGCACGGCCTGGGCATGTCCGACCAGATCGAGAACCGGATCATCGAGGCCAAGAGCCGCGGCATCTACGAGGCCCCCGGCATGGCCCTGCTGCACGCCGCCTACGAGCGCCTGGTCAACGCGATCCACAACGAGGACACCCTCGCCCAGTACCACAACGAGGGCCGCCGCCTGGGCCGCCTGATGTACGAGGGCCGCTGGCTGGACCCGCAGGCGCTGATGATCCGCGAGTCGCTCCAGCGCTGGGTCGGCGCGGCGATCACCGGCGAGGTCACCCTGCGTCTGCGGCGCGGCGAGGACTACTCGATCCTCGACACCACGGGCCCGGCGTTCTCGTACCACCCGGACAAGCTCTCCATGGAGCGCACCGAGGACTCGGCCTTCGGCCCCGTCGACCGCATCGGCCAGCTGACCATGCGCAACCTCGACATCGCCGACTCCCGCGCCAAGCTGGAGCAGTACGCGGGCCTCGGCCTGATCGGCACCGGCAGCCCCACCGTCGGCGCCTCCCAGGCCGCCGCGACCGGCCTCATCGGCTCCATGCCGGAACTCCCGGAGGGCGGCGCGGAGGTCATCGCCTCCCGCGGCGAGGTCTCCGAGGACGACGCCCTGCTGGACCGGGCGGCGATGGAGTACGGCACGGACTGACCGCCGACCACGAAAGAGGCCGACCCGCCGGGTCGGCCTCTTCGCGTCCCACCCGCTTGCCCGGCTGTCGCAGGCCCAGCAGCATGGCCCTATGGATCAGGCACAGGCACAGGCGTGGCTCGCCACCGCCGTCGCCGAGGCCCGCGCCGGGCGCGCCGCGGGCGGCATCCCGATCGGCGCCGCGCTCTACGGCGCCGACGGCACCCTGCTGGGGCGCGGCCACAACCGGCGCGTCCAGGACGGCGACCCCTCCCTGCACGCGGAGACGGCGGCGTTCCGCGCGGCCGGCCGGCAGCGGTCGTATCGCGGTACGACGATGGTGACGACCCTCTCCCCCTGCTGGTACTGCTCCGGCCTGGTCCGGCAGTTCGGCATCTCCCGCGTGGTGATCGGCGAGGCGACCACCTTCCACGGCGGCCACGACTGGCTCGCCGAACACGGCGTGGAGATCGTGCTCCTGGACGACGCCGCCTGCGTCGAGATGATGCGCGAGTTCACCGAGGCCCACCCGGCACTGTGGAACGAGGACATCGGCGCGTGAGAAAAGCAGTCCGGCTCCCCCGCGTTCCCGCGGGGGAGCCGGACTCGGTCACGGTCGGCTGGACTCGACGGTCAGACGCCCGCGTACGAGTGCTTGCCCGAGACGAAGATGTTCACGCCGTAGTAGTTGAACAGCCAGCAGCCGAAGGCGAGCAGGGCCAGGTAGGCGGCCTTGCGGCCCTTCCAGCCGGCTGTGGCGCGGGCGTGGAGGTAGCAGGCGTAGGCGACCCAGGTGATGAAGGACCAGGTCTCCTTGGGGTCCCAGCCCCAGTAGCGGCCCCACGCGTCGCCGGCCCAGATCGCGCCCGCGATGATCGTGAACGTCCACAGCGGGAAGACCGCCGCGTTGACGCGGTAGGAGAACTTGTCCAGGGACGCCGACGCGGGCAGCCGCTCCAGGAACGAGGTGGCGAAGCTGCCGGGCTTGCCGCCGCTCGCCAGCTTGTTCTCGTACGAGTCCTTGAACAGGTAGAGGATCGTGCTGACCGCGCCCACGTAGAAGACCGCGCCGCAGAAGATCGCGGTGGAGACGTGGATGTAGAGCCAGTACGAGTGGAGCGCGGGAACCAACTGGTCGCTGGCGGTGTACAAGACAGTGACGGCGAGACCGAGATCGAGGAGCACCGAGGTGATGAGGAACAGCCCCATCCAGCGCACGTTCTTCTTCAGCGCCAGCAGCCCGAGGTACACCCCGACGGCCACCGTGGAGAAGGTGAGGTTGAACTCGTACATGTTGCCCCAGGGCGCCCGCTCCACCGAGGCCGCGCGGGCGATGACCCCGGCCAGCTCGATGAGGAAGGCGAGCACGGTGAGGGACACGGCGATACGCCCGTAGAGGTCCCCCTGCTCGTCCCCGCCGTGCGCCCCGGGCCCGTCCGGCACGTCCCGCTGACCGGCCGCGGCCCGCACGACGACCTTCGGCCGTTCCAGTACGGCGGTGGTACCGCCCTTCTGCACCGTGACGGCGGGCGCCTTCGCCTTGCCGTCCGCCCCGGCGGTGAGCGCGGCGGCGGTACGGCCGACCTTGCTGCGGCTGCCGAAGAGCCATTCGGCGATGTACGCGAAGAAGGCCAGCGTGTAGACGGCCATCGCGGAGTAGATCAGCGTGTTGCTGAGACTCGCGAGGTGTTCGTTGGTGGCGGCGGCGAGATCCGTCGTCGCGCCGGCGAGGTCGGTTACGGCGGCGAGAGTCACTTCTCAGGCCTTTCGGCAGGTACGACGTGGGGTTCGGGGGTGTCGGTGGAGTCTTCGTCTGGTTCGGGCGCCCCTGGCGCCTGGTCGTACAGGATCCCGGCGAGCTCACCGAGTTCCTCGGGCACCTTCGCGGACTCGCTGCGGCCCAGCCCCGCCATCTCCACGACCGTCACCCCGTCGTCCCCCCTGACCGCCCGCACCCACACCCGGCGGCGCTGGATGAACAGGGAGGCGGCGAGGCCGAAGATCGCGGCGAGCGCGCCGGCCAGCGCCCAGCCGCTGGCGGGCTGGCGGGTGACCTGGAAGTTCGCCCACTCCGCGGTGGACTCGTAGGTGATCGAACCGGCGCCGTTCGGGAGCTTCATCGTCTCGCCCGGCTTGAGGTTCTCCCGCTGCTGCGCGCCCTTGGCGTCCTTGAAGGCCTTCAGATGGGACTTGTCGAGCTGGTAGACGCTCTGCGGGATGCCCGCGTCGACCCCGAGGTCGCCGTGGTAGCCCGCGAGGTTCAGCACGGGGTTGTTCAGGGCGGGGAAGGTGGAGGCGGTCTCGCTGCCCGGCGTGTACGTCGGCAGGAAGAAGGCCTCGAAGCCGAGCTGCTCCCGCACGCCCTTGGTGTTGCGGTAGCCGTCCATGACCTTGACGACACCGGAGGAGGTGACGTTGTTGTCCAGCGGCAGCAGCGGCACGGCGTCGCGGTAGACGACCTTGCCCTTGCCGTCGCGGACCGTGAGGACGGGCGCGTAGCCGTGGGCGGTGAGGTAGACCTTGGAGTCGCCGATCTCCATCGGCTTGTTGACCTTGATGACCGTTCGCTTGTCCTTGCCGTACGCGCCGACGCTGTAGGTGACGTCGGCCTGGTAGGTGCGCGCGGTGCCCCGGTTGGGGCCGGTCTCCTCGTAGGTGCCCTGGAAGTTGTTCAGGGTGAAGCTGAAGGGGTCCAGCTCGTCCTGGGTGAAGAGGGTGCCGGACTTGAAGTCGTCGTACTGCGTGAGGGTGTTGGAGAACCCGTCGCCCTCGACGACCAGCTTGTTGCCCTCCATCTTGAACAGCTGGCCCCAGGCGAACGCGATCAGCATCACGATCAGCGCGATGTGGAAGGCGAGGTTGCCGACCTCGCGCAGGTACCCCTTCTCGGCGGCGACCGCGTCCCCGACCAGGTCGGCCCGGAAGCGGCGCTTCTTCAGCAGGGTGAGCGCGGCCTCGCGGACCTGCTCGGGCTCTGCCTGCGTGCGCCAGGTGGTGTAGGCGGGCAGCCGGGTCAGCCGCCTCGGCGCGCCCGGCGGGCGGCCGCGCAGCTGGCCCACGAACTGCCAGGTGCGGGGCACGATGCAGCCGATGAGGGAGACGAACAGCAGGATGTAGATCGCGGAGAACCACACCGAGCTGTAGACGTGGAACAGGCCGAGCTTGTCGTAGACGTCCCCGAGGGTGGGGTTGGCGTCACGGAAGTCGGCGACCTTGGTCTCGTCGGTGCCGGACTGCGGGATCAGCGACCCGGGGATCGCACCCAGCGACAGCAGCAGGAGCAGCAGCAGCGCGACCCGCATGGAGGTCAGCTGCCGCCAGAACCAGCGGGCCCAGCCGATGATGCCCAACGCGGGCATGTTCAGGCTTTCCGCGGGCGCGGTGGACAGCTGGGAGCCCGCGGCACCCAGGTCCTCGTCGCCGGTGGGGGCCGGGTCGGCGGGCGCGTTGGTCGTCGTCTTGCTCATCGATCAGATCCCCACAGTGAAGCCGTCGGACCAGCCCTGCATCTCCTGCACGATGCTGTCCCACGCGCCGGTCAGCAGCAGCACGCCGGTCGCGATCATCATGGTGCCGCCGATGCGCATCACCCAGACGTAGTGGCGCTTGACCCAGGCGAAGGCGCCGAGCGCCTTGCGGAAGGCTACTGCGGCGAGCACGAAGGGGACACCGAGGCCGAGGCAGTAGGCGACGGTCAGCAGGGCGCCGCGGCCCGCGCTGCCCTCGTTGGTCGCGAGGATCGTCACCGAGGAGAGGGTGGGGCCGAGGCAGGGCGTCCAGCCGATGCCGAAGAGGGCGCCGAGGAGGGGGGCGCCCGCGAGTCCGGTGGCCGGCTTGGTGTGGAAGCGGAACTCCCGCTGGGTGAGCCAGGGCATCAGGCCCATGTAGAAGAGGCCCATGAGGACCATGAGGGCGCCCAGGATCTTCGTCAGGACGTCCTTGTTCTGCTGGAGGTTCTCGCCCCAGTAGCCGAACAGCGCCCCGCCGGAGACGAACACCACGGTGAAGCCGAGCACGAACAGGGAGGCACCGGCGACCATCCGCCCGCGTCGGGCGTCGGCGAGGTCGGTGCCGCTGACCCCGGTGACGTACGACAGATAGCCCGGCACGAGCGGCAGGACGCACGGGGAGAAGAAGGAGACGAGACCGCCGAGCACGGCGATGGGCAGCGCGAGCAGCAGCGCCCCGTGCAGCACCGTGCCGTTGGGGGACGTGGTCCCGGCGAGCGTGAACACTGCGCTCACGTCACTTCTCCGCGAGCACAGGCTTGATCATCCCGGTCAGCGTGTCCTCGCTCAGCGCCATCAGCGCCCGGGCCGCGATCCTGCCCTCCCGGTCGATGACGAGCGTGGAGGGGATGAGCTGCGGGTTGAGCGTGCCCTTCTTGAAGCGGAGCATCTGCTTGCCCGTCGGGTCGTACAGGCTCGGGAAGGTGACCCCGAACTCCTTCTCGAAGTTGATCGCCGAGGTGGTGTTGGTGTCCCGGGTGTTGATGCCGACGAACTGGACGCCCTGGGACGCGAACTTCTCGGAGACGGCCTGGAGGTTCTTCGCCTCGGCCCGGCAGGGGGTGCACCAGGAGCCCCACACGTTGACGACGAGGATCTTGCCCTTGTAGTCGGCGGTGGTCAGCTGCTTGCCGTCGATGGTCTTGCCGGACAGGACCGGCGCGGTGTCCCGCTTGCCCTGGGCGACCGTGTCGACGCCGTCGTTGCCGGTGATGAAGTTGGTGTCACCACTGCCGCCCACCTTGCCGCCGGAACCGCACGCGCTGAGGGTCAGCGCGGCTGCGGCGGCGATGGCGGTGAGCAGGACGGCACGGCGGTCGGTGCGGTACGAGCCCGGGCGGGCACGGCTGGCGGCACTCATGTGAAAAGTTTCGCATGCCCGTTCCGGGGATCTTGCGCACCCCCCTCGCGGGCGCATCGCGGGCGGAAATCCGCAGGTCAGGCGGCGTTCGCGGGGCTCCCGGCCGTGCTTGCCGCGCTGTCCTTCAGGAAGGACTTCCAGCCCCCGGCCGGCGTCTGACCGACATCGAGCGTGCGCAGCCGGTCGAGCACCTCCGGCTTCTGCACGTCCATCCAGTCGACGAACTGCCGGAAGGAGACCATGCGCACGTCCTCGCCCTTCTCCTTCTCCGCCGCGATGTGCTTCAGGGCCTCCTCGACGGCGTCCATGTAGATGCCGCCGTTCCACTGCTCGAAGTGGTTGCCGACGAAGAAGGGGGCCCGGTTGGTCTCGTAGGCCCGCCGGAAGCCGGCGATGTAGGCGCCGGCGGCCTGCTCGCGCCAGGCGGGGTGGTTGTGGGCGGGGGCGTTGGTGGAGTTGACCGACTGGTTGGCGAGCATGTTGTAGTCCATCGACAGGACCTCGAAGCCGCGCCCGGGGAACGGGATCGCCTGGAGCGGCAGGTCCCACAGCCCGTCCTTCTTCTCCGGCCAGACCTGGCGGCCGCCGGGCGAGGAGGCGTCGTAGCGCCAGCCGAGCTCGCGCGCGGTGGGCAGCAGGTTGTCCTGGCCGAGGAGACAGGGCGTACGACCGCCGACGAGCTCCTTGTCGTAGTCGAAGGGCAGCGCCGGCAGGTCGGTCCAGCCGGTGTTGGTCCGCCACTCCTTGACGAAGGCCTTCGCCTGGTCGATCTCGCTGCGCCACTGCTTTGGCGTCCAGTTGCCGACGGTGCCGTAGCCGCCGCAGAAGTGGCCGTTGAAGTGGGTGCCTATCTCGTGGCCCTCGAGCCAGGCGCGGCGCACGTTGGCCAGGGTCGCCTTGACGTGGTCGTCGGTGAGGTAGCCGATGTCGGAGGCGCCGACGGGGTTGTTGGGCGGCTGGTAGAGGCGCTTCTTCGACTCGGGCAGCAGATAGAGCCCGGAGAGGAAGAAGGTCATGTGGACGCCGTGCCGCTGCGCGAGGTCGAGGAAGCGGGGGAAGAGCCCGTTGCCGACCTCGCCGGCGCCGTCCCAGGAGAAGACGACGAACTGCGGCGGCTTCTGCCCCGGCTCCAGCGGCTCGGGCCGGGCGGGCTGGTGGGGCTGCCTGCCGGTGTACGAGGTGGAGCCGTCGCCGATGGGGCGGACGGTGGCGGGCTTCTTCGTGGCGCTCGGGCTCGGCCGGGAACCCGCGGCGCGCGTCGGCCCGTCCGACGTACCGAGGGTGCCGCACCCCGCGAGTCCTACGGTGGCCGCGGCGCCCGCGCCGAGACCTATTGCTCCCCTGCGGGTGAGATCGCGCATGGCGTCCCCGTTCATCACGTTCCTCTGGTGGTCACCCAGTCAGAGGCGGTGACGAACGGGGAGGTTCCGCACATACTTCCGGATTCCGTAACAGTGAACAGGAGCGGACTTACGCCCCGAAGGCCTTGCCCTTGCCCTTCACCGGCTTGGCGCCCGCCCGCAGATGGGCCGGCACGAGATCGATCGCGGGCTCGCTGTAGCCGACGGACACGATCTTGTCGCCCTGGTACGTGAACGTCGTCAGGGAGGCGAGCGTGCACTGCCGCTTGCGCGGGTCGTGCCACAACCGCCGCTTCTCGACGTACGACCGCACGATCCAGATGGGCAGCTGGTGGCTGACCAGCACGGCCTCGTGCCCGCGGGCCGCGTCCCTGGCGGCGTCCAGCGCCCCCATCATCCGCACGACCTGGTCGACGTAGGGCTCGCCCCACGACGGCTTGAAGGGGTTGACCAGGTGCTTCCAGTTGTCGGGGTTCTTCAGGGCGCCGTCGCCGACGCCGAAGGTCTTGCCCTGGAAGACGTTCTCGGCCTCGATGAGCCGGGCGTCGGTCGCGAGGTCGAGGCCGTGCGCCTTGGCGATGGGCGTCGCGGTCTCCTGCGCCCGCTCCAGCGGGGAGGCGCAGACGTACGTGATGTCGCGGGGGGCCAGGTGTTCGGCGACCCGGTCGGCCATCTGCCGCCCCAGCTCGGACAGGTGGTAGCCGGCGAGCCGGCCGTAGAGGACCCCGTCGGGGTTGGCGACCTCGCCGTGCCGCATCAGGTGGACGACGGTGAAGTCGGCGTTCGTCTCGGGGGTGCTCATGCCTGTGCCTCCGCTGCCGCTCGGGCCGCCGCCGGAAGGGCGTCGGCGATGGTCTGCACCGCCCGCTCGTCGTGGGCCGTGGAGACGAACCAGGACTCGAAGGAGGACGGCGGCAGATAGACGCCGTCGGCGAGCAGCGAGTGGAAGAAGGCGGTGAAGCGGAAGGACTCCTGCTTCTTGGCGTCCTCGTAGTCGCGCACCTCACGGTCGGTGAAGAACACGGAGAACATGTTGGAGGCGGACTGGAGCCGGTGCGCGACGCCCTCCTTGGTGAGCGCCTCGGTGACCAGCGACTGGATCTGCGCGGAGACGGCGTCGACCTTGGCGTAGGCGGCGTCGTCGAGGAGGCGCAGCTGGGCGAGGCCCGCGGCGGTGGCGATCGGGTTCCCGGAGAGGGTGCCGGCCTGGTAGACGGGCCCGGCGGGGGCGAGGTGCGCCATGACGTCGGCGCGGCCACCGAAGGCCGCCGCCGGGAAGCCGCCGCCCATGACCTTGCCGAAGGTCATCAGGTCGGGCCTGACCCCGTCGATGCCGTACCAGCCGGCGCGGCTGGTGCGGAAGCCGGTCATGACCTCGTCGGAGATGTAGAGGGCGCCGTTCTTCGCGCAGGCGTCCTTCAGGCCCTGGTTGAAGCCGGGCCGGGGCGGTACGACGCCCATGTTCCCGGGCGAGGCCTCCGTGATCACACAGGCGATCTCGCCGGGGTGGCGGTGGAAGGCCTCGTGCACGGCCTCGAGGTCGTTGTACGGCAGGACGATGGTGTCGCCGGCCTGGGCGCCGGTGACACCGGGGGTGTCGGGCAGGGCGAAGGTGGCGACCCCGCTGCCCGCCGCGGCGAGGAGCGAGTCGACGTGACCGTGGTAACACCCGGCGAACTTGATGACCTTGGTGCGCCGGGTGAAGCCGCGGGCCAGCCGGATGGCCGACATGGTGGCCTCGGTGCCGCTGGAGACGAGCCGCACCTGCTCCAGGGGCTCGATGCGGGCGACCATCTCCTCGGCGAGGGCGACCTCGCCCTCCCCCGGCGTACCGAAGGACGTGCCGCGCGAGACGGCGTCCTGGACGGCGGCGATGACCTCGGGGTGCGAGTGCCCGAGGATCATGGGGCCCCAGGAGCAGACGAGGTCGACGTACTCCCGTCCGTCGGCGTCGGTCAGATACGGACCGCGGCCCGACACCATGAACCGGGGCGTACCGCCCACGGCACGGAAGGCGCGCACCGGGGAGTTCACGCCGCCCGGTGTGACGGCGGCCGCACGGTCGAACAGGGCCTGTGAGGCAGGCGCATCGTATGAATAGGGCGTTTCGCTCATGACCTGCGACTTCTCCGACTTCTCGGACTCCGGTTGCCGACTTTCCTCCTCAGGGTAGGCCAGGGGCTCTGGCCGACAGCGGTCTGAGGTGCGGTGCCATCTGCGAGACTGACACCTGATACATACAGCTCGTACGGCCCATGACGTCCCGGGACTGCGAAGATCCTCGTGCGGATCCTCCGGACAGGTGTTTCAACGCACGTTTCGGCGGGCGGCCGTGGGGGAGGTCACTGACACGATGATCGGGTTGCGCGGCGGGGGCCACGCGTCCTAGAAAAGCAGTCGGGTGGAGATATGCATCGCGGTGGCGGACTGGGCGAGGGGACTGACGACCTGGGTCCTCGACGTGCCCGGCGGGGAAGGCACCGGCGCGACGCGGAGGAAGCCGCGGAATCCCGTCAAGGACATGCGGTACCGAGTGAGTCGGAGCGCGACGATCGACGTATCGAACGTCGGATCGAGCAGCTGGGGGCGGGGAGCAGGAATGGTGGTCGGGTGGGGGTGACGTACAAGTACTTCGGCGCGCCGGACGGCGCGACCGCGGCCCGCGTCCCGATCTCGATGCGCCCCGAGGAACTCGGCGGCGACGAGCTCGGGATGAACGGCATGTTCACCAAGATCAAGCCGGAGACGATGGCCGCCATGGTCCTCACCGGCATCGAGGGCGTCCCCCTGCACAAGGTGCCCCCGCTGGAACTGGTCGTCCTGCACCCCGACTACGCCGTGGTCAAGCTCCCCATGACGGTCGTCGACCCGCTGCGCGGCATCGGCGAGGAGGCGGTGGGCGCGGCGGCGTTCATCTGGTCGACGGTCCCGGACCGCGGCGGCCCCCGAGACGCGTTCAACGTGTACCAACTGCTGCACGAGTGGCAGGACTTCTCGCATCGGCTTCACGAGGCGGGGCATCAGCCGTACTGCCTTGTGTGGCCCTGAGCTGGGCTTTCGCTTTCGGTAGGTCGGGCGGGGTTCCCGGACCCCGCCTTCGTCGTCCCCGGAGGGTCCCGCCCGGGTTCGGGCCGCGGCACCCCCGGTTAGCATCGACGGATGAACACCCACTGGCACGTCGTTCTGCCGCCGCTCTGCGCCTGACGGGCGCGGGCACCTCGGCGGTCTGACCATGTGACCCCGGCCCCGACCGGCCCCGCAGGGCGGTCAGGGGTGGTTGTCGTGCGCCTGTTCCGGATCGGAACCCAGCCGCACGCGACGACGGAAGACCACGACTGTGCCGAACCGTACGACCTCTCTGCCTCCCGCACGCCCTGCCCGCGTCGGGCTCCTCGGCGGGCCCGCGCCCATCCTCGCCTCGGCCGTGCTGTGGGGCACGACCGGGACCGCCGGTGCGCTGGCGCCGGCCGGTGCGCCCGCCGCGGCCATCGGCTGTGCCGGGCTCGCCCTCGGCGGGCTCCTGCTGTTCCTCACCTCACGCGGCGCGCGCTCGCTGCCGGCCGGCTGCACGGGCGGCGAACGCCGGCTTCTCCTTCTCGGGGCGCTTGCGGTGGCCGGGTACCCGGTCACCTTCTATCCGGCGGTGGCCCGGACCGGGGTGGCGGTGGCCACCGTGATCGCGCTCGGCAGCGCGCCGGTCTTCGCCGGGCTGCTGTCCTGGGCCTGCGGCCAGACCCGGCCGACGGCCCGCTGGACCGCCGCCACCGGGGCCGCCGTACTGGGCTGTGTCCTGCTGGTACTGGGCCCCGAACTCACCGGAACGGCCACCCCGATGGACCTGACGGGTGTCGTCCTCGCCGCCTGCGCCGGGCTCTCGTACGCCGTGTACTCGCTGATCGGCGGGCGGCTCATCATGCGCGGGCACCCCTCCGACGCGGTGATGGGCGTGCTGTTCGGGGTGGCGGGCCTGCTCGTCGTGCCGCTCCTGCTGGGCCTCGGCACGCACTGGCTGGGCACCGTCCGCGGGGCGGCCGTGACGGTGTACCTCGCCCTGTTCACCGTGTACCTGGCCTACCGGCTCTTCGGCCACGGGCTGCGCCGCACCCCGGCATCAGTGGCCACCTCGCTCACCCTCGCGGAACCCGCCGTCGCGGCGGTCCTGGGCGTGAGTGTCCTCGGCGAACGTCTGCCGGTCGCGTCCTGGTGCGGGCTGGCGGTACTCGCGGTGGGGTTGGTGCTGCTGGCGGTGCCTGTGGGGGGCGACGCCGGGCGGCGATAGGGGGCCGGAGCGGTGTGGCATCGGGGCGGTGCCGGAACGGCTCGGTGCCGGAGCGGCTCCGTAGCGGAACGGCTCGGTAGCGGAACGGCTCGGTGCCGGAACAGCGCGATGCCGGAACAGCGCGATGCCGGAACAGCGCGATGCCGGAACAGCGCGAAGCCGGACCGGTCCCGCCCTGCCGCCGGCCTCGCCGGGTCTCAGGCCGCGGGGTGCGGGTCTCGCGTCGAGACCCTGCGGGCGAGCAGGCCGAGGAGTGCGGCGTTGATCAGCCCGCACAGGGCCATGCCGGTCGTGAAGAGCAGCGGGGAGAGCCACTCCAGCGGGGAGTCCCAGGCGGGTGCCAGCGCCAGCAGCGGGACGCTGACGACCATGCTGAGCGGGGCCGTGGTCATGAGCGGCCAGATCGCCGCGAACCCTGGGTCCGGCGACAGGTAGGCGGCCCACAGGAAGAACCCCAGCGACGCCACGACCACGGCGAGGTAGCCCCGAGCGAGCCAGTTGTCGACGGCGGGCGCCAACAGGGCACGGAGTCTCGGGAGTCGGGGGCGGGCGGAACGGGCCATGGTGGTGCCTTTCTCTGGCGCTGGAGAGGGAGTTGGAGAGGGGCGGTTCACGCGTGCCGGGCGGAGCGGACGTCGCGGACGTGATGGGCGAGCGCGCCGATCACGGCGGCGTTGACCAACGCGCACGCGAGCAGCCAGCCACCCCCCAGGACGGAGGAGGCCAGTACGGCCGCCCCACCGGCGTCCGCGGCCGGAGCGTCCCCGAACGGGACGACGATGCCCGCCATGGACAGCGGCTCGGTCAGCAGCACCGGCGCCATCGCGTACGCGCTGTCCGGAGCCAGCAGGGCGACCGGCACGGAGGCGGCGAGCACCCCCAGGTATCCGCGGGCGGGCCAGTTGTCCGTGGCGAGCGAGAGCAACCGCCGCAGCCTCGAGAAGCGGGGCGGGGGCGAGCCGTTCGACATCGCGGGTCCCTTCGGGTCGGTGCGTTCTCGGTGTGTGCTCCACGATGGACCGAGAGCCGGGCCGGGACATGAGTACAGGTGCTCATCTCCGTCTGGGGGCCCGCACCTGCGCCGCGGACCTGGTTGCCGTGGGTCCGTGGTCGTGCTGACCAAGTCGTACGGGGTCGCCCGGGCCGCAGCTCACCCCGGCCGTCACGGCTGGTCGTGGACGACCGTGATGTGGGGCTGCGCGCCCGGCGACTCCAATTCGTCGATCACGGCCACCGCCAGGTCCTCGGCGCTGATCCAGGAGCGGCCGTCGGGGGCGGTCAGGAGGGTGTCGGTACCGCGGCGGTAGCGGCCGGTGCGCTCGCCGGGCTCCAGCAGGGCCGGCGGGCTCAGGTAGACCCAGTCGGCGGTGGGATGCGAGCGGCAGGTCCGCAGCTGGGCGACACCGGCCGCGGCG
The DNA here is from genome assembly GCF_044386545.1 of Streptomyces sp. NPDC020489. Lineage (NCBI taxonomy): Bacteria > Bacillati > Actinomycetota > Actinomycetes > Kitasatosporales > Streptomycetaceae > Streptomyces > Streptomyces sp. NPDC020489. The sequence goes on from NZ_JBIRUZ010000015.1 coordinate 175,989, forward strand.
ACCGGCCGCCACTCGGCGGGAACGTATGCCGGGTCGTCCGCGACCAGCAGCCCGCTGCCCCCCGGGCTCCGCAACGCGCCCGCCCCACCCACCACGAGGACGCGCGTCCCCGCTTCCGCCGCGGCGTCCAGGACCACGCGGGTCGCCCCGACCAGGAACCCCTCGTCGACCGGGAACGACCGCACCGCCAGCACCACGGCGTCCACCCGCCGCCCCGCGTCCACCCCGCTCCCCACGCCCACCCCGCGCCCCGCGAGCACCTCCCGCACCGCGGACGCGTCGCCCGCGTCGACCGCGACCGGCGTCACGGCCGGGTCGCCGCTCCCGGGCGCCGGGGACACGGCGAGCACACCGTGCCCTCTCCCCGGCGCCTCGGACACGGCGAGCGCACCCTCCCCTCCCCCGGGCTCCCGCAGGGCGAGCACACCCTCCCCTCCCCCAGGTTTCCGCGACAGGGCGAGCACACCGTGCCCACGGGTGACCGCCTCGCCCACCACCCGGCTGCCCACCATCCCGCCGGCACCGAACACGGCGATCGTCATCCCCGCCCGTACCGCGCCCACGGCCTCCACGGCACCCTCCGCCTCCCTCTTCGCCGTACTCCGCACAACAACATCCCTCGCCTCGCTCGCCTTCACCGCCTCCACCGCCTCCCTCGCCCTCTCCCGCCATCCACCTGCGCCGCCCCCATGGCCGCCAGCGCCACCACGAACCCCACGCCCTGCACCGCGTTCAGCGACTCCCCGAGCGCGGTCCCGACGACCGCCGCCACCAGCGGGGACAGCAGGACCAGCGGGGCCGACGCACCGACCGGCAGACCGGCGACTCCCCGGGACCACAGCGTGTGGGCGATGAGGCCGCCCATGCCGCCGAGCCACAGGTAACCGGCGACCGCTCCCGCGCCGATCGCCGGGGGCGCCCCCTCGACGGCCAGGGCCAGGGGGAGCAACAGCAGCCCGCCCGCGGTGAGTTGCCAGCCCGCCAGGGTCAGCGGAGCGACGCCCGCCGGGCGGCCCCAGCGCTTGAGCAGGACGATCCCCGCCGCCATGCCCGCCGTACCGCCGAGGCCGGCGAGCACGCCCACGGTGTCCAGTCGCGCGTGCGGCCCGAGGACGACGAGGGCCACCCCGAGCACGCCCAGCACTCCCCAGCTCAACCGCCAGAGCGACGGCCGGTCGTGGAGCACCGCCACCGCCAGCGCGGCGACCAGCAGCGGCTGGGTGGCGCCGAGGGTGGCGGCCACGCCGCCGGGGAGCCGTTGCGCCGCCACGAACAACAGGGGGTACAGAGCCCCGATGTTGAGCACGCCGAGGACGGCGGCCTTCCACCACCAGTCCCCGCGTGGCAGCACCCGGGTGATCGCCAGCGCGACCAGCCCGGCGGGCAGGGCACGCAGCAGCGCGGAGAACAACGGGTGCCCGGGCGGGAGCAGTTCGGTGGTGACGGCGTACGTGCTCCCCCAGGCCGCCGGTGCCAGGGCGGTCAGCGCCACGGTCCTCGCCCGGCGCGCGTACGGGGTCCGGGGCGTCCCCGGTGTCGTCCTCGCGGTCGGGGCTGGCTGGGTCTTCTGCATGCACCGAAGTCTCGGCCCGGCCCCCCATGAATCCAACGCATGCTTTTCATCGCAACCATGAACAGGGACCATGTACGACGTGGATCTCCAGCAGATGCGCTACGTCGTCGCCGTCGCCGAAACCCGCAACTTCACCCGCGCCGCCGAACGCTGCGACGTGGTGCAGTCCTCGCTCAGTCACCGGATCGCCGGTCTGGAGCGGGAGTTGGGGGTCAGGCTGTTCGCCCGGTCCAGTCGCCGCGTCGAACTGACCAGCGCCGGGGAGTCGTTCGTCGCCGCCGCGCGGGAGTGCCTGGCCGCCGCCGACCGCGCGGTCACCGACGCGTCCGCCGCGAACGGGGTGGTGCGCGGCCGGCTCGCGGTGGGCGTCATCGTGACCACGGCCGCCGTCGACGTACCCGAACTGTTGCAGCGTTACCGCGCCCGGCATCCCGAGGTCCGTGTCCTGTTGCGCTCCGGACGCAGTGACGAACTGGCGGCCGCGATCCGCCGGGGCAACCTCGACATCGCCTTCCTCGGGCTGCCGGAGGGCGAGGGGCCGGCCGGTGTGGAGGCCGTCGCGCTCGACCACGACGAGCATGTGCTGGTGGTGCCGGCCGGGCACCCGCTCGCCGGCACCGCCCGGGTCGCCCTGCACGAGATCGCCGGCGAGACCTTCGTGGACTTCGCCGACGGCAGTCCGGGCCGGGCCCAGTCCGACCAGGCCTTCGCCACCGCGCGCCTGGTCCGCGACGTGGCGTACGAGGCGGGCGCCGTGGAGCTGATCATCCGGCTGGTCGCGCGCGGCCTCGGCGTCGCGCTGTTGCCGTCGGCGTTCGTCCGGCTCCTGGCCGCCGACCACCCCGAGCTGGCCCTGGTCCCGGTGATCGACGGACCGCGCCGCGTCGAGTACCTGGCCTGGAGCCGCTTCAACCCCAGCCCGGCCACCCGCGCGATGCTCGACGTCCTCGGGGTCAGACGGTGACCAGGCAACCCCGGGCGCGCTCGACGGCCCCCTGAAGGGCCGAGGTCACGGGCCTGATCGACAGTTTCGTGACAGTAGGAAGGTGACTCCTGTTCACCTTTGCGGGCTTGTGCGAGGGTGAACGCGCGGTGCCGAGTGGATCTTGACCGGGTCCCGGCCGCCGCACATGTCGGAGAGCGACCGGGGGACACCGTCGCTTACGGGGGAGCACTTCACCATGCCGTGGAATCGGCCTTACGGCGGCAGCGCAGCGAGCCGCCCCGTCATCACCGCCTTCGTGGCGCTCGCGGGAGTGGCCGCGGCGGTCCTGATCGGCCGGGAGGGCCTGACCACGGTCCCCGGCTGCGGGCTCGTGAGCGACCCGCACCCCTCGCAGACCGCGCGGGACTGGGTCACCCACGCCGACCATGTCGTCGTCGCCTCCCCGCAGCGTGAACGGGAGAGCAACCGGCGGGACTTCGCCTCGGGCCAGTACCGGTACCAGACCGACCGCACGGTGACCTTCCGCGTCGACGAGGTCCTGTGGTCCTCCACCGCGCGGCCGGACCGGCCGGTGGCCAAGGGCTTCGACATGACGGCCCCCGGCTGGCGGGTGTACCGGGCCAACGGCCACCGCGCCAAGCGCACCGCCGCCGACGCGCCCCGCCTGGAGATCGGCCACACCTATCTGCTCGCCCTGCGCTGGGGTCCCGAGGGGTGGAACGTGCTCGGCGAGGGCGCCGCAGTCCCCTTCGACGACGGTGTCGCCGACCGGGGCGAGTGGTGCGGGCGCGTCCTGTCCGAGGGGGACGTCGCCCGCGGCGAACTCTTCTCCCGCAAGGCCGACATCAGCCTCGAGAAGGCGATCCTCGGCGAGGACGCACGCACCGTGAAGAGCCTGCTGGAGCGCGCGGCCCGGAAATGACCACCCCGAACACCGACCCGGCGAAAACGCGACCCGATCAGGTCGTGAGCGCCGCCCGCCCGCGCCGAGCCAGGTACGCGTGCCGCCAGGCCGACAGGGCGAACACGGCCGGGAGTTGGAGCGTGAGCAGTGCGAAGAGCAGCATGACGAACGCGGAGTCGGCGGGCGGTCCGCCGTAGGTCACCGCCTCCGCGGCCGTGATGAGCAGCAGGACCAGGGCGTACAGGCCCGTGTCGACGCCCGCGGTGATCCAGCGTGATCCGGCGGGCAGCACCAGCCTGGCCTCGACCAGCACCACGATCGCGACCAGCGGGAAGGCGAGCCGCTCCGGGGAGAGGAGGGCAGCCGACACCTGGTCCCGCGTGGGCGGTTCGGTGTCCCAGAGGAGGTTGACGGCCTCACCCACCGCCAGCGAGACCAGCGTGACGATCGCCGCGTACGACACGGCGCTGCGCCAGGACGTGTGCATGTGCTGCTCCTTCCCCCCGTGAGGCCGGACAGGGCCTCACCCAGAAAGATCAGCGAACGGCCCCGGCGGTTCCCGTCACCTCGTCCCCACCGTGCCCATCGTGCCCACCGCCCCGGCCGTCCCGACCGTCCGCAGCACCGTCAGCGCCAGCGTCCGCGCCACCGCCACCACCTCCCGCACCGACACGTGCTCCCGGGCGCTGTGCGCGACCTGGATGTCCCCCGGCCCGAACTGAAGCGTCGGGATGCCGGCACCGGCGTACAGCCGCAGGTCGCTCCCGTACGACGCCCCGCGTTCCCTGAGCGGACCGCCCCCGGTGTCCGTGTGCGCGGCCCGGATCACCTCGGGCAGCGGGTGCCCCTCCGGCAGCCGGCCGCTCGCGAACTGCCCGCCCGGCCAGGTCACGTCGACCGGGTGGTCCCGCAACCAGGCGTCCTCGGCGCACACGTCGGCCACGCACCGCTCGAACGCGGCCCGCGCCACCGCCGGGTCCTCCCCCAGCCGTACCCCCAACCGCCCCTCCGCGACGAGCAGATCGGGCACGCTGCTCGCCCAGTCCCCGGCGTGCAGGGTGCCCACCGACAGGGCGTACGGGATGGGGTACTCGGCCATCAGCGGATGCGGGTCCCGGTTCCGCTCGGCCTCCAGTCGCCCGAGCGCACGGTGCAGCGGCAGATAGACGTCGACGGCGCTGACGCCCTGGTCCCGTGAACTGCCGTGCGCCGACCTGCCGTTGACGGTGAGCCGGAAGGTCAGCGCGCCCGCGTTGGCGGTGACCAGGGTCCCGGCGGTCGGCTCGGCGATGACACAGGCGTCGCCGCCGTGGCCCCGGCGCAGCGTCCCGAAGGCGCCGAGTCCGCCGTCCTCCTCCCCCACGACGAAGTGCACGGCGACCCGGCCCCGCAGCCGCGCCCCGCTCGCCCGGACCGCCTGGAGCGCGGCCAGTTCCGCCACCAGCCCGGCCTTCATGTCGCAGGCCCCCCGCCCGTGCACGACGTCGCCGACCACCCTGGGCACGAACGGGTCGCCCGCCCAGGCGCCGGGGTCCCCGGGCGGCACGACGTCCACATGTCCCTGGAGCACCAGCGTCGGCCCGTCGGTTCCGTCGTCGATGCGTCCGACCAGTCCCCACGCCTCGTCCCGGGGTGCCTCCGTGCCGGGGAAGTCCGGGTCGGCGCGCAGGGCGTCCAGGTCCATGGACCACAGGTCGACGTCGAGCCCGAGCCGCTCCAGCCGCCCGGCGAGGTGGTGCTGGAGCTCCGACTCGGCGGCGCTCCCGGTGACGCTGGGGATCGCGACGAGCTCGGTGAGCATCCGCCCGACGCCGGCCTCGTCGATCTCGTCCAGCGCGGCGGCCTCCTCGGCACTCAGCATGATGCCCCTCCCCGGTCGACGGCCCGTCCACGTGCTGCCCAGGCATACCTGCTCACCCCGGCGGCCTCGTACGCGGGGCGAGCCCGGACGACATCGCACCCGGGGTGTCCCCCGAGCCTGGACGACATCACACGCGGGGTGTCCCCCGAGCCCGAACGGCATCGCACCCGGGGTGCCCAGCAGGGCCCTGCATGTGGGGCGCGCCCCGGCGGGTGTCTCAGTCCCCGCCCACCGTGAACCCGATGATCGTCCCGCCCCCCTCTCGCCGTACCGCGAACGGCGCCCCGCCGTGCGCGAGGGCCACCTCCCGGACGATCGACAGGCCGAGACCGGAGCCGGGCAGGGAGCGGGCGTCGGCGGCGCGGTAGAAGCGGTCGAAGACGCGGACCAGGTCGCTGTCGGAGATGCCGGGCCCCCGGTCGAGGACCTCCACGCGGACCGTGCCGGGACGGGCGGGTCCGGTGACGGTGATCTCGATCGGCGCGCGGCCCTCCTTGTCGAACTTCGCCGCGTTCTCCACGAGGTTGGACACCGCCCGGGTCAACATCGCGGGCCGGCCGTCGGTGGTGGTGTCCCCGGCGGCGCGGACCACGACCTCCCGTCCGGTCCGGCGGCGCGCGAGCCCCGCCACGTCCTCGGCGATGTCGGCGAGGTCCACCCGTCGCGGCGGCTCGGTGTCGGACTGCCCGGCCGCCAGCTCGACCAGTTCGTTGACCAGGTCGGTCAGTTCGCGGGCCTCCTGGGAGAGGTCGGCGACCAGTTCGTCGCGGGTGTCGGGCGGCAGCTCGTCGATCCGGCGCAGCAGCGAGATGTTCGTGCGCAGCGAGGTCAGCGGGGTGCGCAGCTCGTGCCCGGCGTCCTGGACCAGGCGCCGCTGGTCCTCCTCCGACTGTGCGAGACGGCCCAGCATGCGGTCGAAGGCCCGGCCGAGGCGGCCCACCTCGTCGTAGCCGGTGACGGGCACCTGGATGCCGAGGCGGCGGGTGCGAGCGACGTCCTCCGCGGCCGAGGTGAGGATCACCAGGCGGCGGGTGATGCGCCGGGCCAGCCACCAGCCGAACAGTCCCGCCGCGACCACGACGGCCGCCATCAGGATCAGGGTGCGCTGCTGCAACGCCCGCAGCAGGTCCTCGGTGTCGCTGAACTCCTGCGCGACCTGCACCGCCCCCCGGCCGCCGCCCAGGGCGACGGTCGCGACGCGGTAGACGTCGCTGCCGACGTCGACGTCCTTGTGCTCGACCAGCTGCCCGGCCGTCGAGGCCGCCGCCACCCGGCGGTCGCCGCCGACGACGGGGAGCCCCGGGCTGCCGGGGTCGACGACCGTGCCGTCCGGTCCGAGGACCTGCACGTCGGTACGGGCCGGGCGCACGAGGTCGTGGCCGGGCTCCGCGGAGGAGAAGTCCTCCGGCGTCATGCTGTGCTGGCGCACCTCGTCCCGCAGGTCCTGCACGACCTCGTCGAACACGGACTGCTGGTCCACCCGGACCAGCCGGGCGGCGGCCGAGTACGACAGGATGCCGACCAGTACGGTGACGGCGGCCGTGACCGCCGCGAAGGACACCGCGAACGTGGTCGCGAGGGAGACGAGACCGGGCCGCCGCCAGTGCGGCAGCCGGGCGAGCCGGGCCACTCAGTTCTCCCGCAGCACGTAACCCACGCCGCGCACCGTGTGGATCAGCTGCGGGGCCCCGGGCTCGTCCAGCTTGCGCCGCAGGTAGCCGACGTAGACGGCGAGGTTCTTGGAGCCGGGCCCGAAGTCGTAGCCCCAGATCCGGTCGTAGATCGTGGAGTGGTCCAGGACGATCCCGCTGTTGCGCACCAGCAGTTCCAGCAGCTCGAACTCGGTGCGGGTCAGTTCCAGCTCCCGGCCGTTCCGCCAGGCCCGCCGCGCCTGCGGGTCCATGGTGAGCCCGGCCGCCTCCAGGTACCGCTCGGGCACCTGCGGCTTCGGCGCCTCGCTCGCGGGGCCGGGGGTGCCGTTCGCCCCTCCGGTGCGCCGCAGCAGCGCGCGCAGCCGGGCGAAGACCTCCTCGACGTCGAAGGGCTTGAGGACGTAGTCGTCGGCGCCCGCGTCCAGGCCCGCGATCCGGTCCGCGGTCTCCACCAGGGCCGTCAGCATCAGGATCGGCGTCCGGTCGCCCTCGGCGCGCAGCACCCGGCACACCTGGAGTCCGTCGATGCCGGGCATCATCACGTCCAGCACGAGCACGTCCGGCGGGGTGCGGTGTGCCTGGGCCAGCGCCTCGACACCGTCGGCGACCGCGGTGACCCGGTACCCCTCCAGGGTCAGGGCGCGCTCCAGGGCGTGACGGATGGCGCGGTCGTCTTCGGCGAGCAGCACGGTCTGAGGCACGCCTCCATACTGCCAAGCCGACCGCCGGATCAGCCGACCGAGCGACCCGACGATCAGCCTTTTTACCCCTCTCTCACCGTCACAGAGGCACCCTCGGGTACGCGGTCCCGCGCCGCGTCAGAGGGCCAGTGCCGCCAACTGCTGGGCGAACGGCACGACGTCGAAGCGGTCCTTGGCCCGGGCCGGGACGGCGCCCGCGACCGGGGTGGCCGCGACCGGGGTGGCCGCCCCCGCCCCGTCCGCCGGACGCCCCGCGTCCCGCCCCGCGTCCCGCCCCGGGAGCCCGATCAGCGCCGCCAGCTCCCCCGCGGCCCGTTCGACGCGGGCGTCCAGCCCTTCCGCGCCCCAGTCCTCCGAGGCGGCGTAGACCCCGGTCGGGACGACGACGGCCCGCAGGTGGGAGAAGAGCGGCCGCAGCGCGTGGTCCAGCACCAGCGAGTGCCGCGCGCTGCCGCCGGTCGCCGCGATCAGCACCGGCTTGCCGACCAGCGCGTCCTTGTCGAGGACGTCGAAGAACGACTTGAACAGTCCGCTGTACGACGCCGAGAACACCGGCGTGACGACGATGAGCCCGTCGGCCCCTGTCACCGCGTCCTGCGCGGCGGCCAGCTCCCGTCCGGGAAACCCGCTGGTGAGCTGGTGCGCGATCGGCACGGCGAGGTCCCGGACCTCGATGACCCGCACGTCGACGGCGGAAGGGCCGCTGCCCGGCTCCCCGGCCGGGGCCGCCCGTCGCACCGCCGCCGCCAGCCGATCGGCCAGCAGCCGCGTGGACGACGGCACGCTCAGTCCCGCAGAGACGACGACGATCTTCATACGGCGGTCTCCTTCTTCACTCAGGCCCTGATTCAGGCCTTCGCTCCGGCCTTCACCTCGGCGAGCAGGGACGCGTGGGTCGGCGCCTCGGGAACATCCTTCGCGCGGCCCTTCGCGAACTCCTCGCGCAGCACTGGAACGACCTCCTCGCCCAGCATGTCGATCTGCTCCAGGACGGTCTTCAGAGGCAGCCCGGCGTGGTCCACCAGGAACAGCTGGCGCTGGTAGTCACCGGCGTACTCGCGGAAGGCCAGCGTCTTCTCGATGACCTGCTCCGGGGAGCCGACGGTCAGCGGGGTCTGCTCGGTGAAGTCCTCCAGGGACGGCCCGTGCCCGTAGACCGGCGCGACGTCGAAGTACGGCCGGAACTCCCGTACGGCGTCCTGCGAGTTGCGCCGCATGAAGACGTGTCCGCCGAGGCCGACGATCGCCTGCTCGGGGGTGCCGTGGCCGTAGTGCGCGTACCGGGTGCGGTACAGCTCGACCATCCGCCGGGTGTGGTCGGCCGGCCAGAAGATGTTGTTGTGGAAGAAGCCGTCGCCGTAGTACGCGGCCTGCTCGGCGATCTCGGGCGAGCGGATGGAGCCGTGCCAGACGAACGGCGGTACGCCGTCCAGCGGGCGCGGCGTCGAGGTGAACCCCTGGAGGGCCGTACGGAACTTGCCCTCCCAGTCCACGACGTCCTCGCGCCACAGCCGGCGCAGCAGGGCGTAGTTCTCGATTGCGAGGTTGATGCCCTGGCGGATGTCCTGGCCGAACCAGGGGTAGACCGGCCCGGTGTTGCCGCGGCCCATCATCAGGTCCACCCGGCCGTCGGCCAGGTGCTGGAGCATCGCGAAGTCCTCGGCGATCTTCACCGGGTCGTTCGTGGTGATGAGGGTGGTGGCGGTGGAGAGGATCAGCCGCTCGGTGCGCGCGGCGACGTAGCCGAGCATCGTGGTCGGCGACGACGGCACGAAGGGCGGGTTGTGGTGCTCGCCGGTGGCGAAGACGTCGAGCCCGACCTCCTCCGCCTTCAGCGCGATGGCGACCATGGCCTTGATGCGCTCACGCTCGGTCGGCGTCCGCCCCGTGATGGGGTCGGGCGTGACATCACCGACGCTGAAGATCCCGAACTGCATGACCGCTCACCCTCCAGGTTGTTTACCGTTCAACTATACCCCCGCAACCACCCCACCCCTCCCCCTATTCCAACCCCCACAGAAACCCGCCCACCCACCAAGGAAGGCGCACCCCCACCCACCCAGGGGCGCGGGGAACTGCGCACCCAGCCACAACAAACCCGCACCCACCCCACGACCCCACACCCCACCCACCCAGGGGCGCGGGGAACTGCGCACCCAGCCACAACAAACCCGCACCCACCCCACGCCGCAACCCCCACCCACCCAGGGGCGCGGGGAACTGCGCGCCCAGCCCCAACAGACCCGCACCCGCCCCGCGACCCAACACCCCACCCCACTAGGCGCCCGGCACCAACACCCGGCCAGGAACCCGGCACCCACACCCGGCTAGGAACCCGTCACCAACACCACCCGCCCCCGAACCCCACCCCCCGCAAGCCGCGCATGCGCCTTCACCGCGTCCTCCAGCGCAAACGTCTCCGCCACCCGCAGGGTCAGCACCCCCTCATCCACAAGCCCCACCAGCTCCGCGAGCCGCGCCCCGTCCGCGGCAACCTCGACGGCCCCCGTCCGAACCCCCCGCACGGACGCCGGCTGGGCCTGCGGGATCACCCCCACATACGCACCCCCGTCCCGCACCCACTCCAGCGCCGCCTCCCCCAGCACCGCCGCGTCGAGCACGGCGTCGAACCCCCCGCGCCCCGAGGCGACGAACTCCGCGGCACCCAGCGACCGTACGAGCTCCTCGTCCCCCTCCCGGGCCAGCCCGGACACCGAGATCCCGCGCCGGGCGGCCAGTTGGACGGCGAACCCGCCGACCGCCCCGGCGGCCCCGGTCACCAGCAGCGACTGCCCGGACTCCAACTCCAGCAGATCCAGGGCCTGTACGGCGGTCAGCGCGTTCAGCGGCAGGGTCGCGGCGTGTATCGCGTCGACCGTCCGCGGCGCCAGCGCCACCGCGTCCGCGTCCAGGACGACGTACTCGGCGTGGCTGCCCAGCGGCGTGACCATGCCGTAGTGCAGCCCGACCACCTCGTCGCCGACGCTCCAGGCGCTCGCCACGCCGGTCGCGTCGACGGTCCCGGCGACGTCCCAGCCGAGGCCGATCCGCTTTCCCGCGCCGCCGAAGACGCCCTCCCGGATCCCCACGTCCACGGGGTTCAGGGCGGCGGCCGCCACCTTGATCCGGACCTGGCGCGCGGCGGGCTCGGGCACCTCGGTCTCCACGACCTCCACGGCCTCGGGACCGCCGAACGTGTTCACCACAGCAGCACGCATGACAACTCTCCTGGATCTGTTGGGGTTTGGGGCGATCGCCCCACTGCCCACAACCCTAGGAAGAGCTACTATCTATTCGTAAGTAGTTACCTGGAAGTGCCTAAGCATCCCGGAGGTGAGTCATGGCGACCATGACCGCGGCCCAGCGGCGCGAGCAGGCCCGCGCCGAGTACGACGCGTTCATCCGCGGCTGCCCCACCAACCAGCTCCTGGACCGGCTCAGCGACAAGTGGGTCAGCCTCGTCGTCTCCGCGCTCTCCACCGGCTCGATGCGCTACAGCGACCTGACCCGGAAGATCGCCGGCGTCAGCCCCAAGATGCTCACGCAGACCCTGCGCGCCCTGGAACGCGACGGCATCCTCGCCCGTACGGTCACCCCGTCCGTCCCGGTCCGCGTCGACTACGAACTCACCCCGCTCGGCCACAGCCTGGCCGTCCTGCTGACCGCGGTGAAGGCCTGGGCGGAGACCCACATCGAGCAGGTCCACGAGGCGCGCGAGCGCTACGACACCGCGGACCGGCGACCGACGCCGGTGACCGGCTAGAGCTCCCCCGCCCGCAGCCGCTCCACTTGATCGGCGCTGAAGCGGGTCGTACGCCTCATGTGCTCGATGATCAACGCGAGTTGACCGTCGCCGAGGTCGTCGAAGAGGGCGTTGTACCCGCCTCCCAGCCGGTCCCACACCCGCCTCAGCTCCGCGAGCCTCTCCGGCACGGTCGCCACCAGCACCCGCCGCCGGTCCACCGCGTCCCGCTCCCGCACCACGTACCCCGCCCGCTCCAGCCGGTCCACCAGCCGTGTCGCCGACCCGGTCGTGAGCCCGGTCAGCTCCGCGACCCGCCCGGTCGTCACCGGGCCGCCCTCCAGCGCCAGCAGGTTCAGACACTGCAGGTCGGTCGGGTGGACCCCCAGATGGTCCGCGACGGCCTGGTTGAAGAGGGCGTACGAGGCCATGTACCGGCGCGACACGGTGGCCAGCTCCTCCAACAACCGCTCACGCGCCGTGCCCGCCATCCCGTGCCACCCTTCGTCTGCGCCGTGCAGAGATCGTACGACGCACCCCCGGCACGCCCTCCCGGCCTACAGCGGGCGCCCTCCCGGCGCGGCAGCGGCACGCCCTGCCGGTCGGCTGCGGCCCGTCAGAAGTGGTACGCGTCCCCGGTGTCCAGCACCAGCACCCGCTGGCGGTCGTTGAGCCGGTTGCGGTCCACCGCCCCGCCGCTCCACACCGTGTCGATCCCCAGCAGCACCTCGGCGGGCGCCCCCCGCATCCGCACCCGCATCCCGATCTGCTCGCCCAGACCGTCGGCGGCCAGCGCCCCCACCCGGCACAGCACCACCCGCGCCCCCGACCGCGCGCACCCGGTCGGCAGTTCCTGCCGGTCGGCGAGCGGCTGCGACCAGTGCAGCCGTACCGTCACGTCCGGTACCGCGGAGGGACCGTGGTTGCGCGGGGTGAACCGCACCTCCACCTGCCCCTCGGTCATCACCGCGAGGCCGTGATAGGACAGATCGGCCTCCGGCCGGTCGGGGGTGGCACCGGCGACCGGCGCCCCGGCACCGACCGCCAGCACGGCCGCGACGCCCACAGCAACAACCCGCATACCGCACTCCTCACTCCGGGGTGGTCGTACGCACGGATGTATCCCACGCGAAGCCGACGACAGGCGCCGTGGCACCCGTATGGCAGGCTGCGGACCATGTTCGTGCTGCGCTCGGCCGGTCTCTTCGTCCTCGCCGCCCTCTTCGAGATCGGCGGCGCCTGGCTGGTCTGGCAGGGCGTGCGCGAGCACCGGGGCTGGCTGTGGATGACCGGCGGGGTGCTCGCCCTCGGCGCCTACGGCTTCGTCGCCACCTTCCAGCCGGACGCCCCTTTCGGCCGCGTCCTCGCCGCGTACGGCGGGATCTTCGTGGCCGGCTCGATCCTGTGGGGCGTGGTCGCGGACGGCTACCGACCCGACCGCTGGGACCTGGCGGGCGCGCTGATCTCCCTCGTCGGCATGGCGGTCATCATGTGGGCACCCCGGGGGGACTGAGCGGTTCGGGGCCGGTCACGACGGCTCGTCCGGCAGCAGCCCCAGCTGCCCGAGGAACTCCATCTCGTCGAAGTAGAGCCGGTAGTCCACGATCCTGCCGTCCCGCACCGTGGCGATGTCCACGCCGCGGATCCTGATCTCCTTCTGCGTCGCGGGGAGCGTCTCCCCGGTGGGCAGCTGGATCGGCCCGGTGTTCCGCCCGCTGAAGACGCCCTCGTCGATGGCCGTGTCCCCGGCCTCGTAGGCGTGCAGCGTCTCGAACCGCGCCTCCGGCACCGCCTCCGTCATCTGCCGCCAGTACGCGACGATGCTGTCCCGCCCGCGCAGCTCCCCCTCGTCGGGCGTGAAGGCGACCGCGTCCTCCGCGTACAGCTCGGCGATGGCCTTCAGGTCCGGGTGCGTGGTCAGCGCGTCGGTGAGCCGGTCCATGACCTCGCGTGCTTCTCCCATGGTCCACCTCCGGGAAACAGAGGATCACCTCCTCGATTCTCCCACCGAACCGGGATACGGACAGCTCCGGGAGGTGCCCCGCACTCCGCCTATCCTGGCCGGAGCCTGTCGTCCGCACGCCCGAGGAGCAGCCCATGGCCACCGCCGCACCGTCGCCCGCGTCCCGCATCGCCGTCGTCACCGGTGCGAGCAGCGGGATCGGCGCCGCCACGGCCCGACAGCTCGCCGCCGCCGGGTACCGCGTCGTCCTGACCGCCCGCCGCAAGGACCGTATCGAGGCCCTGGAGGCGGAGATCACCGCGGCCGGGCACCAGGCGACGGCGTACCAGCTCGACGTCACCGACCGGGCCGCGGTCGACGAGTTCGCGAGCGCCTTCAAGACCGTCGGCGTGCTGGTGAACAACGCGGGCGGCGCGCTCGGCGCCGACCCGGTGGCCACCGGCGACCCCGCCGACTGGCGCACGATGTACGAGACGAACGTCCTCGGCACCCTCAACGTCACCCAGGCCCTCCTGCCGAAGCTGGTGGCGAGCGGCGACGGCACGGTCGTGGTCGTCTCCTCCACCGCCGGCCACGGCACCTACGAGGGCGGCGGCGGTTACGTCGCCGCCAAGCACGGCGCCCACGTCCTCGCCGAGACCCTCCGGCTGGAGATCGTCGGACAGCCGGTCCGGGTCATCGAGATCGCCCCCGGCATGGTGAAGACGGAGGAGTTCGCCGTGACCCGCTTCGGCGGCGACAAGGAGAAGGCCGAGAAGGTCTACGCGGGCGTCGCCGAGCCCCTGACCGCCGACGACGTCGCCGAGACGATCACCTGGGCCGTCACCCGCCCCAGCCACGTCAACGTCGACCTGCTGGTCCTGCGGCCCCGCGCCCAGGCCTCCAACACGAAAATCCACCGGGAGCTGTGACCCACCCGACGTAGGGTCACGGACCGTGGACAGACATGTGGCCTTCGACGGCCTGCACAACTTCCGTGACCTGGGCGGCTATCCGACGACCGACGGCCATCGGGTCCGTCCGGGCCGCCTCTACCGCGCCGACTCGCTCGGCAAGCTGACCGAGGGCACCCCCGACTGGAGCCGCTTCCTGTCCCTCGGCATCGGCACGGTGATCGACCTCCGCCACGGCTGGGAGATCGAGGGACGGGGCCGCGTGCCGTCCGACCCGTCCTTCGCGTACGTCCACCTCGGCATCGAGCACCGCCCCTACGACCAGGCGGCATTGGGCGCGGACGTGGACCCCGGCCCCTACCTCGCCGAACGCTTCATGGAGGTCGCCGAGGACGGCACGAAGGAGATCCGCCGAGCCCTGGAACTGATCGCCGGGGCGGAGCGGCCCCTGGTCTTCCACTGCGCCTCGGGCAAGGACCGCACCGGTGAGCTGGCGGCCCTGGTCCTCGCCCTGCTCGGCGTCGACGAGGCCACGATCATCGAGGACTTCAGCCTCACGGAACTGGCGACGCCCGCACTCCTGGCGGACTGGAGGGCCCGCAACGACGGCGCCGCCCCGAACTGGCCGGCCTACGCCCGCGCCCCCGAGGCGGTGATGCGCCTGTTCCTGCGGCAGCTGAACGCCCGCTACGGCTCGGTGGAGGGCTATGTCGCCGACGCCCTCGGCATGGACGCCGCGGACCTCACCGCGAGACTCCGCGCCGGCCTCCTGGAACCGACGCCGGCCACCCGGCCACCCCTCACCTACCGCCGGGCCACCCCCGAGGACGCCCCCGCCCTGGTCCGCCTCCGTGACTCCGTCGCCCTGTGGATGCTGGCCCGCGGCATCGACCAGTGGAAGCCCGGCGAGAAGGACGAGGCCCACTTCCGGCGCCGCATGGCGGAGGGCGAGGTCTGGCTGGCCCACTGCGACGGCCACCTCGCGGGCGCCTACGAACTCTGGTGGACCGACGAGGCCGCCTGGGGCCCGCGCCCCGCCGACGCCGGCTACGTCCACCGCCTGATGACGACTCCCCACACGGCGCCCCCGGGCACGGGCCGCGCCCTGCTGACCCACGCGGAGTCCCGCATCACCGCGGCCGCCCTCCCCCACGCCCGCCTGGACTGCCTCGCCACCAACCCCCGCCTGCGCGCGTACTACGAGGCGGCGGGCTACCAGGTGGTCGGCGAACAGCCCGCGAAGGACGGCGGCACGGGCAGCCCGTACGCGGTGACCCTGCTGGAGAAGCGGCTGGGATGACACGGCGAGGGGCCCGGGCCGCACCGGCCCGGGCCCTTCGGTCAGCCCTTCACGCAGACGACCTGCTTCAGCTTCGCCACGACCTCCACCAGGTCCCGCTGCTGGTCGATGACCTGGTCGATCGACTTGTACGCGCCCGGGATCTCGTCCACGACGCCGGAGTCCTTGCGGCACTCCACGCCCCGCGTCTGCTCCTCCAGGTCCTTGGTGGAGAACCGCCGCTTGGCCGCGTTGCGGCTCATGCGCCGACCGGCGCCGTGCGAGGCGGAGTTGAAGGCCTTCTCGTTGCCGAGACCCTTCACGATGTACGACCCCGTGCCCATGGAGCCCGGGATGATCCCGAACTCACCGGAACCGGCCCGGATCGCGCCCTTGCGGGTCACGAGCAGGTCCATTCCGTCGTAGCGCTCCTCGGCCACGTAGTTGTGGTGCGCGCTGATCTCCGGCTCGAACGTCGGCTTCGCCTTCTTGAACTCCTTGCGGATCACGTCCTTCAGGAGCGCCATCATGAGCGTGCGGTTGTACTTCGCGTACTCCTGCGCCCAGAACAGGTCGTTGCGGTACGCCGCCATCTGCGGGGTGTCCGCGATGAAGACGGCGAGGTCGCGGTCGACCAGGCCCTGGTTGTGCGGCAGCTTCTGGGCGATGCCGATGTGGTGCTCGGCGAGCTCCTTGCCGATGTTCCGGGAACCGGAGTGCAGCATCAGCCAGACGGAACCGGTCGTATCCGTGCACACTTCGACGAAGTGGTTCCCGGAGCCGAGCGTTCCCATCTGCTTCCCGGCGCGCTCGTGACGGAACTTGACCGCCTCCGCCACCCCGTCGAACCGCCCCCAGAAGTCGTCCCACCCGGCGGTCGCCAGCCCGTGGAACCGCCCCGGGTCGACGGGGTCGTCATGCATCCCGCGCCCCACCGGGATCGCCTGCTCGATCTTCGACCGCAGTCGGGACAGGTCCCCGGGCAGGTCGTTCGCCGTGAGGGACGTCCTGACCGCCGACATCCCGCAGCCGATGTCGACGCCCACCGCCGCCGGGCACACCGCCCCCTGCATCGCGATGACGGAGCCGACCGTGGCGCCCTTGCCGTAGTGCACGTCGGGCATGACCGCGAGGCCCTTGATCCAGGGCAGGGTCGCGACGTTCCGGAGCTGCTGGAGGGCGACGTCCTCGACGGTCGCCGGGTCGGTCCACA
Source organism: Streptomyces sp. NPDC020489 (assembly GCF_044386545.1). Taxonomy (NCBI): domain Bacteria; kingdom Bacillati; phylum Actinomycetota; class Actinomycetes; order Kitasatosporales; family Streptomycetaceae; genus Streptomyces; species Streptomyces sp. NPDC020489. The sequence goes on from NZ_JBIRUZ010000015.1 coordinate 192,716, forward strand.
GACGGATCGGGACCTTCGCGCCCGGCATTTCCACGTACGACATATCGTCCTCATTCCCCCGGATGTGATCAAAAGTCTTACATCGCAAAACCGGCGCCAAGGTCAACGAAAGGGACAACGGACCGGCGTCCACGGCTGTGCGTGCGATACACATGGTGCCCTGGGGACACCCCCGCGCGGCAAGCGAATAACCAGCAGCGATGATTCAGCACCGAGAGGAGCCGACCGTGCAGCGGAAGGCGTACGTACCCGGCGCCGCGGCGCTTCTCGTCGCGTTGCTGGCCGGCTGCTCCGGCGGCTCGGGCGGCGGTGACATCGAGGACGACGCCAACCCCGGCGGCCCCGGCACCGCGTCCGCCGTGGCCGAACCCGGCCGGTACCGCACGCTCCCGGAGCCCTGCCGCACGGTCGGCCAGAGCACCCTCGACACGCTGCTGCCCGGCATCCCGCAGATCGCGGACGAGACGCAGCGCGAGAAGGCGTACGAGGGCGAGCCGACGGTCACCTTCGACACGGACCGCAAGGTCGGCTGCCGCTGGAAGGTCGAGTCCACGGACGCGACGGACCGGCTGCTCGTCGATCTGGAGCGGGTGGTCTCGTACGACACCGCGGTGAGCGACGACAGCAAGGCGGAGGCGCTGTTCGGGCAGATGCAGGAGGCCGCCGACCTCCCCGAGCCCCTGGCCTCGGAGCCGGTCCTGTCCGGCGTGAGCCCCTCCGCGTCCCCGAGCGCGTCCCCCTCCTCCACCTCCTCCACCTCCGACGACGCCCCCAGCGCCACCCCCTCCGATCTCCAGCCGCGCCTCCTGGACGACCTCGGCGACGAGGCGTACCTCGACGACGCGTTGAGCAGCTCCGGTTCGACGACTCGGCAGCGCACCGTGACTGTGGCGTTCCGCACGTCGAATGTGATCGTGACGATCGTCTACGAGGAGCAGCCGGCGACCGTCGGCGCGGTCCCGGACAGCGAGGAAATGCAGGACAGGGCACGGAAACTGGCCTCTCAGCTGGCGGACGCGCTGGCGGGCTGAGGGCCGCCCGGGCGGGTCGGCAATGGAGGCGAACCAGAGCCGCACCGGTGTCCCACCGCGTACCGTGGCCCCTCGGACCCGTCCGACCGCAGGAGCACGAGCAGCGTCATGAGTGAAGGAACCATGCAGCGAGCAGCACAGCGAGACAACGGTGGCAGGCGCACGAACCGGCTCAACCGCGTTCTTCTCGGCGCGGCCGCAGTCCCGGTGATGCTGGTGGCGGCCGGCTGTTCCTCGGACTCCGGCTCGGACGACGCGGGCGGCGCGAAGAGCGCCGAGACCTCGGTCTCCGCGAGCGCGTCGCCGACCGTGCAGGCGGCGGCGTACAGCTCGCTGCCGGACGCGTGCGACACCCTGTCGAAGGACACGCTCGGCGATCTCGTGCCGAAGGCCTCCAAGTCCGGCAAGCAGGGCACCTCGGATGATGTGGCGACGCGCGGCAGTTGCTCCTGGTCGAGCCTGGACAACAACGGCGTCAAGGGCTCCCAGTTCCGCTGGCTGAACGTCTCGCTGCTGCGTTTCGACTCCGACGCCACCCGCGGCGAGGGCGACAAGCTCGCGCAGGAGTACTTCGACAAGCAGGTCCAGGACGCCCAGGCGGTGGAGGGCGCGAAGGACGCCAAGGCCGCGCCGGTCACCGGTACCGGTGAGGCGGCGACGCTGGTGACGTACGAGCTGAAGAAGAAGGAAGGCACCTTCAAGCAGCAGACGCTGGTCACGCGCGTCGAGAACGTCGTCGTCACCATCGACTACAACGGCGCCGGTCTGGCCGGTGACAAGTCGCCGAGCGCCGACAGCCTGGCGAAGCTGGTGAAGAAGGCGGCCAAGGAGGCGGTGGCCTCGGTGACCGAGGCGAACGAGGGCGGCGGCAAGGCCGGTTCGGCCAAGCCGTCGCAGTCCGCTTCCGGGTCAGGCACCAAGTCCCCCTCGGCGTCCGCCTCCCCGTCCAGTTCGGCGGCGAAGAAGGCCTGACGTCCGGGCCGACGAGGACCGCCGGAAGGCTGACGTCCACTACCGGCCATCCGTGCGCCGCACACATGTGCCACTCTGTTGCGCGCAACAACACGCAAGGGGAGGGGAGTACGGGTGGCCGCGCCAATGCAGCTGACTCGGACGCACCGCGTTCTCATCGGCGTGGTCGTGTTCGGCGCAGTGATCATCGCCGGCATCGGCTTCGCGGGTTCCTACGCGGCGGTCCGTGAACTGGCCCTGCAGAAGGGCTTCGGCAACTTCAGTTACGTCTTCCCGATCGGTATCGACGCGGGCATCTGTGTCCTGCTCGCGCTGGACCTCCTGCTGACGTGGATCCGCATACCGTTCCCGCTGCTGCGGCAGACGGCGTGGCTGCTGACGGCGGCCACGATCGCCTTCAACGGCGCGGCGGCCTGGCCGGATCCGCTCGGTGTGGGCATGCACGCGGTGATCCCGATCCTGTTCGTGGTCTCCGTGGAGGCCGCCCGGCACGCCATCGGCCGGATCGCGGACATCACCGCCGACAAGCACATGGAGGGCGTCCGCCTCACCCGCTGGCTGCTCTCGCCGGTGCCGACGTTCCTGCTGTGGCGCCGCATGAAGCTGTGGGAGCTGCGCTCCTACGAGCAGGTCATCAAGTTGGAGCAGGAGCGGCTGGTCTACCAGGCGCGGCTGCGCTCCCGCTTCGGTCGCGCCTGGCGCCGCAAGGCCCCGGTGGAGTCCCTGATGCCGCTGCGCCTGGCCCGCTACGGCGTCCCGCTGGCGCAGACGGCCCCGGCGGGCCTGGCGGCGGCGGGCATAGAGCCCGCGCTGCTGCCGCCGGCGCCGCAGCCGGAGGCCGTGGCCCCGGCCCCGCAGCGGGCCGTGGAGGCGCCGCCCGCCCCGCAGCGGCAGACGGCCCCCGCTCCCGAGCCGGAGTACGAGCCGGTCCCGGAGGAGAGCCCCTGGTTCCAGACTCCTCAGCAGATCGAGTACCAGGGCGACTACGACCCCGAGTACGACCCGGACCAGTACGCCCAGTGGTACGCGGAACAAGAGCAGGCCGAGGCGTACCAGCAACGGCAGCAGCCGACGTACGCCGAGCCCTCCCCGGAGGAGACCGGCAGCTTTCCCATCCCGGTGAGCCCGAGCCGCACGCGTGAGCTCGGCGAGGGCGGCGGCAGCCCGGAGCCGGACGAGGAGGCCTACTACCAGGTCTTCAAGAAGTCGATAAGCGGCAGCGGCTACCCCACGCCGCGTGAGTTCAGCGAGAACGTCGAGGCCGAGTTCAGCCTGTTGCTCCCGCCGGACGAGGCCAAGCGCATGGTCAACCGCTTCACCAACCGCTACAACGCGGAACTGGAAGAGGACCACATCGCCTGACCAGCCTCCTCCCGTACGACGACGGGGGCGCCCGGTGATCTCACCGGGCGCCCCCGTCGTCGTTCGATGACCGGCGCCTACGCCCCGAGCAGGTTCCGCACCCGCTCCTGGCCCACCGCCAGCAGCAGTGTGGGCAGTCGGGGACCGGTGTCACGGCCCACCAGCAGGTGGTAGAGCAGCGCGAAGAAGGTCCGCTGGGCGGTCTTGATCTCCGGCGGCAGCTCCTTGGGCGTCGCGTCCGCGGAGAACCCGGCCTGCACCTTGGGCACCCCGTAGACGAGGTGGGTCAGCCCGTCGAGCGACCAGTGGTCGGCGAGGCCCTCCAGCAGCAGCCGCAGGGATTCCGCCGACGCCTCGTCCAGGGACTTCAGCAGCTCGGTGTCGGGCTCGTCGCGCACGATGGTCCGCTGGTCGGCGGGCACGTGCGTGTTGATCCACGCCTCGGCCTTGTCGTACCGCGGCCGGGCCTCGGCCAGGGACGTCAGCGGGTCGGCGGGGTCCAGCTCGCTGAGGATGCGCAGCGCCTGGTCCTCGTGCCCGGCGGTGATGTCCGCGACGGAGGCCAGCGTCCGGTACGGCAGCGGCCGGGCGGTCCGGGGCAGCTCGCCGCCGGCCGTGCGCACCGCGCGGGAGTGCGCGGCGGCGTCGGCGGGCAGCGCGGACCCGTCGGCGACCTTGGCGTCCAGCTTGTCCCACTCGTCGTAGAGCCGCTGGATCTCCTGGTCGAAGGCGATCTTGAAGGACTGGTTGGGGCGGCGGCGGGCGTACAGCCAGCGCAGCAGCTGCGGCTCCATGATCCGCAGCGCGTCGCCGGGGGTCGGCACACCGCCCTTGGACGACGACATCTTCGCCATGCCGCTGATGCCCACGAAGGCGTACATGGGCCCGATGGGCTGCTTGCCGCCGAAGATCCCGACGATCTGCCCGCCCACCTGGAAGGAGGACCCGGGGGACGAGTGGTCGACGCCGCTGGGCTCGAACACGACGCCCTCGTACGCCCACCGCATCGGCCAGTCGACCTTCCAGACCAGCTTGCCGCGGTTGAACTCGTTCAGCCGAACGGTCTCGGAGAAGGCGCAGGCGTCGCAGGTGTACGTCAGCTCGGTGCTGTCGTCGTCGTACGCGGTGACGGTCGTCAGGTCCTTCTCGCAGTTGCCGCAGTACGGCTTGTACGGGAAGTACCCGGCCGACCCGGAGGAGCCGTCGTCCTCGTCCGCGGCGCCGGAGCCCTCGGCGGCCTCCAGCTCGGCCTCGTCGACGGGCTTCTGCGACTGCTTCTTCGCGGGAGCCTTCTTGGTCCGGTACTGGTCGAGGATCGCGTCGATGTCCCCGCGGTGCCGCATGGCGTGCAGGATCTGCTCGCGGTACGCCCCGGAGGTGTACTGCGCGGTCTGGCTGATCCCGTCGAACTCGACCCCGAGCTCGGCGAGCGCCTCGACCATGGCGGCCTTGAAGTGCTCGGCCCAGTTCGGGTGCGCGGACCCCTTCGGCGCCGGCACCGAGGTCAGCGGCTTGCCGATGTGCTCGGCCCAGGAGTCGTCGATGCCCGCGATGCCGGCCGGCACCTTGCGGTAGCGGTCGTAGTCGTCCCAGGAGATCAGGTGCCGGACCTGGTGGCCGCGGCGCCGGATCTCGTCGGCGACCAGGTGCGGGGTCATGACCTCGCGCAGGTTCCCGAGGTGGATCGGCCCCGAGGGGGACAGTCCGGACGCGACGACGACCGGTTTGCCCGGGGCCCGACGCTCCGACTCCTCGATGACCTCATCCGCGAAACGGGAGACCCAGTCGGTGGTCTCGGTGCTCTGAGCCACGGGGCACGTCCTTCTCTCTCCTGAAGCAGCCGGTACGGTCTCCGGCCGACCCGGCCATTCTCCCAGCAAGCCCGCCAACAAGGAAAACGCCTTAAGCCCTCACCCCCGACAGACGGCGCAGCCGCCTTCCCGCCGCGCGGGCGCGACAACCCCCGATAGGCGGCGCAGCCGCCTCCTTAGGGGCGCGGGGCTGTATCGACATGCGGCTCCGCCGCGCGGGCGCGACAAGTTCCCACCGGCCCCGCACCCGGCATCGATACGGAAAAACCCCTTTGCGCCCCCGTGGGATACTGACGGGCACTGTCAATCCGGCCCCGACCAGAACGGCACCCACACCCATGGCCCCGGTCAAGTCCCTCACCGCTTCCGTAGAGCAGCAGCTCACGTCCGCGATCTCCGCCGTCCTGCCGGAGACCGACGTCGACCCGCTCCTCCGACGCAGCGACCGGGCCGACTACCAGGCCAACGGCATCCTCGCCCTCGCCAAGAAGAACAAGGCGAACCCGCGCGAGCTGGCCACGGACGTCGTCGCCCGCGTCACCACCGGCGACGTGATCAAGGACGTCGAGGTCTCCGGCCCCGGCTTCCTCAACATCACCCTCACCGACCGGGCGATCATCGAGACGCTCGCCGCCCGCGCCGCCGACGGCGACCGGCTCGGCGTCCCCCTCAAGGACAACCCCGGCATCACCGTCGTCGACTACGCCCAGCCCAACGTCGCCAAGGAGATGCACGTCGGCCACCTCCGCTCCGCGGTGATCGGCGACGCCCTGCGCTCCATGCTCGACTTCACCGGCGAGCGGACGATCGGCCGGCACCACATCGGCGACTGGGGCACCCAGTTCGGCATGCTCATCCAGTACCTGTTCGAGCACCCCGGCGAGCTGGCCCCGGCCGACGACGTCGACGGCGAGCAGGCCATGTCGAACCTGAACCGGGTCTACAAGGCCTCGCGCGCGGTCTTCGACGCGGACGAGGAGTTCAAGGAGCGCGCCCGCAGGCGGGTCGTCGCGCTCCAGTCCGGCGACAAGGAGACGCTGGAGCTCTGGCAGCAGTTCGTGGACGAGTCGAAGGTCTACTTCTACTCCGTCTTCGAGAAGCTGGACATGGAGATCCGGGACGACGAGATCGTCGGCGAGTCCGCGTACAACGACGGCATGCCCGAGACCGCCCGCCTCCTGGAGGAGATGGGCGTCGCGGAACGCTCCGACGGCGCGCTCGTGGTCTTCTTCGACGAGATCCGCGGCAAGGACGACCAGCCGGTCCCGCTGATCGTGCAGAAGGCGGACGGCGGCTTCGGCTACGCGGCCTCCGACCTGACCGCGATCCGCAACCGGGTCGTCGACCTGCACGCCACCTCGCTGCTCTACGTCGTCGACGTACGCCAGTCCCTGCACTTCAGGATGGTCTTCGAGACGGCCCGCCGCGCCGGCTGGCTGACCGACGAGGTCACCGCGCACAACATGGGCTACGGCACCGTGCTGGGTGCGGACGGCAAGCCGTTCAAGACCCGTGAGGGCGAGACGGTCCGCCTGGAGGACCTGCTCGACGAGGCCGTGGAGCGCGCCACGGCCGTGGTCCGCGAGAAGGCCGAGAAGGTGGGCCTGACCGAGGAGGAGATCGTCGAGAACGGCCGGTACGTCGGCATCGGCGCCGTGAAGTACGCGGACCTGTCGACCTCGCCGAACCGTGACTACAAGTTCGACCTGGACCAGATGGTCTCGCTGAACGGCGACACCTCGGTCTACCTCCAGTACGCGTACGCCCGGATCAGGTCGATCCTCCGCAAGGCCGAGGGCGCGGGCCCCGTCGCCCACCCGGAGCTCGAACTCGCCCCGGCGGAGCGGGCCCTGGGCCTGCACCTGGACGCGTTCGGCGAACTGCTCGCGGAGGCGACGGCGGAGTACGCGCCGCACAAGCTGGCGGCGTACCTGTACCAACTGGCGTCGCTGTTCACCTCGTTCTACGACCAGTGCCCGGTGATCAGGCCGCGCCCGGCACAGGAGGTCGTGGAGAACCGGCTGCTGCTGTGCGACCTGACGGCCCGCACCCTCCACCAGGGCATGGCCCTGCTGGGCATCCGGACGCCCGAGAAGCTCTGACTAGCTGAGCGCGACCCCGGCAGGGTGGACGAACTCGCACCACACCACCTTGCCGGGGTTGCGCTGTCCCACACCCCACTTGTCGGCGAGCGCCGCGACCAGGAACAGCCCGCGGCCACCCTCGCCGTCGCCGGGCAGCTCCGAGACGTACGGCTCCCCGCCCCCGCTGTCGTGCACCTCGACCCGCACCACACAGCCGTCGTAGCGCACCCGCAGCAGGAACCCCCGTCCCGGCGGCGCCCCGTGCACGAGCGCGTTGGTCGCCAGTTCGCTCACACACAGCGACACGTCGTCGGCGCGCTCCCAGTCGGCCAGTTCCCAGTACGTCAGCGACCACCGGGCGAACCGCCTGGCCGCGGCGACGGAACGGCGGTCCCGGGCGTAGAACTGATCTCGCTGGTAGGGGATTTGCCTCTCGTCGTTCACGGGAAGAATGTCGCGCAGGGTCACCGGTCGGCAGCAGCGAGTGGACCCGTACAGTTTTTTTGTACGGGCTCTCCCCCGGTGACGTACGGGTGCCCTGGGGGATTGAGACCAGCATGAGCGCGAAGAAGCCGCCGCGGCCGAAGAACCTGACCTCGATGAAGATGCTGGGCAAGCAACTGGGCGCGGCTCGCCGCGTCGCGGGCTACACGCAAGCCGCCCTGGCCGAACTCGTACGGGTCGACGACGAGACACTCGCGTCGATCGAGCAGGGCAGAAGGGCCCTGAAACCGGACCTCGCGGCCCGCCTGGACGACGCGCTCCAGACCAAGGGGATGCTGTCCGTGGGGGTGGCGAACCTGCCGGAGATCGACCAGTTCCCGATGTGGGCGGAGCTGTACATGGAGCATGAGCGGGAGGCGATCGCGCTGTCCCTGTATGCCAACCAGGTACTGCCGGGCCTGCTCCAGACACGGGCGTACGCGGAGACGGTGCTGCGGGAGCGGGTTCCGGCACATGGCGAAGGGGAGATCCAGACGAAGGCGGCAGCCCGCATCGAGCGGCAGGAGATCATGCAGCGGGAGACTCCGCCCACGCTGAGCTTCGTGATCTGGGAGCCGGTCCTGCATCTGGGCATCGGGGGTCCCGAGGTGCGAGCCGAACAACTCGACCATCTGCGCGCCTGCGCTGAACTCCCTTGCGTGTCCATCCAGTTCCTGCCCGCCGGGAGCCCCTCGCACGCCGGCCTCGACGGTCCCTTCGTCCTCCTGGAGACCGCGGACCACCAGCACCTGGCCTACATCGAGGGCCAACGCGGCAGCCAATGGGTTTCCGACGCAGATGAGGTGTCCAGGCTCGCGCGCAAGTATGCGATGCTGCGAGCACAGGCCCTGTCCCCCTTGGAGTCCAAGGGCCTGCTGGACCGTCTGCTAGGAGAGCAATGAGCACCGAGGCACTTCAGTGGTTCAAGTCGACCTACAGCGGCAGCGAAGGCGGCGAATGCCTCGAAGTCGCCCACGCCGAGAACACGGTCCACGTCCGCGACTCCAAGACGCCCGACGGCCCCACCTTCCAGGTGAACGCGACGGCCTGGACGGCCTTCCTCGCCGCCGCCCCGGTCGGCTAGGACCGAACTCCCGTCCCGGAGCGGCCCGTTCCTCCGGGTCGGCGTCCCAGTACGTACACGCGTGAGAAGGGCGCCGTCTCCGCTGACCGCTTCCGCAGGGCCTCGATGTCCGTGCCCGGCGGCCACTTGGTCCCCTCGGACCAGTGAATGCCGGTCAGGGCGGGGTCGTTGGGGCGGGCGGCGGTGAGATCCGCGTCGGTGAAGTCGTCCAGCGCGCCGTCGAGGAGGGCGAGGACGAGGTCCTCCGGGGCGGCGAGACCGAGGCGGTGGGCCGCTTCCAGGGCGACCGCGTCGGCGAGGGGACGGGCGTCCCGTTCCAGGCCCCGGACCCGGTCGGCGTTGCCGGAGCGGGCGGCTTCGTCGAGGGCGGCGGCGACTTCGAGGGCGTGGTCGCGGCGGAGGGCGGCACGGCCGAGGTCGTGGACGAGGGCGCGGGCGAAGACGCTGGCGAGGGCGAGGACGGCCCGGACCTCGCGGGTGGGGACGGCGTCGAGGTCGAAGGTGCGGGCGCGGGCGAAGTCCCGGGCGAGTCCGACGTACCGCTCGCCGTGGCCACCCCCGGCGTCCCGGGCAAGGTCGTCGACGAGGACGAGCGCCCGTACGAGCAGCTCACCGACGACACAGGCGGCGATCACGGGGTCCTTGCGCAGGGCCAGCCGCCGCTCGGCGGGGAGCGCGCGCAGGGTCTCGGCGACATCCGCCTCCACCGGCCACGGCGGCTCCACGGGCCCTGCCGCACCGGGATCCGCCGTACCTGGGTCCGCCGTACCGCCTTCGGCGTCGGGCGCGAGCCCCGGGCCGGGTACGGCGTCCTCGGGCCCCCGGGCCAGCTCCCGCACCTCGCGCAGCCCCGCGTCCACGTCGAGGAACCGGGACAGCCGGTCGAGCGCCCCGCCGTGTCCGCGCCGCTTCCGTGACCCGGCCTCGGCGGCCTCAGGCCGGTGCGGCAGGCCGGAGACCACGGGCCCCTTCTCGACCGGGCCCTTCTCCTCCGGGCCCTCCCCCGGCCCCTCCTCGGCCCGCATGACGTGCCGCAGGAACACCTGGTAGGCGACCTGGTAGGCCCAGCTCGCGGGGGACTTGATGTCCCGCCACTGCCGGTAGGCCCCGACCATGGTGTCCCGCACGAACTCACCGGCCCGGTCGACCGGCGCGCCCTGGTGGACGAGATACGCGGTCAGCCTCGGCACGCAGGCGCGGTAGAAGCGGCCGAACGCCTCCTCGTCCTCGGACGACAGACCGTACGACGGGTACCCGCCCCGCTCCTGCGGGACCCCCGCGCCCCCGCCGACCGGCAGCGGCTTGCTGGCGTCCCCGTCCTCGTCCACCGGCGGGCCCGGGTCCGTCACGCCGTCTCCCTCCGGTCGGGGTCACACTGGCAGCGTGCCCGTTCCCGCGCACGGCGTCTGGCCCACCGTAACCTCAACTCCTGTCCGGACAGGACGATCACGGCAATCCCCGGCCCCACGCGCCCCACGTGCACCACGGATCGCGCGATCTTCGCGGGCCGTTGTCAGTGGCGGCCCCTACAGTCGTCGCCATGGCAACACTCCCGAACCCGCTGCCGAGGCTGGCCGACCTCGGTCTCGCCCTCCCGCCGGGCAAGTTGATCGACATGACCGTCGAGGGCCGCTGGTCCGAGCCCCTGCTCTGGCTGGCCGACGACCAGGCGACCCCGGGCACCTGGTCCGTCCTCCGGCGGGCGGCGCGGGCGGTGGGTCTGCTGCCGGTGCTGGTGGACACCGGGCGGGGCCATGGGGGCCCTGCGGAATGGGAGTTGACGCCGGGCGAGATGTCCTATCCGGGTGACCATGACCCGGAGGAGGTGCTGGCCGACTTCTGGGAGGCGTGCGGCACGGAAGAGGAGGGTGCCTGGCCCGGCCTGGCGGAGCCGGGCCCGGCGTCCGCCGCCACCGACCCGGACGCGGTGGCGAGCGGTATCGCCGACGACCTCTGCGCGGGCGGCGGTCCGCTCAAGGAACCCCGCCCGGCCCTGGTCCCCGCCCGCCGCAGCGCGGACATCCCGACGGCCGTCGGCTGGTCGGGCGCGGTGAACCACGACCAGGACACGGCCCGCCTGAGCTCGGTGCTGCGCTCCTGGGAGGACCGCTTCGGCACCCGGGTCGTGGCGCTCGGCTTCGACCACCTCGTGCTCTCCGTCGCGGCCCCGCCCAGGACGCTCCCCGAGGCGGAGGCGGTGGCCGCCGAGCACTTCGCGTTCTGCCCGGACACCCTCTGGCAGGGCACCGACCCGACCCTGGAGGCGTACGCCGCCCGCCAGTTGCCCGACCAGCCGGTCTGGTCCTTCTGGTGGGACTGAGGAGGCCCTGGAGGGACCGGGACGTCCTAGAGGGACCGGGGGGCGCCGCTCCGCGGGTCCGGGGGGACGTCGATCCCGAACTCCTCGGCCAGCAGCCGTGTGACCTCCTCCTCGGCCACCTCCCGCTTGCTGACGGTGCCGTCGGGGGAGGTCACGATCAACTCGCGGCCGGACAGGAGCACATGCCGGTCACCGTCCAGACGCTGCACGTACGGGCGCTGGGTGAACGGCGAGCGGGGACTGGTCGCGACGAACCAGTTGAACACCTCGAAGTCGGGCGCCTCGGCAGGGTCCAGGGTGAAGGCGTACTGCCGCCGCCAACCGCCCTCCCACGCCGGGCCCGGCTCGAAGCCCTCCAGCACCCACAGGTCCAGCGGCCCCCGGTGCGTGACCCGCACCAGCCGGTGCCGCCGGCCCGCCCCCTCGAACTCCTCACCGGCCACCACCGGGATGGGCTCCAGCAGCGCGCCGACCGCCCCGAAACCGACGTCGGCGAGGTAGGGCCGGGTCTCCCCCGCCACCTCCACCAGCAGGGTCATATGGGTGCGCGGACGGCTGAACAACCCGTCCGCGCCGACCAGGACACGCGCCGACAGCCGGGTCACCCCGAACCCCAGTGCCTCCAGGGCGGTCAGGAAAAGGGTGTTGTGCTCGTAGCAGTAGCCCCCGCGCCGGCCGCGGACCAGCTTCTCCAGTAGATCACCGGGTTCGAGCGAGGGCGCCGTACCGTGCACGGCGTCCAGGTTCTCGAAGGGGATCGTGCGCGCGTGCGCGAGGTGCAGCCCCCGCAGGGTCGCCGCGTCGGGGACCCTGCTCCCTTCCCACCCGATCCGGCCGAGGTACGCGTCGAGGTCGAACTCCACTGTGTCGGACATGCCTCAACCCTAGGCACACGGCCCCACCCCGTCGGCAGCCCCCGGCCCCAACCGCACCACTCCTTGAGTCCTAGGACCGAAGCCCCACACCCATCCTCCGCAGCCCCTCCGCGATCCGCTCCGGCGTCTCGGTGACGAAGCACAGCCGCAGTGTGGTCCGGTCGGCCTCGCCCGCGTGGAAGGGCGCCCCCGGCACATAGGCGACGTCGTGGCGCACGACCTCGGGCAGCAGGGCGGTGGTGTCGTACCCCGAGGGCAGCCGCGCCCACAGGAACATGCCGCCCTCGGGCCGGTTCCAGACGGACCCCTCCGGCAGGGCCGCCGCCAGCCCCGCCAGCATGGCGTCCCGCCGCTCCCGGTACACGCCCGCGACGCGGGCCACGTGCGCGTCGAGGTCCCGGTCCGTCAGATACCGGGCGGCGGCCAGTTGGTTGACGGTCGGGGTGTGCAGGTCGGCGGCCTGCTTGGCCACGACACAGGCCCGCCGGACCTCGGCGGGCGCCCGCAGCCAGCCCAGCCGCAGCCCCGGCGCCATCACCTTGGAGAAGGAGCCGAGCAGCACCGTACGGTCGGCCGCCGCCTCGTAGGAGGCGATCCAGGGCAGCCGTACCCCCTCGAACCGCAGCTCCCCGTACGGATCGTCCTCGACGATCCACACCCCCCACCGCCCCGCCACCTCCGCGACGGCGGCCCGCCGCTCGGCGGACATGGTCCGCCCGCTGGGGTTCTGGAAGGTGGGCACGGTGTAGAACACCTTGGGCCGCTCCCGCCGCACCAGCTCGGCCAGGGCCTCGACGTCCGGCCCCTCGGCGTCCCCCGGCACGGCGACGACCCGGGCCCCCGCGAGCCCGAAGACCTGAAGTGCGGCCAGATAACAGGGGTCTTCGACGAGCACGCAGTCCCCGGGCTCGACGAGCGCGGCGGCGACCAGCGACAGCCCCTGCTGCGACCCGGTGGTCACCAGCAGCTCCTCGCCCCCGGTGACCAGCCCCCTCCCGCTCATCCGCCGGGCCAGCGCCTCCCGCAGCCCGGGCTCCCCCTCGGTGGTGGAGTACTGGAGGGCCTGCCCCGGCATCTCCTCCAGCACGTACCGGAACGCGGCCGCGACGCCCTCCCGGTCGAACAGCTCGGGGGCGGGCAGTCCACCGGCGAAGTTGACGACCTCGGGCCGCGAGGTGACGGCGAGAATCTCCCGCACCGCCGACCCCCCGACGGACCGGACCCGGGAGGCGAGCGAAGGCGCGGAGACAGCAGCAGAAGTCATGCCGCCACCCTAGAAAAACGAATGCCACCTACAAGCAGATTTCCACGATCCGGGACACCCCACCCACCGACGTCGAGGCCCCGTCAACCCACGACCCTGCCGGCGGAACCTACCGACCCGCCAGCATCCGAGCAGCCTCGACGGCCCAGTAGGTGAGGATGTTCTGCGCCCCGGCCCGCTTGATCCCGGTCAGCGTCTCCAGGATGGCCCGGTCCCGGTCGATCCAGCCCTTCTCGGCGGCGGCCTCGACCATCGAGTACTCACCGGAGATCTGATAGGCGGCCACCGGCACGTCCACCGCGTCGGCGACCCGCGCCAGGATGTCGAGATAGGGCCCGGCAGGCTTCACCATCACCATGTCGGCCCCCTCCTCCAGATCGAGGGCCAACTCCCGCAACGACTCCCGCACATTGGCGGGGTCCTGCTGATAGGTCTTCCGGTCCCCCCGCAGCGAGGACCCGACGGCCTCCCGGAACGGCCCGTAGAACGCGGAGGCGTACTTCGCGGTGTACGCGAGGATCGCCACGTCCTCCCGCCCGATCTGGTCGAGCGCGTCACGGACGACCCCGACCTGCCCGTCCATCATCCCGCTGGGCCCGACGACATGGGCACCGGCATCGGCCTGCACCTGGGCCATCTCGGCGTACCGCTCCAGGGTGGCGTCGTTGTCGACCCGCCCCGACGCGTCGATCACCCCACAGTGCCCGTGGTCGGTGGTCTCGTCGAGACACAGATCGGACATCACCAACAGCTCGTCCCCGACCTCGGCCCGCACGTCCCGCAGCGCCACCTGGAGAATCCCGTCCGGATCGGTCCCCGGCGTCCCCACGGCGTCCTTCTTGGACTCCTCGGGCACCCCGAACAGCATGATCCCGGAGATCCCCGCCTCAACCGCCTCGACAGCGGCCTTCTTCAGACTGTCCCGGGTGTGCTGCACCACCCCCGGCATGGCCCCGATCGGCACGGGCTCGCTGACCCCCTCGCGCACGAACGCGGGGAGGATGAAGTCAGCGGCGTGCAACCGGGTCTCGGCCACCATCCGTCGCATGACAGGAGAGGTCCGCAGCCGCCGCGGCCGACTGCCGGGAAAGGTTCCGTACGTCGTCATCCCCCTAAGCTACGCCCGCCCCCCACCCCCCTTTACCGACGCCCCGTCGGCCACCGGGACGCCCCCGAGCCCTCCTCGCCCCCGCCGCCCCTACCCGTCCCATCCCCAGGGGCTGCCGCCCCCTTCCACCCCGCTCCTGGGGGCTGCGCCCCCAGACCCCCCATCGGCCCTGAAGGGGCCTCGTCCTCAAACGCCGGACGGGCTGAAAGATGCGCACCGGCGCCACGGCGGGAAGGGGGGACGCGAGCCGAAGACGACCCGCACCGGCGCCACGGCGGGAAGGGGACGTACCGGGGGGGTGCCCGCCCGCAGTGTCGGGCGTCCAACCGACAGCACAGCTTGGTCCCACAGTTCCGCCCGACCGAGGACGGACACCCCCCGGTGCGGCCCCGACCCCCAACGCACCGCGGAGGCGCAACACGCACCCCCACCCACAAGCCACAGGCCGCCGCAGGCACAGGCGCGCACCCCCACACACCGCACCGCCGCCCCCACATGCGCCCCCCACCCCACAGGTCCAAGCTGAAAGAACCACCCCCCCGGCCGAGGAGGACCCCATGCCCACCCCACACCTCTTCGCCCTCTCACAGATCAAGGGCCCGGTCCTACGCCCCACGGACAACGCCTACGCCGCCGAAGTCACCGGCTTCAACCTGTCCCCCACCCACACCCCCGACATCGTCGTAGGCGCCACGGACACCGCCGACATAGTCACCGCCCTCCGCTGGGCGACCAGCACAAACACCCCCGTCGCCGTCCAGGCCACCGGCCACGGCGCGAACTTCCCCATAGAGACCGGCCTGCTGATCAACACGTCCCGCATGACGGACGTACGCATAGACCCAGCCACCCGCACCGCAACGATCGCCGCAGGCGCGAAGTGGCGCCACGTCATAGACGCCGCCGCCCCCCACGGCCTCGCCACCCTCAACGGCTCCTCCACAGACGTCGGCGCCGTCGGCTACACCCTCGGCGGCGGCCTGCCCGTCCTCGGCCGGGCCTACGGCTACGCCTCAGACCTGGTCCGCTCGTTCAAGGTGGTCACCGCGGACGGCACCCTCCACGAGGCCGACGCGACCCACGCCCCCGACCTCTTCTGGGCCCTGCGCGGCGGCAAGGGCAACGTAGGCATCGTCACGGAGATGACCACCGAGCTCCCGAGGCTGTCCCGCCTCCTCGGCGGCGGCATCTACTGCGCTGGCGAGGACGCCGAGCCCCTCCTGCGCGCCTGGGCGGAGTGGACCCCCACGGTCCCCGACGAGATGTGCACCGGCTTCACCCTGCTCCGCCTGCCCCCGCTCCCGGAGATCCCCGAGCCCCTGCGCGGCCGCTTCTGGGCCCGCATAGCGGTCGCCTGGACCGGCGACGAGACAGACGGCCAGAACCTCCTGGCCCCGCTGCGCGCCGCGGCCCCGGTGGTCTTCGACACGGTGGCGGAGATGGACTACACGGCCGTGGACATGATCTACCAGGACCCCCATGATCCCCTCCCGGCAAGAGAGTCCTGCGGCTGCCTGGGCGAACTGACCCCCGACGCCGTGACGGCCCTCCTGGACCAGGCGGGCCCGGCCCACCCGGACCACCCGCTGCTCCTGGTCGAGCTCCGCCACATGGGCGGCGCCTTGTCCCGCCCGACGGCGACGGAGGACGCGGTCTGCGCGAGGAACGCCGCCTACCTCCTGGAGGCGGTGGGCGTCCTGGCGACCCCGGAGGCAGCCGCAGCCATCGAAACGGCCACGACCGCCCTCTACGAGGCGATGACCCCGTACGCCACCGGCTGCACCATGCCCAACCTCCACGGCACCCCCGGCAACGCCGAGGACCGCGCCCGGGCCTGGACCCCGGAAATCTACGACCGCCTACGCCGCACAAAGGAGACGCACGACCCCCACAACCTGCTCCGCTACGGCCACACGGTGACCTGACCACACACCACGCACCCGCACCAGAGCCCAGGCACCCAGCCCCCAGAGCCCACGCACCAGAGACCAGGCACCCAGCCCCAAAGCCCACGCACCTGGGATCAGGCGCCACCCCCCAGAGCCACGCACCAGAGCCCAGGCACCCAGCCTCAGGGACCAGCCCCCCAGAATCACGTACTGGTGGTACGCCTCCGCCGAGCCCCCGGCCGCCGCTCACTGGGCCGCGTGACGGGATCCCCCGCCTCCACCGCGGCCGCCCGCCGCTTGAGCCCGAAGTCCGCGAGCGCCTCGGCCAGCTTGTGCACGGACGGCTCGGGAGCCATCACGTCCACCCGGAGCCCGTGCTCCTCCGCGGTCTTGGCGGTGGCGGGACCGATGCACGCGATGACGGTCACGTTGTGCGGCTTGCCGGCGATGCCGACCAGGTTCCGCACGGTGGAGGACGACGTGAAGAGAACGGCGTCGAAGCCACCCCCCTTGATCGCCTCCCGCGTGTCCGCCGGCGGCGGCGAGGCCCGCACGGTGCGGTAGGCGGTGACGTCGTCGACCTCCCACCCGAGCTCGATGAGCCCGGCGACCAGCGTCTCGGTGGCGATGTCGGCCCGCGGCAGGAAGACGCGGTCGATCGGGTCGAAAACGGGGTCGTACGGCGGCCAGTCCTCGAGAAGACCCGCGGCGGACTGCTCACCCGAGGGCACCAGATCCGGCTTCACACCGAACGCGACGAGCGCCTTGGCGGTCTGCTCGCCCACCGCGGCGACCTTGATCCCCGCGAAGGCGCGAGCGTCGAGCCCGTACTCCTCGAACTTCTCCCGCACGGCCTTGACGGCGTTGACCGAGGTGAAGGCGATCCACTCGTAGCGGCCCGTGACGAGGCCCTTGACCGCGCGCTCCATCTGCTGGGGCGTGCGCGGCGGTTCGACGGCGATCGTCGGGACCTCGTGCGGCACGGCGCCGTAGGACCGCAGCTGGTCGGAGAGCGAGGCCGCCTGTTCCTTCGTACGCGGCACGAGGACCCGCCACCCGAAGAGCGGCTTGGACTCGAACCACGACAGCTGCTCGCGCTGAGCAGCGGCGGACCGCTCGCCGACCACGGCTATCACCGGCCGCCCGCCCTCCGGCGAGGGCAGCACCTTGGCCTGCTTCAGCGTCTGGGCGATGGTCCCCAGGGTGGCGGTCCAGGTCCGCTGACGCGTGGTGGTACCCGCGACGGTCACCGTCAGCGGCGTATCGGGCTTGCGCCCGGCGGCGACGAGCTCACCCGCGGCGGCGGCGACGGAGTCGAGCGTCGTGGAGACGACGACCGTCCCGTCGGACGCCCCGACCTCGGTCCAGCAGCGGTCGGAGGCGGTACGGGCGTCGACGAACCGCACGTCCGCGCCCTGGGCGTCCCGCAACGGCACACCGGCGTACGCGGGCACGCCGACCGCGGCGGCGACACCGGGAACGACCTCGAAGGGCACCCCGGCGGCGGCACACGCGAGCATCTCCTCGGCGGCGTACGCGTCGAGCCCGGGGTCCCCGGACACCGCACGCACGACCCGCCTGCCGCCCCGCGCGGCCTCCATGACAAGATGTGCGGCATCCCGCACGGCGGGGACAGCAGCGGTTGTTGACGCGCCGTCAACAACCGTCAGTTGAGGCGCGCCTGGGCCCGGATGAAGATCCACCGAGGGATCCGCATCCGTGTCCACGACGGCGACGCCTGAGCGCGCGTGGACGCGTACGACGTCGAGCACCTCGTGCTCGGCGACGAGGACGTCCGCGTTCGCCAGCGCCTCGACAGCGCGCAGAGTCAGTAGTCCCGGATCCCCGGGTCCGGCACCCAGGAAGGTGACGTGCCCGTGTGCAGGTCCGGCGGCAGGAAGGGCGGTGGGGCTCACAGTGCTCGCTCCCCCATCAGACCGGCCGCGCCCTGGGCGAGCATCTCGGCCGCGAGTTCACGGCCGAGCGCCATCGCCTGGTCGTGCGTCTCGGGCACGGGACCGGTGGTGGACAACTGCACCGTGCGAGATCCGTCGGTGGTACCGACGACGCCCCGCAGGCGCATTTCCTTGACAATCTGCCCGTCGGCCAGCAGGTCGGCCAGCGCGCCCACAGGGGCGGAGCAGCCGGCCTCCAGGGCGGCGAGCAGGGACCGCTCGGCGGTCACGGCGGCCCGCGTGAACGGGTCGTCGAGCTCTCCGAGCGCGGCGATCAGGCCCGCGTTGTCCGCGGTGCACTCGATCGCGAGTGCTCCCTGGCCGGGAGCGGGCAAAACCGTGTCGACCGAGAGGAAGTCGGTCACCTCGTCGATCCGGCCGATGCGCCGCAGTCCGGCGGCGGCCAGTACGACGGCGTCCAGCTCGCCGTCCCGCACGTACCGGATCCGTGTGTCCACGTTCCCGCGGATCGGGACGGTCTCGATGTCGAGGCCGTGGGCGCGCGCGTACCCGTTCAGCTGGGCCATCCGCCGCGGCGAGCCGGTGCCGATGCGCGCCCCGCGGGGCAGGTCGGTGAACTTCAGCGCGTCCCGGGCGACGATGACGTCCCGCGGGTCCTCGCGCTGGGGGATCGCGGCGAGCGAGAGCTCGTCGGGCTGCCCGGTGGGCAGGTCCTTCAGCGAGTGCACCGCGAAGTCGACCTCCCCCTTGAGCAGGGCCTCCCGCAGCGCGGTCACGAACACGCCCGTGCCGCCGATCTGCGCGAGCTGGGCTCGCGACACATCGCCGTACGTGGTGATCTCGACGAGCTCCACGGGCCGTCCGGTCACCTGGCTCACGGCGTCCGCCACCTGCCCGGACTGGGCCAGGGCGAGTCTGCTCCGCCTGGTCCCGAGCCGCAGTGCCTTCTCAGTCATGCCGACCCTCGGTTCTTGCTGTTCTTCTCGATGCTGTCCTCGGCGCGGGACACGGCGTCCACCGTCTCCTGGTCGAGGTCGAACAGGGTCCGCAACGCGTCCGCGTACCCGGCGCCGCCGGGTTCGGCCGCGAGCTGCTTGACCCTGACGGTCGGCGCGTGCAGCAGTTTGTCGACGACACGCTTGACGGTCTGGGTGATCTCGTTGCGGTGCTTGTCGTCGAGGCCGGGCAACCGCCCCTCCAGGCGCGCCATCTCACCGGCGACGACGTCGGCTGCCATGGTCCGCAGCGCGACGACGGTGGGTGTGATGTGCGCGGCCCGCAGCGCCGCCCCGAAGGCGGCGACCTCGTCGGCGACGATACGCCGCACCTGGTCGACGTCGGCAGCCATCGGGGCGTC
This sequence comes from Streptomyces sp. NPDC020489, assembly GCF_044386545.1. Classification (NCBI taxonomy): domain Bacteria; kingdom Bacillati; phylum Actinomycetota; class Actinomycetes; order Kitasatosporales; family Streptomycetaceae; genus Streptomyces; species Streptomyces sp. NPDC020489. Next base: position 212,272 of record NZ_JBIRUZ010000015.1, read on the forward strand.
GGCGGAGGCGTCGGCGAGGGACTCGATGTCGACGAGCCGCACCCCGCCGATCCGGTGCACGGCGGCGTCGATGTCCCGGGGCATGGCGAGGTCGAGCAGGAAGAGCACGGGGGCGGGCCGCGGTGCGACCGGCTCGGGCTTGCGCCGTTCGGGGATCCGCGCCCCGGTGGCGGCGACGGCGGCCAGCGCGGCGATGGCCTCGGCCTCGTCGGCGATGCCGTGGGTCCGGCCGGCCCCGTTGTCGACCCAGGCGGCGTGCTGTTCGAGCTCGGCGGCGGCCATCCCGGCGACGGCGGCTTCCCCGAGCACGGAGAACCCGGCGGTGGCCGGAACGGAGTTCAGGTCGAGGGGACAGCTGTCGTCGGTCTGCTCGCCCGGGCCGCGCGTGTGCGTGGCGCCCAGGGCGGCTGCCGGCTCGAGGCGGGGCGGCATCCCGTGGGCGCCGGGCTGTGCGACCAGCCCGCGTCCGGCGCCGGACGCGGAGAGGGCCGCGGCGACCGTCGAGGCGGTGAGCACCAGGCCCGTGGCCCCGGTGCACGACACCACGACGTCGGCACGTGTCAGCTCGCCGGGCACGGCGCCCATGGCGACGGCGCGAGCCACCACGCCCGTCTCCGCGGAACCGTCGTTCAGGATCTCCGCGAGCCGCTCGGCGCGCTCGGCGGTCCGGTTCGCGACGACGATCTCCGCCACCCCGGCCCGTGCCAGCGTCGCCGCGGCCAGCGACGACATCGACCCGGCCCCGATGACGAGCGCCTTCTTGCCGCGCGCCCAGTCCTGCACCGGGGCGCCCGAGGAGAGCTGCTCCAGCCCGAACGTCACCAGCGACTGCCCGGCCCGGTCGATCCCGGTCTCGGAGTGCGCCCGCTTGCCGACCCGCAGGGCCTGCTGGAAGAGGTCGTTCAGCAGTCGTCCGGCGGTGTGCAGGTCCTGCGCCTTGGCCAGCGAATCCTTGATCTGCCCGAGGATCTGCCCCTCCCCGACGACCATGGAGTCGAGCCCGCAGGCGACGGAGAACAGGTGGTGGACGGCCCGGTCCTCGTAGTGCACGTACAGATACGGCGTGAGTTCGTCGAGCCCCACCCCGCTGTGCTGGGCGAGCAGCGTGGACAGCTCGGCGACACCGGCGTGGAACTTGTCCACGTCGGCGTACAGCTCGATGCGGTTGCACGTGGCCAGCACCGCGGCCTCGGTGGCCGGCTCCGCGGCGACGGTGTCCTGCAACAGCTTGACCTGGGCGTCAGCGCTCAGCGCCGCCCGCTCAAGGACGCTGACGGGTGCGCTGCGGTGGCTCAGGCCCACAACGAGGAGACTCATGCCGGCATCACGGCGGGTACGTCCCCGTCGGGCTCTTGGTCGGCGGAGTCGGCACGACCGGCGGCGGCCGGACCGGCGGCGTCGGCTGCCGCGGCCTCCTCACCGGCCTTGCGCTGCTCGTGGAAGGCGAGGATCTGGAGCTCGATGGAGAGGTCCACCTTGCGCACGTCGACGCCGTCCGGAACGGACAGCACGGTCGGCGCGAAGTTCAGGATGGAGGTGACCCCGGCGGCCACGAGCCGGTCGCACACGGGCTGCGCGGCACCGGCGGGGGTGGCGATGACGCCGATGGAGACCCCGTTGTCCTCGATGATCTTCTCGAGGTCGTCCGAGTGCTGCACCGGGATCCCGGCGACGGGCTTGCCCGCCATGGCCGGGTCGGCGTCGATGAGGGCCGCGACCCGGAACCCGCGGGAGGCGAACCCGCCGTAGTTGGCGAGGGCGGCGCCGAGGTTTCCTATACCGACGATCACGACCGGCCAGTCCTGGGTCAGGCCCAGTTCGCGGGAGATCTGGTACACGAGATACTCGACGTCGTACCCCACACCACGGGTGCCGTAGGACCCGAGGTAGGAGAAGTCCTTGCGCAGCTTCGCGGAGTTGACCCCCGCCGCGGCCGCGAGCTCCTCGGAGGAGACCGTGGGCACCGAGCGCTCCGACAGTGCGGTCAGCGCGCGGAGGTACAGCGGAAGCCGGGCGACGGTGGCCTCGGGAATCCCTCGGCTGCGGGTCGCCGGTCGGTGAGTTCGGCCAGTTGCCACGGTGCTCCTGCGGGTAGAGCGGGGCTTAAGGCGGTCACGCGTACCTGGACCGCCCCGTCGAATGCAGGCTATGTCTTTGTGAACGCGTGCACAAAGATGGTGTCCGATTTGCCCGGCCAACGTGACCGGGGTCACGCACGTCTCTCTCGGGGGCAAAACCGCACACTCTCCTCAACAATCCCGCCCCCCAGGACCAAGTCGCCATCGATCCTAAGCGACCGGCCGGGCCAGTTGGACTACTCGGTCAGTGCCGACCTCAGGCGCTTCTCGTCCACGCGCCAGAAGGTGTGCTGCTCCCCGTCGACGAGGACGACCGGGATCTGCTCCCAGTACTGGTCGTGGAGCCGGGGGTCCTGGGTGATGTCCTTCGACTCCCAGGGGACCCCGACCTCCCCGCACACCTTCTCGACGACGATCTGTGCGTCATCGCACAGATGGCATCCGGGCTTGCGGACGAGCGTGACGAGCCGGTCCTCGGGGGCCTTTGCCGGCTTGCGGCGGAAGATGGGACTCATGTCGGCCATTCTCGCGCGGACCTCGACCCGACCTGGAGCGCTTGTTTAACGGCTCGGCCGCGGAGAGTTCACATCCTCCGAACCTCGCCGCTCCGGAAGCTCCGAACAAACTGGCTATGCTCACGCCATGGCCGCTCTCGGATGGCTCACTCCCCGTAGGCGCTCCGCCACGGCGCGGAGCGTGTTGGCAGGCGAGGCCTCGGCGGAGGCCGCGCGCAAGACGTCACAGGAGGTCGTCGAGGCCTCCACCCCCGGCGCGGAGCCGGAGTTCCCGGTCCTCGGCGACGACAAGGCAGCCGCCTTCTTCGATCTCGACAACACCGTCATGCAGGGCGCCTCGCTGTTCCACTTCGGCCGCGGCCTGTACAAGCGGAAGTTCTTCGAGACCCGCGAGCTCGCCCGTTTCGCCTGGCAGCAGGCGTGGTTCCGGCTGGCGGGCATCGAGGACCCCGAGCACATGCAGGAGGCCCGCGACTCGGCCCTGTCGATCGTCCAGGGCCACCGCGTCTCCGAGTTGATGTCCATCGGCGAGGAGATCTACGACGAGTACATGGCCGAGCGCATCTGGCCCGGCACCCGCGCCCTGGCCCAGGCCCACCTGGACGCGGGCCAGAAGGTGTGGCTCGTCACGGCGGCCCCGGTGGAGATCGCCGGCGTGATCGCCCGCCGCCTGGGCCTGACCGGCGCGCTCGGCACGGTCGCGGAGTCGGTGGACGGCGTCTACACGGGCAAGTTGGTGGGCGAGCCGCTGCACGGCCCGGCGAAGGCGGAGGCGGTCCGCGCCCTGGCGGCGGCGGAGGGCCTGGACCTGAGCCGCTGCGCTGCCTACAGCGACAGCCACAACGACATTCCCATGCTCTCCCTGGTCGGCCACCCCTACGCGATCAACCCGGACTCCAAGCTCCGCAGGCACGCGAGGGAACTGGACTGGCGTCTGCGCGACTACCGCACCGGCAGGAAGGCCGCGAAGGTCGGCATCCCGGCGGCGGCGGGCGTAGGAGCGGTCGCCGGAGGCACCGCAGCCGCGATCGCTTTGCACCGCCGCCGCCGCTGACCCACCCAGGGGGCGCGGGGAACTGCGCGACCAGCCACGACGAGCCCGCGCCCGAAAGACAAGAAGTACCCCCACCTCCTCCATCCAGTCCTCTTGTCGGCACACGGCCACAACACGCCCCGACCCTGACCGGAATCCGATCTCAACTGATCAATAAACGGTCACTCTCCGGCACTTGAACAGCCGTCATTCGGTTACAGAAGCGACGTAATCGATGATTTGAGCAACTGGGTGTAGCAGTGCCTGCACGAAGCGTTATTCTCCTCAGACGCATACCGGTACCCCTCCGTCGCTACGACGGGTGAACGGTCCCGCACTGCACGTGATGGAAGCTCTGCCTCTGGGAGTCCCGTGTACCCACACGTCGGGGTTGACGCCTCGGGCCTGGCTACGCTGCGCGCAACGGTCCAAGACCTGTTGCGCGGCTTCGTCCCCACCGCGTACGCCGTCCCCGCCCTCGCCGTAGCCACGGCACCGATCGGCCCGTGCTACGCACTGGCCGACGGTTCCGCGGCCGTCGGCAGAAGAGGGCGTTCGACCGGCACCACCACCGCGCGCCGACCGGCCGCGGACAGCGACAGCGCCCGCATGATGGACCTCGTGGAGCGGGCACAGGCCGGCGAGGCCGACGCCTTCGGGCGCCTCTACGACCAGTACAGCGACACCGTCTACCGGTACATCTACTACCGGGTGGGGGGCAAGGCGACCGCCGAGGACCTCACCAGCGAGACGTTCCTGCGCGCGCTGCGCAGGATCGGGACCTTCACCTGGCAGGGCCGTGACTTCGGCGCCTGGCTCGTGACGATCGCCCGGAACCTCGTCGCCGACCACTTCAAGTCGAGCCGCTTCCGGCTGGAGGTGACCACCGGCGAGATGCTCGACGCCAACGAGGTCGAGCGGTCCCCGGAGGACTCGGTGCTGGAGTCCCTCTCCAACGCCGCCCTCCTGGAGGCGGTGCGCCGCCTGAACCCGCAGCAGCAGGAGTGTGTGACGCTCCGCTTCCTCCAAGGGCTCTCGGTCGCCGAGACCGCCCGCGTGATGGGCAAGAACGAGGGCGCCATCAAGACCCTCCAGTACCGGGCCGTGCGCACCCTCGCCCGGCTCCTCCCGGACGACGCCCGCTGACAGGGGGGCGACCCGACGGGGCGCATCGGCGGGGCAGCCTGACAGGGGCACGCTCGGTGACTGCCAACTCGCTGTCGGTGAAAGTCCGTTGACTTCCCGATCCGATCATCCGCAGTCCGTAACCCAAGTGCCGCGCCACTCGTTGTGCGGGATGCAGGCTCCCTGTGGTCACTCCCTGGCCGACTTCGATCACCCGATCGTGTGGAAGTGGTCAGAGCGTGCAACCCTCAGGACCCCCTGGGGAGTCGACCGTCATGACGAGAGGAGGTGCCGCCAGTGATCGCGAACGTCTCGGCACACCGGCGGGCGAACGCCTTCGCCCAGGCCCTGGAGGAGCAGTCCGACCGGGGCCCGGCGGCCGAGCAGTCCGAAGGTCCGGACCCGGCCCCGGCAGCCGCGGAACGGACCGAGCAGGGTCGCATGCTGACCCTCGCGGAGTGTCTCGGCGAGCTGCCCAGGCCGGAGCTGAATCCTGAGGTCAAGGTCGTCCAGCGGGCCCAGCTGGTGGCCGCGTTCGAGGCCATGCTCCAGGAAGGCACCGTCGGGGGCGAAGCAACGGATCCTTCGGTGCCCGAACAGCGCTCGCACCGGGCCCGAGGAGCGCACCGCGCGTCCCCACTGGGCAAGCTGCGACCGCGTTCCCGGCTCACGAAGGGCCTGGCCGCCGGCGGACTCAGCGTCGGAGTCGCCGCGGGCGCCTTCGGCGGGGTGGCCGCCGCCAGCTCGGACGCCCTCCCGGGCGACTCGCTGTACGGCCTCAAGCGCGGCATCGAGGACTTCAAGCTCACCTATCTGTCCGACGGGGACGACGAGCGCGGCCAGGCCTATCTCGACCAGGCCTCCACCCGCCTCAACGAAGCCCGCCGGCTGATGGACCGCGATCGCGGCGGCCACCTCGACCACGAGTCCGTCGGCGAGATCCGCCGGGCCCTGTCGGGGATGCAGCACGACGCCTCGGAGGGCCACCGGCTGCTCCACGAGGCGTACGAGCGCGACCCGGGCTCGCTGGGCCCCATCCAGGCCCTCGACGCCTTCTCCCGCTCGCACCGGGAGGTCTGGGGCGCGCTCCGCGACCGGCTGCCGGTCCAGCTCGGCGACGTCAGTCAGCAGGTGTCGTCGGTGTTCGACGCCATAGACGAAGAGGTGGCCCCGCTGCAGTCCCTGCTCCCCGAGGCCCCGGCCCAGGGCGGCGGCGACGGCAGGCGCCAGGGCGGTTCCGGCTCGCCGTCCACGGGCGCGTCCGGCTCCGACCGCCCGGCCGCTCCCAGCACCGGCAGCGGCAGCTCCCACAGCAGCGGCTCCAACGGCAAGGACCGCCCCAGCAACTCGTCCACGTCGGGCAGCGCCGACGACGGCCTGCTCGGCGGCAACACCGGCGGCCTGCTGGACCCCACGCAGGACAGCACCAGCCCCGCCTCCCCGTCCACCAGCACCCCCGCCCAGCCGGACGTCACCCTCCCGCCCCTCCTCCCGGGCCTCCTCCCGGGCCTGGGCATCGACGCCGAGGACGCGGACTAGCCCTACCGACACGACGACGGGGGCGCCCTCCACCAGGAAGGGCGCCCCCGTCGTCGTACCGCTGGAAGGCCTAGAAGAACACCGACCGGCGCTGCACCAGGAGCTTGTACAGCGTGTGCTGGATCTGTTCGCGCACCTGGTCCGTCAGGTTGAACATCAGCATCGGGTCCTCGGCCGCCTCCGGTGGATAGCCGTCCGTGGGGATCGGCTCGCCGAACTGGATGGTCCACTTCGTCGGCAGCGGGATCGCGCCGAGCGGGCCGAGCCAAGGGAAGGTCGGGGTCAGCGGGAAGTACGGGAAGCCGAGGAGACGGGCGAGGGTCTTGGCGTTGCCGATCATCGGGTAGATCTCCTCCGCGCCGACGATCGAGCACGGGATGATCGGGGCGCCCTGCCGCAGAGCCGTGGAGACGAACCCGCCCCGGCCGAAGCGCTGGAGCTTGTAGCGCTCGCTGAAGGGCTTGCCGATGCCCTTGAAGCCCTCCGGCATCACCCCGACCAACTCGCCCTGCCCGAGCAGCCGTTCGGCGTCCTCCGCGCAGGCCAGCGTGTGGCCGAGCTTGCGGGCGAGCTCGTTGACCACCGGCAGCATGAAGACGAGGTCCGCGGCCAGCAGACGCAGATGCCGACCCGCGGGGTGGTTGTCGTGGACGGCGACCTGCATCATCAGCCCGTCCAGCGGGAGCGTCCCGGAGTGGTTGGCGACGATCAGCGCGCCCCCCTCCGCCGGGATGTTCTCGATGCCCTTCACCTCGACGCGGAAGTATTTCTCGTACACCGGCCGCAGCAGGGACATCAGGACCTGGTCGGTCAACTCCTCGTCGTACCCGAAGTCGTCGACGTCGTAGTCCCCGGTGAGCCGGCGGCGCAGGAAGGCGAGGCCGCCCGCGATCCGCCGCTCGATACCGCCGTCTTCCCGCGCCGTCGGCGGTGGCTGTTCCTCACGCGTCACAGGGACATCATCCTGCGCCGGCCCGGGCGTGGGCAGGGGCTGGACCCCGCGGACCGGCGAGGGCTCCTTGCGCCGGCTCCCCGCGCCCCGGCGACGCGACGGCCGCTGTACGGCGGCCCCGCGGGACCGGTCGTCGTCGAACGGAATGACCTTGGCGTCCGCCATCGTTGATGCGCTCCTCAGTTGGCGCTCTGCGTCGGGGGTTGGCCGCCGCCCAGGGCGGGCAGCGCGGCGATCCGGTCGACGGCCCCCGCGAGGGCCTCCGGCGGCAGCAGTCCGGGGCCGCGGCCTCGGACGAAGTCCGCGAACGTCTCCGCCGTCGTGTACTTCGGCCGGAATCCGAGCGTCTCCCGCATCTGGACCGTCGACACGACCCGGCCGTGCGTGAGCAGCCGGATCTGCTCGGGCGAGAAGTCCGTCACCCCGAGCGTACGGACCAGCGAGCCGGCCCAGGTGACCGCCGGCAACAACAGCGGCACGGTCGGCCGGCCCAGCCGGCGCGCGCACTGCGACAGCAGCAGCACCCCGTCACCGGCGATGTTGAACGTCCCGCTGTTGAGGGTGCCCCGCTCCGGCTCGTGCGAGCCGATGCGCAGCACCTCGATCACGTCGTCCTCGTGCACGAACTGCAGCCGCGGGTCGTAGCCGAGCACGGTCGGCAGCACCGGCAGGGTGAAGTACGAGGCGAGGGGGGTGTCCGCGCTGGGTCCCAGGATGTTGGCGAACCGCAGCACGCACACGGCCACATCGGGCCGCCGCCGCGCGAACCCCCGTACATAGCCCTCGACCTCGACCGTGTCCTTGGCGAAGCCGCCGCTGGGCAGCGACTTGGGAGGGGTGGTCTCGGTGAAGACGGCCGGGTCACGGGGTGCGGACCCGTAGACGTTCGTACTGGACTTCACGACCAGGCGCTTGACGGTCGGCGACTTCTGACAGGCACCGAGCAGCTGCATGGTGCCGATGACGTTGGTCTCCTTGACCGTGGTCCGGCCGGCGCTGCCCAGCGGCATCGCCGTCACGTCCAGGTGTACGACGGTGTCGGCGCCCGCCTGCGCGAGGACCCGCGCGATGGTGGGCTGCCGGATGTCGGCCTGGATGAACTCGGCGCCGCCCAGGTGGTGCTCGGGGGCCACCGCGTCCACGGCGATCACCCGGTCCACCTGGGGGTCACGCTGGATCCGTCGTACGAACCGGCCCCCCAGCTGACGGGCCACTCCGGTCACGAGCACGACCTTGCCCAAGATTCAGCGCCTTTCTTCCAGCACTCGTCCCCTGCGTACCCTGCCGCGTTCCCCGTGTCCGGCCAACTTAGCGGGTCGGTGTTGCGCTGTGATGACCGCCCAATGCGTGACGTCACGACTTCGGCGGTCGTACGACCAGACCCGGCCACGCGGTGTCGGACGTAGGCGGAGGGATGCCGTCCGGGTCCGGATATGCGTGTGGCCCCCCACCGGGTGTGGTGGGGGGCCACAATCACGCTGCTTGCGCGGCGTCGCCTTACTTCTTGTTGCGACGCTGCACGCGCGTGCGCTTGAGCAGCTTGCGGTGCTTCTTCTTAGCCATCCGCTTGCGCCGCTTCTTGATAACAGAGCCCACGACTACCCTCGCTCACTTCTCATCACTCGGTGTTTGGGCGCCATGGGCCCATACGACCTACGAGGGGCCAGCCTACCCGCCCGAGCGCTGAGGTCGTAATCGAGGGGGAGCGGGGGGATCCCGACGTGCCCTGAGGATCCCCTCGCCCCACAACCGTCAGGCGGTTTCCACCCCCACGTAGCTCTCGCGAAGGTACTCGTGAACCGCTTGCTCCGGGACGCGGAACGATCGTCCCACCCGGATAGCGGGCAGATGACCGCTGTGCACCAACCGGTACACGGTCATCTTCGACACTCGCATCACCGAGGCGACTTCCGCCACGGTAAGGAACTGAACCTCGTTCAGAGGCCTCTCGCCAGCTGCCATGACACACCTGAACCTTCCGCACTCGACGGTCACCGGCTTCCCCTTCCGGTGACTCTTCGTCGCTGCGTGCTCACTCCCCAGACTAGGGGCGGGTGATGCGAGTGGGGAAGAGGTGCACCCATCGGCGGCCTACTGTGACAGACACGCTCGATTGAGTACGTAGCGGGTAAGCGGCCGGTAGTAATCAGACCGCACAGCGTCATCAAGTGGAACGACGACGGACACGACCCCCTCCGCCTCCCCCACGAAGAGGGCGGGGTCATCGGTATCGGCCAGCCCAATGGCCTCAAACCCCAGCTGACCTGCCCCGCAGACCCACCCGTGATCCCCGATGACCAGCTCGGGGAGCGGCCCCCCGGCGTCCGCGGCGGCCGCCAGGACGGTCCGAACCGGCAGCGGTGAGTGCGTGTGTGCGCCGGTCGCACAACCGGGGCGGGAGTCCACCGGATCTCTCACGAGCGCGACTCCTCGTACGTAGTCAAGGTTGTACGTACGTAGACCGAACCGGGTCGTTATGTCGACACAGCGACCATGCGCAGGGGTGAGGACGGCACATCCTGCCGCCGACAGGGCGTCCGCCAACGCGGCGTAGAAGCCGAGCAGTCGATGAGGGTGCCCGGTCCCCAGGAGCACCGGAGCGCGGCGCTCCGCGGCAGCACCGACCCGATCAGCGAAGGCGTCGAGAGCGACCAGGGTTCGCTCAGGGTCGATCACATCATGCCCCTGAGTGTGTCGCGGGTCGCCGGAAACCCCACATTTGGCGGCCATCAGTCCGATCACATCCCGCTGCCCCCACGTCCACTCGGGATCGATCCCGATCAGCACGCGTGGGTCACGAGCGGCGAAAAGCCGGTAGCTCCGCAGACTCTCCTCCCGCGAGGTGGCCACGGGACCGGCCAGACGAGCAGCCAGCAGATGGGCGCGCAGCGCTTGGATGCTCAACACGGAGCGATGGTGACGGACGGAAGCCGGGGCCGACAGGGGAACGGGCAAACACCGCACGGTCGGCGTAACGCACACCGGGCTGCGGCAACGGGCGCCTCTACGACGACAGCCGCCTCTACGGCAACAACCGGCTAGGACAGGAGCCCCCGTTATTGCCACAATCCGTCGGTTCAGCAGCCCCGGCGCCACGGCAACAACCGCGCTGCGGCGACAACCACCAGGGCAGCAGCCCCCGCGCCACGGCAACAACCGCCGCTACGGCGACAACCACCAGGGCAGCAACAACCCGCCAGGGCATCAGGGGCCGACGCCACGGCAACCGCCCGCCAGGACAACCGCCCCCGCCCTACGGCAACAGCCCCCGCAACGGGAACACCGCCCGCCGAGCCGCCAGCACCGCCTGGTCCAACCGGTCCGCGGGGTCGTACCCCGCCTCCCAGTCGGCCCAACTCACCGGCCAGCGCCCGTCCGTCATCCGCATCGGCGCCAACTGCCGGGTGCGGGCGAAGACTTCCTGCCGCCAGCTCTCCGGGATCACCGTCTCCGGCGCGATCGGCCGCCCCGCCGCGATCCCCACCAGGTGCGTCCACGACCGCGGCACCACCTCGACCACCGCGTATCCGCCACCGCCCAGCGCCACCCACCGGCCGTCGGCGTACTCGTGCGCCAGATCGTGGCAGGCCACCTGCACGGCCCGCTGCGCGTCCAAGGACACGGCCAGATGCGCCAGCGGGTCCTCGAAGTGCGTGTCGGCGCCGTGCTGCGTCACCAGCACCTGCGGCCGGAAGTCCGCGATCAGCTCCGGGACCACCGCGTGGAAGGCCCGCAGCCACCCCGCGTCCCCGGTCCCCGCCGGCAGCGCCACGTTCACCGCGGCGCCCTCCGCGGAGCCCGCCCCCGTCTCCTCCGGCCACCCGGTCTGCGGGAACAACGTCCGCGGATGCTCGTGCACCGAGATCGTCAGAACCCGCGGATCCTCCCAGAACGCCGCCTGCACCCCGTCCCCGTGATGCACGTCGACGTCGATGTAGGCGACCCGCTCGGCCCCGAGCTCCAGCAGCCGCGCGATCGCCAGCGAGGCGTCGTTGTAGATGCAGAACCCGGACGCACTGCCCGGCATCGCGTGATGCAGCCCGCCCGCGAAGTTCACCGCGTGCAGCGCGTCCCCACGCCACACCGCCTCGGCCGCCCCGACCGACTGCCCCGCGATCAGCGCGGACACCTCGTGCATCCCCGCGAACGCCGGATCATCCATCGTCCCGAGCCCGTACGACCCGTCCGCCGCCCCGGGATCCGCCGAGGCCGCCTTCACGGCCGCGATGTAGTCCTCCCGGTGCACGAGCCCCAACGTCGACTCCCCGGCGGGCTTGGCGGACACCACGTCCACCTCACGGTCCAACCCGAAGGCGGACACCAGACCCCGGGTCAGAGCCAGCCGGACCGGATCCATCGGATGGTCCGGCCCGAAGTCATAGCCCGTTACTGCCTCGTCCCACATCAGCTGTGCGCGGCCGCTCATGCCCGCCACCGTATCGGTCCGGTTGAGCCTCGAACGACCGGGCGTACACAAGCGTCACCAGCACCAACACCATCGGCACCAGCATCGCCCCGCGATAGCTCCACGCGTCGCCCAGCGCCCCCACCAAGGGCGAACCGACCAGAAACCCCACATAGTTGAAGACATTGAGCCGGGCCACGGCCGCGTCGGAGGCCCCGGGGAACAACCGCCCGGCGGCCGCGAAGGTCTGCGGCACGAGCACACACAATCCCAGCCCCAGCAAGGTGAACCCGAGCATCCCGACCCACGCCCCGGGCGCCAGCGCCACCACACCGAACCCCAGCGCCGCCACCAACGCCCCCGCCCGCACCACCAGGACGGCCCCGAACCGCCGTACCCCGAAGTCCCCGAGGCCCCGCCCGAGCAAGGTCGTGACCATGTAGACGTTGTACGGCACGGTCGCCAGCTGCTCGCTGCTCCCGAGCACGTCCTGGAGATACTTCGCGCTCCAGTTGGAGACCGTCGAGTCCCCGATGTACGCGAAGGTCATCACCAGGCACAGCGGCAACAGCATCCGGAAGGCGACGGCTCCGCCCTCGGCCCCCACCCCGCCCTTGTCCGCCCCCGGCTCCGGCTCCGCGCCCCCGTCGACGTACCACCGGCTCCCGACGAACGCGGCCGGCAGCAGCACGGCCACCACGGGCAGGTACGACACGAGCAGCGCAAGATCCCAGTGCGCCCCCACCCACGCCAGCGAGGCCCCCACGATCCCGCCGAGGCTGAACACCGCGTGGAAGCTGAGCATGATGCTCCGCCCGTACGCCCGCTGAAGACTCACCCCGAGCATGTTCATGGACGCGTCCAGCACACCCACCGCGAGCCCGAACGCGGCCAACGCGAGCCCCAGCTCGACCGTCGCGTCCCCCGCCCCGACCCCCAGCAGCGCCAGCAGCACGACGGGCTGGGCCCACCGCAGCAGCCGGCTGGGCGGTATCCGCCGCACCAACTTCTCGGTCGTCACGCTCCCGACCCCGGCGAGGATCGGCACGGCGGCCAGGAAAGCCGGCAGCAGCGCGTCGGAGACCCCGTACCGGTCCTGGATGGCCGGGATCCGGGTCACCAGCAGGGCAAAGGCGGCCCCCTGGGCGAAGAAGCTGAACGCCAGCGAGGCCCTGCCGCGCCGCAGCACATCTGTCATGGCGGCGAGCGTAGGGCCCCGCGCTACCCGTGGGTAGATCCAGCCAAAGATGAATTCCCCTCAGCTTCATGCCGGGCTGCCTCAGCCGGCGCCACCCACCCCGGCCCTCACGACCTCCTCGACGACCGTGACGAACGCCGGATCACGCCAGCAGGTCCACCAACTCCCCCATGTCGGAGAACAGTCGCGTGGCCCCGGCAAGCCGCTCGGCAGGCGTCATGGCAGTGAACCCGTACACATCCATCCCGGCCGCCACAGCCGCCTGCACGCCCAGCGGACTGTCCTCGACGACGACACACCGCTCCGGCGCGACCCCCATCCGCTCGGCGGCGTACAGGAACAGATCCGGCGCCGGCTTCCCCCGCCCCACATCCTGCGAACTGAAGACCCGCGTCTCGTCGAACCACCGGTCCAACCCCGTCGTCCGATGCCCCACCCGGATCCGCTCATGACTCCCGGACGACGCCACGCAGTACGGCACCCCGTCCGCCGCGAGCTTCTCCAGCACCCCCACGGCACCCGCCACGGGCTTCAACTCCCGCTCGAACGCGGCGAACACCCGCCCGTGAAAGACATCATCGAAGTCCCCCGGCAACCGCTGCCCGGTCCGCTCCTCGATCAGATCGTGGATCCGGTGCATCGCGGACCCCATGTAGTCCCGAATCGAGTCCTCGTACGACGTCGGATGCCCGAGCTCGGTCAGATAGGCGGCGAGCAGCCGGTTGGAGATCGGCTCACTGTCCACGAGGACGCCGTCATTGTCGAAGACAACCAGGTCATAGCGCATACCCGAACCCTAAATGCAAAAAGGCCCACGCCTAATGGCGTGGGCCTTTTTCTAAAATTTGTTCGGCGGTGTCCTACTCTCCCACAGGGTCCCCCCTGCAGTACCATCGGC
>NZ_JBIRUZ010000016.1:0-192726 GCF_044386545.1 Streptomyces sp. NPDC020489
CCCGCGGAGCGGGTACAGAGGGCGCAGAGCGCCCTCTGACAGACCGTCAGCGCAGAGCGCTGACCGGCCGGCCAAGGGGCCGGCCGTGGAGCCGGCCCGCGGGGCGGGCCGGAGGCCGGCGGGTGGCTCGGCCTCGAATTCGGTTCCTCTTTCCGGGGGTTGGAGTCAGAGAATGGCTGGCTAGGTGGGAGGGGGTTCCCTCGTGGTCCTGGCGGGCCTTTTCTGTGGTTTCTCGACGGGTTTTCAGGTTGTCCCGGTGGCGTTTCTCTGCGGGTGATCCTGATTTCTCGTGCGGTCTGATCATTCTAAGGGCTGAGGGCCCCGAAATTCAAGTTGTGCGACGGGAATTGACGGGGTTTCCATTCCTCCGGCCCCGGGGGTGCCTCCGGTCCGGCCGGGCGGCCCCTGTGCGGCTCTGGCGGCAGCCTACAGGGGTGTTGGCAGTCGGGGAAGGGGATAGCGGGGGGTGAGGCTCCAGGGGGCCGTGTGCGGCGATCCGGGGCGTGCGTGAGGGTGGCGTTAGATTCGCGTTCCGGGAATTGGCGGGTTGTTAGATTCGGCGGACCGGGGTGTTAGATCCGGGGCCGCTCCAATCGCCATGCGTGGGGCGGGTGTTAGATTCGCCGGTTGGGTTGGTGGGGGGTTCCGGGGTGTCGTTAGATTCGGGTCGGGGGTCGGTGGGGGTGTTAGATCCGGGGTTGCGCGGGGGTGGGGTCGGGTGGCTCCGGTGGGTTCGGGGCGGGTTGGCGGTGTGGGTTCGGATGGGGGTGGGGGTGGTCGTTGGGGGCGTGGGGAGGGGGTGAGGTTTCTAGTTGGAGGTGGGTTTGGTTGAGCGTGTGGGGGTGATCCCGTTCCGATGTTGCGTATTCGTGGTTCGGTGTGTACTGTAGTTATCACGAGGTCGGGGGAACGAAGAACCGGCCGAGAAACCACCTACTGACCCTGTTGGAGGGGATCTTCATGTCCGGTACCCAGACGTTCACCACCCCGGCCGGTAACACCTACTCGTACGCGGTCGAGACGGGCGAGAACGGCGAGGCGGTCTACGACCTGTCCCGCGTCCTCCAGGACGGGGTGTTCCCGATCGGCACGGTCGTGGTCCACCCGAACTGGGAGCTGTTCCCGAAGGTCGCGGGTCTGCTGAACGTCCAGTTCGGCAAGGGCAGCGCGACCGACCGCCACGAGCGGACCGACGCCCCGAAGCTGGGCAACATGGAGCTGCCGTACGTGGTCGGCAGCCACCTGGTCAACCCGGCCGACCTGACCGCCGAGACGGACAACGGGGCCGCGCCGCTGCTGACGTTCCGCAAGCGGATCATGGGTGCGGCCTTCGAGACCAACTCCCCGGCCGAGAACGCCAGCCAGGACACCTTCGAGAAGGTCCGCGACCTCGTCACCGGCCTGGTCACCACCTACCAGGCGGACAAGGCCACCCCCAAGCGCGAGGCCGCGTACACCAAGTTCCTCAACGGCAAGCGCGCCGAGGCCGTCCAGGCCGAGATCAACAAGCTCGACGACAAGGCACAGGCACTCGCCTTCATCCGCGCCGAGCTGGTCGAGAAGCTCAACGGCTACAAGACCGCCTGAACCCCCACCCACCACCCGGCGGCCCCAACCCCCCCACCACGGGGCCGCCGAACCCCCACACCCCCCACCACACCCCGCCCGGGGCCCCCACGGGGCCCCGGACACCCACACCAGTAGGGATGAGCCGAGGATGACGCAGCGCAACAGCCAGCCTGAGATACCCACCACCTGCCCCGGATGGGGCGAGGAGTGCGGCAACGAGACGGAGAGGGGAGCCGACCTCTGCCCTGACTGCCTCATGGGACGGCTGGACGCGCAATCCCCCCGGATCCCCCTGTAGCCCTTCCCCGAGACGGCAGTAGACCCCAGACCAGGGCCGGGCGGCCCCGCCCTCCAAGGGCCGCTCGCGCCCGCCACAGGCCCGGCCCCGGCCCCCCTCACCCACCGGGGCCGGGCCGCCCCGCCCCGCCGCCCGCCTTACTGTGTTGTTGCGTATTCTCGTTTCGTTGTGTACTGTAATCACATCAGCCGGTCGCCATCAGCGCCAAACTCCTGGGAGATTCCATGCTCGCCCTGCTTCGCCGTTCGCCGAAGGTCGCTACGCCCGTCACCGAGAAGTCGGCGATGTGCCCCACGACTGGGCTCCCGTACGGCGAGCCTGGCTCCGTGGAGCGACTGACCTGGATTTTCGCCGAGCAGGACCTGGAGGACATCCAGGAGCGCATGGAGTACTTCGCGGCACGCGCCGCCGCGCGCCCCGAGTCCGGCCTGGTCGTGTCCAACATCAAGACCCCCATAGCCCGTCCGCACATCCTTCGCATCGGCGACTTCGAATCCGACGGGGACCGGCGCGGCGGCACATGTGTTGAGTGCGGGGCGCACGGTGAACTGTCCGCGCTTCGGGACCTTGCCCGGCACGACCTCGGCTGTGAGGCGACTTGGTTCTAACGCCGGGTGCCGCCCCCCGGTGGGGGCGGCACCCATCCGACCGCACATCTCCGCGCCACCCTCACAAGCTAGGAAAGTGGGAGCAATGATGAACCACAGGATCGGCCGCAGGATCGGGCGCAGGACTGGAATCTTCCTGGGTGTTCTGCTGGGTGTCTCCGCGATCGTCCTTACCGTGTTCTGCTTCAAGATCTCCATGGATGCTTCGCGCGCGCTCTCGAACCCCGCCGCCGAGTCTCAGACCATGCCGCATTGCCGGTAACGGCTCGCGCTGTTGCGCCCCGAAAGGACCCCTGATGACTGACAGCAAGATCACGGAGTTGCTTGCCCGCGCAGCGGGTGGCGACTCTGAGGCGGCCGCCGCGTTCGTGCGAGCGCGAGCACTGCGACTCCACGCGGCGGAACGCGTCAGCGCCAGCGGCCGGGCGGCCGCACGGCGGATGCTCCGGACAGCCTCCTAATCTCGCGCGCCGCGCCCCCTTCCGGCGCCCCCTCCCCCGCCTCCCTTGTTCGCGCCCCGCTCAGCGTTTCGCTGGGCGGGGCCGCTTGCGTTCCGCAGCCCTCGTCGCGACCTGCTCAACTCCCCGCCACTCTCGATCCTGTCTCGGTTCTGCCTCGTGCTGACGGTCCCTGGCTTTCCCGCTTCCGTTCTCCCTGTCTGGCTCCGTGCTTCGTGGTCTGTCTGTGTCTCGTCTGTCGTTGTGTGCTTCGGCTGCTCCTCTGTCTCTTCGGCTCTTGTGCTCCTCGGCCTCTTCGTCTTGCTTGCCGTTGCCGGTCCGCCTGTTCTCTCTGTTCGCTGCTCCTCTCTCCCTCGCTCCTCCCGTCCTGCTGCTCTCCCCTTCCGTCTCCCTTCCTCCTCACTCCCCGCCGGCTTCCTCCTTCCTGTCGTTCGCCTGTGGCTCTTCGCTGATGTCCTCAGTGCCCTTGGGGGTCTCGTAGAGAAGTAGTCGGCGCACTCCAACCCCCTTGACCGTCGCCCTGAAGTGCAGGTTTCCGTGTCGAGGGCGCAGCCTGGGGGCAAGTTGTAGGGCAAGTTGAAAGGCAAGCTGTAGAGCAAGTTGTAGGGCATGTTGTGGGGCAAGTTGTAAGGCAAGCTGGCTTCTGGCGGTGGTCTGCGTGGCCAAGTCCCGTCTTTCGCGGGGGGTGATTTCTCTCCCCTCCGGCATTCACGGAGGGGAGAGAAATCACCCCCCCTGCAGTTGGGCTCCCTGGGAAGGGGAGGAGAAATCTCCCTCCTTTCAGGTCAGGGGGGAGATTTCTCAGTTGCCGCGCTGGGGGGAGAGACTTCTCTCCCCATCAGGTCGGGGGAGAGAAATCACAGTCCAAGGGACCGGCCCTGGGACGGCCGGCGCCTGCGCATGTGGGGCGTGCCGCTCGACGCTGGCTGTTCTGGCTGCCTGGGACGCGGCGGGGTCATGCTCCCTGCGACGTCACGGTGGCCGCGATGGGCTCGCCGTCGCAGATGCGCCCTTCGAGGCAGAGCTCGCGGTAGCCGGTCGTGTAGGTGAAGCCGTGTCCGCCGCAGGTGGCGCAGTCCGGGGCGTGGGCGGTGGGGGCGCCGAAGCAGAGAATCGGCTCCTGGTGGACGGCGGTGTAGTTGTCGTCGCCGTGGTGCTCCCAGGTGAGCACGGTGAGGACTTCGCCGGTGCCGTCGCAGCGCCCTGCACAGTCGTGGGGGTGCGGGTCCTCGTCTTCGTGCTGGTCGTCGAAGTCGCGGAAGGCGTCCAGGAGGTAGGCGCGGGCGCGCAGATCGTTCAGGGCTGGCCGGCGGTCGAGGGCCCGCAGGGCGTGGCCGGCGGTGGCCGCGGCCACCGCTGCGGCGCTGTCGGCCGGTGCCGCGGTGGCGGCCCAGTCGAGTAGGAGTCCGCGGGTCATGAGGTGTCGCCGTTGTTCGCTGGCCACGTCGACGGCGGGGAAGCGGGAGGTGAGGCCGAGGTTGGCCCAGGCGTAGGTGTCGAGCATTTGGCGAACCAGCCGGGGGCCGGGTCGGAGGAAGGGGCGCTTGGGTGGCAGAGAGTCGTCAGTGGCTTGGGGGGCTAGGCATGAGTCGCCGTGGGTGTGCTGGTGGAGTCGGGCGTACTGGGCTCGCAGGTGGTCGAGACCGTTGTGGGGGTGGTCGTCGAGGGCCAGGCCGTCGACCTCGCGGAGGAGGGCGCCGTGGTCGCGGGCGGCTTCGTAGAGGTCGGGGTCTCGGGTGCGCAGGGCGAGGACGTCGACGAGTGCGCCGGCGTGCAGGAGGTTGAAGCGGCGCAGGGCGGGGACGGCGTCGCTGTCGGGGTCGTATTCGAGAGCGTCGGTGAGGCGATAGTGGGCCCAACGCGCTTCGAGGATGAGCCGGGTGATGGACGGGCGTTCATCGTGGTACGCCTTTACGGTGTGTTCGGGGTGGTGGCCGACGGGCACGAGGGTTCCCTTCAGGTGACTGGTGGCGGGTTAGCGGGGCCTGGTCGGCCCGGGCTTCATCGGGTCGTTGCAGGCGAGGTCACGATGGCGTCGGCTAGGCGGTGAAGGCTGTCGCCCTGCGGAGCTGCAGCCTTGAAGACGCGGTGCGCCGCTCCGGCGGGGGCGTGGGGCAGCGCGAAGACGCGGCCGCGGTCGAGGACGGCGAGGAGGCGTGCGGCGTGATGTTCGCATCCATCGGCGCCAGCGTTGTCCGCGTCGAGCACGGTCACGGCGACGGGGCCGGCGCAGGTGGTGTGATCCGTCGGGAGTGTGGCGGGGCAGCGGGCCATCGGTCCTCATCTGGTGGGCTGGGTGAAGTGGCTGTATGGGGCTCCGGGTTGGCGGGGACGGAGCCTGGGCTGCGGCTAGCACCGTTCTTCGTCGAGGAGGTGCGCGTGGCCCCAGGGGTTCGGTTTCGGGACTGGGCGTCGTGTGCGATGTCGCGGAGGCGCTCGCGGCGTCGTCCTTGTACGTAGCCGCGGCAGTGCAGGGGGTCGTGCTGGGAGGTGGGCCACGCCGAGGCTGTGGCGCACCAGGTGCTGTGCGGTCGCCTGGTCAGGCGCCGGCTGAGGGCGAGCGAGCAGGGTGACGGCGGCTCGGAGGACTTTTCCGAGAACGAAGGGGTGCATCTGGTGTCTCCCACTGGATGATGCGGGGCCACCGGGTGGTGGCCCCGCATCGGAGGTAGTCGGGACGGGTGTGCTGGGGGTGGGTAACTGGTCGCGTGGCAGCGGATCGCCAGGGAGGAGGGCCAGTCGTGACTCGCCGGGGCTCCGTGGCGTCGGTCCTCGTTCCGTTTCGATCACCACCAGTGCCGGAACAGGTAGTCACCGCGCGGGATCTCGCCGCGCCGGATGAGATCGGCCAGGACCAATTTCAGCGAGGGAGAGAAAGCGCGATCGGCGAAGAATCGGTCCTCGAACACGGCGTTCTCAAGGTCTTGCGTTTCCGGCGGGTTCGCCTCGACAGTGGCTGGCGTGTTCTCGTCAGCGACGCGGATGCTCAGCCAGTAATCCAGCTCAGTCATGCCGGTCTTGACGACGCTCTCGCCGGTACGGGAGTCCCAGCCCAGGTACAGCTCGGCGTCGTCGAGGTCTCCGAGTGCTTCCAGGTAGTCGTCGTCGGAGGTGAGTTCGTACAGCTTCACGCTGTCATTACCGATGTGCTCGTCGTCCCGCTGGCATCCGCGTAGCGAGCTATACGGCTTGCCGTAGACGCGTTCGGCAATGGCTTCGATCGGGATGTGGCCGTTCTCGGCGGTCGCATGATCAGCGTGTGGCTCCAGCATGTAGATGCTGTAGGGCGTGTACTTGGGTGCGTCGGGCATGACGGATCTTCCTCGTGGGTCTCCGGGGTCGGTCAGATGTGGTCGTGGAGATCGGTGTCGTTGTAGGTGGTCGCGGAGACCGTGATCCAGCCGGTTCGGTCGCCGTCGCGGAGCTGGAGCTCCCACTTGCCCGGCTGCCAGTGCTGACCGGTCTGCTTCCGGCCGACGTATTGCCGATGGCACTGCTTGGTGGGCTGGCTGCTGCCGCCTGTGGTCGAGCCGGAGGAGCCGGGCTGGGTGGTGCCGGAGGTGCCTCCGTTGGTGAGCGACTTGCCGGGCTGCGTACCGCCGGACGAGCCGCCGGAGCCGTCGGGGGTGGTGTCGTTGTTCTTCTTGCCGGTGTTGCCCGACGAGCTGGACTTGCCGCTGCTGGACTTGCTGCCGCTGGAGCCGCCGCTGCGGCCCGCGAAGGTGGTAGTGGTGAACGAGCTGGTGCGGATGGTCGAGCAGTCCTGGCGGTACACGTCCTCGTAGTCGGTGATCCAGCGACCGGCGTAGCCACGCTTGTCGATGACCTCGCCGTGCTTGATGGGCTCGTTGGTGCAGCCGGTGAGGGCGAGGAGCGCGGCGGCCGTTAGGGCGGTGCCGAGCGTCAGGGTGCGGGGCGTGGGCACGTTGGGCTCCAGGAGGTGTGTGGGTGCGCTCGTCTGCTACAGGTGTTGTGCGCGAGCGGCGTGTGACACAGAGGCGGAACTTTCTCCGCGAAGATCACAGTACACACTGAATTCTCAATACGCAACGCATAGTTGAGGTGTCGATCCGTCTCCTCGTCATGAGGCGTTGGGCAGCCCCGGCGTTGGGCGCGTCTGAGCGCTGTGTGAGTGCTTGCGCGTCAGCTAATGGACTGGATGATCCAGGCGAGCAGGCAGATGCCGGCGATGACCGCCCACATGCGCAGGGCGGCCGGATCCTTAGCGATCGACTTGGCGTTGGACTCGAACACCTCAGCCGTCGGCATCATGCCGGGGTGGACGGTGTCCCTGTGCTCATCCCGCTTGGCGGCTGCCTGATCCTTCGGCAGCCACCCGGTCGTGATCCCGCATGGGCCGCACTCGTACCGCCATGCCACTGCGGGCTCCTCTTCCGCCGGTCCTGTCGGATGTGGTTCGACGGTACCGGGGTGCCGCGCCCTACGGGATGGGAACAAGCCGATAGGGAACGGTAGATGGGGGCGGTAGATGCTTCTAGCGTTGGGATAGATGCGCAGGTCAGACGGTCGTAGATGTCGCCAATAGATGGCTGGTGGCGCCTCCGCGGGGGAGGGGAGTGATGGCCGGCCGAGAGGGGTTTCGGGCGCCCGGGAGCTCCCTCTGGCCGGCGGCCGGGGAGAGCTCCCGGGCGGATGGTTCAGGCACTGTCCGCAGGGGCCTCGAGGAAGGCGACTTCGGGGGGTGGAGCGGGGGGCTCGGCAGGGGGTGCGGCGGGGGCGTTCGGGGTGAGGTCGGGGACCAGCTGGGCGGGGATCCGTAGGGCCCTGCCGAGGGCCTGCTCGAGGTCGGCGATGTGCACGCCGAAGTAGTTCCTCCCCTGGATGCCCATCTGGGTTCGGACGGGGATGTCGAGGGCTTTGCACTTCTGTCTGATCATGGGTTCCGTCCAGTCGGCCAGCATCCTCTCCCGGTGGATCCGTTCGAGGAGAGTGTCGGTGTGGACGCCCTTGCGGCCCTGGCGGACGGCGAAGGCGACGCTGTGCTCGACGAACGCTGCGAAGGCGGCGTCGGCGTCGGCCGAAGTGGCTTGGGCCTGCGTCGCTTCGGGGTCCCACTCCCCCGCCGTTTCATGATCGTTTAGGGTGTCGGTCCCTTGAGGCGCTTCCTCCTCGGCAGTGGTGTGCGCGTCTTCCAGGTCCTTCACCGTGCGGCCGACCGACAGTCCGGTACGGACGGCGACGGTCGTGACGATGACGAGTCCGGTTGCGCCGTAGGCGTACCAGAGGCCGGGGTGCTTCTGAGTGAAGTAGAGGGCGATGTAGCCGGCGGTGCCGAGAGCACTGAGGCGGACGAGGAACCCCCCGCTCTCCTGGTCGCCGGCGCGCAGCCAGGCTCCCACGTAGCGCAGGGCGACCATGGTGGCGCTGGCCACCACGGGCACCTCGCGCACGAACGGGATGTGCTCCAGCCTGATCTTCCGCCGGCCCTGCTTGGCGGTGTTCGTCGTGTCCGGCTTCCCGCTCATGCCCCCACCAGGGACAGCCCGGCGGTGGCGACGGCGATGACCGCCCGCCAGATGGAGCCCTGTGCTGCGGACATGGCGGCCGCGGTGAGCATTCCCCACAGGGCGCCGGTGAACGGCACGATGGGGGCGAAGGCGGACAGCACGAGCAGGATGATCACGACGGCAGTCATGCCGATGGATCCCAGGTCGGGGTTCTCGGCGATCTGGCGCGGGATGTCCTGGACGGCGGTGCCGAGGTCGTGGGGCCAGGAGCCGGCGCGCAGGAAGGCGAGCTCGGCGAAGAAGCCGATGGCCTGGGCCGGGCCTCGGGCCAGCTTCTTCTTCCCCTTGCCCCAGATGCCGTAGATGAGCGTGACGATCAGGATGACGCTGACGGCTGTGGCGGACATCGGGCCGAGGGCGCTGGTTCCGGCCCCGGCGGCGAGCAGGGTGGTCACGGGTGTCCTTAGAAGGTGGGGGCGGAGAACAGCAGGACGGCGATGCCGGCGGAGGCGACCGGGATGTGGGTGAGGAAGCGGACCGCGGCGCAGAACGAGGGCAGCCGGTACAGCCACCTCTCCACGAAGGCGGAGATGCCGCCGCCGACGACAGCGGCGAGCAGGATCACGCCGCCGCCGACGATGAACGGGGTGGACGGCTCGTTGCTGCTGGCCGCAGCGTCGTGCATGACGGCGAGCGTCCACTGAGGCAGGCCGGTGTTCCACTGGGCCGTGAAGACGCCCCAGCTCCAGGCGCCGGCGGTTGCCGCGGCTCCGTTGTGGAGGATGAACCGCTGCAGCGGCGTGAGCGACGCCCACCAGGCTGTGAGGGAGCTGCGGTTGCGGCCCGGGCCGGCCGGGCCGGTCCCCTCCCCTGCGGGGGCCGACGGCTCCTGGCCGGTGCCGTAGTAGTGGTTGTGCACCTCGTAGGGGTCCGGATCCGGTGCCTGCGGATCGGCGGTCTTCCGTACGCGGAACCAGTCGGGCCCCTCGCCCTCCGGACCCGCGAGGTCTTCGTCCGCGTCCGCGGCGTCCGTCCCCTCGGCCTGGTCGTCGTCCTTGCGCCGGCGCGAGGAGACACGAGGCGGCCACGCGCTCTTCGCCGGCCCTTCCGGAGGCTGTGCCTTCGGGGGCCCGGCCGGGTCAGCCGTGGCGTCCTGGTCTTCGGCGGGCCTCGGCTCGTCGGCCGGGTCCTGCTGCTCGGGGAGGTCCGCGAGGTCGATGGTCTGGCCGGGAACGGGCAGCCGTCCGCCGGGCGACATCGAGATCCGTCGGGTGGCACCGGCGGACTCCAGGTCCTGGTCGGGGCGGTCCGAACCCGGCTCGGGCTCGTCCTCGACTGGCTGCTCGGCGTGGCCGAGCGGTCGGACGCCGATGCGGGACAGGAGGCGGCGCAGCCGCGTCTCGTCGTCCTGCATGCCGTTGCCCGTGTCCGGGGTCTGGGGCGGTTGGTTCTCGGGCGTGTCGGTGTGTGTCTGGTTGATCCGGCCGCGGGTGGAAGGGGTCGTGCTCACTGCTCGCTCCCCTCGTGCGAGGCGGGGTGCCGCACGAGGGCGAGGCGGGTCCGGCCGTGCTGAAGGGCGCAGGCGGATCGGGCCGGCCGGGTGGCGGTCACCGGTCGGCGGGCCGGGGCGATGAGGGCGAGGGCCTCGTTGACGTGCTGGTCGAAGGTGGTGGCGGACATGTGTGGTCCTCACGGTCGTGCTCGCGGGCAGCCCTTCGGGGGCGCCCTGCGGAGCGGGGCGTCAGGGTCGGCTGCCGACGGCGGGAACGAGGAGGCCGCTGTCGTGCTCCTCGAAGTGGTCGCCCACGGTCGGGTCGAGGCGAAGGAGCTCTTCGAGCGGCTGCTGGCCGGCCGGCGCCGGGGCGGGCTGGGGGTCTTGAGGGCCGACGGCCGGCTGCGGCGGCTCGTTCGCGAGGGCGAGGGCCTGTTCGAAGTGGTCGGGCTCTTCGCCGTCGGCGCCGTGCGACATGGGATGGGCGGCCAGCGCCTTGGGCAGCCATTCGGCCTGGGTGTCCAGGAACTTCTTGGCCCGGCCGTTCCCGATGCCGAGAGCGGCGGAGATCTTGTTGATGCCCCAGGCGAACGTGCCGTCATCCTTGCGCGGGACGGTCTCGACGAAGGCGGCCATGACTTCCTCGTCGGTCTTCCGCCCTGCGGCCGCGTCGTCATCCTGCCCGGCGTCGACGTCCGGGTCCGGCGAGGCGGTGTCCTCGTCGCCGGTGTTCTCCCCGGGCTCGTCTCCCTCGCCCATCCCGGTCTTGACCTGCTGGTCTTCCTCGTCGCCGGAGTGGGATGAGGCGGCGGCATGGGGGTCGGCCGTCTGGGATGGGATGGCCGGGATGGTGCCGATCAGGGTGTTGAGGATGCCCTCGAACGCGACGGGATTACGCAGGTTCATCCCGGCGATGTCGGACTGGCGTACGCGCAGCTGCAGCCGGGCGACGACGCGCTTCAGGATGGCGGGGTCGGAGCATCCCGCTCGTTCGCTGGCATCCTGGGCGCGGCCGTCGGCATGCATCTCGGCGAGGCGGTATGCCCAGCGGGTCATCCCGCCGGCCCGCTTGACCGCGTCCTGGGCGCGGCGCAGCCGGTACCAGCGGTAGGCGGCCCGGGAGATGCGGACCTCGGCGGTGGCTTCCTCCTGGGCCAGGTCCTGGCGGGCGGCGAGCAGCAGCGCGACGCGGAACGCCTCGACGGGGTGGAGCAGGCGCACCAGCGCGATGCGGCGGTCGGGGCGTCCCCCCTTGTTGCGGGCGGCGCGGCGCTCCTCGAGCGAGCCGATCTCCCAGAGCACGGCGGCCAGGACCGGCCACACGGCGCGGACGGCGCCGCCGAGGAGGGAGTCGGCTTCGGACGCGGAGAAGACCGAGCTGATGCCGGCGAGGATCCAGAAGAGCGCGCCGGACAGACCCGATCCGTCGCCGTCGCGGGCGCGGCGGCGGGCTCGGCGGCCGCAGACCATCGCCGCGACGTCGAGTGCGACGAAGGGCAGGAGGTCGAACGGGGCGTCCAGGCCCATCTGGTGGTGGCCGACCCGGCGCAGACCGGTGGCCGACAGGGCGGCCGCGGCGGCGGCGATGACGACGGTGAGGAGGTCCTCGACCCGGCGCCCGCGGCGGGCGGCGGCCTCGGCGCGCTCGCCGTCGGTGAGCGCGGCCGTGGCAATGCGGCGCCGGCGCAAGGCGATCGCCGGGCCGAGGGTGAGGACGAGCGCCCCGAGGATGAACTGCCAGCTGCCGAGGAGTTCGGCAAGGGCCGCGCCGTGGGGGGCGAGGTCGGGTGTCACGGGGAGTCCCTCCGGGCGAGGTTGCTGGCCGCTTCGGCGGCCCGGGCGCGCAGCTGGTCGTCGCTGGGCGGCGGGGTCGGGTCCTGGGTGATCCAGTCCCTGAAGGCGTCGCGCTCGGCCCTGGCCTGGCCGAGCAGGGCCAGGAGCAGCACGGTGAGCGGGTTGACGGGCGGTACGTCGGTGCCGGCCGGTACGAGGACGGGGAGTAAGAGGACGTCGTCGCGACGGGCGAGGGCGCTGACCAGGGCGCGGTTGAGGGCGTCGGTGTCGCCGGCGGGGTTCATGCGGCGGCCGTCCAGCCGGCGGAGAGGCGGTGGGCCGCGACGAGCTCGTCGCGGTGACGGGCGGCCGCACGGATGTTCTCGATGTTCTCCAGGCGCTTCTCGGGCTTCCCGGAGGTGCCGAGGTACTGGCCGGCGAGCCGCTGCAGCTCCGCCCCCGCGGCGATGCGGGCGCGCTGCTGCTCGCCGGCCTGCTCGTCGGCGGCGCGGGCGCGCTCGAGCCGGGTGGTCTCGGCCGCCAGCCGGCGGTTGAGCTTCTCCGGGGCGAGGCCTCCGCGGACCCCGACGGTGTCCTCGTCGCGGAGCGCGAGTTCGGCGCACGCGGCGCGTACCGGGCAGACGGTGCAGTGGTCGCGGACCGTGCGGGTGCGGCGCTGCTGCCAGTCGGTGTCCGGCTCGCCGTCCTCCTGGTAGAAGTTGTCGACGTCCGGCTGGACGGTGTGGCACACCGAGTGGGCCATGGCCCGGCGCAGCTGCGGGGCCCGCAGCTGCTGTGCGATGAGGCGGCCGTCGTGGCCAGCCAGGTATCCGCCGGCGACGAGGGAATCGACCGGCACGGTCTCGGCGATGTACGCGGCGACGCCGTCCTCGGTAGTCACGCGGGGGCGGGCCGGCGTCGGCGGGTGGGCTGCCATCATGGTGTTCACGCGATCTCATCTCCTGTGACGCTCTGGTGGGTGGTGAGGCGCGTTCGCGGCCTCCGGGGGGACCAGCCCCGGGGGTCGCTTGCTTTCCAACGCGCCATCTGCCTTAACTGCCTTAATGCAGTTGCGTCAGATGATGCATGCTGTTGGCGATCACGTCAAGGAAGAAGGTCCAGCGGATGAGCCGTGAGCTCTGGCGGGTGCGGCAAGATGTGCCCATGCCCATGACGTCCCATCACCCGCACGAGCAGGTCGCGGCCGCACTGCGCGCCGACATCCTGAGCGGCAGACTGGCCCCGGGCGAGAAGCTCCCCGGTCAGCGCGAGTTGGGTGAGAAGCTCGGCGTCGCACCGAACACCGTGGCCCAGGCCCTACGACTCCTCGAGGAGGAGGGCCTGGTCGAGACAGCCCCGCGCCGCCGCAGCCGGGTACTGCAGCCGGCCTCGGCCATGGAGGCCCGGCTACAGGAGGACGGGCTGGTCCGGCCCGCAGATTCCGGCAACAGCGGCCACAACGACATGAGGCACGGGGATCCTGGCACCGATGCCGCAGCGGTCGAGGCCCTGGACGTCGCGCCGGACGCCGCACTGTCCGTCCGGCAGACGGTGCTGCTGCAGGCCGGCTCTCCGTGGGCGCTGCAGACCCTCTTCACCCCGGACGCGCTCGCGGTGACCGCGGCCGAAGCCGCAACCGTCGCGCCGTTCACGGTTGGCCCGCTGCGACGCGAGGACAGCCACACCAGCAGCTGGGGCGCGAGGCCGGCCACCACCGAGGAGTGCTCGCTCCTCAAGTGCAAGGTCGGCACCACGGTGTTCGAGATTCGAAGAATCGGATTTACAGACGAGCGCCCAACTTCATACCTTTTGACGGTAGTACGGGCCGATCGCGTGACTATCCGCATGGGAAGCGCCAGTTAGCACCATCGCGCGTCAACTGCCCCTTTTGGCGGCACTTTTCGACGTCGAGTGGACAACGCGCCGAGTGCGTGTGCACGACGGGCGTCAGGGGATAGGGTGATTTCCGCTTGATCCAATACGCCTCCCCTCGGGCCCCCGGCGCACGGCGCCGAGCCCGGCGAACCGAGAAGGCGGTTCTCCCATGACCAGCACCGCACAGGCCCCGAGCGGATCCACCGTGCCGGGCGCGGAGCTGCCGTGGGCGCTGCCCGGCGTGTCCGGGCCCAGAAACGCGAAAGCCCCCTGGAAGGGGGAGTTGAGGATGTCGTAGGTCTTCCGGGCGGGCGCCTCTAGCAAAGGCTGCTCCTCGCCCCTCTCCGCCGGCTTCGGAGTTAGCAGCTCCTCTGCCGACCGTCACCGCTCAGTCCTGGGTTAGCGGCCCAGCTTGAGCGAGGGCCAGACCGAATGGTCCGGCAATCACTGCCCTCCAGCAGCAATCCCCCCGAGGGGGTTTGTCGTTTCCCGGGGCGACCCGGGAGAACGGGGTCCATCTTGCAGTACACGCATGCCCTTTGTCAGCTCGGACGCCACCGAAGCACGCCGATCACGGCTGTTTTTCGCCCGTCCGTGACCTCAGCGCCACGCTGCGTACCCGCTCTCGCGACCGGCGCTCCCGCCGGGACCGGCCGGAGCGCAGCGCGGCCCGGTGGTCGGCCCTTGACCCGCTGCAGCCAGCACCCCTTGACCACCTCGCTTCCCACGCCTGCCCGACGGGCCTTCACGGCCCCGGCCAGGGGGCTGGTCAAGGGGGTCTGCCGCCGCCCCGGACATCCCCTTGACCCGCAGGTCACAGGCTCGCCAGGGATTTTCTCGGCCGGACTGTCACACCGTCGGCTTTTTCAACACCCGTAGCAGCTGAAGGACCCGTTCCTTCAGCTTCCGCCCGAGTGCCTCTGGCCAGACC
Organism: Streptomyces sp. NPDC020489; assembly: GCF_044386545.1. Taxonomy (NCBI): domain Bacteria; kingdom Bacillati; phylum Actinomycetota; class Actinomycetes; order Kitasatosporales; family Streptomycetaceae; genus Streptomyces; species Streptomyces sp. NPDC020489. The sequence goes on from NZ_JBIRUZ010000016.1 coordinate 14,473, forward strand.
CCAGACCGCGCGTCCTTGCCGGACGCCGTCGAGACCCAGCGCACCCGACTCGCCGCCCCGCGGCACCGGTGCGCCAGGAGAAGCGTGCCCCGCACAGCAGCAGTTCCCAGTAGCCCGCCGCCGGCGGGCGCTCAGGCGCGCCCGCAGCGCCGCCAGCGGGTGAAGGTGCCCCTGCGCCTCGTCGCCAACCCGCACTACGCCGACGTCGCGGTGACCGTCTACGTGAAGATCGCCGCGCTGGCGTCGCGTCCGGAAGGGTGCACGGCGGCGACCGTGACCATCGCGGAGTACCTCGGCCTATCGAAGTCCTCCGTCGAGCGCGGGATGACGCAGCTGATGCGCCCCGGACCCGACGGCGTCGTCGAGCTGTCCTCGACCCGGCGTTCCCTGCCCGGCGGGAACGGCACTTCGGCGGTGCGCCGTACACGGCCGCTGTCCGCGACGGAGCGGTTCGTATGGATCCCGGTGGCCGCCTCCGAGGACCTCACCCCGCGCCAGCTGCGCGCGTACGCGCTCATCGCCTATGCCCAGGCCCAGAAGATCCCGCTCACCGAGTCGGAGATCGCAGGGGCGCTGCACCACCACAGCGGCCAGCGGGCCGGTCAGCCGCTCACCACCGCGGCCGCCGGCGAGATCGTCGACGAGCTGGAGGCGACGCGGTGGATCACCGTGGAGCGGCGTGCGGGAGTGCGCGGCCGCCACCACTTCGTCGCTCACGACATCCCGGCCGCCGCTCAGGACGCGGCCTGTGGACAGCCGTCTTCCACGGGCGTCGCGACGTCCTCCACCTCTGGTCCTGGTGAGGGATCGGGTTCGTCGGCTGGTGCGGGATCACTCGCGACTATGGAAGAACCTAGGACTGACCGACCTGATGACGAGCGCGCCCTCTTCTCACCCGCCGTAGGCGAGGTACAGGTAGGTGAAGGTGTGGAAAACCGCGGTGCGCAGCCGCAGCACGGCACCGGCGAAGGTGGGCTCGCGCTGCGCGCGGATGACCACCAGACCCCCTTGACCACCCCCTTGACCGAGCCCTCGGGTACCCCCTTGACCAACCGCGCAGGCGCCTACGGCGGGCCCGGGCTGACCATCAGCGCCCGGGTGCACGCCGTCCTCGAGCCGGTGCACCGGCTCTATCGGCAGACCAGCGTCTACATGCAGCGGCGCATTGCCCGGGAAGTCGGCAGCCAGCTGCGTTCCGGCATCGATGACGCCCGGCTTCGGCAGCGCCTGGAGACGCGGGTCTGCCGCACCTTCACCAACGAGATCCGCGACCCCGGCCGGTGGATCCTCGGCGTCGGCCTGCCCCATTGGGGCTGCGGCATCTTCGACTGCGAGGCCGGCGTCCTGTGGAGCAGCGGCCGCCGGTGCTCAGTGTGCGAGGAGATCGTCCGCGACCGGCGCCAGGGCACCGCGCGGTCCGACGCCTCCACTCTCGCCATCGTCCGCCCCACCCCCGCTCGGGTTCCGGTCCCGCGGTCGACTCCTGCAGCTCCGCGGGGCCGGTGCCCTGAGTGCGGCTGCGCCGTCCTGGTGCTGAACCCCGCCGCCTCAGCCGCCCCCCGGTGCAAGCCGTGCCGAGAGGAGCACGAGGGTGGACGTGCCGGCGGTCCAACCCCGTCGGAACACCCCGAGGTGTGCGCGGGGTGGGACGGCAGTGGATGCACCCGTCCGGCGCTCGGCTCCGTCGGCCTCTGTGTCCGGTGCCGGACCCGCCGGATGGAGTGGGCCGCATCATGAGCCGCCCACTCCACCCGTCGAGGCTCGCCACTGCCGGGTGGGGCCGGATCAACTCCACTGGAGCGCGCTCCGCTGCGCGCCGATGGGGCAGAGCTCGGCCACCAACCGCGCCGCTGCTTCAGCGGCCGTTCCCGGACAACGGGGCGCAGGCGTGGTCAACGCCCATGAACCGGACCCGGGCCCGAGACCCCCTTGACCGGCCTCCCCGGGCGCCCGGGTTCCTCCTTGACACGCAGTCCGGGTCAAGGGGAAACCTCACTGTGCATCGTCCAGCGCTGCGGCATCGGACAACGCCGGCGCGGAGTGGGGCCGGGGGTGGCGGCCACCCGATGAGTGGACGCCACCGGGGCCAGTGCGACGGCCTCCTCCACCCCGGCCCACTCGCGAAGCCCACCATCCATCGCCAGCGCCGCGCACTGAGTGGGCTCCATCCGGCTCCACCGCGTACACGGTGGAGCCCACTCAGTGGAGTAGAGCCCGGCCTCCGCCACCGAGTGGCGCCCACCGGCCCACTCCACTCGATGGGCAACACCCGATGGATCGGCCATGGTCCACCCAGACGGTGGACTCCACTCGATGCCCCGATGCACTACACCGGTGGCACCCACTCTCAACCCACCGATGAAGGACGGGCGATAGACGGAAGACGCCGTCAGCCCGAGGCACGGACCGGTCGTGGTGGAGCGGAGCGTGTCACCCACCCCGGGGTGTCCGCCGGCGAACACCTTCGGGCGATGCCCCCTTCTCTCCGATCTACCCCTTGACCAGGTTCACCGCACGAGCTGCTCCCCCCTTGACCGGCCTCACCTCCCCCCCTTGACCATGTGCCGGGGCACCTGCTGTTTCCCCTTGACCTCGGCCCGGGTCAAGGGGAAACCCAGCGGCTGCTCACCCTGCATCACCCGGTGAGCTGAGGCGCTGCACCGACGCCAGCGGCAGCCGGACCTGAGAGGCGCTGTCTGGTCGGCGGATGGGCGGCGCGGCCGGACAAGGGTCCTCTCCCGAGCGCGCGTCGGAGTCGTACAGGGCGCCGTGCGGAGGCGATGGCAGCCCGCGGGCATCAGGCCGAGTACGCGGTGGCGTCCATCGCGATGGGCGGATGGGTGGAGACGGTGACCCACCGGGCGGCCAGAGTGCGGGTGGACAGGAGCGCCCCGCGGCGGGGCATGTCCATCCACTCGGTGTGCTCCATCCAATCCAGTGGATGGAGCCGAGCCGGTGCGGCGCAGTCCATCCACTGCCAGTGGTCTCCACTCCCGCCCTCGGTGGAAGTGGGGCGCGCCCATCCACCCCACTGCGCGGCCGTCCATCCCCCTTGACCACTCCACCCACCCCTTGACCACGGGCCCCTTGCCCAGCTGGGCCACCCAGGTGGGCAAGGCCGGTTTCCCCTTGACCTCGTCAGGTCGCAATCGCGGTCAGACGGCGGTCAAGGGGGCCGTCGGGAGTGTGAGCGCCATCGAGACCAGATGGCGCGAAAGGACGGACACGGACGTGGCCACCACCCAGCACACCCCGGCACTCAACTTCTCCGAGTCCACGCCCCGCTACGACACGCTCACCGTGATGAACCGCGACTGGGCCGCGCTCTGCCGCGACCTCCGAGCGGCGGATGGCGTCGCCGCATGGGCCGGGGAACACCCGGACCTCGCCGGAGCGGCCGGTCCCCAGGACGTGGTCGACAAGATCTCCGCGTTCCACCGCCGCGGTGACCTGGACGGCCACGACCGCGTGATGCACCTGCTGGTCGAGCGGGCTGGCGGGACCGGCTTCGACGCCCACCTCGCGTGGCGGGTGGCGGTGCGGGTCCTGCTGCCCAAGGCGGTCTTGATGGCGAAGACGCAGCGGAGGTCCTACGGCCTTCCGTGGGACGACGTCTGCGCGACGGTGCTCGGTGCCGCCTTCGAGGTCGTCCGCACCTACCCGCTCGACCGGCGGCCGCGGCGGATCTTCAACAACCTCGCGCTCGACACCCTGCAGCTGACCCGCCGCACCCTGGCCGCCTGCCTCGACGACGTGGAGGACGTCCAGGAGTTCGCCGCCAGCGTCGCTCCCTTGGCCGAAGCCGAGTCCCACACCCGGTACGCGCACGTCGTCGCCAGCGAGGACCCCGACACCCCGCACCACACGGTCGAGCTCGCCGACCTGCTGGTGCGGGCCGCGCAGATGGAGCTTGTCGACGTCGACGAGCCGGCCCTGTCGCGTCACGAGACGCGGACGGAGGTCCTCGACCTGCTGCTGTGGGCGGTGGAGGTCGGAGCGCTGAAGGAGCTCGAAGCCCAGCGCATCGCCCGGTACTACCTGTCCACCTCGCAGCGCCCCGACCAGCGCCACATGACCACCCGGTCGATGGGCCACGAGGGAGACCTGCTGCGGCAGCACGCCAGCCGTGCCGTGCGCACGCTGCGCGCGAAGTCGGACCTCGCGCAGTACCGCGCCGCGGCCTGAGGGCGCTGGCGCCCCTCGGATCGGGCGCCGCAGAAGTTGCTTGAAAAAACCTCGGCCCGACTGTCACACCGCGCGCTTTCTCGACACCTGTAGCAGGCGAGAGGGCCGCCAGATCGGTCCCGCCCCACCTGAACACCCCCGTCCCCGCCCCTTCTCGACTCCGGGAGAACCGACGTGACCAGGATGTCCCCGGCCGGCACCGGCCGACAGCTGCTCGACGCCGACGAGGCCCGTGTGGCCCGTGCTTCGCGCGAGCTGACCAAGATCGCTGCCGCTCTGGTGAGCCGGCCGATGGACCGTGACCTGCATGAGCAGATGCGCGCCTTCCTCGACAAGGAGTCGGAGGCCTCTCTGGCGTCGTGGGACGTGCTGCTGCAGCGCACGCCGGACCAGCTCAAGGAGCGCATCTCGACGGTCCTGACCGTCCAGGCCCTGCGGACGGCGTCGTGAAGCGGCAGCGCCGGCCGCGCAAGGCGGCCAAGAAGCAGCTCGTCGAGGCGGAGGCCTGGGGCGAGGAGGTCGACGAGCCCCGGGAGACGCCGACGGACGAGCCTGATGAGACCGGGTGGACGACGAGCACGGCCCAGATGGCCGGCCTTTCCCGGCTGGTCCGTGCCGGTGTCTGGGCGCTCGTGGTCTCCGGCCCGGTCCTCGGTGCGCTCGCGTTCCTCTCCTCGTCCGCTCCCGCCCAGGGCGCGGCCAAGCCGGCCGCCGCGGCGACGCCGGCGTCGCCGGTCGGGCCGGCCGGCTTCGCCGAGCTGTTCGTCTCTGCCTATCTGCAGGCCGGCCAGGGCACCGAGCGGGACCTGGCGCCGTACTACTCCGGCTCCGTCGCGCTCACGGTCAAGCCCGGGACCCGCACGGCCACGCAGTCCACCGTGATCGCCTCCCGCGAGGTCCAGCCCGGCTACTGGTCCGTCACCGTCGCCGCCGACGTCACCGCCCACGACGACAAGGGCAAGTCCACGCGGCTGGGCGTCCAGTACTTCCGCGTCGGCATCCAGGCGACCGGCCCGGCCGGCGCGGGCGGCACCGAGCAGGGCGCCACCGCCGGCTACGCGGCGACGTCGCTGCCGGCGCAGGTGGCCGCACCGGCCGCGCTCAAGCCGGGCGGCCTGGCGTACGAGACCGACCGCGGGTCGAGCAGCGCGGACCCGTCGGTTGAGACCGCCCGCGGGTTCCTGGCCGCCTACCTGACCGGTACGACCGAGCTCGACCGCTACACCTCGCCTGGCACGCGGCTTCAGCCGATCAGCCCTGCGCCGTACGCCGCGGTGAAGGTGACTGGCGTCCAGGACGACTCGTCCGGTTCGGGCCAGCAGAAGGTGCCGGCCGACGGCACGGTGCTGCACCAGCTGGTCCAGGTCGATGCCACGGACCAGGCCGGCAGCCCGGTCTCGCTGAGCTACGCGCTCACCCTCAAGTCCCGCGCCGGCCGCTGGGAGGTCGCGTCCGTCGACGACGCCCCGGCCATCCGCGCGAGCAGCCCGCCCTCGGCGGCGCCGCACACCACCACCCCAAGCCCCGACGCAGCCACGGCATCTGACTCGCCGTCGCCGTCGAACTCCTGAGAAAGAGGAATCGTTCATGCGTACCCTGGCAGCAGCCAACCCCGACCACGTCGTCCTCGCCGGCGACGTCCTGGACTGGGCCAACACCAAGACGGGCCAGGTCCGCACGCTGGTCCTCACCGTGGCTACCCTCATGGCGATCATCGCCGTGCTGATGGCCTGGTGGAAGACGCGGTCCTTCGTCGGCACCCTCGTCGCCTTCGTCCTGGCAGCCCTCGTGCTCTGGGGCATCAGCAACCTCAACGTCCTCAAGACCAAGGTCGGCTCCGAGATCGACGACACCGCGGCGTCGGTGTCCGTCGCCCACGTCACCGGCGACGCCCCCGCTCTGGCCGGTGAGGGCTGGCGGGTCTCGTGAGCGCCTCGGAGGAGGAGCTGATCGGGCACTCGTACACGCGAGCCCGTAAGCACCCGCTGGTCATCGGCAAGCTCCCGGGAGCCGGCCGGCTCCCGGGAGGGCCCTACACGATCACCCAGGTCATGACCATGGTGATCAGCTTCGGGCTCCTCGTCATGACCAGGGACCTGTGGGCCCACTTCGGCGCCATGAACTTCATCCTCATGGCACTGATCCCCTGGGGCCTGGCCTGGGTGCTGCGGTACGCGCGGCTCGACGGCCGGGACCCGGCACGCGCCGTGCGCAGCCTGCTCATCTACTCCTCCACTCCGGCCCAGGGACGCCTGGCCGGCAAGCCGCAGCGGGTCGCTCGACCGCGACTGGCGACCGCCACCTGCACGGTGCGCGTCCGGTCCGCCGAGCGGCCCGCCCCCGCGGCCGCCGCCCAGCCCGCCCCGGCGCCCGCTCCCGTGGCCCGGCGCACAGCCCGCCTGGTACCGGTGCCAGCCGCAGCTGCGGCGGCCCGGGCGAAGCCCAAGACCGGGCTGCAGGCCCTGTTGGCCTCCCTCGACGAGCAGTGACCAACCGCTTCGTCATCACCACCAGCACAGAAGGAAGAACCCATGCGTCTCCCCGTCCGGCACATCAGCGGCCACCTCATCTGGACCACTGCCGCCACCGTGTGGGCGGTGTGGCGCGTCGACACCGAGAACTACACCCACGCCAGCAAGTCCACGAAGCGTGAGCGGCTGGACTCCCTGGAGGCCCTCTTCAAGTCCCTGCGGGGCGAGGCCCTCCTGCTCAGCCTGTGCCCGAGCGTCGACGCCGCGTCGGTCGTGACCCGCATGACCGCCGGCGTCGACCTCGACGCCTCCCCCGAGTACGTCGACCTAGCGCTGAAAGTCCTCGACCAGCTCCAGGACCTCGAACTCACCGGCCGCGTCGACTTCCTCGCCGTCCCCCTGCCCCACCTCGACTTCAAGCAGAGCAGCCGGGCGGTCCTGTCCTCCCTCCAGGTCGAGGTCATGGGCGCGCTCGGCCTGCCGGTCGCCCCGATCTCCCTCTCCGAGGAGCGCCAGCGCCTTGAGCAGGCCACCCGCCTGGCGGCCGGCTGGCCCTCCGGCATCAAGATGCGGCCGGCCACCGAGGCGGAGATCCTGTGGATCTACGGGCACAGTGCCCGCCGAGGCCTGAGCGAGCCGCTCCTTCCAGAGGACGGCGCGCCGCGCGCCCTGCGCGGCCGCGGCCACACGGTGACCGCCCACACCCAGGTGATCCTGGACGAGGGTGGCCGCGGTACCCGGGCCTCCAAGGGCCCGACCAACCCCTTCAAGCGCCGCTACCTGCGCGCCACCAGCGAACACGGCGACTCCTACCAGGCGTTCTGCGTTCTCAGCGAGATGCCCGAAGCCTTCCGCTTCCCCGGCAGCGAGTACCTGGCGGCGCTGGACGAGTTCAACTTCCCCGTGGACTGGGCCGTCCGGCTGCACGTCGAGTCCGGCTCGAAGGCCGAGCCGAAGAGCCGGCGCCAGCAGCGCGAGCTCGCCCACCAGCGCGGCGAATACGACGGGGAGACATCCGGGGTGCCGGCCTCCCTCGACAAGGCGTCCTTCGCCCTGGACGAGTACCGCGACCGGCTCACCGCCTCCAGCACCGAGGTCGAGATCCGCGCCACCGTCGCCACCTGCGTGTGGGGAACCACCCCCGAGGAGGCCGACGAGAAGGCGACGTCGCTGGCCAACCACTTCGGCGGCAACGATTACACGCTCGTGCGGCCCACCGGCGACCAGGTCGCGCTGTTCCACGGCATGCTGCCCGGCACCAAGACCCCGGGGCCGATGCTCGACTACACCCAGTACCTGCTGGCCCGGGACTTCGCCATGTCGATGCCGTTCTGCGGTGCCGGCCTGGGCGACGACTCCGGCAGCCTTTTCGGCCTCCAGCTCAACGGCGGCGGCGTCCGCCCCGTACTGGTCGACTTCTCCCACGGCCCCCGCGTCAACGCCTCCGCGTCCGCCGCGTTCGTCGGCGAGCTCGGCTCCGGAAAGTCCGTCGCGATGAAGTGCGCGATGTACTCGATCCTCACCACCGGCCACCGCGCCGGCCAGAGGAACTCCCGCGGCCGCGCCCTGGTCATCGACCGCACCCCGCAGCAGGAGTGGTCGCGCTTCGCGAACGCCTGCCCCGGCACGACCCAGATCATCAACGTCGACGAGAACGCTGGCGTCTCCCTCGACCCCCTGCGCGTCTTCCGCGGCCCGCGCGCCGCCCGCTACACCGAGTCCTTCCTCACCCCGCTCCTGGACATCGGCTCGATGAGCATCGAGGGCATCACCCTCGCCGAGGCGATCGAGGCCACCCGGCTCGGGCCCAAGCCCAGCATGACCGCGCTGATGGACACGCTCGCCGACCGGGCCCGCACGCCCGACCCGGATGAGCCGAACGACGGCGCCGTGCGCGCCGCCGCCTCCGAACTCGTCCGCAAGCTGCGGTCGCTGGCGAAGAAGGACCTCGGCCGCGTCATCTTCGACCCCACGCTGCCGGTCGTTCGGATCACCGATGCCGACAGCATCGTCTTCGCCGTCGACCGCCTGGGCCTGCCCACCAAGGAGGAGCTCTCCGAGCACCGCCTCCCGAGCCTGGAGGTCGAAAAGCGCTTCGGTTGGCGGCTGATGTACCTGATGACGGCGCTCTGCCGGGAGATCGCGTTCGCCGACCCGAACGAGTTCGCCGGCGTCTTCCTCGACGAGTGCTGGTGGCTCACCTCGTCCGCGGAAGGCTCCAACCTGCTGCTCGAGCTCATCGCCGACGGCCGCAAGCACAACGCCGGCGCCTTCGCAGGTTCGCACGACCCCTACGACATCGGCCCGAAGTCGGAGATCGGCGACAAGATCCGGGCGCTGCTGTCCCACATCTTCGTCTTCCGTCACCGCGGCAAGGCGCTGGCCGCCAGGTGCCTTGAGTTCCTCGATCTCGACCCGACCGACGAGGAGATGCTCAAGGTCATCACCGAGAACCTCTCCCCGCTCAACGTCAGCGAGACCGAGCGCGCCCTGCGGGCCGGCGAGGGCCTCTACCGCGACCTCCGTAAGCGAATCGCGGGGATCAAGGTGCTGATCCCGGCCGACGAGAACGCCGCCGCCGCGATCACCACGACGCCGGGGCAGGGCGCCGAGGAGGACGACGAGGCCGTGGAGTTCGCTGAGGCGGACGGAGCCCTCGCATGAGCCGCATACAGCGAGGGGGGATCAAGGGACGCCTCGGGCTGATCGCCGTCCTGATAGCCCTGTTCAGCGTGGTGCTGGCCCCTGCGGCCACAGCAGACCCGTCGCCTTCGCCCAGCACCTCCGCGCCGGCTGCCGGCCCGGCCGGCAAGAACCTGAACCAGAAGCCGAAGGACGGCAGCGACGGCCTCCTTCAGCCGTTCAACGTCACCGACAAGGACGGCGTCCCGATCAGCTCCTACACCGTCAAAACGGATACGGGCGGCTGGAAGGACATCGACCTCAAGATCTGGAACATCGTCGCCCAGCTGCTCTTCGGCGTCTCGAAGTGGGTCATCGGCTTCACCTGCTGGCTGATCAAGTGGGCACTGAACTTCGGACTGGCCAAGGTCATGGTCGGCCCCGTCGAGGACATCTCCAGCACCATCAAGAACCAGGTCATCAACCGGCTCGGCCTGCCGGGCCTGTTCCTGACGTTCGCCGGGTTCTACTGCGGCTGGCTGATCCTCTTCAAGGAGCGCTCGCGTGGCTTCGCCGAGATCGGGGTCTCCCTCGTCGTCGCCGCGCTGACCACCACCGTGCTCGTCTCGCCGGCCCAGGTGCTGCTCGGCCAGCACGACCAGGCGCAGCCGCAGGGCTCCACCATGCTGCTCTCGGAGGGGGGCCTGGTGGGGAAGTCGAAAGACTTCACTCTGGAGGTCGCCTCCATCGTGCTGGCCGACGACCCGGCGAGCGCCAAGGGCAGCGCCGACCCCAACAACGTGGCCAAGCCGATCACTGACGCCCTCGTGGAGGCGTTCATCGTCAAGCCCAACCAGCTCATGGTGTACGGGCAGACCTTCGACGGACAGTGCGACAAGGCGTTCCGCGAGTTCAAGCTCGCCGAGTTCAACCTCGACCAGCTCGGGATGAACTACTGGGACGCCGCGATGATGGACTCGATCTACGACACGAACTTCATCGGGCAGCTCACCGAGAACTCGAAGAAGTTCGAGGCCGCGTGCGGGGACGTGAAGCCCAAGGCCAAGCGGGCCTCCGCCGACCTCGCCTTCTCCGCTCTGTTCGTCGCGATCGCCGCCGTCATCGTGGCCATCCTCATGATCCTGGTCACCGGCACGTTCCTCACCGCGCAGGGCTGGCTGGCCTTCGAGGCGATCCGCGGCCACTGGGCCCTCACCGCCGGCATCCTGCCCGGCGGCGGCCGCGCCACCCTGTGGCGCTGGTTCTCCGCGATCACCAAGGCAGTCCTCGGCGTCATCATCTCCATCCTCTTCCTGGCGATCTTCATCCTGATCGTCCTGGCCCTCATCGACGCGGACACCGGCGACGTCCTGGCCGTCAAGTTCATCGTCATCGACGTCACCGCCGTCGCCGGTCTGGCCGGCCACAAGCGCATCAAGCAGACCGCGCAGAGCATCGCGGTCAACCTCAACCGCAAGCTCGTCAACGCCCGCGTCGGCGGATCCCGCCGCTCGGTGTTCAACAGCCCCGGCCGCTATGCCGAGACGGCCCCCGGCCTGAAGCAGATGTGGGGCGAGGCCCGCGGCGAGGCCCGGCGCGTGAGCAGGCCCGTCGGCCAGGGCATGAAGGCCGCCAAGAACGCCTGGGTCGGCTCGCCGCAGGCCAACCGCAAGGCCAGCCGACTGCGGACCGCGGCCCGGCTCGCCACCAACGCCGCCGCAGCCGTGGGCACCGGCGGCGCGAGCGCGGCCGCAAAGGTCGCGGCACAGCAGGCGGCCAAGCAGACCCTGAAGAAGCGGTTGGCCACGGCCGCCGCGAACAAGATGTCCCAGACCCGGGGCGGCAGGGCCACCATGGCCACCGGCAAAGCGGCCGCCGCCACCGCCAAGTACGGCGCGAAGGCAACGAAGTTCGCCTTCATGGCCACCGTCGGCGCGCCGGTGGGCATTCCCCGTGGCGTCGCCGCGACCAAGCGGGGCGCCGCTGCGGCCACCGCCCGGGCCGGGCAGGTGCGCGACCAGCTCAAGGCCGTCAAGGAACGCACCATCGACAAGAAGGTCCAGGAGGCCAAGGACTTCGGCGCCGAGTACAAGCGCAACGTCGCCACGGCCGGCAAGTTCGTCGCGAAGCAAGGCACGAAGGCGCAGGTCAACCTCGGCCTGGCACAGATCCAGTCGAACCCCAGGGCCGCGACTCCTCCCGGCCCGCGAGCCGGCGCCATCGCGCCGAAGACTCCTGGGGGCACGCCGACGGCGGCCGGAGCCAAGACACCCGGCAAGCCCGCGACCACGACAGCCGGCACGAAGACGCCAGGTTCGGTGAAGCCCCCGGCCGCCGGGCCGACTGCGGTGCCGAAGATGCCGACCCCGCCCACCCCTGCACCACCGACACCGCCGGCCAAGCCGTCTGGTCCGCCTCGGGCCATCCGGCGAGCCACCCGGCCGCCCGGGCCGCCCAGGCCCCGGCCGTAGCCGGGGCGCGGCCGTAGCCGGGGCGCGGCCGGGACCTCCAAGGTCCCGGCCGCCCAGATCACCGCACCAGAACCACCTCACGGGGGACCTCCATGCCAAAAACCGATGCCACGCGTGTCCGTGCTCAGCGCGGGACGATCGCGCTGTTCGTCGCTGCGGCTGTCCTGGCAGCTGTTGGTGTCGCCCTGCTCCTCGGGCTCGGTGGAGGCGAGAGTCCCGCCGACTCCGGATCGGCTCCGCGTACGACCGCACCATCCAGCGCAGCGGTCGGGAACGGCAAGGACGACACACCCCCAGCCGAGACCTCGCCCAATGCCGAACCGTCCGGATCTCATGACGTACCGGGCCCGGACCCGGCGCCGGTTCCAGCGCCGGTCGACGAGGTGGCCCGGGCCTTCACGACCGCCTGGGCCAGCCACGACGCCCGGCCGGGCCGGGACTCGTCGTTCGACGACGCATCCAGGCGCGCCGCCGCCTACGCCGCCGGGGACCTCGCCGAGGACCTGCGCACCCACACCAGCGGCAGTGCCGGCACGCAGCAGTGGCTGAGCTGGAAGGACCGCCAGATCCAGGTGACCGTGACGGTTCTGCGGGTGTCGCTGCCAGATGGTGCGCCTGCCCCCAGCGAGGACTCCAGCTTCGCGCGCGTGATCTACAAGCTGAAGGAGTCGCCGGCCAAGGGGCCCGCCACCGAGTCCGAAGAGCAGGTGGCCCTCAAGCTGCGCCGCGGCACCGACGGCAGCTGGCGTGTCGTGGGGCTGCCCAATGTCTGAGCAGGGCGAGTCCAAGGTCCTGCGACGGGTGCTGATCGCGGGCCTTGTCTCCTCCCTGCTCGGACTCGGCCTGATCATCAGCGCCGTACTGGCACTGTCGTCGGCGATCGGTGAGGACAACACGAGCGACGCACTGGAGAACGCGGGATTCGGCGGCGGCCTGTCGGACACCAAAGAGATACCCGACTGGCTGCGCCCCATCATCCTCGATGCCGTGTCGAGGTACGGCTGTGCGGAGGTCACTCCCTCGCTGATCGCCGCCCAGCTCTACCAGGAGTCCAACTTTCGCAAGAACCCGCCCGACGGCGGAGCCGGCGCGTTGGGCATCGCGCAGTTCATCCCCTCCACCTGGGCGACCGAAGGCATCGACGCCAACAACAAGGGCGGCGCGGACCCGCTGGACCCCGAGGACGCGGTTCCCTCGATGGTGGCCTACGACTGCAAGCTCGCCGATGAGATCCGCAGCGTGCCCGGCGACGTCGTCGACAACATGCTCGCCGCCTACAACGCCGGCGGGAACAACGTGAAGAAGTACGGCGGGATCCCGCCGTACGAGGAGACGCGCAAGTACGTCCGCGAGATCCGGGACCGGGCCGAGCGGTGGTCCGCACCGATGGACGGCAAGACGTCCGGGGGTCTGGCCAAGGTCGTGGCGGGCGCCAAGGAGGCCTACAACACCCCCTACGTCCTGGGCGGGAACTGCAAGCCCCCGTTCCAGGGCTCCAACGGGTGCGACTGCTCCAGCCTGGTCAAGTACGCCTGGAGCAAGGTCGGCGTGAACCTCCCCAGGGTCACCTACGACCAGGTCGACATCGGAACCAAGGTGAACGCGCAGAAGGACCTGCGTCCCGGCGACCTGCTCTTCTCGGGCGGCAGCGCCTCCAGCCCGGAGCACGTCGCCATGTTCATCGGCGGCGGGGAGGTGATCGACGCGCCACATACCGGTGCCCGCGTCCGGATCAAGCCCCTCTCGTTCTGGAAAGACCGGATCTTGATCATGAAGCGGCCCAACTACACCGAGCCCGGCTCGGGCAGCACGTCGGGCTCGTGGGTCGCGCCGGTCGCCGACAAGCACATCGGCACCGGCTACCGGGTCTCGGGGTCGATGTGATCGAGCGGCTACCACACCGGGGTCGACTTCCCGGTGCCCACAGGGACCGCGATCCGCGCGGTGGGCCCGGGCACCGTGGTCACGGCCGGCTGGAACAGCGCGTACGGCTACCAGGTGGTGATCAAGCACGGGGACGGCAAGTACTCGCAGTACGCGCACCAGTCCTCGCTGAACGTCTCCGTGGGCCAGAAGGTGAAGGGCGGCGACCGGATCGGATACTCCGGGGCCACGGGCAACGTCAGCGGTCCGCACCTCCACTTCGAGATCCGCACCGGACCGGAGTACGGATCGGACATCGACCCGCTGGCCTACCTCCGCGGTCACGGCGTCGACATCTGACCTTCGGTCGGCGTCACGTGCCCCTGCAAGGGGTCGTGACGCCGACCGAGGCAACACCGCGAAGAAATTCGGAGCGGAGTGTCACACCGAGCCGGATCCCGACACCTGTAGCAGGTGAAAGGCCCGTTTGCTCTTTGGAGGTGCCGCCGTGCTCCCGACTCCCCCCGTGCCCGCTCCGGCCGCCGCGGCGCCGCCGCGCGCCTCGTCCTCGGGCGGTGGGCGGTGACCACGAACGACCTCGTCGACGGCGCGATCGGCTTCATCGGGGACCTTCCGGATCACGCCGAGCGGCTGGCGGACTCGGTGATGGCCAACGCCTGGTGGGTCGCGCTGCTCGCCCTTGCTGCCAGCGGCGGCGCTGCCGCAGTCCGCTGGGCCCTGTCCCGCGGCCCGATGGCCAAGCGAACGGCTCTGGAATTGCTGCCGACCACGGGCTTCGACCCGAAGCCTGAAGAGGTCATCCGCTTCGGGCACCAGATGGCCCGCGCGCACAAGAGCGTGTCGCGCTGGCTCGTCTCCTCGACCCGCACCAGCGCCCTCCGTGTCCGCTTCACCTGCTCCAACGGATCGCTGTCCATGAAGGTCGAGGGCCCGGACCGAGCGATGTCGGTGCTGCGCCACCAGGGCTACGCCCAGGTGGAGATGCGGCCGGTGGAAGCCGACGGCCGGGCTACGCGCGAACGGCCGCAGATCCAGCTCGGCTCCTGACGCCCCGACGCACACCACAGACAGGTAGATCATGACCATCGCAGCAGACCCGACCGTCGCCCAACCGGTCGACCTCGCCAAGCCGGAAACAGACGGCCGCGGCAGGCCGGCCACCCAGGAGATGCACTACGCCCGCGCCGAGCTCGCCCTGGCCCTCCCCGACCACCTCGCCCTGCGCGAAGTGCCGCTCACCCCGGATCCGCTCGAGGCCCTGGCCAACGCGGTAGCCGACGTCCGCGAGGACCTCGGTGAGAGCGCCGACGTCGTCCTGGACCTCGTGCCCGTTTCCCCAAACCGTGTCAGCAGCCGCCGCCGGCGCCTGCTGGCACAGGCCCGCCGCAACCCTTCCGACGGGCCGGCCATACCCGGCATGCCCCAGCAGCGCACCAACCGGTTCGGCTTCGACCTCGGCGCGTTGATGTCCGAGATCGCCACCGAGATGAAAGGCAACCAGGGCGGCGGCGCACGGCAGCGGCAACACCACCAACAGCGCACCACCTACCGCATCACGGACATGAAGGCCGCCATGGGCAAGCTCGTCCCCGGGGCCGAGCCCGTCTTCTCCATGCAGCTGCTCGTGCGCACCTGCGCTCGCGACGAGTACCGGGCCCGGATGCTGCTCGACCAGGTCCTCGCCGCCCTGGAGCCGTGGTCCGGCGACAACCACCTGCGCCCCGTCGGTCTCCACCTCGGAGTCACCCGCGTCCGGGCGGACCACTGGATCTACCGGGGCAGGTTCGACCGCCGCTTCGAGACCGGGCTCTTCGTACCGCGCCGGCACTCCTGGGTGACCGCCCAGGAGATCGCCGGGCTGCTCAAGCCGCCCACCAAGCACAACATGGCCCCGAACATCGCCCGCTCGGGCGGAGTCGTCCCGCCGCCGCCCGCCGCACTGCCGACGTGGACGGGACAGCGCGGTCTGCTGCCTCTCGGGTGGGTGGCGAAGTCCGGAGGCGGGGAGCGCCTCGCCGGCGTCCCGCTGAAGTACCTGCTCTTCGCCCTGTTCCTCGGCAAGTCCGGCTTCGGAAAGACCGAGATGTCGCTCGTGCAGGCAATCGCGATCGCCCACGGCGGGTTCGGCGTCCTCTTCCTTGATCCCCATGGTGACGGCTGGACCCGTGCCCGGCCGTACCTGGCGCACAAGGAACTGGCCGACCGGATTTGGGAGATCGACCTCACGAGCCCCGAGCTCGACAAGATGGTCGGCTCCTGGAACCCGCTGTCGATGGAGCGCCGGCGCGAGTCCGAGATCCCCGACATCGTCCAGTACATCGTCACCGGCTTCGCCGCGGCGTTGAACTGGTCCGACTCGGCCGGCCGTGCGAAGACCATCCTCACGCGCGCGGTCGAGTCCTTGGTGTACCTGTCGTGGCACGTCTGCCGCGCCGGCCGGCCCGACCTGGCGCCCACCGTCTTCCAGATCCGCACCATCCTGACGGACGCGGTCTGGCGGACCAACGTGCTGCCGTACCTGCCCAAGGACATCCGGGACTTCTGGGAGAACGTCTTCCCGGGCTACAGCAAGGAAGCCATCCCGGTCGTCACGAACATCATCGAGCGGTTGTCCTCCTCCAACGCGATCAAGGCGTTCCTCGGGTCAAGCCGGTCGACGTACGACATCCGGCACGCCATGGATACTGGGAAGATTGTCTTTGTCTGCCCCGCCGGCACCGGCGACGTCGACCGCATCATCAGCTCCCTGCTGATCTACGACCTCTTCCGGGCCGGCCTCTCGCGGCGGGACACCCCGCCCGACCAGCGGCGCGACTTCTACACCTTCATCGACGAGCTGACCAGCGTGGACGGCGCATCGAAGGGCACCCTCGCCCAGATCACCGAGCAGCTGCGCAAGTACAACGTGAAGTTGCTCGCCATGACGCAGATGGCGCAGCGGTTGAGCGCCACTACCAGGCAGGGCCTGCTGCAGAACCTGTCCATCCTGTCGACGACCGCGTCCGACGTCGACGAGGCGACGCTGGTCACCCGCCGCTGGGGCAAGAAGGTCGCCCCCGACACGATCGTCCAGCTCAACCGGTACAGCTACGTGATGTCCGTGACGCTCGAAGGCGGCACGACCGACCCGTTCCGGGTCCGCGGCGCCTCGGTGGAGGACTTGTACGGCGACTACTACCGGCCGCAGAACGAGGAGCGGCTGGCGCGGGCCATCGACGAGAACCTGCAGCGGCGCTCGGTCCGCGACATCCTCACCGACCTGCGCCGCCTGGACTCGCGGCTGCGCCGGTTCATCGTCACCCTCCCTGTCCCGCCGGACGACGACGAACCGGCCGGCGCCGATCTGCCGCCGGACGAGCCCGACTTCGAAGAGGCCGCACCGCCCGACCCCGAGGGTCCGGACGGACCGGTCGACGTCACCGCGTCCGACAGCGGAGCGGCAAGGCCGCGAGTCCACGACAGCGAAGGCACCGTCATCAGCGGCGCGGAGCCGAACCCGGCCGAAGAAGCCCCCGACAACGTCCACCCGATCAACCCCCACCAGAACCAGTCGAGGCTCGGATGACTCTGTCCCCTGTCGAAGCGGCCGCCGCGGCGGCGCCTACGCGTAGCTTCGCGTCACCCACGCGCAGCTTCCACGCGATCGGCGGCGAGGTCCTGGAGCTGCTGTACCAGCACCGGGTGCTCTCCACCCACCAGCTCCACGTGCTGCTGACCCTGCCGGAGAAGCGGCCGGCCCGCCCCGTGTACCTGCGCTGGCAGCTCGCCGAGCTGCTCCAGGCCGGACTGGTCGACCGGATCCGGGCCCAAGGGCCAGGCGGCCGCGGGCGGGTGCAGAGCCAGCCGTTCTTGTGGTTCCTCACCGAAGCCGGCGCCGAGTCCGTGGAGGAGGCCGGCGAACTGCCCGCGCGGCCGTACCGGGTGACGCCCGAGTCCGTCGCCGGCGCCCGGCAGGCGCACACGCTCGCGGTGAACGAGGTCGGGGTCGCCTTCGTCGAGTGGGCGCGTCGGCTGGGGCACGAGTGCGGGCCGCTGGACTGGACCCCCGAAGTCGCCAACCGGATCCGCGACGGCCAACGACGCTTCGAGGACGACCACGTCATCAGCGACGCCGTCCTCAACTACGTGCACGTGGAGAACGGGCGGCGCACCATGCTCAGCTTCTTCGTCGAACTCGACCGCGCCACGATGACCTCCGCGCGGCTCGCCGCGAAGCTGCAGGCGTACGGCCGGCTGTACGAGTACGTCCCGCAGAGCGCGGATCGCACGCGACGCACCCCGAATGCGACCAGGCCGGCGTGGATGTACAACTACCCGGTCTTTCCCCGGGTCCTGGTTGTTCTCGACGCGGCGCCGCCGAAGGCCGGGGAGCCGGACCGGCGCCCGCAACGGCTGGCCGCGCGCACCGAGGACCTCTACACGCGCGCCGGTGCGGACGTCCGCCTCAGCCGGCTCAAGGGCGACATCAACATCGGCGTCACCACCCTGCAGCAGCTCCAGGAACACGGGCCCTTCGCCCCGATCTTCACCCCGCTGCTGCGTGGCACTCCGGCCACCCGGCCCGCCCCCACCGACCTCTACCTCGCCACGAAGTGACCGGCCGCTCCCCGCGGCCCTGAAGGAAGCAGCGCCATGACCAGTACCTCGTTCGAGGCTCCGCCGGACGGCGGGAGCATGATCCGGCTCACCGAGATCCTGCACCGCAGCGTCAAGCTGCGGCAGCGGCGATTCGAGATGCTGCCGCTACGTGGCCAGGGCGCCCCCTTCACTGAGCCCCACGCCCGCAACCCCTCCGACACCCTGCCACCGTCCGAACTCGCCGACCTGATCTCCTCCATGTCCGTCATCGGCCTCCTGGAGCCGGTCCTGGCCGAGGAGATCGTCGTCGACGGCAAGGCGCCGACAATCCGCCTGGTCACCGGGGAGCGCCGCCTCCGCGCGATGCGCTGGGGCGCCGTCAACCGGCCGGAGAACCCGCACTTCCAGGCGCTGCCGGCCGTGGTCTGCCCGGGCCCGTTGTCCGAGGAGGAGCGTCACATGTGGCGCTTCGTCGAGAACTTCGCCCGCGAGCCCCTCCGGCCCGGGGAGCAGGCCGCCGCGTTGCTGTACCAGCGGTGCGCCATCCTCGTCGGCAAGCTCCTCAAGGCCGGCAAGCCCGTGCCGCAAGAGGTCTACGCGATCCCCGACCCGGCCGAACGCTTCCTTGCCCTGGAGAAGATCCGCGGCACCGACAGTTCCTGCGCCGCCCCCTGGAGCGAGGTGCTGGACCGCCTGGGGCTGCAGCTCAACGAGCGCAAGGCCAGTGAACTCGTACGGGCCTTCCGCGCGCTGCCGCGTGACCTCACCGAGGAGATGGACGAAGCCGCGATCCGCCTGAACACGAGGATCAGATTCGCCGAGCTCCGCAATGGCCGGGCACAGGCTGCCGAGGGCATCTGGGCAGCCTTGAAGTCCTCCAAGCGGCTCCACCTGCTCCCGACCGCCGTGAACGTCGGCCTGGAGGAGCCCGAGCTCGGACCAGAAGAGATCATCACCGAAGCCGAGGAACGGCAGGACGCGGCGAACGCCGACCGCCGGGCGAAGCTCACCCGGGTCCCCACCCGCGCTGAGGACCAGGAGGAGACCGACGAAGGCGATGACGCTGCTGTTCCGTCGGCCCTCGGCGCGGATGAAGGGGCAGAGATCGCTGAGCTGGGCCATCCGATGCAGCCGACGGCGCGAGCGGAAGCCGCCGCAGAAGCGATGCCGGCCGACACCGCCCCGAGTCGTCCGGCGGTGGAGTCGAACACGATCCGTACCGCCCTGGACGGCATCCGCGGGCTTCTGGCCGAGGTCCGGGCCGGCAAGGAGATCGCGCGGTACGACCGCGGCTCCCTGCGCCTTGCCCTGCGCGAGCTCCACGACCACCTCGAAGGCGCCACCGCCGACGGCGCGACGGACCACGATGCAACCACCGAAGGAAGCGAAGCAGCATGACCAGTGTCTCCCTGCCCATCCCGACCGTCGGCGTGCCCCTTCCGGGCCGAGGCTGCGACTGCAACAGCTGCGCCTTCTACGCCGGGCCCGACGGCCGGGGCGGCCCGGCGACCGTCGAGCCCCTGTGCACCGGCCAGAACTCCGACTGCCGGTTCTGCGGGTGCTCGGCGGCCGAGGCGGACGCTCCGGCGAACGCGTGCGTGACCCGCAAGTGCCCGATCCGGTGCGGGAGCCGGACCGACATAGCCGGGTGGATGGCGGACGTCGGCGGCACCCTGACCTTCGACGACATCACCGTCGACAGCACGCTGCCCGACGGCCTGCCCGCCTTCATCCCCATGACCGACGGCTCCGCGGTCACCAAGCTCGACGCCAGCCTGAACTGGCCTGCCTACGGAGTCGGTCTGCGGCGCGTGTTCTCGCCCGACACCCACACGCTCTACAAGCGGTTCACCGAGCAGACCGCCCGCCAGGCCCTCGCCCTCGGGGACCACCAGAAGGCCGTGCTGGTCGGCTACGGCGAGGACCCGCTCGTCGAGGCCTTCTGGACCCGCCGCGGCCGCGACAGGCTCGTCGAGCGGATCGCGGAGCAGGAATGGGACCTGGTCCTCTCGTGCAACTACAGCATCTACGGGGACTGGCCGCGCACCGAGCACCTGCTCAACATGCGCCGATCGCTCCTGCTCGCGCAGGAGTTCGCCGAGGCCGGCGTGAACGTCGTGCCGAACGTGTACTGGTTCCGGCTCGAGGACCTCCAGCGCTACCTCTCCTGGATCGAGGACACCCAGCCGGCCGGCATCGCCATCAACGTGCAGACCGTCCGCGACAACGCCGACTGGGACAGCTGGGAGCGGCCCGGCCTGCACTTCCTGGCCGAGAACCTCCCCGACGACATGCCGGTCATCCTCACCGGCCTGTCCCGGGCCAACCGCATCGCCGAGATGGCCCAGATCTTCGGCCCCAGGCTGACCCTGATCTCCCAGAACCCCCACCAATACGCCCTGCACGGCGCGGTGATGACCGCCAACGGGCGCGAAGACGTCCACGCCCGGACCGAGGACGCCTTCGCCGCGACCGTCCAGTACATGGCCTCGCTCCTGCCCAGCCGCTGAAACTTCTTCGCCCGCACTGTCACACCGGCGGCTCCTCCCACACCTGTAGCAGGTGAAAGCACCTTCGGGAGGAGCCTCCGTGACGACTGAACCCAACCCCACCGATGCCGAGACGGCGGAGCCGTCACCGGCCGCTCCGGCCTGGCGACTGTGGATCCTGCTCGTCTGGCACCCCGGACTCGGCCTCCCCGTCGACCCCGTCGCCGTGCTCGGCCTCGACGAGGGCCGGCAGCCGGCCGAGCGGGTCGTGCGCTGGGTCCCCCTTGTCTACGAGCAGGCCGATCCCTGGCGCGAGCGCCTGGGCGAGACCACGACCAACAAGGACATCGAGCGCTGGATCGCGCAGTCCGGGGGCGCGTGCTCGCTCGAGCCCGCCGACGTTCCAGAGGGTGCGCTCGACCTCACGCACGCCGCCGACCTCGTTCTGGACGGACTGCTCGCCGAGGTCATCCCTGCGCTCCCACCGAGGGGTGACGGCTGATGGGCACCGGCAGCAAGTCCTCGCACGCCTCCTACGCTGTCGGGCCCACCACGGCGTCCGAAGCGGACGACGTGGTGGCCGAGGCGCCCGCGGAGCCGATGTCCGACGAGGAGGTCCAGGCCAAGGCCGACCTCCTGGTGGCGATGAACCTCATGGAGGAGATCGCCGACCCGCCGTTCGCCGTCGACCCCGAAGACGAGGTCCCGACGGATCCCGTCGAGCGCTACGACCTCTTCGTCGGCCAGGTCGAGCAGGCTCAGGAGGCCATCGAGAAGCTGAAGGAGGCGGGCGCCTCCGACGAGGAGATCGAGGCCCACACCAAGGCACTGAAGGCGCAGACGCTGGCCTATCTGAACTCGCTCGACGAGGACGACCTGCGCGAGATCGCCGAGGCCAAGGGCTTCGAGCACCCCGCGCTGGTGGGCCTGTCCGGCAAGGGCCAGCACCCCCTGGTCCACTGGCTCGACCCGGCGTACCCGGGCGACATTCCGTCCAAGGCCAAGATCCAGGCCGCCGCGCTCAGCCGGTACAACGAGCTGCTCGCCGGCAAGACGGTCGGCGGAATGACGCTCCCCGACCTGCACGAGATCGAGGGCACCGAGCCGCCCGTCAGCGGCGGCGTATGGAAGGCCACGCCGGACGAGGTCGCCTCCTCCGCCCAGGCAGTGACCGCGTCGATCGACGCCTGGAATGAGGCGAAGAAGACCTACGGGCCTCAAGCTCAGGAACAGAGGGCCGAGGCCCTGCACACGATGCTCGCGGCTGAGCAGAAGCTGGCGTCGGCCGACTGTCCCGAGCTCGGCGAGGACCTGACCAAGGCCAAGGCCGAGGCCAAGTCGGCGGTCGACGATGCTCTCAACCACACGTACGTGCACGCGAAGGACGTCCAGCCTCTGGTGCAGCAGGCTCTCGCTTCGGGGCAGCTGAGCGAGACCGAGGCGATGCACCTCGGTGGTCACCAGCTCGTGGCACTGATGCGGCCGAGCACACCCGAGAGCGAAGTGCAGTCGCTGAAGGCCCTTGCGGCCAAGCGGCAGGAGCAGCTGGCGAACCTCGACGCCGGCTACGCCGCCCACGTCGCGATGGCTCCCGGTGGCGACCAGCCGCTGAACCTGCCGCCGGCGGGCGACCCTGGCGCGCCGCAGGCGATCGCCGCGTGGGCGAAGAACGCCGGCGACGTCCGGGACATGCAGACGGACGTGAACGCCTGGTACCCCTACACCCAGCAAGGCGGTGCCAGCGATACCCCGTACGCAGAGCACCCGGCTCTCGGACCTGGGAAGTACCTTCACCCCGGCGATCTGACCAGCGACTTCAAGTCGTGGGCCGCGAAGCAGAAGCTCTCCGACCTGCGCACCGTCGCGGGCGAGCTGGGCATGGACAACAACGCCAAGGCCACTCGTGCCCAGGTCCAGAACTACATAGCCGCGAGCTTCAACAAGAAGTACGACCAGCAGGCCATCAAGGACAAGGTCAACGCGGACGTCGCGAAGAAGGAGGCGGCCAAGGCCGCCAAGGCGGCAGCCGCCGCGGCCCCTTCGACGAAGCCCGATGACGGGTTGGCGTCGGACGAGGCGGTCCAGGCTCTGGCGAGCAAACTGCCGGCGAAGGGCACCGGCTCGGCGGCGAAGCCGGCCGCGCCTGCGGCGAAGCCGGTGAAGGCACCGAAGCCGGGCTCGTTCAACGCCAACGTCCAGGCCATGATGGCTGCCGTCCAGCACGCCAAGGCGACCAACCAGGACCTGCCGGCCCGCGTCGACGCCAAGGAGGTCGCCAGCTGGACCTTCGGCGCCGGCACGACGGCGTCCCACCTCGGAGGGATACACGCCAAGACCATCCATGCCGCCCCGGACGGATCGCCGTGGATGTTCAAGGCCGATCACAACCATGGCGGCGCACTGGGCCACACCGAGGCCGCCGCATCCCAGATCCTGGCCTTGAGCGGCGTCCCGTCGGTGCCGGTCTACCACCACAAGACCAAGGACGGCACAGCCGGCTCTGTCCAGCCGCTGCTGCAGGGCGCCAAGCCGTTCACCTCCAGCCCGAGCCAGTGGACACAGACCCAGGTGGACACCATCGTGCGGTCGCACGTGGGTTCGTGGCTCATCAGCGATCACGACGGCTACCAGGACAACTGGCTCCAGACGCCATCTGGAGGACTGGTGCAAATTGATCACGGCCAGTCGTACAAGTTCTTCGGTGCGGACAAGCTCTCGGTCAATTACGACCCCAACGGGGTCACTCCCATCCACCAGAAGCTCTATCAGGCGGCGCTCTCGGGCGGCCTTGCCAACGGCGTCAAGATCAATCCAGCCGCCGCACACCCGGTGATCAAGAAGTTCGAGTCCATGCCGGACGCACAGCTGCGCTCCGTCCTGCACTCCACCGCGTACGAGGGCGCCAAATCCGGTGTGGCCTGGGTCCCGCAGATGCGCAGCCGGGCGGCCAAAGCCCTGAAGATCCCGCAATCCCAGGTCACGCATGACCAGATCGCCACGGCGTTCCTGGACCACGCCGTAGAGAGGAAGAACAACTTGCGCGAGAACTTCTCCGACTTCTTCGTCCAGCAGCTGGGCCTGCCCTCCGGCGCCTCCCTCAAGCACGGCGGTGGTAGCTGATGGGAACCGGATCGAAGTCGAGCCACCAGAGTTACGCGGTCAGCCCCACCGCGCTCGCCGAGGCCCCTGCCGCCCCGTTGGACATCACCGGTGCGCCGGTGGCAGGTGAAGGGGCCGACCTGGCGGGCGTGTCCGCGGGGGCTTCGGGGGAGGCGGCGTTCGAGGTGCCCGAGCTGCCTGAGCCTGTTGTCGAGCCGGCTTCCCCTGCGGAACCTCCTGTCGACGAGGACCCGCTGGCGGAGCTCGATGGGCTCCTGGGCACCGAATCTGAGCCCGAGCCTGTTGCGGCCGCCGCGCCGTCTGAGGAAGAGGCCCAGGAGGCGTCCGCCGAGGGGGAGCTGCAGAGCAGCGGTGAGGAGCCGTCGGCGGAGGAAGACGTGCTGCTCCAGGCCGAGGACATCGAGGAGGTCGAGGAGGAAGAGGAGGAGACGGACCCCCCGCTGACCCCGGTGCCGGCGGCGCCTCCGGTGGGCGAGCCCACCGGGACGCCGATTCTGGTGGGTGGGGACGACTTCATCAACTCCGAAGCAACCCTGGTCGCCTACGACTCGCCGGACGGGCCGCGGGAGGTGCTGCTGACGCACATATCCGAGGAGGCCGAGGAGAAGCTCCTCGACGCGCTGAGTATCCCCGGCACGCACATGGAGGAGATCCAGGTCGAGGAAGAGGTCAAGGAGCGCCTCGACCTCGACAAGGAGAAGAAGCTGGCCGAGCTGACCAAGACCGCAATCACCTCCGTGCAGCACAAGCTCAAGGGCAGCCTGCCGATGTCGGACGCGTCGATCGCCAAGCACCAGGCGGCTGTCGACGCGGTCTCCGCCGTCCTCAACGACCCGTCGATCAACGACGACGAGAAAGCCATGGCCCAGCACTACATGGACCAGCTGGACGTTGTGAAGGACAAGATCGACAACGGCGGGTCGGTCATGCCGTGGATGGACGCCTACGAGGTCACCGCGACCAAGATGGTCACCAAGCAGATACCGGTGCCCGACGGGGATCCGGAGCCCGGCACGCTCGCCGCGACGGTCCGCAAGGCCAGCAGGATCCAGGCGAACCTCGACCCGGCCACCGGGCAGACGTCCTGGGACGGTGTCAGCCGCTCTTCCGCCAAAGGCACGGAGTACGAGATCGACATGGGCGACGGCTGGAAGGCCGTCTACCGCCCGTACAAGGACAACGACCCGGCGAACACAGAGTTCTCGCTGCGGGGACAGCTTGAAGTCCACGCCCCTGCGGGCGCCGGCCACGGCAAGGACCTCGTGGATCGGCTGGAACAGCTGCACCTGATGAACAAGCCGATGACCGCGGCCGAGGGCGAGTGGACGTACCTGGCGAACAACATCCAGGCCCAGGGGCTGGAGGGCTCCGCCGGCATGAAGGCCGCCATGGAGACGGCCCAGGGACTCCAGGATCTCCAGGTCCAGGAGATCGTGCACCAGCGCATGGAGTCCCTCATGGGGCTCGACAGCGACGCGCTGCAGACGGCCATGAAGAGAATCCACCTGGAGGCATCCCACAAGGTGCTGCCGATGAAGGTCGAGGTCGTCCGAGACGCCGTCGCGAAGGCCTCCGGGTTCTCCAGCGGCGCCGAACTCGCGGCCAGCCCGGGCTACGAGCCGACGCCCTCGACCGGAGGGAAGTGGCTGACCTGGTCCCGCTTCGATGTGACCGGCAAGAAGGCGGAGATCCAGAGTGCATTCAAGGGCCGGTCACTGAGCCACAACCTCAACGGCGGCGATCTCGCCAGTCTCCTCGGCGTTGGGGTCCTGGCCTCCACGGAGAAGCGGGCCGTGATGGGCATCGGCGGGGGACTGGGCTTGAGCGAGCAGGCCGACAAGATGACCGGCGGCGCCAACAGCGTGTTCCTGCGGGTCAAGAAGACGCCCAGCTCCCCCGGTGGGGGTCGGCTGATCTGGGACGACCCGAGCGTACTCATGCAGCGCAGCGACTACTACGCCTACAACGGCGACCATTACGGCGCCATCAACCCCGCGCACCACAACTACAACGCGGGGGCCATCACACGGGACCCGATGAAGATCGCCAAGTTCACCGGCAGCAGCAACGAAATCATGTTCCGGAACGGGATCGACCTGCTGGGGGCCGAGGCTCCCAGCAGGATCGTGTGCCACACCGCCGCGGAGCGCAGCAGCATCCTTGCCTCCCTCACCGCGCGGGGCATCACCCAGCTCGGCGGGAAACCCGTCGAGGATGTCCTGTGCACGGAATCCGACTACTAGGGCTGACCAGGAGCGATTCGATGACAGCAACACAGCAGCAGTGGCGCCAGCGGTTCGCGGACCTCGTCGCAGGCAACCACAGTGCGACCGGGGACCCGGTGGATGCCGGCGCGCGACTGGTCGTGTCGGGCCCTGACGGGACGGAGGTCTTCCGCGCTGCTCTCGCCCGCCACTACCGCTTCGAGGACGACGGCGACCAGGTCATATGGATCAGGCCTCTGGTCGGTGGCCAGGACGCCGAGGGCGGCGGCTACCTGTTCAACCTCAACCTGGCTCGGCGACGATCTCTTTCGGTAGCCAGTGCCGACCTCGTGGACGACGGCGTGGAGATGGAGCTGACCACGGGGCAGAAGGCACGGATCGAGCCGGCCGACGGCCCCGAACTCGAGCAGCTGAACCGCTGGGACGACTTCACCAACCGCCTCACCCCAGAGGAGGACGCCGCACTGGAGCGGCTGGACGCGGACTCATGGCACGGACGCTATGCGTGAGCAGCGCCGTCGCCGGTGCCGAAGGGCGGCCGCGGGACGTGTTGGCATGATGTCCCCGCGGCCCGACCGCCGCGAGACGACCACTGGCCAGCCCGGGGGATGGCTACGGCCGGCCGGACGCCCTGGCGGAAGAGCAGGACCCCACTCGAGAGGAGGAAGCACATGGTAGATCGAGCACATCCGGTGACCGAACAGCGGCACGCTGATCTGCGGAGCCCGCTGCCGGAGCACGAGCGCGACCTCCCCGTCGACGTGAGCTGGCTGCGTCGGCGCGCCAAGCTGTTCGCGACGGTGTCCGAGCGCAACTTTCACCTCGTCACCGATCTTGCGGCATATGCCTCGATCAGCGGCATGCCATACCTCTCGCACTATGCCGCCCAGGTGTATCTGGGCCCGAAGACCGCACGGCTGAAGGTGCCGTTGATGGCCATCAACCTCGGGCTGGTGACCACGCGCGAGGAAGCCGATCGCGCCCTGGCACACGAGACCATGCACCTGGTCGTCCCCTCGTATGGTCACAAGGCGGCAGCCTTCGCCCGGGCCCAACTCCTGCTTGACCAGGTCGGTCAGCTCACCACCGCGCCGGCATAGGCCGGCCACGTCCGCAGCACACAGGCCGGCCGTGCCGCTGCCCCCACTCGTACGTCTTCCCTGGGAGCAGCGGCTGGTCGGCCGTCCCTTCAACCCTCATGTTGCGTATTCTTGTTTCAATAGGTACTGTGATTGGCGTCGGGCGGGAGATTCCGCCGGCCGGAGCCGCTGTCCGCGGCCTTCGATTCCAGCCCCGGTGTCCGTGAGGCGCGCAAGCGTGCCGATAACGGACCCGATCCTTCTTCTCGGAGATCCGATGCCGAGCATCACGAGGACGCCTTCCAACCCCATTGAGGCCGCAGCCATCCAGGCAGCGGTGAAGCGCGCACAAACCGGACAGGCCAGCCGGGTCGGTCCGGACCCGGCCCTCCACAGCCACGACGCCGAGCTGCGCTGGGTGGAGGCGGTACTGCGCCACCGCCTCTCGCTCAACTCCCTTGGCCGCCCGGTCAGCATCCGCACCAAGGACGACGACACCCATCCCCTCGTCGCAGACGGCCAGCACTTCCCCGCGGTGGCGCTGTCCATCCCCTTCGCGGACAGAACGCTGAACTTCCTCGCGACCTACGACGACCGCCGCCGCCTCACCTTCGACCTCATCGGCCCGTGCGACCGGTGCGGCAAGCCGGTGCCCGTCGAAGAGATCAACTCCCTGGAAGACCTGGGCGACCACCTCCTCCAGACCCGCGACGGCCTCGGGGGATCTCCCCGCCTCCGCACCTCCCCCGCGCACGCCGACGGCTGCCTCGCACGCGGCAACTGATCGCGCTCCCCTCCCCGACGGGCGCCCCCGGCTGAATCAGCCGGGGGCGCCCTGCGTGAAGCGACACCTCACCACGCCGGCTTCCGCTCGGCCGGGTCGCCGTAACCCCGGGGAGACAGTGCGACGTCCGCGTCGTCGACGTCGCCGAGTCACAGGGCCTCCTGGAGCCCGAGACCAAGCGCACCTCACCACGGCCCACCGGCTTGATCGCCAGTCACGGTGACGACGCCCAGTTCGGCGGCCACCACCAGCGCAGCGCGCACCGCCAGCGCCATCGCCAGGACCGGCCGTGTTCACGAGAGCCGACTGCGGCGTGATCGCGCTCGGATCCACGCACGCATGCGCCCGCACGCGGGATGCCCGGCGCCTCACCCGCCCGCCCTCCCCTTCGGAACACAAGGAACGAGATGTCTGAGAGCTCCAACGCGACCGGCCGCACCGCCACCAAGCGGCTCCTCACCCAGAACTCGGATCTGAGGAGGATCGGCATATTCAACTGGACACTGCCAGCTTTTGTGATCGAAATGCCCGATGGAAGCCATTTCAACGTCTGCCCTCAGGCCGGCGTGTGCGCACAATTGTGCTACGCCCGGGTCGGCACGTACCGGTTCAAAAACGTCCGCGCAGCACACATTCGGAATCTCCTCCTCTGCCGGGACAACCCGGAGGAATTCGAGAGGCAGATGACGGAGGAACTCACACACAAGAGGTACGTCGGCAAGTGGATTCGCGTGCACGATTCAGGCGAGTTCTTCTCCGACGAATACCTTCTCACCTGGCTGCGCATCATGCGCAGCTCACCGGGCGTTCGCTTCTACTGCTACACCAAGGAAATCAGCCGTTTTAAGCGGCTTGTCGCCAACGATCCGCCCGAGAACTTCCTCTGGTGCTACAGCCTCGGAGGAAAAGAGGACCACCTCATCGACCTGAGCACTGAAAGGCACGCGGACGTCTTCCCCAATGTCGAAGCGCTGATCACCGCCGACTACACCGACCAGACAGAATCGGACCTTCTGGCGGTGCTCAGCGAGTCCCCTCTCGTCGGAATCCCGGCGAACCGGATTCCGCATCTCCTCAAGAAGCAAGGGCAGGAGACATTCGGCAGCCTTCAGCGAGCGCGCGACGAGAAGCTGCGCGCGAAGAAAGCGCGCGCGGGCCAGAAGTTCGCGCTGGCGCACTGAATACTCGCGGGGGTGACTTCGGGGCCGGGCGGACACACGCCCGGCCCCGAAGACACCCCCGCCGGCGTACGGAGGCACCACCTCGAGCGTGCGTTGCGTATTGTTCTACCGTGATGTACTTTAGCGCCTGCCCCTGCGCGATCGGGGCCGACGCAGCCGTGGAGCCGGCGGTGCCGGCTCCACCTCGAGCTTGACCGACCAGGCCCCCACCCGCGGGACCTCGACCACGGCCTGCGGGTTCACTGCCGGTCCGACAAGGAGTAACGGTGATTCCCGCCGACGCTGATGAACTCGTGACCTCACAGGACATCGCGGAGAAGTACGAGGCCAACGAAGGCAACGTGGCCTACTGGACCACGCTCCCGGGTTTCCCGGAGGGTTGGCCGTCTGGTCCCGGACGGACCTTGGTCCGCGACGCCGCGTTGGTGGACGCGTGGCTGAAGGAAAACCTCCCGGTCCACTGGGCGAAGGGGCAGGACTCGGACAACCCGTTCGGCCTGCCCGCCGGCAGGCCGAAGGACTTGGTGACGCTGTCGGACATCTGCGCCTGGGAGGGCCAGGCCCTCGGGCGGACGGAGCCGGTGCCGGAAGCCACCCTGCGCGGGTACCTCTCCAGGAAGGTCCTGCCCGGCCCCGACCGCACGCCAGGTGACGGGAAGAAGCCGGAGGTCACGGAGCGGAAGTGGTACCGCGAGACGGCCTACAAGTTCGTGAACCGTCCGCGGCGCATGCGCCGGCAGACGAAAGCCGAGGAACCGGTGGCCAGCGAGCATGCCCCTGCAGCCGGCAGCGAGCTTCCGGGCCGCTCGACCATCGCGCGCACGGAGCACCTGGACGCCCAGGGAATCGCGACCACGTACAGCGTCAGCGGGCAGACAGCCCGAGGATGGATCCGCGCTGAGGGGTTCCCTGAGGCCGGCGAGCACGGCTACAGCGCGACCGAAGTCGACGAGTGGGTGCGCGAGAATCGCCGGAGTACCTGGGCCAAAGCTCAACGACGCGCTCAGCTGTCCAGCCGTGCGTGGGCCGACTCGTCGGCAACCGACGAGGACGCCGGCGCCCAGAAGGAACTCGCCGACCGGGCGCCGGCGGCGGAGCCGGCCGCCGAGGCGCAGGGCGAACAGGCGGAGCTCACTGCGGAGATGATTGGTCCGCGGTACGGCGTCTCCGAGTACACCGGTCTCCAGTGGACCAAGGTCAAGGAGAAGCGCGAGGGCGACAAGGTCGTTCGTCGGGCTTTCCCTGCGCCGCGGAGCACGCAGCCGCGTACGTATGACCAGCACGAGGTCGACGCGTGGGTGGAGAAGCACCGTCCGCATGTCTGGGCGGCCTTCAAGGGAACCGGGCCGGCCCTGGTCCACGATCTGCCCGAAGGAGATCCGCGGGACCTGCTGGACATCTACGACTTCGCCGAGGTGCTGGGCATGACTACCCGTGGCGAGGCCCTCGCGCGCGAGACCATCCGTGCCTACCACGCCCGCGGACAGGTCCCGTTCGCAGACCGGACTGCCGATGACGGCAAGAAGCCTCGGGTCTTCCAGGATCACTGGTATCGCGAGACGGTCTACGAGTTCGTCCTCAGCCGCAGGGGATCCGGCCGCTTCGGTCCCAGGCGCTAGGAGGCCTTGGTGGCCTTGCCCTGTCGAGCGGCTCCCGGCTCTTGACCGACCAGATGGGCCAGCCCACGGAACGGTTGGGCGGACGGTCGCTGGAAACGAGAGAGCCCGCCGGTCAGGCGACCGGCGGGCTCTCGGCTTTCCTGCTGGGGTCTCGCACGTCGTGGTGAGATCTGCCGGGTGTTCCCAGGTGCGTTGTCCGCCGTGGCGACGAGGGCGTCAAGTTCTTCATGCTCACGATGACGAAAGCGCGGCCTCCGGATGGAGGCCGCGCTTCTGGCTTCAGCGGTGTGGCGCGTCGCCCGGGTCAGCTGCGCTTGCGGAAGAAGCGGCGGCGAGGGCGGGACTGCGGCCGGTACGGCTGCTGCCCGGCCAGTTCGTACACGGCGTCGTGGAGCTGCGGGTGCGCCAGGAGGGTCCAGTGCTTGCCCAGGGTCGCCCAGACCTCCGTCAGGGCGGTGCGGGGGTCCGTTCCCAGGAGCGTGCTGTACGTCGCTGCCACGGCGGGGGTGCGCGAGCGGCCCGCGACGCAGTGGAGGAAGACCCGCTTGCCTTCCTTGCGGAGCCGGAGCACCTGGCGGGCCGCCTGGTCGAGGGCGTAGTGGAGGTTGGAGTTCTCGCCTTCCCTGTCGACCAGCCAGACGCGGACGTGTTCGATGTCGGTCGAGGAGAAGATCGGCCCCTGCCCGACGCGGCACAGGGAGACGACCGCATCGACCGGCGGTGTGCCAGCGAACTCGGTCATGGGGAGGTTGCCGAGCAGGACTCCGGCGTCGGCGGGGTGCTGTGCGACGTAGCCCTTTCCGGCGGAGCCGGGGATCTTGACGCGCGGGGCCGAGGGCCAGCCGTCACCGTCGTCCATGCCCTTGCGGGCGGTCAGGACGGCCAAGCGGACGAGATCGGGGCCGGACATCGTGGGCCAGCCGTTCACCGCCTGCTGCCAGGCGAGCGGGATGGCGGACACGCCCCAGCGCGCTCCCAGGAGGGCGCCCGCGATAGCGGCCACGGTGTCCGTGTCATCCCCCGCGCGGACCGCCGCTTCGGTGGCGAGCTGGAAGTGCTGGGCGGGGAACGATCCACGCTCCGGGGCCAGCTCGGGAACGGGCGTATTGGTGATGGCGGACCACGCGGCCTGGAGGGCCGTGACGACGTACCCATTGCGGGTCCAGTGGTGGGGCGGGTTCGCCTCGGCCTCGTCCAGCCTCGCGTGCCAGATCTCCTGTCGGTCCTCGGGGAGCAGCGCGATGCCGTCACGGACTCCGTCGAAGTGGCCTTCCAGCACGGCGGTTCGGATGCCCGCGCACCACAGGATGCACGCTTCGACGCACTCGGGGTCGCTGTGGGTGAGGGAGCTGATCATGGTGGCGGCCTGGACCATTCCGTCAGCGTCGTCCAGGTAGGCGAGGGCGACGATGCCGGTCCGCATCAGCGAGCCGTTGCCCGCGCTGAACCGGGTGCGGGCGGTGTAGGCGTCGGCTTCCGCCGTCATGGCCTGGGCGGGCGTGCCCGTCTTGTGGTTCTTCGCGGCGCGGAGCACGCTGCTGGTCTGGTTCCCGATGTCGCTGGCGCCTCCGTCGCGCCAGCGGTGGAAGTTGCGGGCGATCTGATCGAGTGCGGTCGGGCTGGTGAGGTCGGCGCCGGTGGACGCGACGGC
The DNA here is from genome assembly GCF_044386545.1 of Streptomyces sp. NPDC020489. Lineage (NCBI taxonomy): Bacteria > Bacillati > Actinomycetota > Actinomycetes > Kitasatosporales > Streptomycetaceae > Streptomyces > Streptomyces sp. NPDC020489. The sequence continues at coordinate 46,832 of NZ_JBIRUZ010000016.1, forward strand.
GGCGATGCAGACGTGCATCTGGGTGTCGTCGGAGTACTCGCCGGGCTTGTAGGGGCCCAGGCCGCCGCCGATCATGGCGGGCTGCTCGTCGGGGCCCAGTCGGCGGGCGAACTCGTAGGGGACGCCGAGGGCGTCGCCGCACGCGGCGCCGAGGAGGACGCCGGCTGCGCGGTCGGTAGCGTGGGCATCGAGCGGGTGGGCCGCCGGGGTCAGGGTAGGGATCGTGGGGTCAACGAGCTTGGCATTCACGGGTGTTCTCCCGAGGTCATGTGCTGCGTGCGTGGTCTGAGGGGGGGCGGGGCGGGGAGCGCGGCGTCAACTCGCCGTGCGCTCAAACCCGCTGTCGCTACGTCAGAGTGACACGACCGAACTACTTTCGTCAACATGACGATTAGCGTTGCGTGTTTCTATTTCCATGTGTACTTTAGCTGTCGTCGGAGGCGCTCGACCGTCCTGGATGACGCGCCCCGCTTCCCTTCGTCGGCACCGCGCCCCCTGGACATCAGCGGCCGCGCGTCCGGCATCGAAGTGCACGCTCACCTAGAGGAGTTCTGCCATGAACAAGGCCCAGCTCGTCGACGCGATCGCGGACAAGATGGGCGGTCGCCAGCAGGCCGCCGACGCTGTCGACCACGTGCTCGACGCCATCGTTCGCGCTGTCGTCGCCGGAGACCGCGTCTCCGTCACCGGATTCGGCTCGTTCGAGAAGGTCGACCGACCGGCCCGCTACGCCCGCAACCCCCAGACTGGCGAGCGGGTGCGGGTCAAGAAGACCTCCACCCCCCGCTTCCGGGCCGGACAGGGCTTCAAGGACCTCGTCAGCGGTGACAAGAAGCTGCCCAAGGGCGGCGAGGTCTCCGTCAGGAAGGCCCCCAAGGGAAGCCTCACCGGCGCCTCCGCCGTGGTGAAGAAGGCGGCGGCCAAGAAGGCCGCCACGAAGAAGTCGGGAGCGGGGGCCAAGAAGACAGGCCCGGCGAAGAAGGCCGTCAAGGCCACCCCCAAGAAGTCGCTCGCCTGATCCGCCGTTGCCGGGCCTCCATCCCGGCGTTCCCAGCTCGACGGCCGGGCGCTGGCGCGCCCGGCCGGACCGGAGAGACTTCTGATGAACTACCTCGTGATCGACGGCACCCGCGTCGTCTCTGCCCATCGGACTCTGGCCTCTGCCCGTTCAGCGGAGGCGCAGGGGATGGGGCGCAGCACCGCGCCCGGTCCGCTGCTAGGCGGTGAACCGGCTTGGTGGACACGGCAGAACGGCGGTGTGTCGGAGCTCGGCATCCTTCGGACGGACGCGGCCGAGCTCGGCTTCCGCTTCGAACTGCGCGCCTGCCAGGCGCCAGCCGGCTCCTGCCACCACAGGCCATGCGGCACCTACGCCACGTGGGCGGTGAGCCGCTGGTACGGGCTCCTCAGCGAGCTCGCCGCGTTCGTACCCCTGTCGTGGATCTGGGTCGGCAAGCGCAGCGACGACCCCCGCGGCGACGCCCCGCAGTTCCTCGCCGAGGGGCGGGTCCTCGTCGACCGCCTGACCGCAGAGATGCGGGAATCCCTGCGGGTCGTCGAGCTGCCGCCGGCGGACACGCGAACCCTGGACGAGCGGGCTCAGGCAGCTCACGCCCTTGTCGTGCGGTTCCTGGCAGAACATTTCGGCCCCGCCTCCGAACCGGAGCCCGTCGCCGCGGTCCGTCCGGTCCTCCACGGCCACGAACTGCATCTGCGGCTGGACCCGTCCGTCCCGGCGAACCTGCCCATCTGCGGCACCGCCTTGCCGGGCCGCGGCACTGACGCCACCGGCGCCGAGCCGGACGTACACGCCTGTGACCAGTGCTTCGGGCGCGCCCCCATCGTCCCGCCGCCGATTCTCACCACCGCCGAGTACGAGGCGTGGACCACATACATCGGCCAGCCCGGCTCGCGACCGGCGAATTGAGGAGGAGTCACCTCGTGTCCCAGGCATCAGCCGTCGTCCCTGCCGGCTCGTCCAAGCAGACGGCGCTTCGCATGCTCCGGCGCAGGTCCTTCAGCGCCGGGTACCTGGCGCAGGTGATCGACCTTGCCGTGCGTGAGGTGCTCGCCAACCAGTTCGACGAGCCCGACGAGCGCGAAGCGGCCCTGGTCCATCAGCGGCTGACCCGCTATGCCGCGAACGGGCGGCCCGGCTCCGCCGAGCTCGCCCGCGCCATGCTGGACGTCAAGCACGCCCTGGACTTGGTGCGGAACGGGCACTACCGGGCCTCCGCCGTTCCCGAGAGCGGACTCGACACGGTCGTCTCCGCGGAGCAACTGCTCGAGCTGGTCGCCGAAGTCGGCCGGGATCGTGTGCTCGCGGCGCAGGGGGGAGCCCTTGTCATCCTCGCGGAGGACGAGGGAGCTAGCACCGTCTACCGTCCGGTGTCCGCCGCACAGGCGAAGGCTCTGCGGCAGGCGGCCCGCAGCGCGAAGGAGGAGGCGATCCGCCTTCATGAGGGTGCAGTTGAGGTGCTGAGCCCGCACGTGCGCATGGCTGACTGGAGCAAGGACGACGGGTACGGAGTCGCGGTCGACGTGGTGCGCGACGGAGTGTCGGTGCAGTGGTGGCCGGCCGCAGTGCCCGAGTCCCTGGCGATGTGGGAGCAGGGAGGAATCCGGCACCTCTGTGCGGCGCTGCTGTCGGCCCGGTTCACCGTGCCCGAAGGGGATGAGCGGACACCCCACGCCCTGATATTGCGTATTTAGATTCCCATGTGTACTGTACTCGTGTCTGGTTGATCGGCCGCTCTCTCCTCCCCCACAGCCCCAACGCCGCCCCTCGTCGGCGCCGTGAGGGCGGCCGCCAGGCCACTGCACCGCTGCGTGGCGAACCCCGCAGCCCTCCATCTCACCGCCCCGGGCCGCCGAAGCCCGCCTCGAACTGGGAGACCGTCATGGGCCCGAGCACCCCCCAACCGCGCCGGACACCGCCCCTCGACTCGCTCAGGGAACTGGCGCCCGGCGCCGAGCTCGTCAAGATCCGCGCCAACCCGCACAACTGGAGCCAGGCCGTGCTCCTCGCCGCGTACACGTGGCCGCAGTACGAGGGCGACCGCCTGGTCCCCCTCGACCACGGCAGCTACCCGGACGACTCGCACAACACCGCTCTGACCATCGGCGAGTTCCTCAGCCGGTACCGGCAGCTCCCCGTCGTCCGCCAGCTCCAGGCCAGCAACGCCGCCTACACCTTCCTGGTCGAGCTCGCCCGCCCCTCCTGGGAGCTCTCCGGCGGTGATTCCCAGTGAGCGCCCCGGCGATCCCCGCGGCGTGCGCGCACCGTCCCACGCACGGCGGCCTGGTCGTCCCGTACGTCTCGTTCGAGCACAACGGTCTGCCGGTCTTCGGCGGCCTCGACCCGGGCAAACGCACCCGAGCCTTCGAGAACGGCCTGTGCCAGATCTGCGAACGGCCGCTGGAGCGGTGGTTCTACGTGCTGGTCCGCCCCCAGGACGTGGCCATCGGGTACGCGCCGGAACCGGGACTCCACCCGCCCTGCCTGATGTATTCGGAGAAGGCGTGCCCGATGCTCAACGGCACCAGAGCCACCTACCGTTCGGGCGGCGTCATCTCCCGGCATCCGGCGGGCCGTCCGTGCGACGACCCGGCCTGCTCCTGCCCCGCGACGGCACCCACCGCAGAATCCCTGGTGCGCGCCGGGCGCAAGGCCGACGACTGGGACGCCTGGATGCTCTCAGCGGACCAGTACGAGCTGCACCGTGACGGACACGGCGCGGCCGTGGGCATCCGGCTCCCTTCCGACCCGAAGCGCATCCGCCGCGTGCGGGTCTCCCCCGAGCGTAAGCGCGCCCTCGCCCTGGTCGCGGCGCTCCTTGATCTGGGCGCCTAGCCCTTCCCCCCTTCCACGCCTGGCGGGCCACCTTGCCCGCCACGTTCTGCCACCGATGAGGATGACCGTGCTCGCTGAACGCTTCCGCCCTTCCGACATCGAGAGTCTGGTGCGCATCGCAGGGGCCCTGGCCCCCTCACTGGCCGCCGCCGAACTGCCCCCGCAGTACCGTGAACTCGCCCAGCGCGCTCACGCCGAGATCGTCGCCGAGGCAGCCGGCGGCCGGTCCCCGGCCGTCTCCGCCATCCTGGGGCCTCGCCCGGGCCAGCAGGTCTGGATGCTGCGCATCTGGACCCGCCACGAGGACACCACGGCGCCCTACGCCACGGAAGGCGCTGCCCTCGCGGAGCTCGCCTCGCAGGTGCGCGGCAGCTGGGCCAACGTGGGCGGCCAGGGCGACGTGCCCGACGAGCCCCCGGCCGACGACGCCGAAGCGGTCGATCTCTACTACGGTCCCGACGGCGATGCGGTGCCCGATCAGGGCTTTGAGCTGTACTGCGAGGAGATCGGGCGGGCGCAGCGCTCCCGCATTGCTCCCCTGAACTTCGTCTTCCCCGACGCCGTGACGGCCGAGGGCCTCAACCGCGCCGCGGTCTTCTACGCCGCCGATGACCAGGGGCCGTCGTGCATCGAGGTGGCCGGCGTGCTCGTCTTCGGCTACCTGGACGCCGAGGACGGCGTGGTGCGGGTCTCGGTCCACCTCGACAGCGCCGACCCCGAGCACGTCGTCCGGCCGGACGGGACCGTGCCGCTGCGCGTCGTCGTCGAGGACACCGTCATCCTCGACGACAGCAACCACTACGCCCCGCATCCCCCCGTACTGGAGCAGCTCCTGGACGCTGCCGACCCGGAGCAGCGGGCCGTGATCTCCTCGGTGGCGGTCTCGGCGGGGCTGATGTGGAGCTGCCCGATCTGCCAGTGGCACAACCCCCGGGCGACGGAGCAGTGCGAGCGCCCCGGCTGCGGGCGCAAGGTCAAGGCAGCGATCAACCCGCGGGCCGCAGCGCTCGCCCCGGCACCGGTCCTCGCACTGGAGGGCCCGCGATGACCAGCAACGCCTACCCGCCGGCGCCCAAGCATCTCCGCGCCGCGTGCGCACATCCCTCGGGGCACCTCGCATCGCACGGCAGCCGTACGACGCTCCAGGTCTACCTGGACGACGGCCTGGTCTACCGCAACGACGGCGACGGCTACCGGCTGCCGCCGGAGACAGCGCAGGCGCAGGGCGTCGGACCGTACGTCATCACCGGCGCCGGACGGCGGTCGATCCTGAACGACTCCCAGCTGGCCGCCGTCGACTCCGCCGACGAGGACGGCGCGCTGAGGAACGTCACCTGGCCCACCGCCGCCGCCCTCGCCCGCCTCGCCATCGTCGAGTACCGCGACGCCGACGGCGTCCCCCAGCCCACCGACGGCGACGACGGCCGCACCGGCCCGAAGCACCGGCCCTACCTCACTCCCGCAGGCCTCGACGCCGCACGCGCCGCGAAGCCGCAGCCCTGACCCTCCTGTCCGCCGGCGGGTGCGACCCTTCCCAGCCGCACCTGCCCCTCCCCCACAGGTACGCCCATGGCTTCCCTCACGCTGTTCGAACCCGACCTCGATGCCGTCCCCGCAACGCCGTCGTCCGGCGGACCGGCTCCGGCCGAGGTCGCCTCCGCGGAGGCTCTGGCATCCTTCCGCGCGACGAAGCACAAGTCGCTCAACTTCGGCCTCGGCGTCGACTCGACGGCGCTGGCCCTGGCGATCATCAACGATCCGACCGCCTTCGGGATCGCCGAAGACTTCTCCGACTTCTCGATCGTGACGGCGATGACCGGGTTCGAGTTTCCCGACACGATCGCCGACGTCGAGAACCACGTCCTGCCGTTGCTGCGGGAGAAGGGCATTCGATACACGCAGGTCGCGCGGGCTGGGCGCCCCGACTCGGCAGGTGTCGAAGTCCTCTCCGACACCAAGAACCCCGGCAAGGTGTTCAGCCGGGGTCCATGGACGCTCATGGACGAACTGGAGGAGAACGGCACGGTTCCCCAGTACGCCGGCGGTCACGTATGCAGCCAGAAGCACAAGGCTTGGACGATCGACCGCCTCCAGCTCGAGCGAGCGGGCGGGCAGACCGTCGGCAAGCTCTTCGGCTACAACGCGGACGAGTACAAGCGCGCGGTCAAGGCGAACAAGTTCCAGGCCAAGCGCAACAAGAAGGCCGGCTACGAGACCTTCGCCCTGGACTACCCCTTGCTCAGGCTCGGCTGGGGCCGCGAGGACGTGCAGGGCTACGTCAAGGACCGCCTCGGCATCGACATGTCCAAGTCGTATTGCCCGGTATGCCCGTTTGCTGGGGTGTGTTCGCCCCAGCCGGACCACCTGAAGCGGCTGCGGAAGTACCCCGACCTCGCCGCGCGCGTGCTGCGTCTTGAGTACCTGTCGATGGCCCTGAACGACAACAGCTCCCTCTACAAGGACGACACCCTGTTCAGGCGGGTCACCGACGACCAGAACGCTGAGGCGCTCGGCCAGTTCAACGCCCGGCTGGACGAGGAGCCGTGGGCGGTCTACCGGTTGCAGCGCGCCTACACCGCCGGCCGCCGGCCCGAGTGCCACACCGCGCACGGCGACCGCTGCTCCAAGCCCGAGTGCCGCGACAGCAGCTTCAAGGGCACGGTCTACCGGTCCGTGAAGACCGTCCGCACCGGCAGCCGTTCCGAAGTCGGCACCTTCCTGCACAACGCCGCCACGGCCCTGGACCGCCCCGTCGAGCACTCCACGAAAGCCCACGGCGCTGGCATCGACCGCGTGCGCACCCGCGTCCGGCCGGACGCCAAGACCTACGGCACGGTCGAGGACTTCTACGTGACCGCCCCGGCCGGCGTGCAGGACAAGGCCCGCTCCGGCTTCGCCGGTGTCTGGGCCGCGATGACCGCCGGCCAGTAGTCCCCGATCCCCCTGCGAGGAGAGATGACCACACGCACCCTGCCCCCCGCCGCCTACGACAGACTCACCGCCGCGGTCGCGCGCGACACCGGCGATCGGCGCACGGCCGCCCTCTGGAGCCACGCCGCGGCCCTCGTCCGGCATGCCCACGAGCACGGCCTGGCTCCGGCCGACGAACGCCCGCCGGGTCCGGACGGCCTGCTGAAGTCCCTGGAGAGTCTCGCCGGCTGCCACCCCGCCCTGGCCCCTCTCGCCGATCCGGCCGTGCTGCCGCTGTGGGAGCAGCCGCTCGGCTCCGCCGCCTGGAACGCCATCGAGGAGTTCTGGGACCGGCACCCCGCCCTCGAAGACGGGCGCCGCGTGGACGGCTACGCACTGGGTGACGCCTACCAGCTGCTGTCCGACGAAGCCCGCAAGGGGCGCGCCCTGTGCCAGACCCCGCCCTGGGTCGCCCGCCTCCTGCTGCGCCTGTCGCTGGAGCCGGCCATCGAGGAGTGGGGGCCGGCCGACGTCCGGATGATCGACCCCGCCTGCGGGACCGGGCACATCGCGGTCGCTGCGTTCCACATGGCCCGCGTCCCGCCGATCCGCGGCCGCCGCTCCGCTCCGGTCGGGCACGGGCCGCGGGCCGTCGAGCGGGCTCTGGCAGCGGTGTCGGGCGTGGACCTTGACGCGTACGCCGCCGCGCTGACCGCCTACCGGCTCCTGGCGTGCTCGGCGTCCGTCCTCGGCGTGAGCCTGGACCAGGTCCCGGCGTCGTGGCCCGTCAACGTGGCCGCCGCCGACTCCCTGCTGGACCGCACCGAGCCCCTGCTCGCCGCCGGCGCCTACCACGCGTGCGTGGCCAACCCGCCGTACATCACCCCGAAGGACCCTGCCGTCCGCGACCAGGTCCGCGCCGCGTACCCGCAGGTGGCGGCCGGCAAGTACTCGCTGGCCCTGCCCTTCACCGCGCTGATGCTCGAGCACCTGGCCGTCCCGGGCGGCTTCGTGGCGCAGCTGACCGCGAACTCGTTCATGAAGCGGGAGTTCGGCAAGCGGTACATCACCGATTTCCTCCCCCGCTTCGACGCACGCTGGATCATCGACACCTCCGGGGCCTACATCCCCGGCCACGGAACACCCACCTGCATCCTCGTCCACGGGCCCGCCCACCGGTCGGCGACACGGTCACGGTGATCCGGGGCAACCGCGGAGAGCCCCACGTTCCGGAGGACCCCGCGAGAGGGCTGGTCTGGAGAGCGATCGAGGACGCGGTCGACAACCGGCTTGCCTGGGACCGGTTTCAAGCAGGTGCGGACCTCGCACGGCGCAGCGGGGACACCACCACCTGAGATGTTGCGTATTTATGATTCACTATGTATTGTCATTCTCAGTTCGGGCCAACGCCCCGCCACACCAACCCACTTGACGAGCGCCGCTCCGGGCGTCGCGCCCGTCTCAGCACATCCGGGGGACTGATACAGATGAAGCGGAACAAGCCGCTGATAAAGCGCCGCAAGGCCGGGACGCAGTACCGGCGGCGGAGGCTGCATCCGTGGGGAAAGCACGCCTCCTCGTACTGGGCGCTGGCCGTACCCCAGGCGTTCACCGGGACCGGCCAGACCGTCCTCGACATGACCGGAGCGGTGCCCGCGGGCGCGGACGAGTCCAGGCCCGACAACCCGCGCTACGGCTCCGTGCTGCGCTGGCGGCTCGACCGCGGCGGCCAGACGCAGTTCGTCTACGGCATCCAGGTATGGGGGCGGTACCGGAGCGAGAGCCCGTCGGCTTACGGCAAGCGCATCTCGGGCGCGTTCCGCCGGTCCCTCCCCACTTCGACGGACGTCTACCACGTTTTCGTCGCGGAGCGGCCGGGTTGCGCACGAGGAACGCGGTGCCCGCTCACCCAGCACTGGTACACGGCCATCGAGGCCGACCTGTCGACGCACCAGCCGGATCGGTGCCCGATGGGCGTCCTGAACGACGGCCCGCCCTGGCGCCTGATCGGCCGGACAGTCCCTGACGGCCGCCACATCTACTGACGTCCCTCGCACAGCACTCCGGGCCGCCCGGGCAGCTCTCAGCTCCGGTCGGCCCGGCCTCAGAGCCCGAACCGCCGTTGAGGCCCCTCCGGCAGCCCTCCCTTCCGCCAACCCCAGAGGCGACGCACCGCGCCTCATACCGCCCCAGGAGTCCCTATGCGTAGCACCCGCACACGCCTGCCCGGCATCACCCTCCGCGACGCGGTGCCCACCGACGCGGACGCCGTCATGCGGCTCCTCGCCGACGTGAACCCCGACGATCCCGACGCGTTCGAGGACGTACGGCCGAACCTGTCCCTGCCGCAGGAAGAGCCGCTCTCCCACTTCCGGGCCCTGATGATCGTGGCCGAAAACGATGAAGGCGAGACGCTCGGCGTCCTCATCGGAGGCGTTCCGCTGTGGCTCTTCGACCATCCCGGCATCGACGTGCCGCTGGCGCACCTTCTGGCGGAACGGACCGCGATCGTCACCGCGGTTGCGGTGGATCCCGGGCAGCGCGGGCGAGGCATCGGGGCCGAACTCATTCGGCATTCCGTACGCCGCTTCACGCGCGCCGGTTATGGACTGCTGACCCTCAACTGATTCCCGGAGCTGGAGAGTTACTACGAAGGTCTCGGCTTCTCCATCATGGACGGCCTGAACGTGGCCCTCGGCCCCCTGAACGCGGTCGGGCACCGATGGGGCGATACCCGGGTGGCCGCCCGGCTCCTGGACCGATACACGACCTTCGTCGACGTCCCGGGGCTCACCTCCCCGGTCGTCTCGGGCGTCCTTCCCAACACCCGGATGCCCCGTGGCGTGTACTTCGACGGGGAGCAGTTCCGCGCCTGAGCCGATCACAGCCCGGGTGTCTGCCCTCCCGGGCGACAGAACTCACCCACGGATGCAGGTATCAGCCGGCATCCAGAACCAAGGAGGAACTGATGCCGGTTGTCGACGGCAAGAGCCCGAGCCCGTGGGTCCGATGGGCGCTGCGATGGGGCGCGCCGAGCGCAGTCGTCGCCCTGGTCAGCGTGTGGGTGCTGGAGCCCGCCAGTCTTGTCGGCGCGGTCATTGCGGCCGGGGTGGCACTGACGGCGCTCCTGGTCTTCGTCGGCACGATGCCCCGTCGGCATCTGCCGGCCCAGCAGCGGGCGCGCAGGGGCGCCGGCAGGTAGAAGGCTCCAGCAAGGCGGCCGGTGCGCCGCCGTTTACAACTCCCCGCTATGTTGCGTATTCGCGTTTCGGTATGTAGATTGATTACATCGCTGGCGGGCCTCCGAGTCCACGCCGCACAAACCCCTTCACTGCTCTGGAGTCCTCCCATGCTTGCTGTCGCCCACGAGGCAGAGGTAGACGCCGCCCTTCTCGCCTACCGGAGGGGCTGGGCCGACGCCTGGCTGACCCTGGTGGACGTCACCACCGACTTGATGCACCTGGCCAGTCACATGCGCGCCGACGTCGAACGCTGCCTCGACGGCGACGCGAAGGCGCGACTCGACGAACGGCCCCTGGCCGCCATGCCGAACCTCGACCCGTCCGTCGCGCCGATCCACAACACGGACGATTCGGCCGCCGCAGACCACCTCTTCGACGTGTACGTGCACGCCAGCGACGCCGCTGCCGCCCTCCGCGTGCACATGGCAGAGGACCCCTACCCCACCTTCTCGAAGGCGCTGCACGTGCTGCTCAACGAACTGCGCGCCTACGCCCAGAACCTCGGCTTCGACTTCGACGAGGTCATGCGCGCGGCATCGCAGGCCCACCGAGTCGACCAGCGCAAGGCCAAGTAGCCGAACCCTGCCCCGGTGCCGCCGCCCCCACGAACGATCCCACCTGGAAGGACCTTGACCATGACCACGCCCCTGATCCCCGCCCCGGCTCGATCGGGCCGCGGCTCGATACGCATGCACCTCGACCGCGGGGAACACCCCGCGACTCGGGTGCCGCTCCTCGGCGCCGATCTCGACAACCCGCCCGCCGTCTGCGGAGGCTGCGCCAACACCGTGTTGAAGCGGCTCGGTGACGGTCGAGAGCGTCTCAAGTGCGGGCTTCTGCCTCGCGGAAGCCGCGGACTGCGCGGCCCGGATCTGCGCGAGTCCATGCCCGCGTGCGTGAAGTACGCCGCGGCCTCCGCCGCACCGCAGAACACCTGATCTTTCCGACCACGCGCCCGGGGCCCTTCCGCCGGAACCCACGCGGTCCCGTACGCCAAGAGGCGGCGGGCCCCGGGCTCGTGGTCAGGATCCCTCTCCACCACCCGCACCCCCCTCACCCCGGAGACGTGATCATGCTGCCCGGCCTCGCCCAGCACATCGACTTCCAGGCCGCCCACAACGACTACACCCGCGGGTTCCTCGTGGTGAGCAAGGCCGACCGCACCACCGCGTACGGGTACGTGTGGGAACACGCCCTCCCGGACGGCACCACCACGTGGGTCGCCCAGCCGGACACGGCCAACGACGCTTCGCGCATCCCCGGGTTCCAGTCCCGGGAGTGGGCCGGGGAGTTCCTTTACGAGCGCGAGTGGCCCGAGTTCGTCCGTCGTGGGGACGACAAGGGCGACGCCCTCCCGCAGCCGGGATGCGCCGAAAGCGCGCCGTGCGGGACGTGCTCCCTGTGCGAGCCCGAGCTGGCCCGCCGCGGAGTCCTCTAAAACGAGCCGGCTGGCGCCCCTACGCCATCCATCACCACAACGTGCAGGTCCGGGGCTGCGGACGACGCCTTCCCGCTCGCGGCCCCGGCACCGGCTTCCTGCTCCTGACCACAACACACCACCCACCCATGCCCTGGAACCCTCATGCCCGCTGCTGATTCCACCGCCGCCCTCGTGACCGAAGCCGTTGACCAGGTGCTCACCCACAGGGCTCGGAACTGCACCGCCCCGAGCTGCGCCCGGCACGCCGGTACGACCGACTGTCCTCCGATCACCGTCAGCCGTAGCGCCGGCTCCGTCCTCGGCGAAGCGGTCGCCGAAGCCTGGCACGCCGCCGGCGGCAGTCGTCTCGACATCCCCGCAGGGGTCGTCGCGGCCCTCGCCCTGTGGCCCCAGAAGTCCCCCGGTGCGGCGGCCGCCGACACGATCGCCGCGTACATCGCCGCGCAACCCCCGCGCGTCCTGGTCCGCGGCCTGGCCGATAGCGCCAACTACTACTACGCCCTTCGCCCCGACCTTTGGGCCACCGCCCGCCCGCTGTTCGACTGGACCAGGGAGGACCTGCACGACACCCACCTCGCGGGCGTGCGTGCTGTGGCCCTTGCCGCGCTGCGCCACGGAGTCCTCCGGCACACGGGAGACACCGACCCCGCCGAGCGGTCCCGGATCGACCTGATGTCCTGGGTCATCACAGCCCTACGCCACCATCACTCCCGGCGCAGCCTCGGCGAGTACCACACTCCGCCCGACATCAGCGATCTGATCGCCGCGATGCTGGCCGACGAAGGCGGCACAGGAAAGCGCCACCACCGCGGTGAGTGGGCGCTCGAGCCGGCCGCCGGAACCGGAGGGCTCTTCCGCTCCGCAGCGCAGGACCTGCGCCGCAACGGCGAGGACCCGGCAGAGCGCGGCTGGGTCATGCTCGAACTTGACCCCCTGGCCGCCGCTGGAGCCGCCGTCAACACCCTCGTCTGGGAACTGGGCCCCCGCGCGGTCGTCGGATGCGGAGACGTCCTCGCACAGCCCGACCTGGCCGAGGAAGCCCTTGCCCGGCAGCGTGACATGGCGCGCCACCGCGACGACGTCATGAAACTGATCGGCTTCGCCATCGCCACTCGCACCACCGAGCAGCTGCTGGACGCCCTCACGGCCAGCAGGTAGCTGCCCCGCCCCGGCCCACGCCTCGTGGGCCGGGCCCGAAGGAGGAACCGTGGCACAAACCCACGACCACAGCGACAGCCAGGCCGTAGCCCGGGCGCTGCGCGCCGTCATGCCCGCACCCAGCCGTACCAGCGTGTATGTGCTGACCTGCGGATGTCCCGACGCCGAGGGACTGTTGTCCTGGTACATCGACACCGAAACCCGGTCCTACGAACTCGACCTCTCCCGCGCCGCGGCCGGTCCGAGCCAGGTTCGGCTGACCAGCCGGCCGCTTATCGGCGACGGCACCGTCTGGAGCGAGGACCTCCTCATTCCAGACACCCCGGCCGACTGGGCGCACTCCCTCGCACGTCTCGTCGCCCGGCTCACCCTTTCCGACCGCAGCCCCCTCTCACTCGACTGAGCAAAGGACCACCGTGTCGAACCGCACTCCTCTGACCGGCTGCCTGCCTGCCTTCGGCCGGCACCGTGGCTACCCACCGCGCTACGGGTGGCTCCGCAAGGTCTACGACGCCCTGCGCCAGGACCCGACCGCCCTGCGCCGCCCCGACGCGACCGTCGTGCTCGGCGTCGGCAAGAGCATGGTCCCGTCCATGGCCTTTTGGTCCCAGGCCTTCGGCTTGGCCGCCCGCAACGGCCAGGACCTGGTGCCGACGAACCGCGCCCACTGGCTCCTGGACGAGGAAACCGGGGCCGACCCCTACCTCGAACTCGACGCCAGTCTCTGGCTGTTGCACTGGTGGTTGGTGAGCTCCGAGCCGTGTCACGTGCCCACCTGGCGGTATCTCTTCGGGTACTCCCCGTTCAGCCGGTCCAGCCGCGCGGAACTGCAGGGGCGCTTGGCGGCCGCCGCCGACGCGGCCGGCCACAGGACCCCGGCCGCGTCGGTACTCGCGTCGGACACCGCCTGCCTGGTGAGCATGTACGCGCCCGGCAACCCCACCGCCGCGAACATCGAGGACGAGCTCTCCAACCCGTTCCGCACCCTCCACCTGCTCGACCCCGAGCCGCCCGCCGACCGCACAGCCGACCGCAGCCACCTCGTGGCCCTGCGCCGCATGGCCGGCCGCCACTGCCCCGCGCCCGTCCAGGCGTACGCGAGCCTGGACTTCGCGGCCCGAACCGCCAGCCCCGCGGCCGGCTCTATCAGCCTGGCGCGGCTCGCCTCCGACCCCCTGGGGCCCGGCCGGCTCCTTCTCACCGGTACCGCCGACCTCCGCCGTGCCCTGAATCAAGTCGCGGACAGGCATGCGGATCTGGCCGTCGTGCAGTCCGGCGACGGCGAGGAGTCGCTCGTCTACTCGCGCCCGCCCGTCCTTCTCGCCGAGGACGTCCTGGCCGGCGCCTATCCCGCCCTGCGGCCGGCCACCAGCGGTGATGCGGAGGAGGGGAGTTCTTCGTCCCTGTCCTGACGGACTCCGGATTCCCGCGGGCGCGGATCGCTCAGACGAACACAAGCCACGTTGCTTGTTGGCGTTTCTATGTGTACTGTGATTCTTGTTGGTGGTGCTCGCCTCCCGGCTTGAGCGCCCCGCGCCCTCCCCTTCCGACGAGACAGGCCCAGGAGACACGCATGCGCATCAAGACCGGTGGACAGCACCAGGGTTGGACCGTGGTCCACCAGGCGCGGCGGGCGTGGCGCGGCTCCTTCGAGGGCGTGTGGCTCGGCGTGGAGGAGTCCACGGGGCACTGGATGGTCGGCCGCCAGCACGACGGGCAATCGATGGACGACGGCTTCGACGCGGACGGCAACTGGGCCACGTCCCGGCACTTCCGGGAGGGCAACGAGTACCTCAACATGCGCCGGGCTCTGGCCGCGTACGACGAGGAGGCACAGAACGCGAGCGACGTCTGGAACGGGATGTGGGACCAGCGTGCCCACGAGGCCGTCGCCCGGCACCTCGCGCACCGCGTTCCCTTCCCCGCGCCGGTCCGGCTCTCGGCCGGATGGGTCGGGCGCGGCCTGACCGATTACCACCCCCCGCGCGGGTCGACGTTCCCGCTCGACGGGCCGGAGGCCAAGTACGAGCTGATCCGCTACCTCCAGGGCCAGACCCGGTTCGACGAGATCGTGACGGAGCCGGGCTCGGTCTCCGAGGAGGAGGCGCACCAGCTGGCCATCAACGCGACGGGGCCGGTCCGCTTCGTGTGCCGTGGCGTGACCTTCTACCTGAGCGAATGAGCCGGACGGCACGGGCGCGGGGCCATAGCGCGCACCGCGCCCGTGCCGCCGGACCACAAGTCGTCCAGCCAACCACCGACGTACCCACCGAAGGCGAGGACGCCGCCCCTGGGGGCGGTTGAGACGAGATGGACCACAAGAACCTCATCGGCCACGACGGCGCCGTTCACGAGGGCCTGCTCAACAGCCACACCGGCTTCATGATTGACGTGGCCTGCGACGCGGGCCGGTACGCGGTCGTCCACCACTACGAGAAGCTCGACCCGGCGCGCGTCACCGACGCTCCCCTGACCTGTCCTGAGTGCGTCGCCGCGAACTCCCCCGCCACCGCACAGCTGCACTGCGGACGCATCGCCCATCGGTACGCCGAAGAGGTCCTCGCCCTCGCCGATACCCGCGCATGCCCGCCTGCCCAAGACGACGAAGGGCTCCGACTGGCCTTCGTGGCACTCGCGACAGAGAACCCGCCGCCCCGGGCCTTGTACGCGCTGATCAGGGAGCACGTGACCGGCATGCTGACCGATCGCGCCCTGGCGGTGCCGGAAGGGGTTCCGCAGGTCCTCGTGCCCTACAAGCGGTACACCGGCGGCACAGTCCAGGCCCCCGTCGGCCCTGGGGACCGCCTCATGCACTACAGCGCCGCCGGCGGGTACTTCCAGTACGTCTGGGTCGATGGGCTCGATGAGTCTCCGGACGGAATCGTCGTCACGGTCCACGAGAAGGACCGGCGTCCGGTCACGTACTCGGCGCGCGAGGTCAGCCAGCGGTACTCGAAGCTCGACCGGGCGGCACCGCTGCCGTCGAGCGGTGGGTGATCGAAGCAGACGGCTACGGCCTGACCTCAACCAGTCCTGGGCAGGCCGGGCACGTACCGTCGCGGCTGATCCCGCCCCCATCCGCAGGTGGGCGCCGGGATAGCGCTCGTCTCTCGCGGCCGGTTCCCCACCGCGATGGCGTCGGCCAGTTCAGGTCTTCTCACCCGCGGCCCGTGCCGGGAACCCCTTGGCCCCAGCACCGCGGCGGATGCGCCCCACCAACGGCGTGCCGCCCAACTGCCCCTCTCTTTTCAGGATGCTGCGCCGCGCCGTCGCCGCGGCGCCGCCTCACCCGACTCCGGAGGCGCCCACACCATGACCACCGACAGTCCGCACGTCGCCTACCTGGCCCCTTCCGATCCGGCCCGCCCCCAGCCCGGCCGAGACAACGACGAGGAGGCCGACCGCTTCGAGGACTCGGTCCTGACCGCCTACCTCTTCCACCTGACGGCCAAGGGACACCGTGTCCTGCGGCACCGCGTCGTCACGGATCCCGTCCTGGCGTCCACCGACCTCTTCGACGCGACTGCCGGAGAGGTGGTGATGGCCTGTCACCGATCGCACTACCGGGCGCTCATCGCCGCGTACGGAGTGATCAGCGACTGCGCGCGATTCTTCTCCCCGGCCCGCCGCGCACTGCTGTTCACCGCCGAGCCGGGCTCGGTCGCCAAGGAGTTCCTGTCCCACCACAAGATCATCGCGATCTGGCCCGAGGGCGAGTCCTTCGTCCGCGCGGATCCGGCAGCCGAGACAGGCGGAGCGTGAACCGCCAGAGCTTCGGGCCGCCGTCGACGAGAGCCGAGGAACGCGCCTGGCGCGCGGCCGGTCTCCTCGTCGATGTGGCCGGGCGCGTACTGCCGGCCACGGCCCCGCCCTGCGGCTTCTGCGACGGCGAGGACATCGGCGACACCTGCCCGGCGTCCCTGACCTGCCCCACGTGCAAGGCCACGCCCCGACAAAGGTGCCGCCGGCCGAGCGGCCACACCGCCGAGCAGTGGCACCGCAGCCGCGTCCGCGCCGCCGACCTGGAAGACCAGCGCCGCGAGGAAGACGGCGACACCACCCTGCCCGCCCGCTGGGCCGACACCCCGCCGGCTCCGACCCCATCACGAGGAACACGATGACCATCGACCACCCCCGCAACAGCGCCACGGCCACGTCAGGCGCCGCGGACCGGCCGCGTACGGCCGGATCCTTCACACCCCGCATCACCCCCGCCCAGCGCCGCGCCCTCCTCGCCGGGGCCAGGGACCCGATCGGGCTGCTGCCCAAGTCCGTCAACCTGCGGACCCTGGCGTCCCTCGCCGACATCGGCTACGTCGGCCTGGACCAGAGCCGCGACGTCCTTCGTGGACAGGAGGCGACGCGGGACGCGCTGGACGTCTGGGGCGGTGCTCTGACCGAGGACGGCTGGCAGCGGGCCCGCGCCGAGGGCGCGGGCCGGTTCCGGATCGTCGTCGTCGGCTGCGGAAAGGCCAAGCAGGACCGCCGCGTGACCGCCGGCGCGATGTACGTCGGCACCTTCCACGGCTCCTGCCGGGAGACGGCCAAAGCCCTGCTCCAGGACGGCGGCCGCCAGTACATCCTCTCCGCCGCCCACGGGCTCCTCGACCTGTCCACACAGATCGACCCGTACGACATCACCGTGGGCGACCCCGACAGCGTCAGCGCGGACTTCGTGCAGGCGCAGGTCCGGGAACGCGGCATCGAGTCGGCGGAGGTGACAGTGCTGGCCGGCAGCAAGTACGTGGCCCTCGCCCGGCACTCCTGGCCGGACCTTCAGGCGCCGCTCGCCGGAGCCGGCGGGATCGGGGAGATGAAACAACGCCTCTCCCAGATCCGTCTCGCCGCGCGGGCCGAAGCCGGGCAGGAGCGGTGAGCGCGCCGCTCGGGCCCGCTCCGGCTCGGTGGGAGGCCATGGCTGCCGGCAGCGCCGAGGGCTGGGCTCAGCGGTGGAGCCGCGGTGTGCCGACGTGGGTCCATACGTCGCAAGGCGGCTTCGACCGGCGCCGCTACGAGGTGGTCGAGCTGGCGGAGGCGCCCGCCCGGGAGTACATCCAGGCCAACCACTACCTGTCGGGGTGGCCGCCGGCAGTCCACCGGTTCGGGCTGGTGGACCTCGAGCCCGCAGGGGGCGACGACGGCCAGGTGGTCGACGGCCAACTGCTGGTGGGTGTCGTCGTCCTGGGCGTCCCAATGAGCCGCCGTGCTTTGACCAGGGTTTTCCCGTCGCTGGAGCCTTCTACGAACCGGGTCTGAGCGTCGACTGACTCGTTCCGTTCTCGGGCAGGCGGTCCAGTGAGTCGAATCATCCATGCGCCCCTTGGTGTACTCGCGCACGGTTCCACCACCGGTTATGCCTTTGAGTGATCGAGCTGCTACATTCCGTTTGTGTTCGCTGCGGGCAGGCCGACCGCCGAGATCCTGCGGGTCGAGGTCACTGACACGCTGGCCTACTGGACGGTTCTTGCCGGGCCCACCTTGAGGGTCGTCGAGGACGTGGACGGCTTCCTCTGCCACCTGCGCTTCGGCCGGACCCGCGCGGAATCGACCACAAAGGCGTACGCAGGTCACCTCAAGCGCTTCCACGCCTGGTGCGGTGAACAAGGCCTGTCGCGGGAGCACGCGGCCGCCGAGCTCCCGCACTACCTGATGAAGCTGCGGACCACGCCCCGGCTGACGAGCGGCCGTGGCCAGGGGCAGCTGCCACAGGACTCCACGCTCGCCCCCGCCCTGGCGGCAATCCACGGCTTCTACCAGCACTTGGCCGACCTCCGCCGGATCAGCGCGAAGGCGGTCGACGCCCTGTTCGTCACCGCTTCGCACCCGGCGGCAGGAAAACTGCTACTTGAGCCGCGTATCCGCGTCGATCCGCGGCCGAGTCATGCTTCCGGCCGGGCACCGGCCGCCAGCCACGAGGAGTTCGCCGCCCTCCTGCGTGCCGCGAAGACCGCCCGTGACCGCTGCATGGTCGCTCTGCTCGGTGCGTGCGCGCTGCGCGTCGGCCAGGTCGTCGGCCTGCTGCGTGAGGACATTCACCTCGTGCCGGTCGGCAGTACCGTCCCGGGCTGTCCATACAGCCTGGGTCCCCACCTGCACCTGGAGAAGCGTGACGGTCATCCGCGCGGGGCGGCGAACAAGAACCGCGGCACCGTTGTTGTTCCCGTGCCCGAGCCTGTGGTGATGCTCTACGCCGACTGGATGCGCGAACGTCTCACCATCCCCAGGGCGGGCAAGGCCTCTTGGGCCTTCGTGTCGTTCCCAGGTCCCACGGGAGAGCCGGGCGGGCAGGTCCTCGGTACACGGCGGGTGCAGGATCTTGTGTCGGATCTTGCCCGGGACGCGGGCATTCGGCACATCCATCCGCACATGCTGCGGCATACCTTCGGCGAGACCGCAGCCGACCTCGACGTCGCGCGCGACGTGCTCCAGCGCCTGCTCGGCCACCGCGACGTGGCCAGCCAGAACGTCTACCGCAATCCCTCCGACGTCCGGGTCGCCCACGCCGCTCGGGCTGTGAACGACAAGATCTTCGGACCAGCATGACGACTTCCGCATCTCTGCCCGCCACAGCCCCCGTGGCCGGGTTGGAACCGGACTGGGACTACCTGGCCCGGCATGGCCTCGACCGCTCCCCGCTCCAGCTGCGCTTCCCTCTGGGCGCCGACTGGCACTCGCTGCGCCTCTGTCGGCACACCGGGTGTGACCGGCCGGCTACGAGCTGGCCGTGGCTGTGCCACCGCTGCGCGTCCGACTGGCGGGAGGCCGGCGCCCCCAGCGACATCGACAGCTGGTGTGCGAGCGCGCCCGTGCCGCTCGCCCGCCGCACCTACGCCGAGCACCGGTGCCGGGTGGGCTGCGACCGTGCCGCCGAGGTCCACGGCCTGTGCAAGAGCTGCGCCTCCGAGCGCCGGATGCTCCGGCTGACCGTCGAGGAGTACCTCGCTCGGGGCCGCGCCCCTCGTCCGGGCTTCGGGAAGTGCCTGGTCCGCGTGTGTCCGCGCATGGCCGTGGTGCGGCGGAGCCGGCTATGCCTGCCCCATCAGAAGCAGTGGTCCAACGCGGGGACGCCTGACCGCGAGGCGTGGGCGCTGACGGCAGCAGCGGTCTATACGTCCGTCGCGACGTGGTCCCGGGAGGTGCTGCGCGGCTACGAGGCCCAGCTGCGTCAGGGCGGCCGGATCAACCCCGCCCAGGTCAAGTCGGCGGTGCGCTGGTTATGCGACAACGCGGTCGATGACCTGGCCGCCGCGGAACTGCCGTCCAAGGGCGCGAAGACGACGTACCTGCGGCTGTGGCAACGGACCCTGCCGCTCCTGGAGGCCGACCCGGCCACCGAGCACACCCGGACCCTGGTCAGGCTGCACATCCTCAACCCCCGCTACGAGGGCGGGAGCGTCGATCTGGGGGATGTCCACGCTCCCTGGGTTACGCACCTCGCCCAGCAGTACCTCCTGCGCCTCGCCGCCGGCGGCGCCTCCTCGGCACGGTTGATGCTCGTCGGCTTCGCGGCCCGGTGGTTCGCGATGTTCCTTCGCACCCTTCCCGGCGAGGGCCGACGGCCGGGCGACGTCGGCCGCGACGGCATGCTCGCCTACCTGCGCTGGATGACGCACCGAGCCCGCGACACCAGCGACTACCAGCTCCTCAACGACGACGACCCGGTCCGGCAGATCGTCGCCGAACGCCTCCTGCCCTCCCGCCGCAGCGCCGGACCGTTGCTGGTCACCCCGGTGCGCCACTACGAGCTGGTGAAGACGCTGCGCGAGGTCCTCGAACACGGCCGGGCGTGGCTCACGGACAATCATGCTGCGGATGTCCATCTGCTGGAGATGGACGTGCCTCCGTACCCGGAGAAGGACGACACGGCCAGCGAGCTGGAGGGGCGCTCTCAGGACGCCTTACCCGAGCAGGTCTTCCTTCAGCTCATGGACGAGCGCCACCTCGCCCTGCTCCCGGCCGGGACCCGCCGCAACTGCGTGGAGCTGGCCATGCGCGTGGGTCGGCGGCCCTGGGAACTCCGCCACCTGGAGTTCGACTGCCTTCAGTGGCACGACATCGACGTGGAGGACCCGGACGGGACGGCGCGCCGCCGGTCCTACCCCTTCCTCGCGTACTGGATGCAAAAGGTCCGCCGGCGGCACAAACTCCCGCTCCATCCCAGCGACGCCCAGGTCATCACCCGCCAACAGGACCACCTGCGGCGCCAATCCCCGCACCTGTTCCACGAAGACGGACGGCCCCGCTCGACCTCCATGGTGTTGTTCCCCACCCCGCGCCGCTCCCGCGCCAACGCGCTCGGCGAGCGGCCCTACGACAGCAGCACGATCGGCTACTGGCTTCAGACCTGGCTCGACCAGTTCGCCGTGACCGACGAACACGGCAAGCCCTTCGACCCGGCACGGGTGTTCCCCTACGCCTTCCGGCACACCTACGCCCAGCTCCGCGCCGACGCCGGCGTCCCGCTCGACATCCTGCAAGTCCTCATGGCCCACCAGGACCCCTCCACCACCCAGGTCTACTACCGGCCCTCGCACCCCCGGCGGGTGGAAGCGGTGCGCGCCATCGCCGCCAAGTACCAGTTCGACCTCACCGGCGGCCGGATCCGCGCCCGCACCCCCGACGACGATATGGCCGACCGGATCCGCGCGGGCGTCGGCTCGGTGCCCGTCCCCGCGGGACGCTGCCACGAGATGAACAACGTCCGCGCCGACGGGCACGGCTGCCCGGTGTACAACCGCTGCTTCTCCTGCACCTTCTACACCACAGACTTCACCCACCTGCCCGAGCTGCGCCAATTACGCGCCGGGAAAGCGGAACAGCTCGCTGCGCTGGAGAGCGCCTACGGCACCGTACTCACCGCGGGGCCCTTGAGCGCGGCGAACCTGGAGCTGCTGCGCAGGGAGATCCAGCAGATCGACGAGCTCGTCGGTAAATGCGAAGCCGACATCGGCTCCCTCACCTTCGAGGAACGGACCACGGTGGAGTCCTGGCTCTACACCAGGGACCGGTTCCTCACAGTCATCCCTGTAGCGGCGGTTCTGGCCGGACGGCAGCGTCTGGACGAGCCGACAGTCGACCCGATCGTCATCGAAAGGACGACCGGATGACGCGCCCGGCCGCCCCACGCAAGAAGCCTGGCCAGGCGATGATCTCCGCCGCTCGGGTCGAGGTCCTCGATGCTGGTAGGGCGGCCGCCGTGCAACGGCGGCGTACCGACAGCGAACAGTGCCGACAGCGGGTCCTTGACGTCCTGGCCGCGATGCGCAAGAGCCGCCAGGTCCTCTCCGACGCGGAGATCACCCGGCGGGCCGCCGTCAATCCGCAGTACCTTCAACGCCACCGCGACCTGAAAGCGGAAGCCGAGACCGTCCGTGCGCACCTTGCTCAAGATGGGCCGCGGGCGGCGGCAGCGGCGACCGCACGCAAGGAGGCAGCCCTCGAAGTCGAGAACCGCATGCTCCTGGAGCAGAACGCCGCCCTGCAACGGACCCTTCACAAAGTCCAGAACGAGCTACGCACGCTACGCGCCCGCGAACTGGGCGCCCGCCTCCGCGACGGCCTGGACGCCCGCTCCATGCGCGACACGGAGATGGAGGAACTGCGCGAGCAACGAGACACGGCACTCGCGGCCGGCCGCCAAGCTGAGACCGCCATGCAGGCACTCCGCAATGTCAACCAACGGCTGATGGTCGAGAACAGCCGGCTGATTGCCGCAGCTGCTCCGGGGCCAGCCCAAACAGCCTCAGCAGCCTCCAAGCCTCCCGGCCCTTGAGGGTCGCGCATGCCGGGTCGGCGGCAGTCGCGCAGCAGGCCGGCCCACGACTCGGTCGACTCCCGCAGACCCTCGGCCAGGGCAATCAGTGTGCAGAAGCGCCTACTCGCCGCCTGAAAACGCCCGCCTAGTGTCCTGCGCCAGTAATTCGTCGGCAGAGGCGGGCGAGGGAGTCGAGAATCTCTTCGGCGGTCTTGGTCCAGATGAACGGCTTGGGGTTGTCGTTCCACTCTTTGACCCAGGACCGGATGTCGGCTTCCAGGGCATGGATGGTCTTGTGTGCGCCGCGGCGGATCATCTGGTGGGCGAGGTAGCCGAACCACCGCTCGACCTGGTTGATCCAGGACGAGCCGGTCGGAGTGAAGTGCAGTTCAAACCGGGGGTGTTTGGCGAGCCAGCTCTGATTGCGGGTGTCTTGTGGGTGCCGTAGTTGTCCACGATCAGGTGGATCTGCAGGTGGGCGGGCACCGTCTTGTCGATGCGGATCAGGAACTTCTTGAACTCCACCGCCCGGTGCCGGCGGTGCAGGGCGGTGATGACCTCGCCCGTGGCGACGTCGAAGGCGGCGAACAGGGTGGTCAGTCCGTTGCGGACGTAGTCGTGGGTGCGCCGCTCGGGCATGCCCGGCATTATCGGCAGCACCGGCTGGGACCGGTCCAGGGCCTGGATTTGTGACTTCTCGTCCACCGACAGCACCACCGCCCCCTCGGGCGGGTTGAAGTACAGACCGACGACGTCGTAGACCTTCTCCACGAACAGCGGGTCGGTCGAGAGCTTGAAGGTGTCGGCCAGATGCGGCTTGAGCTGGAACTGCCGCCAGATCCGGCCGACGGTCGACTTCGACAGGCCACTGTGCTCGGCCATCGATTTGCGCGACCAGTGGGTGGCGTTCTTTGGCAGCTGTTCCAGCGTGGTGACCACTACCGCCTCCACTTGGTCGACGCTGATGGTGGGCGGCCGGCCCGGCCTCGGCTCGTCGGCCAGCCCGTCCAGCCGCTCGGCCAGGAAGCGCCGCCGCCATTTGCGGACGGTGTCCGCGGTGACCTGAAGATCCCGGGCGACCGCGACGATCGGCGGTACCTCCGGCCCAGCACAAGCCAGCACGATCCGGGCCCGCAGGGCCAGGGCCTGGGCCGATGTCGCCCGGCGCGTCCATCTTTCCAACTCCGCCCGCTCGTCATCAGACAGCAGCAGCGGTTCCAGCTTCGGGCCCCGACGGGGAACTGACGCACCAGCAGCAGAAGTCACACAACTACTAACGATCAACTACTGGCGCAGGACACTAGTCGTCGTTCGGCAGGTACCACCCGTGCTCGCGATGCCTGGGCTCTGGTGGGTTCGGGTTCTCGCGGGCATAGGCCTCGTTTGCACGGCGCGTCATCTCTTCGTCGTAACGGTGCAGCTCGTCGTAGAGTTTGTCCGCCTCGTTGACATCCCCGCTAGATACGTAACGCTGTCGCAGCGCCTCGCGCTCGTCTTCGAGTTCCGCGTCGGACAGCGGGCGGAGGCTACCGAGGCCACGCGCGATGGCGTCGAAGATGCCCATGCGCTGATGTTGTCACACTGGGGGCTACCGCCGCGCCGTTGTCCGCCAATACCGCCTCCAAGGTGTGCGAAAACGCCCGGCTCGCGGCCGCCGAGATCACCGCGCCGGAAGACACCATCCACAACTCTTGGCTGTTGATCGAGGTCTTTTGACCGACACCACGGCCGTCTCGAACCCGGCGGACGGAGTCCGGCTCGGATCCGCCCGCATAGCAGGTGAGGCCCCTCCTCCGGAGGGACCTCGGCAATTTCCAGGACCAGTGCCGTCGGCAGTCGACCTCGTTCGACTGCCGACGGCAGTTGGAATGGCCAGCCCTTGTTACTGGGTGGCGCGCCCGGGTCGCGTGCCTAGATCTCCTTGAAGGTGGCCGCGATGCCCAGTTCCTGAAGGCGCTGCTGAATCTGCTCGGCGGCATCGGCGTTGAGGACGACCTGGATCGTTCCCTGCAGATAGCTGATCTGCCGTTCGTCCAGGGCCATGTAGAACGCCCGGAACAGTGCGGCAAACCCGTCGGCGCTGTCAGCGCTGGCCAGCAGGTTACTGGTGAACGAGAACGCCGCCTGCTTGTCCTTGGCGGGTGGAGGGGTGTCGGCGTCTGAACGGCCGCCGTTAGTTGTTCGGCTGTCGTCGTTAGTCGGACCGTTCGACGGGCCGGGGCTAGCTGCGCCGCTCGGGGTCGCCTCACCCGGGGCTTCCGGGGCGCTGTTCGTCACACACGGGCCTTCGTGGGCTGGTTCGCTGCACGCAGGGCATGCCCGAGGCTGTGGTTTCGCCAGCCGCAGGCTCGTGCTCGCGAGGTTGACCTGTCCGGGTGCGGTGACAGCAACTTCCGTGCCCGTGCCGTCGACGATGCTGACGAGGTTCTCGTTGACGGCGTCGTAGATGGCTTGCTGAAGGTCACGGTCGCCGCCGTAGAGCAAGGGCAGCCGCGGGGCGCTGTAGAACGCGGCCCGGATGTCCGAGAGGGTTTTGCCGTAGTCCTGGTCGCGGAGGTTGTGCTGCAGGGCCCTGGGGGTGAACTCCCCTACGTCGAAGACCTTGTCCCGGGCGGCGAGTGCCTTCCAGACGGCGGTGCCGTTGAGGGCGGTGAAGTTGTCGTCGTCGTGTGTGAGCTCGTCGAGGTAGCGTTCTCCGTCCGGGTCGGGCTGGGCGAGGAAGACGATGTGCTGGTAGGCCCGCTTGAGGGCCTTCTCCAGCTGGTCCTTCGCGGCGGCGAGCTCCTTGGTTCCGGTCGTCTTGAGTTCGCTGTCGTTCTGTACTTCGGGTGCAGCCAGGGCCCTCTGCCGGGCCAGGTACTCGACGGCCAGGCTGCGTACGAGGCTGCGGCGCTGAGTGTTCGCTACCGCGTAGACCGCGCTGCTGGCCCATTGGACGGGGAGTCGCTGTGCGCCCTGTCCGAGTCCCATCGCGACGGTGAGCGCCTCAAGGGTCGACTTTTCCATGCCGTTGCGCAGGCTGAACTGCGCAGGGTCGAGCACGATGAGGCGGGTCGTGTGGGCGGTGTCCAGGCCGCTCGTGGCCATGACCTCGGTCGCGGTGCGCTGAAGGTCGGCGGGCAGGAACTTGAGTTCGCGGAACGGGCCGTTGCTGGCCAGTTTCTGGGCGAACTCAGAGATGACCTGGTCACGCTCGTCTTCGGTGATGGTGCGCCGGATATTGGTGACGAGCATCCGGTGGGTGAGCCGGGTGGACAGGAAGTACCGGGCCGGCTTGTTGTTGCCCTGTCCGCGGACGATGTCGAGGGCGCTTATGCCCCGGCCCTGGTCGACGAGTTCGTCGACCACGCTGTCGGCATCCGTGATCGTGTAGCGCATGTCCGGCACGCTGGTGACGGCTTTGACCTCGGGTGCGCTGGCGCCGCGTCCGCGTCCAGGGCGCAGGGTTCCGACGATGCTCGCCAGGAAGATGAAGGTGGCCGCGCGCTCGGCCGCGTGCGGATTGGCTTCGATCCAGGGGGCTTCAGACCGCTCGAGATCTTGTCGGCGTGCGGTTCCCGTGGATCCGTCGTGGTTGACGATCTCGATCTCAGCGAGGCTGCGGTAGTTCGCGATCGTGCGGTCGTCCTCGACGAGGCCGCTGCCCAGGAGCGCTTCGCGAACAGTGCTGTCCGAGAGCGGGAGGTCGCCTGGGCCGATGAGCGCTGGCGCCCACTCACCGGCCTTGCCGCGCTGCTGCAGGGCATACACCGTGGCGGCGAAGATGCGGATCGTGGAGCGGACCCGCTGGAACCCGGTGACCCTGCTCCACTCGTCCTTCGCCAAGGCCATCAGCATGGGGTGGAAGGGGTAGCAGGCAGCGACCTCGTCGGACCAGTTGCGTCGCCAGTCAGCACCGATCTGCTCCCAGACGTGCTTGGCCCAGGCCCGGTCGGTGAGCACCGGTTCGTAGAGTGCGGCTGTCGCGGCGAGGACCTCGCGGGCGGGCTCGGTGTCGAACAGTCGCCGGCGCAAGATGTCGGCGAAGTCTCCCACCTCGGTGACCGTGGCCGGGAGGCCGTTGCGTTCAAGCTGGCTGTTGAGGTCGTCGCGGCGTTC
This sequence comes from Streptomyces sp. NPDC020489, assembly GCF_044386545.1. NCBI lineage: Bacteria > Bacillati > Actinomycetota > Actinomycetes > Kitasatosporales > Streptomycetaceae > Streptomyces > Streptomyces sp. NPDC020489. Next base: position 73,288 of record NZ_JBIRUZ010000016.1, read on the forward strand.
CTTGGCGGCAGCCGACAGGGCGGTCTTGTCGGTGTCGGAAGCGATCATCACCACGAGCATGGCTACGTGGGGCACGTCGTTGACTGTGTCGAGCAGGGCTCGGAGGAAGGCCATGTCCTGGGCCGCGAGGTCGGGCTTGTTGCTGCCGTCGAGGCCGTTGCCGATGTAGTCGAGGATCTCGTCGACGATGATCAGCACAGGCCGGTTCACAGCCCGGATTGCCTCGGCGATCTTGTGCTTGTCGCTCCAGAAGGGCTGATAGCGCTCGTAAAGGGCGTAGTCCTTGGAGAACAGCCGCCACAAGAACCTTTCGTGCAGGCTGACAGCCGGCCCGTCGAGTTCCTTCACTCCGGCGCCTGCGGTCATGTTGTCGCAGGGAAGAACGACGACATGCGGCTGGCCGAGGTCGCGAGCGAGCGGACGCCCCATCTTTGCACGTGCACGCTCGGCGACCTTCTCGCCGAGTTCTGTGGCCAGCAGGACCTCAGGGGAGGAGGCCAGGTGGAAGGCACCGATGCAGGCGTGTGACTTGCCGCCGCCCATGCCCTGGTCGAGACGGGTGACGGCCCGAGCCTTGAGGTAGTCCTCGCCGCCGCCGACACGGACCGCGATCTCGGTGAGCAGGTCGATGAGGCGTTCGGTGGGGTGGGTGATGTCGCCGTAGTAGCTGGCGTCCGCGTACGGCGGCCGGTCCGCACCGGTTGCGTGGACGGCCCGGAACAGTGACATCTGCACGTCATCGATCTGGCCGGAGGCGTTGAGGATCTCCTGGCGGATCTTCAGTGCCTTCCACCACGGTGTCACGCTCGTCGTCACTGCTGGTCTCCTGGGCTGGTGGTCATGGATGCTCGTACGGTGTTCGTCATCAGTGCAGCCTCAACTGTGCGTCCTGCTCCTGCTGACGGCGGGCGCTCTCGAGGACGCTGGCAGCAGCGGCTTCGGCGGCGCTGCCGATTCCGGGACGGGTGCGCAGGACGCGGGTGAAGGCGATGGAGTCCGGGTCGTTGTCGGGGAGCCGGTCGGCGAGGAACTGCACGGTCGACCACAGGTAGGTGTCGTCGACTCCTCGCTCGGAAGCCGCCAGCACGTGGCCCATGGCTTGCAGTCCTTCGCCGGATGCTGCGGCGAGCGCCAAGGCGACGTCGATGGAAGCGGAATCCCCGTCGACCTTGCCGCTGTATTCGCGGGAGGTGATGAAGCGGACGCCCTTGTCGGCGTCTGCGACAAGGTTGCGCACCGAGGCCAGGTCGAGGGAGGACGCGAGCGCCTGCCACCGCAGCTCGGACTTCGCCTGGACCTGACGGCCGTAGAGCCTGATCCACCACAGGGCGAACCGGGTGCGGGCGTCGAAGGCTGCCAGCGGCTGACGGTTGACCTCAACCGCCATGGCCTCTTGGACCGCGGCTCGCGCCAGCGGCAGGAACGTATAAATGTCGACGGGCTCGCCCTTGGCGTCGAGGACTTCGTTGTAGCGCCCCACAACTTCCATGGCAGGGCCGGCGGCGGCCATCAGCATGTCCGCGGGCGCCAGGCCCCATCGCTCCCAGTCGGGGTAGCGCTGCTTGATCTCCGTCTTGATCTCCGCCTCGACGGCGCCCTTGCGGCCGGCAGGGCGGCCTGCCGGGGCCGGGCGGCAGGCCATGGTCAGGGTCGTCTCGATGTTGGCCTTGCCCTGCTGGCCACCGGACTCGGTGTTGGCCGGCCAGGAGCCGGTCATCACCAGTCCGGCTCGCTCGATTGAGTGCAGCAGTCGCTGCCACACCTCGGGCTCCCCGTGGCCGAAGACGATCGTGACCACACCGTCGTCCCGGACGACCTGCCGCATCTGGGCGAAGGCATCGGCGATGAGGGTGTCGTAGTGCTCGCGGGTGCGGTGCTCGTCGGGGGCTTCACCCCGTACCCGCTTGACGATGATCTCCTGGCTCTTGTCCTGGCAGCCGTGCGGATCGGCCGTGATGGCGAGTTCAGGCCAGGTGTTGTGCAGGCACCGCTTGGCCCACGTGTAGAAGACGTCGGAGGCGTCCGCGTACGCAATCATCTGGTCGTACGGCGGGTCGGTGACGACCGCGGTGAAGGTGCCGGGCGGGAAGGGCAGGGCGGTGGCGGTTCCTCGCTGCACGGAGGCCGGTGCGCCGCGAAGGTCGGAGAACAGGTTGCGGCAGGCGGTTAGAACGTTGTCCGCAATGGACTTCCACGTTCCGGGACCGTCTCCGATGCCGGCCTCGAAGAAGTCGTGGGAGAAGGTGATCGACCCTTCGTTGACGAACAGATCCCCGACACGGGCACCACCCGAGCTCTGGAACCGGGCGCCGCGTGTGGAGCGGCGCAGCTTCTTCACCACGACCGCGGTCGCATAGCCGGTCAGGGCCCGTACGTAGTCTCGTGACATTCCGGCGGCGGTCAGTTCGTCGCCGAGCTCGTTGATGATGCGGGCGAGCCGTACGTACGACAGGGTCTGGCGGGTGACCATGAAGTCGCCGTAGGTCTTCGCCCCGTAGATGCTCGGGCCGATGATGTTGTTGTTGCCCGGTGCGATGCCTTCGTCCGGGACAGCGGGCAGGAACGGGCTGAACGCCGGCTCCGCGGCCAGTGCCCGTTCGGCCGCTGTGACGGCCTCGCGTTCTGCGTCTGTGGGCTGGCGGAAGGTCTTCTGGCTCTTGGCGTCGATGTCTGCAGCGAGGACCAGAGCGTCCTGGCCCTGTCTCTCGTGCAGCAGGCGGCGGTGCACGGCGAGTGGGTGGACGTGGTTGCAGAACACGCAGATCGCGCTCTTGCCCGCTACCTTCTTGCCGTTCACCACGGCGTTGGTCAGCGTGGGCGTGCGGGTGGGCTTTCCGGGGGTCACGACCGCTTCCCACGTGCCGGTTGCCCGGTCCGCGTCGATGTAGAACGACACGGCCTCCCTGTCTCCGCGGGCCGGCATCAGCTCGTAGGACCCGATGAGCGGGAACCGGTGGTGGCATTCCTGGCAGGGGATCGTGACGGACCACAGATAGCCCCACGGCAGGGCACCGTTGTGGCGGGGGTAGACGTCACTCATGGCGGCCGCATGCCGGGTCTGGATCTCCGCGAACAGCGATTCGAGGTCGCCAAGCAGTCGGTCGGTACGGGACATCAGGAGGTGGTCCCGCTCTTCCCCGAAGGGAAGCTCGGGCTCCTCGCTCCAGTCTTCGAACGGTGCGGAGGTGAGCAGGTGGCTGGCGAGTACCGCGATCGGGCTGTAGTCGACGGCCGACGCCTGGACGCCCAGGCGCGCGGACTCCAGGGGGATCATGCCCCGCCCCGAGAACGGGTCGAGCGTGGTCGCGCCTTCGGGATTCGTCTTGGCGATCTCGGCCTGCAGCTCGTTCCAAGCGGCGTAGCGGCCTGTCATCGCCTCCCGGACCAGATTCTGCAGCCGAGTCTGCTGCTCGGCGTCATCGGGCCACGGCAGCAGCGAGCAGATGGTGGCGGCCTTGGCCTGGGCGGTGGGTCGCTTGGCGAACCACATGAACAGGGAGATCTCGCTGTTGCCGGAGCCCCAGCCCTTGTCGCTGTTGGCCGACACCTCCGCGCTGGGAAACCATCGTTCGATCATCCTGGTCATGTGTTGCTCCCCGGTGCGTTCTTGAGGCTGCTGCCCGGGACGCGGAAGACCGCGTTCCCGGTCATGTCGTTGGCGAAAAGGGTGGCGGGGTCCTGGTAGGCGCCGAAGAAGCGGCCCCGGCCGTCGGCACACTGGTCGATGACGTAGAGCCAGTAGTCCTTGCGGTGCTGGGTGGCGATCAGGACCTCGTTGCCGGTCATCCGGATGCCGTCACTGGCCGCGCTGCCCAGCACGCCCTTGACCTCGACGTGCCGGATCTGGCTGTTGCGGCGGGCCTCCAGGTCGTAGCCGCGGCTCTCCGTGTGGACGTCTTCCACGGTCCACCCGTCGTCTTCAAGGAGGTTCTGGACGTGCCGCATGGAGACCAGTTCGGCATCGATCTCCGCCTGGACGGTGACGTCGGCCGCGGCCAAGACGCGGATCCGGCCGATCAGCTTCGGGTCGGTCAGCTGCACGTCCGCGAGCCGTTCAAGTTCGTCAAGCCGCTGGGCGGTCTGGGCCTGAAGACGACGCCGCAGCTCAACCCGCCTGGTCCGGTCGTCGATGTCCTCGGTAAGGCTCAGTGGCAGGTTGGTCAGGTCCCGGCGCGCCTGGGCGAACCAGTCGGCCCGTACCCGCCGGTGCTCGGTGACCGTGGCGGCGGCCACCTCGCGGGCCGTCGTGAGCGCATGCCCTTCACGTGCGAGATGAGGCGCGGTCCCGTGGTGCTCAGTGGGCACCAGGTTGGCCAGGGTCTCCCACCGCACCGGACGGGCGTTGCCGCTGTCGTCGACCTTGACCAGGCTCGCCCAGATGCTGGCGCGCTTGCCGTCGCTCTCGGTCATGGTCGCCGTGTACGCGTACAGGTCGTACGGGGTGAGGCTGGTGGGGTCGGCGGCGGCGCCGGACTGGTGCAGGTCCTCGGCCAGGGCGTGCTCGGCCATGCCGATCAGGTCAGCGAAGCCCGGTTCGCCGGGCCCGAGGGTGATGGTGTCGCCGACGTCGATGCTTTCCGCAGCCTCGCGTACCGCGTCGCCGCTGGTGGCGATGTGGACCTCGCTCGTGCTGCCGAGCGTGGCCGGGAACCGTGCCCCGCCAGTCAGCGACAGTCTCCGGAATCCGGTGCCGGCCGCGGTAGGGGCGGATCGCAGCACGCCGGCGGCGGCGAGCCGGTCGAGATACGCCTCGACGATGGCGGGGTTGATCCGGGCGAACAGGTCGCGCTGGAGCAGAGTCAGCGCGGCGACTGCGTCGACCTGGCTGGCCAGGCGACGCTCGTTGTCGCGCACCTGCCGGGCCGCCCGGGTGAGTTCTTGCGCCTTGACGGCGCGGGCGGCATCGATCGCCTGCTGCTTCTTGATCTCGTCGTTGCCGTACAGGTCGGACAGCCACTTGTCGTAGTCGATGCCCGTGATCTCGGCGACGGCCGACAGGCTGTCGAACATCTGCCCGCGCAGTTCGTTCGCCGCGGTGACGAAGTGGTCCAGCAGCCGCAGGAGCGTCTCGCCCTCGCGTGTGTCGGTGGCAACCAGGTTGTACAGGTGAACGTCTCGGAGCTGGCCGACGCGGTGGATGCGCCCCATGCGCTGCTCGAGGCGAACCAGTGACCAGGGGATGTCGTAGTTGACCAGTACGTGGGCGGCCTGCAGGTCGATGCCTTCGTTGCCGGCGTCGGTGGTGACGATGACCTGGAACTCGCCGCGCATGAAGGCCCGGCGCACCTCGTCACGCTCGGGCTTGCTCTGCCGTCCGGAGTAGAGACGGGCGGTGAACCCTTCAGCTTCGAGGCGCCGGGCGATCCACTCGGCGGAGTCCGCGTACTCCGTGAACACCACGGCCTGCTCGCCGTTGCCGGGGAGAATCCCGTGCTTGGCTAGACAGTCCTCGGTCAGCCGCTTCCACTTCGACGGCGTCCACGCCGGGTTACCGATCGTGGCGTTGATCTGGTCCGCGAGGTTCTTGATCGCCGCCCGCTCGGCTCGCGTGGACGTCGAGCTCGTGTGGATGACCTTGGCCTCGTCGATCTCCGCCTCGTCACCTTGGCCCTCGCGGTCGGCGATGAGGGCCGCTTCGGCCTCGCTCATGGCGCCCATGTGGTCGTGGCGCCGCCGGAGCGTCTCAGCGAGCGCATACAGACTGGACGCCGCCCGCTTGCCGTAGACCATGCGGGCGAGCGGCTGGGCCGAGGGCGCGAAGTACCGGTCGACCATGTCCAGCGCAGCCTGGTAGAAGCCGTACTCGGTCTGCGACAGGGCAACGCTGTGGTTGTGGGCGGTACGGCCCTTGAAAAGGCGCGTCTTGCCGTCGTAATCGACTAGGTCTTCCTTCATCCGTCGCAGGAAGTGGATCGGGCCCGGCCGGAGCGCGCTGAGCTCGACGTTGGGATCGCTACCCGGGTCCGGGTAGATCTCCGGGTCGACCAGATGCAGAAGATGCCGGAAGAGCCACTCCTTGCCCCGATGCGGGGTCGCGGTCATCAGCAGGGCCCGCGGGGTGTTTTTGGCCAGCAGGCGGCCAACCTGATGGAACCCGGCCGCAGTCGGGGTCAGCCGGTGTGCCTCGTCGAAGACCACCAGGTCCCAGCCGGCCTTGTCCGGCCGAATAGCGTCCTGCACAGCAGGGTTGACCGCGGCCAGCTCCAGGGAGGTCACCCACAGGTCGTTGGAGTTCAGCGCGTTCTCACGGACTGTCGCCGAGGTGAGCTGCCGCAGCCCGCCGCCCAGCAGCCGCTCGAAGTCGTCCACCCACTTCGTGGCCAGGTTCGCAGGGCACACGATGATGGCGCGCTTGACCAGGCCCAGCCGCTGCATCTCCCGGATATAGAGACCGGCCATGATCGTCTTGCCGGTGCCCGGCTCGTCGGCGAGCAGGAAGCGCAGCAGCGGTTGCGGCAGCATCGCGCCGTACACGGCCGTGGTCTGGTGGGCATACGGCTTCAGCGGCGTGGCCGCCATGGCACTCGACTCTGCGTTCGTGGCCGCCGCATACATCCACTGGGTCCACATGGCGGCCAGCACCCGGGCAGAGTCGGCTCGGCCATCACTGACCAGCGGGCGCACGGTCTGGGTGTCTCCGGCCGTCAGGTTCACCTCGTGCCGACGGTCCTGGTCGTCGACAAGGATGAGGTCCCATGAACCCGGCTCGTCGCCCGGAAGGGCGAAGCGGATGGTAGCGAACTCGGGCACTCCGGCGGCCCGGACTCGCACTCGCTGTCCGCGTTCGAACACCACCTCGTGGTCAGGCTGCATGCTCATGCGCGTGTCCCGTAGTTCGTCCGGATCCAACGGGCCAACAGCGGATCGATCACGCGCCACCCCTGGTCTGTGTCTTCGATGAGCCCAGTGGCGACCAAGTGCGGGGCCGCCTTCTGGGCCGTGGTCTTGGGGAGCCCCAGGGCCCGCAAGGCCCGGGCCGCCATGGGCGTGCCGTACTCGGCCACCGCCCGCAATACCTTGCGCTGCCCCACAGTGAGCCCGCTCATCGTGGCGCGGGCCTCCGCGTCGACCTGTCGCAGGGCCACGGTCATTGCTGCCTCGAGATCATCGGTAGTGGCCCGCTCCCCCGCAGGGACTTCTTGCCACAGCAGGTGGGCCAGCAGCATGGTCCTCTGGGGATGCCGCTCGCCCGCCGCCACGAGTCCGTCCACAACATCGGACACGTCCCGGTTCCTCGCGGCGAACCGGTCCTTGATCACTTCGCGAAGCTCCGCGGCCGGCAGCCGGTCCAACTGAAGCGTCCGCATCTGCCCTACGGAGCGTTCCCTGTCGTCCGGCGCACTCGACAGCATGCCTGGTCCGCCGCCGGCGAAGAGGTAGGAGACCGACTGCCGCTGCTGCCACGCGTGCTGCCAGATCAGAGCCTGCGCCTCCGGGACCCCGGCGACGGACTGGAACTCGTCCAGCACGATCAAGATCCGTCCAGGCCTGTGCTGGGCTAGCTGGGCGGGCAGTTCCAGCAGCGCGTGCAGCGCCGGCTCCGGGTCGGTGGTGGGCTTGTCGGCCATGGTCAGCGCGAAACCAGCCCCAGAGATCGACACGCCGGCCTGAGCGCTGCTGAGGATCTTGCCTGCCGCGGGTCGGAGCTCCTCAGGTGTGTGCTGGGCCCACGCACGCTCCAGACGAAGCACCAGATCGGAGAGACTGGCAACCTCGAAGAGGTCGGCGGTGACGACCATCAGCCCGACCTTCTCACCCTCGGACGCGATCTTGCGGATCAGGCTTGTCTTGCCATAGCGCCGCGGAGCCACCAGGGCCATCAGCTGGCTCTCGTGGGTCCATGCCCTGATCATGTCGGCCTCCGCCCGCCGGTTGATCATGCAGTCAAGAGGGACTGGCCCGTCGAACTCGAACGGGCTCGCGGTGTCCCGCATCGCCGACTCCAAGATGTATGCCGCGGAGATCTCCATAAGGTACGCCGACAGCGTACCTGTCCGGTACGCCGCCGGCGTACGTATTTGACGATCCGCCGCATCGGCCCCGGAACGTGATTCGCCGATAGCGTCGACGCCCCTCCCGCAGGCCGCGAGGGCCATATGACAGTCGCTTCACTCCGGCCACAGGCATAGCGGCACCGGCGAACGAGGGCGCACGCTCCTCACTTCAGACTTGGTGATAACGACGTAAGCGCCAGGTAGGACGTCCACGCAGGTAGCTGGGGCCGCCAGCGCCTCTGCTCGCAGCGAGGATTTGGTGACCGCGCACGACCGCAGCGAGTTCGAGCGATCCGACGTCACCAGCTCGCAGGACGACGCGGACGACAACGGCGACCTGACCACCCGAAGGAGTAAAACCCACGGCTGGAAGCCCGAGATCGAAGCTCGGCCGAAGACGTTCCCAATCCATCAATGCATTGACTCATAGATGGCGCGCAATGTGACCTGCGACGACGGCCACGCCCGGTGCACAGAACACCCCGTATACGGAGGCACTGGAAATGTCGAGGGTGTGCCTGTCCCCCTCGGTGGCGAGCAACGGGGAGAGCTTCACGGTCGCGGGGGCACTGCGTCTGGCCGCGGGCCACGGCGTGCGGGGAGTGGTCACCTACGCGGACCCCGTCGCCCGGCTTCGGACCCTGCCGGACGGGCGCACGGCCGGCTCCCCCCGAGGGCACCTAGGGGTCATCTACCAGGCCCTTTCCGCAACTTATACGGGCCGCAGCACAGCGAGGACGATCGTCGTGCTGCCGGACGGCCAGGTGCTCCCGGCTCGGTCGATCGCCAAGTTCGTCGCCGGAGACCGTGGTGCCGACGGGTTCGAGCGGCGCATCGCGGCGCTGGGCGCATCGCCGCGCCCTGCGGGGTCCGACCGGCGTGCCTGGCTGCGCACCGCACTGGAGCAGATCGGGGCCAGGCGCCAGCGGCACCCGGGGACTCACAGGTACGCCCTGCCCGTTGGCCGTACGCGGGCCGAGCGGTCGAGGGCGGTCTTCGGCATGCCCGCACTCCCCTACCCGAAGTGGGCAGATACCCGTCCCCGCATCTAGCGTGTTGCGTATCCACGTATCAATATGTAGTGTGGTGTTCGTGATCGAGCGGCGTACCGCTGCTCTCACGGCCACCGCCATCTTGGAACCTCACCCTGAGGAACGACCGTGGACACGTCCATCCCCGACCGCAAGGCTGCGCGCTTCACCGCAGCCGCGGAATCCGGCGTCAACATGACCCCCGCACGTGAGTGCACCCTCGCGGACCGCGCAGCATGGGCCGACGCGGCGCTGGAGGCCTACAACAGGCAGGCTCCCAAGGCCCTGTTGCCCGTTCCCGAGCTGGCCGAGCGCGTACGGCTCGGCGTCCTCGCGGCCGAGGCCATGGCCCAGATCGCCTTCAACCTGCCCGGCGACCAGGTCGTGGACGACCAGGAAAGCGCCGATCGCGTAATCGGTGATCTGGTCGCTCAGGTCTTCTGCCTGACGGACGGCCGGGTCACCGCCCATGAACTCCACCAGGCCGCCGAGGGACTTCGCAGCGAGGCGTACCCCGTGAAGCTCGATGTCCTGTGCGCCGTCGCCGCCGCCGGGGCTGAGCGAGAGGCCGCCATGCTCGCGGCGCTCCTGGACGCGGCCGAGTCCTTCGGGTGCGACGTCCCCGGCATGGTCGAAAGCGCTCGCGACTACTTTGAAGAGCTCAAGGCCGAGGACGAGGAGGCCGAGGCGGCGCGCGCCTGAGCCCCGCCCGGGAGCGAGGAGTTCGGCCCCGGTGGCCGCGCTCGCTCCCGGCCGGGTCGCCACGGAGCACACCTGATGAAACTGATCGTCCCCGCCTTCGACCAGCACTACCGCGTGTCCGCCACGGACTACAACTGGACCAACCCCGACGAGATCCTCACCATCGGCACCGACGACGCCTTCGTCGGCCTCGACAGCCGCCGTTACACCACGCACGGCCGGGTCGCCGCACTCGACGTCACCCGAGCCGAGGTCACCGCCAAGATCATCAGCCTCCTCACCCAGGACGGCTTCTACGTGCCCGGACGTGAGCGGCAGAGCACCGAGACCCGCAGGCGTATGGGCGAAGTCTTCGGCCTGGCACGCGGCTTCGAGACCGGCACCGTCATCGTCCTTCACCGCGGTCGGCCCCGCCGCCACGCCGCACCCCCGAACTGACCCGCCCGGCGCGGAACATCCGCCAGCGCCCACCGCCACAGGAAGAGCCCCATGGACACCATGCCCCCGGACACCCATGCCCAGCAGCACTGGTACCTCGCCACCCTCGGTCACGAGGCGCTGTTGCGAGAGCTCGCACCGCTGGAGCTCCCCGCCTCCGCCACCCAGGATCCGCTCGCCCTCGCCGCACGGTGCCTGATCGCCGACCCGATCGGCTACCCCGAAGCCCACCAGGCCGCTGAACGGGTCCTGGCACCGCTGCACGCCGCCCGGACGTTCACCACCACCGTCCCGGACGAGGACAACTCCTTGGAGCACACCGGCGTCGTGCCGGTCCTTGAGCAGCGCCAAGCCGGAGCCGTCACCGGGTGGTACGCCGAGCTCCTCCTCTTCGAGCACAGCACGCTGCTCAACAAGGCTGCCTACCGCCTGTCCCGGATGCCCGGAGACCCGACCTGGATCATCGACAGTGACTTCCAGCCCAGCGGCCACGCCGGGACGCTGCGGCCCTTCGGCTCCCGGCGGCCGGGCCGCAAGCGGACCCTCCCGCCGCCGTTCGTCGCCGAGCTCGACCGCCTCATCGCGCAGGGGCCGGGGAGCGCGACGTGACCCTGTTCGGCATCCCGCCCGCCGGAATGCGCCGCGCCATGGCGCCCGAAAGCGGGCGGGACCACGCCCACGCCATCGCCGAGGCCGCACACGCCTGGTGGACGGCCAACCGCGGAGGCTCCAGCGACCGGGCCATCGCGGTCGGCACCCTAGCCGCCCTCGCCCTCTCCGCGCCCTCACGGCCGGACGGCCCCGACTACGGCCCGCTCCTTCTCCCCCTCGACGACGAACAGCTCGCCGACACGTTGCGAGCCGGCTGGAACTCGTTCTGGACCTACGACCCGGACCTGACCGAGGCCGCCCGCCCGCTCCACGACTGGCTCTCCCACCCCACCGACAACGACATCCGCGGCCTGGCCGACTACGCCCGGATCCTCCTGCGCGCAGGGCTGCTCGAGTACTGCTCCGACACCGCCCGCGCCGAGTCCGACGATGTCCTCGGCCTGCTCATCACCCGGATGCGCAGCTACAGCGAACGGCAGAGCACCGGTGAGTTCTTCACCCCGGCCGTCGTCACCAACTTCATGGGCGACATGGTGCTCTCCACCGACCGCAAGCCCGGTGACCTGTTCCTCGAACCCGCTGCAGGCACCGGGACGATGGCCCGGTCAGCTGCCGCCACGTTGCGCTTCTTCGGCACCGACCCCGCGCTCTACCACTGGTGGCTCAACGACCTCGACCCGCTCAACGCCGCGTGCTGCGCCGTGAACGCCCAACTGTGGAGGCTCGGCCGACAGGTGACCGTCTCCTGCGGCGACGCCCTCAACCGTCCCCGGCTCCTGGAGGAGGCCGTACGAGAGCGCGCCGAGCGGGCGAGATCCGAGCAGAAGGCCCGGCCGGTGCTGTACCCCACCATGACCCGCCCGCCGTTCTGGCCGTGGCAGTTCACTCCGCCCTCCTGACCGCGCGGCGGCCGTGCCGCATCCAGCGGCCGGCCGCCGCTCTCCCCTCACCCCTGCACGAAACGGAGCCTTCTCATGGCCATCAACACCACACCGCCGCCCGCCATCGCCGCCTTGGTCCCTGACTCCGAGGGACACGGGACGGTCCTGCGGATCGTCTACGCCCACCACCTGGACGGCGAGACCCTGGCCTTCCAGCTCTTCCACCGGTACGTCCACCGCTTGCAGGCCGACACCCAGCTCCCGGACGAGATCACCCGCGCCGAGGTGATGGCCCTCCTCGGCGCGCAGGGCGCGGACTGTGCCGAGGGCTGGCACTCCTCTGCGAACGGGCCCACCGAGGAGGCCTCGGACGAGGCGTGGCAGTGGGTGCGCGCACAGGTGACCCGCCTGTTCCCCGGTCTGTCCTGGAAGGTCGAGCCTGACCGGCGCATGGACATTCCGGGGGTCGACGCCGACAAGGTCGCCGACATCGTGATCCGGGCCCGCCCCCTGGCCTCGGACGTGACTCGACCCGCGACCATGTTCGATCCCGCGCTCACCTACTACGCGGACGGGACACATGTGGTGATGCGGGCCCGCGGGACAGAACGCTCCGGGCGCACCTTCGGCATGGCGGAGGGCGCCGCCTCGTACGCCTACCAGGCCGTGCGCTGGGACGACGGCGGAGCCGACCTCGTCGCCCCCCACGTGCTGCACCGCATCGAGAGCCAGACCCAGGACGGCCTGGCTTAGCCAGCCGCAGGGGCCGGCGCGCGGGAGTGCGCACCGCTCGTGGGCATCGTCGGCGACCAGTGTCGCCGGGAGGGATGAAACCAACGGCGTCCCGGTGGCCGGGACTTGAGGCGGACTCGCCAGTGGATGGGGCGCGCATTTTGTTGCGTAATGAGTGTTCAATGTGTACTGTACTTCCATGAGGGCGGGAAACCGCCCCCGTCCAAGCCAATTCCGAAGGAGCCGCTTCCCGCGGCTCGCCCTGGCCGCACTCCCCCCGGCGGCCGGGGACGCGAGGCCCGGACCGACTTTCCCTCCGCCCGGTCCGGGCCTCGCCCCCTCACAGAGGCCCCAAGGAGACGACGTGACCATACGGACGAACACCGGACCGGCGTACCGCCTCCAGATCATCTTCGATGCCGGACCCACGATGTCGATGTGGCGGCCGCTGCTGCGGAGGCTGCGCCAGTCTCTCGCCCATAACGGCCTTTTCGAGGGTGCGACGGTGTCCGTGCTCACGGCCGATGGCACGGTGCGAGGGCGACAGGTCGAGGACGACCGGCTGGTGACCCTCGTACTCAGCGACTGCTCCGGCCCCCAGTGGTACCCCGGCCCGGCCGGGGAACGCTGGTACGAGACTCTGCGCAGCTGGGCGCGCGTGCGACCGGTGGCGGTGGCACAGCCACTGCCCGAGCGCATGTGGCGGCGCACCGCGCTGCCCGGGACGCCCGGCCGCGTCCACGCCCCGGCCGCCGGATCCGCCAACTCCGGTCTGATCTTCACGGCGTACGACGGCACACCCCATGCGGGAGCGGACAGCATCCCTGTTCCCGTTCTGGAACCCTCCTCCGTCTGGCTGGAGAACTGGTTCACGCTCCTGGGCAGCGGCGGCACCGAGGTCCCTGCGGCGGTCGCCTTCATTCCGCAGCCGCTCCCGGCCGAAGAGACCGCCTCCCCGGCGAGACTCACTGCCGAGGAACTGGTCCTCCGCTTCCGTGCCACCGCCTCCCCCGAAGCGTTCCGTCTCGCGGGCCACCTGGCCGCAGGCGTCCCCCACTTGCCGGTGATGCAGCAGGTGCACCGCTCGGTGGAGACGGCCCCGTGCCCGAGCCACTTGGCCGAGGTGATTCTGAGCGGCCTGCTCCGTGCCGTCCCCGGTCCCCCCGGGACCTACTCCTTCCGAGAGGACGTTGCATCCGTGCTGCTGCGCACGGTGCCGCGTTCCTCGCTCTCCCGCACGGTGGCTCTGCTGCGGCGAGCCGAACCGTCGGCGCGGCGTCCCCTCGTGGCCGCGGAGGTTTCGCGGCGCCTCCGCTAGGCGCGGCTTCCGCGCCCACATATCGACGCCGCCGTTCGCCGCGCCCCGCCCATCCAGCACCGTCTGATGCCGGATGGGCGGTCCGAGATGAGCGCCCTGCTCGAGAAAGCGGGCAGCGGCGCCGGCGCGAAGACGCCGGCCGTCGCCACCTGCGCGCCCAACGGGTGGAAGGGCCAGCCCGGGACGCACGTTCGCTGATCACACCGGCCAGGCCCGGGCTGTGTTGCTTATTCGTATTCCAATGTGTACTGTCATTTCATCGCCTGGTGCTCGGCACCCGCGACCTCTCCCCAAACCCTCCGCGTCCAAGTAGGGATGACATGCACTCGAACATGCCCGAGTTGTCGGATTCCGAGCTTCTGGCCATCGCGGCCCGTGCCGCCAAGCGGACCCCGGTCAAGCCCAATGATCTCCTCATCCTCAGCGAGCTCCAGCTGAAGCTGTACCGGGAACTGCATGCCGCTGCCGGTCAGTTGGTCCGGCCGCCGGTCCCGGCGGAAGTCTCCCCGGCATCCTCGGCGCGGGTACGGGGCGCCATCGACAACGTCCTCGCCGAGGAGGAGGAGATGGCCGTCTTCCGCCAGATCTACGACCACTTGGCGAACGCGGCACTCGGCGACCAGCGGGTCGCGGATCAGATGCTGGCCCTGTCCAGCGGCCAGCGCGGCCCGGTCGGCGGGTTCGTCAAGCGCATGCTGCGCTTCGCGGCGGCCGACGCGTACGCGAACACGGTGCAGATGCTCGTAGTTGACTTCCTGAAAAGCGCCGACGAGAAGACGTTGCGCGCGGTGCTGGCCCAACTCGCGGGCATGGAGTGGGCGCTCGATCCGGACGACAGGCATCAGCGGATGATCATTGACCCGCCGGACGTCGTCGTTGACGACGTCGACGCCGAGGTCCGCCGGTTCCGCGCGCTGGGGCTGCACCCCGGTGAAACTACCCCGGGCCGGTGTCTTGCACGCGCGGTCGAGGCGGCCTGGGAATCTCCCGACCAGCACCACATCCGTACGTGGCGGCGCCGGTACGTGGAGGCCCACAGGCAGAGCCTGGACTGGGCCCGGGCGAAAGCGGAGGTGTACCGGCGGGAACGTGAGCGGCTGGCGCCCTACGGGCATCCGGACGGCCTTGAGGCGGCTGTGGTGACGCAGCTGCGGCAGGAAGCCGACCGGGCCTCCTCCGCCCGCCTCTTCCAGATCGGCGACTCCCTCGGCCAGATGGCGCTACGCCGCGTGGTGCGGCGGGCGGAGAAAAGGACGACCCCGTTCGATCGCGCCCACCTCCCCGCCTCGCGCGGGATGCTGTTCCTGGACACCCCCTTCGCTCTGCCCAACGGGCGACGCATCGTCGGCTACGTGTGGGGCCCGTGGTCGCCCCGGACGGAGGAAGGCTGGTTCCTTCTGCGGCCCGACCGGCTTCTGGAGCCGGTGGAGGCCGCGTGCGATGACGCCCCCTGGACCTGGGTCACTGCCCTGACGTGCGACGAGTCGCTGCTGAAGCTGCCGTTCTCGCCTTACGAGACCCTGCTGGCGCGCCCCGGCGAGATCCTGGATCCCGAGACCCGACTTCGCGACCCGGACAACCCTGAGCGGTACCGGAGCGGATCGGGCCGCCAGGGCGGCCAGGAGCTGATGCTCCGCCACGTGCGGGCCCTGTGGGAGCTGCTGACCCAGCACAAGCGGTCCACGGTTCGGGTCCTGGCCCACCAGGTCCACCCGCTCAAGCCGAGCAAGCGCGATGCCGAACGGCGGCGGGGCATTTCCGACTCCGGCCAGGTCGAGAACTGGTGGGTGGACCCGGACGCGGGCGAGCGCTTCCGGGAGCAGCAGCCGAGTGAGCCGCGCGAGGGCGGAACCGGCCGCACGCTGGCCGTCCGCTACTGGAGGGAAGAACACGAGCGGCAGCAGTGCCCGAACTCCCACCGGCACGCCGCCCTGGAGACCGAAAAGCGCGGGAGCTGCCCGCACTACGAGATCACCATCCCTGAGCACCCCGTTGGGCCCGCCGACGCGCCGTGGTCCGACCGGCTGCGCCGCGCCCGCCTCCGCCCCTCGGCGACGCCCCGGCACGACACGAACGCCTAACAGTCCCCGTGCGGCACGGGTGGGCCGCGTCCCGCCCGTGCCACAGGTCCCACGGCCCGTACACCGGGCCGACCTCCCGAACGTCTTCAGCCGAGGAGAGCCATGTCCGACGACCTCCGTCCCCGCAGCGTCCAGCACCGCCGCTGTCAGCCACTGCACACCGTCTACGGGCTGGTGGCGCTGCTCGCCGGCTGCGGCTTCCTGATGGAACAGCCCGTCATGTGGCTGTTCGTCGTCCCGCTGGCTGTCCTTGTCGTCAAGGCGCGCCGGCTCGCCCGGAGCGGGGCCTGCGCCGCCCTCCGCAGGCGGGACGCGCGCAAGACCGCCCCGGCTCGCGCCCGCTGGGTGTGGAGCGCTGCCGCGGCCGGTCTGGACGCCGCCCTGGTGGCGGGAGCTTTCGCTGTCTGCACCGTGCTGCTGCACGGCCACGGCTACGAACTCGTCCCACGCGGGAGGGCGGTGGACTACCTGGCCCTCGGCGCAGGGACGGCGTTCGCCGGCGCGCATGCCCTCACTCACCGCATGTCCGCCCGAGCCCTGCAGCCGCCGCAGTCCGAGGCGTAGCAGGTCCCCCGCGGTCGCGCCGTTCCGGGCGATCACCCGGCACGTCCCTCCCCCGCAAGTCCTAGGAGAGACCGTCATGCTGCGCTTCGCCCCCGCCACCACGAGCGGCTCGGCCGTGGCGTTCCTGTTCCGCACGTGGTGCTTCCTGCGCGATGCCGGTCCCGGGCGCAGGCCGGAGGCGGCGAAACTTGCCGACGCCGTGGAGGACATGGCCGTCGGCCTCGGCCTGGATCCGGCCGGCCCCTGCGCAAGTCGAGCTGGCTGGCACGGGCGAGGTGTTCACCGTCTTCGGGCTGCGGTACGACTGCGCCGACGCGCTGCTGATGGTCGGCGTCATTCCGAGCGAGCATGCCGCTGCCGCTGTTGAACTGGACGGCGACGACCCGACTTCTCCCGTTGGCCGACACCGTCCGCGCTGAGTCCGGGGACGCAGCCGCCAGGGCCGCGCGGGTGCAGGTCAGGCGGAAACGTTAGGACGCCCCACACTCGGAGCGTTGCTTATTCGTGCTTCAATGTGTAATGTGGTTGAACGTCGGGTCCGGCGGCACCGCCCCCAGACCTGGACCACCCCCCTTCCTTCCTCCAGCTCAGGAGACGACTGTGCCCACCCGTGTCGTGACCCGCACCCCCGACCGCCGCGTGCCCAGCCAGCGCGGCCTCCAGACACGGCAGAAGCTGATGGACGCGACGATCCAGCTTCTCGCCACCCGGCCCTACCGCGACATCAAGGTGATGGACATCGCCCAGGCGGTGGGCACGTCGCCCGCGACGTTCTACCAGTACTTCCCCGACATCGAGGGCGTCGTCCTCGAAGCATCCGGGCTCCTGGCCAAGGAGACGAAAGCGGCGCTCAAGGACTTCAAGGACGGCTCCTGGTCCTCGGACGGACTGCCCGGCGCCGCCCGGATGGTCGACGCCGTGCTCGACGGGTGGAGCGGGCACCTTCCGGTCGTGCGCGTGCTGACCGCCGTCGCGGCCGAGGGCGAGCCCCGCTTCGTCAAGGCGTACGCCGCAGCCACCCGGCCCATCGCCCGTGCACTGACGGCAGCCACCCAGACGACCACACCCGACGGCGCAGGCAAGGAACTCGTGCACGCCCTCGTGTCCGGCCTGACCGCCGCCGCCGGGCACGAGAGCGCCGGAAGCGTCCAGGGACTGACCAAGTACCAGAGGCGCCAGGGACTCGCCCGCCTCGTCCACGCCGCCGTGGCCAGCACCACCGCCTAACCCGCGCTCCGAACACCGGCCCCTTCGCAACCAACACGGAGAAACCACCTTGATCCAGCCAGTCTCCCTCGCCATCGGCTTCGGCCTCGGCGTCCTCAGTGTCCTGATACGCGCCCTTGCTCTGCGCATCCGTCCGCGCCGCCCCCCGCTCCCCCTCTCAGTCGCCTCGCCGAGCCCCGAGCTCATCGCCGCCCTGTCTGTGGCTGTCGCCGAGCGGTACCCGAACCTCGGAGGGTTCGACTACGCCACCATCAGCGTCTTCGAGCGCAACGCACCGCAGAGCACGGTGCACCTCTACCCCGCGCGCGGCCCCCACCGGGGCGCCATGCGCCTGGACTCCACAGACCCGAGCAGCGCCAGCGGCAGGACGGCCCGGCTGCTGGCCGAGATGAGCCTGCCCCACGTCGGCGTCCTGGTCATCCCGCTCATCTTGCACTGACCCGGCCCGCGCCCGCCCCGGCTCACTCCCCCCGGGGCGGCGCCCCAACCGGCCGCCTCGACGGACCCGAGAGCGCCGGCCAACCACCACTGGCACGAACCGAGGAGAACGCCATGGGCGCCATCGAGAATCACGAAGCCCTGATGTACGGGTACCGCCTGGGAGGCCCGGCCGACAACTGGGAGGGCCTGACGAACGAGCTGGTCCGGTACACCGACGACGTCGACGGCTCATCCTTTCTGATGCCGCGCGTGCCGTGGGAGACAGAGGACATGCGCGAGGAGAACCACCCCGACTACTTCGCTGCCGCCGCGGAGGAGCGACTGGCCGCTAACGGCCTGGGGTCGCTGCTCCTTCGGACGTACTCGATCGGGTGGGAAGAAGACGGACACATCCTGGCGGCCGTCGTCCACCAGCCCAAAAGCGGGCCCCTCACGCTCGACCCCGCGTCGATGAGCGCCGCATCCCAGCACGACGAGGCCCTGAAGCGGGCGTTGTCCGTGCTGGAACTACGGACCCGCGCCAGCAAGCCCGAGTGGATCATGGCGAGCTACTACGCGTAGCCCCGGGGTGCGAGGGCTCCCGTCACTCCTCTTCTTCGTCGTCGGCACAGACCGCCGCCCGCTCCAGGTGAGAGCGGAAGTCCCCGATGCCCCCGACGCCCGCCCTGACCATCGCCGAGACCTGACGACCCGCGAGCACAGCCACAATCTCTTCCCCAAGGAATCCCCATGACTTCCATCGGTACCGCCCGGCATTTCCAGCCCCACGGCACGCCCGGCCACATCTGCCGCGACCACAACCGGGCGGTCCTGGCCCCGGCCGTCGCCGTCGAGGCCCTCCGCCAGGGCCTCGGTCCCGACCTGACCGACGCCCAGCTCGACCACTGCGCGGAGATCGCCGAGCGCAACCCGCTGTCCGATACCTCCCGCGCCGCCGTCCGTACCGCCCTGGAGCCCGCGCTGTCCGAGCACAACTCCCCGGCGACCGTCCATCATCGGCTGTTCACCCTCCCGCCCGGGCACCCGCTGCGCGTCCGCGTAGGCGACACCGAGTACTTCCTGGTCCCCATCCCCATCACCCTGTGACCTTCCGCTCTCCGCAGAGAGCGGGCGGCCGGAAACCAACACCCTTCACCAGCGCGTCCGGCCCCGGCCGGACGCGTTTTGGCATGATCCCCTCGACCGAGATCCGGTACCTGACAAGGGGGAACCATGCCCGCGCGCCTGCGCCACGTCCTTCCGACCGTGATCCTGGCCGGCACGGTCCTGATCTCCGGCTGCGCCGACTCCGACAGCAAGCCCAAGGCCGACGGGCAGACGACGAGCAGCACCCCCGCGGCACGGCCCTCGCCCTCCACAGTGCTGCCGGACGGCATCGTGAAGCCCGGAACGCCGCTGCCGGTCGGCGACGGGGCGTGGACGGTGACGCTGCAGGGCTTCGAGCGGCAGCCGGCCGGGGCCGTGCCCGGTGTGCCGGCCGGCTCAAGCGCGTACACGGCGCGGGTGACCGTGGCCAACCAGCGCGCCCAGGTCGCGACCGCGCCGCAGACCGCCGTCACCGCCCGCTACGGAGCTCTCGGCCGCACCGCTGCCGAGGCCACCGACAGCAGCGCGTCCTCTTCCACGGACGAGCCGCAGCAGGTGCGCCCCAACGGCTCCGTCGACAGGGATGTGAAGCTGGTGCTTCCCGACCAGGCCCCGGGCCTGCCGGTCACGGTGACCGTGGAGGCGACCGAGGAAGGGCTGGCCGAGCCTGAACTGCTGTTCTTCGAAGGCACCTTGCCAGGCGGTACCGCCGCCTCCCCGGACCCGCAGGCGCCGCAGGGTGCGCCGGCCGGGCAGTCGGTCACGCCGCTGGGGCAGTGGAACGGCCAGGTCCGCGTGGGCAAGGTGACGGTGAGCGGCGAAGGTGCCTCGCACACCGGGAGCCTGGAGCTGAGCGTGGTCAACCGCTCCGGCGACCCGATGGCCGGCCTGGGCACCACCCTGCGGATCCTGACCGGCCAGGAGCTGCACCTGGCCGCCACCGTCCGTCCGGTGTACGGGTACCGCGACGCCGCGATCGCCCCGTACCGCACCGCCACACAGACCGTCTCCTTCCGCGTCCCCGAGACAGCCGCCGGCGGCCCGGTGACGGTCGAGGCCATCGACGCGGGCGGCTCCAAGGTCACCTTCGAGGGCACGCTCGGCTGAAGGAGCCCACAAAAAGTTCGGGCGGAGTGTCACACCGGCGGCCTCGGCCGCACCTGTAGCAGGTGAACGGTGCCTTCTCCGACCCGAACAGGACTTCCTCACATGGCCCCTCGCCTCCTGGCCGCCGGTCTCGTGCTCGCCGGTGCGCCCGCCGCCTCCGCCTGCGGCCCGCTCACCGTCCCCGGCTCCACCGCAAACGCGGCACCCGCTCACGCCCCGGCTGCGGCGGGCCAGCGATGAGGCCGGCCGCCGCACAGCCTCAGCCCTTCGATGCAGACCGGGATCGGTGGACCCACACCGTCCAGGAAGCCGCCCGGCTCCATCACTCCGTGCGCGCCGAGCTGGCCATCCGGGCCTCGACCCCCGCCGCTGCTCGGGGCGCCATGGAGGCGCTGCTGCTGATACGGGAGCGGACCCGGGATGGGTGGCTGCGCTGGGACATCTTCGGGCCGCACCCCGCGGGTGTGCTGCGCGAGGCGGGCTTCTTCGACCCGGAGCAGCACCGGCTGGGGCGTTGGGTGTGCCGGAGCGTATGGGGACGCCGCCCGCCCCAGTACATCTGGACGCTGGGAGGCCTCGAGCTTCCCCGCCCCCTCCCGGTAGGCCGGACCGCGCTGTTCACCGTGACTGCCTTCGCCGCTCTGGGTCCGGCGACCTCCCTGCTGCCGGCGGCCACCGGTCTCCTGGCGGCTGGCGCGGCCGGCATGGCCGCGGCCGCCGGTGTGCCCGCGGCCGTCCAGCGCTGCACCCGGCGCCGCGTGCGCGTCGTCGAAACGAGCAAGGCGTACGCGGCGGTCTTCTACCGGCTGCTGGCCGACGAGCAGCGCCTGCGCATGCTCGCCGAGCGCAGCGGGCGCTACGAGCTGGCGCGCGCGGCGGCGGTGCTGCCGCGGCTGGTGTGGGACGCGGCCGGTCTCGTGCCGCTGGCGGCGGACAACGTGGAAGCCCGCGACCTTCTCCTCGGATACGCGCAGTCGCTCGCGCTCCTGGTCGACCAGGCCGTCGAGGTCGGACGGCGGGAGGAAGCGGTGGAGTCGGCGATCCGCGACGACCGCGTGGCCGTAGTGCCAGTCAGGCCCGCGCTGCCCGAAGGGCTGCTGCCCCGGCAACTGCTGGACGACGCACGGCTGGAACTGGAGGAGCTGGGAGAGGGACTGCTCCATGCCCGGGAGGTCCTGGGCGGGGCTCACGACGACCGAACTCAGTCTGCAAGGAGCGGAGAGAGCGATGAGTGAGCACGAGCGGACCGACCGGCGCGTCCCGTGGCGGGAGGCAAACCCGGAGGCCTACGCCGAACTGAGGCGTACCTGGGGGGTGATCGGTCACAGCAGCGTCCTGATGGTGCTCAGCCTGAGCCTGATCGGCACGTCGCTGACGCTGGGCTACCTGCATTGGCCCGGCTGGCTGGAGACCTTTGCGCGTCTGGGCGCCAGCGGCGCAGCGGTCGGCTGCGGCGCGATCGGTCTGTGGCGGCTGGTCCGTGCCCTGTTCCGGTCGGTGCGGGCAGTCTTCCGTACGCGCCGGCGCGGCGCCGAGGGCGCGGCGCAGGGGGAGACCGTCGAGGAGTCCGTGCCCGATGCCGCCCCGGCGGCGGGGTCCTGAACGGGCAGGGGGCGCCGTGTTCCGGTTCGAGAGCTTCGCGGTCGGGTTCCTCGTCGGCGCCGTGGCCTGGTGCGTGCCGTACGTGCGTGGCCTGGGTCGGCGCGGGGTCACCAGGGGGCTCGTTCCCTGGCGTCGCAGACGGCCTCCCACTCGGCGAAGGTGAGGCACTGCTCGGCGGTGCGCGTGCGGCGGGCCCGGTCCGCCTCGGCGAGCGAGGCGAGAATTCGGTCGCGGATGACGAAGCCGGGCGGTTCGGGCTCCGGTTCGACGGGCGGCGACAGCCTGGTGAGGCGGGCGCGGACTGCGTCCATGGCCTCCCGAAAGGCCGCGTTGGGCGGGACCCCGCAAGGCGTGTCCTCGCCGCGGCAGGGGTCGGCAGCGGGCTCGTCGTGGCCGGTGGTCTCGCTCCAGCGAGCCATGATCATGCTGGCCGGGGAGGCTGGCCGCCTGGGCACGCGCCAGACCGACAGGTCGGCGGCGAGGTCGGCGGCGGAGAGGCCGGTAGCGATCCAGGGCCGCAGGGCGAAGGCGAGGCGGCGCAGTCCCTCGCCCTGGGTCCATGGCACCCGGGGGCGTATCCAGGCGGCGACGGAGACGGCGTGTGCGGCCTGGCTTGGGCTGGCTCGGTATGGCTCGGGCACTGCGTGTCGGCGGCGGGGCCGTGGCCTCGCGCCGTGGGGCGCGCTGGTGTTGTTCTTCTTCCCTCTCATCTCAGCTGTAGGACGTGGGTGGTTGGTCTTACAGGAAGGGGTGTCACGGCGGCGGGAGGGGCGGGTGCGGCGGCGGGCTTCGGTGATGGCCAACTGGCGTCCGTGTTCGGTGAATCCGACGTGGCGGGCGTGATAGCCGTGGCCGCGCACGCGGTGGCCGAGGGCGTCGTCCCAGGCGCGCGGGACGACGGCGGCGTAGATGGTGGCGGTGCCGGCCCATTCGCCGCTTCCGGCGGGTCGGGTGTTGGTCCGGCTTCCGTGGACGGCCCAGACGAGGAGGCCGAGTTCGCGCAGGACGGCGATGTGCCGCTCCAAGGTGCGCCGGCTGATGCCGAGGCGCTTGTACGTTGTGTCGCGGCAGTAGGCGACGTGCCCGTCGGCGTTCAGGCGGGCGGCGAGGTCGCGGGCGACGCGCAGTGTGGTGTTGCCGGCTTTGGGGTGCAGGCGCTGGGTGATGGCCCAGGTGGCGGCGCGCAGAAAGTCGCCGCGCCGGGTGCGGCGGGACGCGGTGGTGCCGATTTCCTGGTCGGCGTGGTCGCGGACCAGGATGTATCGGTTGTTTGTGGATATTCGGTGTTGTCCGTGCGGAAGGCGCGGTGGAGCGGCGGCGGCGTGGACCGGCGCGCGGGCATGCTGCATCATGGGCAGGGCACGCCCTCCTTTCGGGCATGCGTGAGCCCCTCTTCGGTGGGGCGGTTCTTCCGGAACCAAGTGATCCGCCCTGGCAGGGGCGGTGTTGCCCGGTCTGCGGACCGGGTTCTTCACCAGGCGAGCTGGACACTCGCCGGGTGGTGGCAGAGATGCGGCGGGCGGGCCGAGGTGCTGGACACACCAAGGTCTTGCTGCCGCGGGGCAGCCCACGGGGGACTGCCCACTGTCAGATCATGTGCTCATCGGACTCCAGCGTGGCGGGCGGTCACGGTGGTCAGTGGCCCATGCCGGCGCCGCCGTCGACGGGCACCACGGCGCCGGTGATGTAGGCGGCCTGCTCGGAGGCGAGGAAGGCGACGGTGGCGGCGATCTCCTCGGGGCGGGCGAGGCGGCCGAGGGGGATCTGGGTCTTGAGATTCTCGAGCTGCTCGTCGCTCAGCGCCTCGCTCATGGACGTCTCGGTGAGGCCGGGGGCGACCACGTTGAACGTGATGCCGCGGGAGCCGAGTTCGCGGGCCATGGAGCGGGCGAAGCCGACGAGGCCGGCCTTGGAGGCGGCGTAGTTGGCCTGGCCGCTCTCGCCGCGCAGGGCGACGGCGGAGGAGATGTACACCACGCGGCCCTTCTTCGCGCGGAGCATGCCGCGCGAGGCGCGCTTGGTGACGCGGAAGGCGCCGGTGAGGTTGGTGTCGAGGACGGAGGTGAAGTCGTCCTCGCTCATGCGCATCAGGAGCTGGTCCTTGGTGATGCCGGCGTTCGCGACGAGGACCTCGACGGGGCCGTGCTGCGCCTCGACCTCCTTGAATGCGGCGTCGACCTGGGCGGTGTCGGTGATGTCGCAGCGGACGGCGAGCAGGCCCTCGGGGGGTTCGCCCGAGCGGTAGGTGATGGCGACGCGGTCGCCGGCCTCGGCGAGGTGACGGGCGATGGCGAGGCCTATGCCGCGGTTGCCGCCGGTGATCAGGACTGAACGGGACACGGGGTGGCGCCTTTCTGTGGTGCTCGTGGGGGTTTGCAGTCAATCAGCTGGCCCGGCGCGTGCCGGAACGGGTGAGGTGTCCGCTCATCGCCGCGGCGGTGTCCATCACGGCAGTTACGTACCGGGCGCGGGTGGCGGCGCGCCGCATGGGCGCGTCCTTGGCCAGCAGTGCGACCGAGCCGGCGACGGCCGAGCCGTACCAGATGGGCGCGGCGATCATGGTTCGCCCCTGGAGCGGGGACGGCCCGATGGCGTGACCTTCCTCACGGACGTGGGCAATGTCGATCTTGTGGTCGCTGACGGAGCCGAGGCAGGCGAGGATCGCCAGTCCGGCCGCGTCGGCCTCCAGAGGTGCTGATTCAAGAGATCGCAAAGCGATCTGAGGTGATGTAAGGATCTCATCAACGTGTGACCCGTATGCCCGTTCCGCGCAGATTCTCATCGGAGTGCCGATCAGATGCGGTCGGTAAACAAATGCGGCCTGACCAGTTCTCGACTGTAGTGTGACGATCTCTGCCCTCACCGCGGGAGAGGGCGGGCCGGCCTGGAGGGGCTGGGCGGGTGTCGATGAGGGGGGACCGTGCAGCGCGTCAGTCAGCGCGTAGCGAGCACGCGGCCCGCGCTGTTCGACGGCGCCCTCCCGCATCAAGGCCTGCAGATACCGGTGAGTGGTCGGCGCGGGAAGCCCCGCGGACTCGGCGACCGAAGCCAGAGGGTGTTCACCCGGTCCGAGACGGATCAGCGCGCCGAGCACCGCCATGGTGCGTGCCACGGCACCGCCCGTGCGGTCGGACGGGGTGGCAACGGGATGCAGCAACGCGAACTCCCCCTCGCGGTTGTCGAGGACCTTCGCGTCTCCCACAACGCGGGTTCGATCCAGTGCGCGATTCTTCCCGGCCAAGATCCCGCTCACCAGGCTCTGAATTTTCCGGTCCTCGAATTTCAGGAGCGAGCGCTTCCGGTATATCGCGGGGTCGACACGGGGACGGCAACACGGGGAAGGGTGCAAAGTTGAATCAGAAGGAGGCGTTGCAGCAGCTGCTGCAATGGAAGCGCGGAGAGATAGACCCGGTCGAGCTCGGCTGGCCCAAGCGCACTGGCCGGGGCCGGCGCTCACGGGGACTGTCTCAGGCGCAGGTTGCCCAGGCGCTGTTCGTCACGGAGAAGACCTACGCCGAGTTCGAGCGAGGGAACACGTCCCAGCCGAGCACCGAGTTCCTCGACAACGTGGCCAAGGTGCTCAACATGGAAGAGCGCGAGCGGACCGCGCTCTACGTCTACGCGATCGGCTACGAGCCGCCGTTCCCCATGGACCCGATGGCTGGGACGAACGTGGATCCGGCGTGGCAGGTGGCTGTCAACGGCGTGTCGGGACAGCCCTGTTACATCAACGACGTGGCCTGGAACGTGCTGGCCGCCAACGACGACTTCAAGCTCATGTTCCCCCAGCCTGAGGGAAGATCCCCCAAGCTGCCTGAACGCAACCTGATCCGGTGGATGCTGCTGCGCGAGGACGCGCGCGAGCACCACCTGGTCGACTGGGACACGCGCTGGGCACCGCAGGTCGCAGCCCAGCTGCGCACGGCGGTCGCCGCGCACCCCGACAACGCGGATCTCCGGCAGCTCGACAAGGAGGTCAACGACGACCCGGTGGCGGGGCCGATCTACCGAGACCACAGCCTCGCGTACATCCACCCGGACGGCGACGCGCGGCCGATGCGGCACGCCGGCTACGTGACCCCGCGCGGCACCGAGGACCACCGCACCCGGTGCTGCGACCGGCATGCGCCGTCCCAGCTGGGCACCGTCACCATGTGCGCCGCCCAGCCGTTCGGTAGCCCGGGCGCCCGGTTCTTCCTCCTGCCATTCGTGCCCCACATCTGACGCTGCCGCGCGGCCGCTTCGGCGGAGAGATTTCCTCCGGGCGGCCGCGGCACGCACAATGCATGCCCATGGCATCCACTGACCTGAAGCAGATCGCGCCCGGCGTCTTCGCCTGGCAGCCCGGCCACGAGGCAACATGGGGCCTGGCCAACTGCGGTCTCGTCGTCTCCAAGGGCCAGGCCCTCGTCATCGACACGCCCTACACACCCGCCCTGACCGACGCCTTCCTCACCGCGGTCCGCTCAGCCGCAGGCCCGGACGTCCCGCTGGACCGGGTCGCCGTCACCCACGCCAACGGCGACCACACCTGGGGCCTTCAGCAGCTTCCCGGCGCCGACGTCTACGCCACCCACGCCGCCCTCGAGCACCAGTGCCTGGAGCCGAGACCGGAACAGCTGCAAACCCTCATCCATGACACGGACCCCGGCCAGCCCCTCGGCTGGTACTTCCGGGAGCATTTCGGCAAGTTCGACTTCGCGGGCATTGAGGTTCTCCCGCCGACCACGACGTTCACCGGACGCCATGACCTCGAAGTCGGCGAGATAGCCGCGGAGCTGCTCGAAGTCGGCCCGGCCCACACCGTCGGCGACCTCATCGTCCACCTGCCCGAGCGGCGCGTTGTCTTCGCGGGCGACATCGTCTTCGCGGGGGACCACCCCTCGCACTGGGCCGGCCCACTGGAGCGCGTCGCCGCCGCCTGCGCACAGATCCTGGACCTCGACCCCGAGTGGATCGTCCCCGGCCACGGACCGCTCATGACCCCCGACGACCTCCGGGGCTACATCTCCTACCTCGACGACCTCGCGGACCAGGCGTATGTGATGCACGGCCAGGGCCGGACGGCCGTCGATGCCGCACGCATCCTGATCAAGGAAGACCGCTACGCCGGCCTCGGCCTGCCCGAGCGGCTCGCCATCACCCTCAGCACGGAGTACCGCCACCTCGACCAGGACACCACCGCCCCGGACCTGCTGAAGCTGATGGACAACGCGGCACGCATTGCCTGGGACCGCTCGTCGACCGGCCCTCTCGCACCCTGAACTCTTCACCTGGCAGCCGTGCACGGCGCGAATTCCGGCTGGTGAAACAGCGCGGCCACTCCGTTCCGATCATTGAAATAGGAACCGCCCGCGTAGCTCGGGGGCTTGCCCCCGAGCTCGCCCAAGCAGTCAACTACCGACGTCGGCGCGCCGTGTAAGCACGGGGGAGCGCCGCTCAGGCACCGAGGGCCCTCCCACGCCCGTTGACGTGCGCGGTCGAGCAGCACGCCGTTGCTGCACTCGATTCCGGATGCCGCCGCCGGCCCCCCGGCGGCGGCACTCGAAGCCGCCTCGCTCCAGGGAGAGTTCATGAGCCGCGCAGCCATTGTCTTGCCGGTCCCCGCCGCCGTCCCCGAGTTCCTCGGCCACCGCATCGAGGACCTCCGCCACACCCTCCGCGCCGGCCGCCGCGAAGAGGCCCTGGCGGCCGCCCGGACCATCAGCGACGAGCTCGCCGAGAGCCACGGCCCCCTGCACAACTACACGCTCCATGCCCTCGAGCTCGTCGCCTTCTGCGCTCAGATCGCCGGATACCCGGCCATGGCCACCGACGTCTCGGTGTACACCGCAGCGGCCTGGCAGCGCCTTCTGGATGCCACACACCACCAAATCCGGCGGCAGGCCCGCAACGGTGCGGCCTCCTGGCTCACCGTCACCGACGCGCACGACGCCGTCCGGACCGGAACGGCCCTGCTGACGCTGCTGCAGTCGGTTTACGGCAAGAACCACCCCTCCACCCCGTTCGTAAAACGTCGACTTAACGCCATTACCGGCGGCGACCAGGAGGCTGCCCGGAATGCTCTGCGGGCCACGGGGCCAGCCTTGCTGATCAAGCCGTGAAGTCCTTGGCCACAGCGTTTCCAAATCGCCCGCGCCAGAGGCATATACCGGAAGTGCTGCTACCGGAAAAAACGGGGCCTGGCTGCACTTGATCTTTCTGGCCAGAATCAGGCTCGGACTGATCACGTTGTGGGAGACGCGGCGTCCGTGACCGCGAGGGGGAAATCGCGTTGCGACATCTACAAGCTGGACTCGTGCCATCCGGGTCCGCATCACTGCTACGACCGGCCGACCTCCGGTCGGGAACCGGGTGGATGACCGAGTCGACCATCCAGGCTTCGGTGCGAAGCGGCCCTGTTCACACGCTGGCACCTCGTCATCCGTGGCTCACCCACGGCGCGACGCCCCTGCCGCGGCTGGGAGCCAGGCACTGGCCCTGCGCCGTGGCCGTAGGCTCGCCGGGTCCTGGCCTGGCGTGCATCTCCAGAGCCGGCGAAGCGCGGTAGAGGACTCACCTCGCCGCGTTTTGTCCGCCCTGAGCGCGCGTCAGCGCCCGTACCCGACTCCTGAAGGGGATCTGCCGATGGCTTCGACCACCCACCACCGCACCCACGTCCTGCGACTCGCAGGTGCCGTCCTCACGTGCACCGTTGCAGCCGGCGCTCTGGCTGGCTGCGGCTCCGACACACCCAAGAAGAAGACGGCCTCCTCGCCCTCGGCCACTGCCTCCTCGACGCCGTCCAACGATCCGGACCAGGCAGCGAAGGACAAGGTCCTCGCCGCGTACACGAACATGCGCGAGATCCAGATCAAGATGGCCGCGGACGGAGATCTGCACACCGAGGAACTGGCCAAGTACGCCAGGGGCGATGCCGCCACCGACCTCAAGAAGTCGGTCCTGCGCAACGAGTCGATGGGCATCAAGTTCACCGGCCGTCCGGAGATGAAGCCTCAGGTCACCGCCGTGAACACCAAGGGCAAGACCGCAACGGTCACCGACTGCTTCGACGCGACCAGCTGGAAGCCCGTCTACAAGGACTCCGGCAAGGAGCTCAAGCTCGCCGAGCAGCGCCTGAAGTACCCCGTCACGTCCCAAGCCACGCTGGAGGGCGACACATGGTTCGTCACGAAGATCACAGCCGATCGCACAAAGGGCTGCTGATCCTTTCTGCCCGCACAGTGGGCGTCCTTGCGGTACTGACCGCCCTGACGCCGGCCGGCCTCGCGTACGCGGGCAACGGCGCCGGCCACTGCTCCGACGTGGACGTGTGCGTCGACGTCGGAACACCCGGCAAGCCCGGTGGAGGCGGAGGCGGAGGCGGCGGCACCGGCGGAGGAAGCGGCGGGGGCGACGGAGGCGGGAGCGGCAACGGGATGTGCAAGCTCGTCGACGACACCGAGATCCCCTGCGCGCCCGGGTACAACCCGGCCGACCGCTGCTTCTACGAGCTCATGGATCCCCAGCCGCCGTCCGGCCCGGGCCACACCGACATGAACGGGGCAGACACCACGGGTCCCGGCGCCTTCTACATGAGGGACTGCATCGTCAACGACGTCGGCGGCATCGTCTGGCTGACGGAACCGCCCGCCGGTCTCCTCCCCGACCCCGAAGTGCTGGCGCGTCAGGCCCGGGACAAGATGACTCTGCTGGGTGCGAACATCGGCAGCTCGCCCGGTCCGGACGCCCCTGGTCTCGTCGGCATGCCCGTCTGGCTGTGGAACAACAAGAGCGACACCACCTGGGGTCCCAACAGCGCGACGGCCGCCGTCCCGGGACTGTCGGTGACAGCCACGGCGCGCGTCACCAAGATCACCTACTCCATGGGAGACGGCGGCTCGGTCACGTGCACGACCGCGGGCACGAAGTACTCCAAGGCCTACGGGGACAAGTCCTCGCCGGACTGCGGCTACCGCTACACCAAGGTCTCCGCCGGCCAGCCGGGCGGGAAGTTCACCGTCACCGCGACCAGCTCCTGGGAAGTCACCTGGCAGGCGTCGAACGGTGCCAGCGGGACGCTGCCCGACGAGATCCGTACGTCCAACACCACAGCGCGCGTCGGCGAGCTGCAGGTTGTCAACTAGCGCAAGGAAGACCATCACAATGCCGCGAACCAAGCAGCCGACGGCACCCTCCGAGCCGGGCTCCGCGCCTGTGCTGCTGCCGATCACCAACGACGCCCCACGCCGGCGCCGACGCCCGGTGGTCGTCGGCGCCGGCCTGGCGCTCGCCGCCGTGGGCGCCCTGGTGTCGGTGTGGCTGGTCGACGAAGCCGGTGACAAGGTCTCGGTCGTTGCCACCCGGCACCCCATTGCGGCGGGCGAGAGCATCAAGGCGTCGGACCTGGTGGCCACCGAGATATCCCACGGCACCGAGCTGCGCTCGCTGCCCGCTTCCCACGCCTCCGACATCATCGGCAAGCAGGCCGTATCCGACCTGCCGGCCGGCGTGCTGGTCACCGAGGACTCGGTGAGCGACGGATCCAGCGTGACCAAGGGCAAGTCGGTGGTGGGCATCCTCGCCAAGCCCGGCCAGTTGCCCATCCAGAAGCTGCGCACCGGTGATGCGGTCACCATCGTCCACACCCCGCAGGACGGCAGCGCCTCAGCCTCCTCCAGCAAGGCCGGCTCCACCCCGGACAGTCTTCCTGCCGTCGTGTCCCGCGTCGGCGCGCCCGACGCCAACGGCGCCGTGGTCGTCGACGTTGCCGCGCCCGAGGTGAACAGCACGTCACTCGCCGCCTGGGCAGCGAGCGGTGACGTGGCCATCGTCCTGAAGGCGACGAGCTGATGGCGGTCATCGCACTGGTATCGGGAAAGTCCAGCGGCGTCACCTGCTCGGCGCTCGCGCTCGCCCTCTCGTCGCCGAAGCCCTCCCTGCTGGTCGAGGCCGACCCCGCCGGCGGCACGATCCGGGCCGGCTACCTGGGCGGAGAAGGCAGCGCAGCCACCGGACTGCACCGCCTGGCGGCCGCGGACCGACAGGGCACCCTCGCACGGGAGTTCTCCCATCACTTCGTCAGCCTGGACCGCGACAACACCGGCCAGCGCATGCTCCTGCCCGGACTGACCGACCCCACGCAGGCCGCATCCCTCAACCGCACCTGGGACCCCATCTCCCGGCTGCTCGGCGTGATGGACCAGACCGGCCACGACGTGATCATCGACGCGGGCCGCATCCTCACCGAGTCCGAGACCCGGCTGTCCACCACCCGCTACCCGACGCCGCTGCTGCACCGCGCCGACGCCGTCCTCATGGTGGTCCGCACCACTCAGGCCTCGATCGCGGCTGCCGCGCCCGCCATCCGGGTCCTGAGGGAGGAACTGGCCCACCACGGCACGGGCTCCGACGCGCTCGGGCTGCTGCTGATCGAGGAGGGGTCCTTCAACTCCAGCCAGGTGCAGCAGCACTTGCAGGCGCCGGTCGTCGGCATGCTCGCGTGGGATCCCGACACCGCCGACGTCTTCACGCACGGGGCCTACAAGAAGATGCCGCGCACCCTTCTGCGGTCCGCGCGCACGGCCCACCAAACGATCAATGAGCTGGTGACCAGGCGGCGCGTGCAGCTGCGGCCGGCAGGAATGCAGGTGGTCACCGGGAGGGCATCATGACCGACACCAGGCCGGAGACCCCAGCCCCCGACTACACCGCCCTCTTCGCCCAGGCGCTCCAGGAGAGCCCCACGCAGGACGCGCCGGTTCTTCGCCCCTTCCCTGCGCAGGTTTCTCCGGCCGGCATCCCCCAGGGCCTCGTCCGGGTCCCCGACACCGCGGCGCCGACCGCGCTTCCGGTCGGTCACGAGGTTCTCGCCGAGCTGCGTTCACAGGCCAGCATGAAGATCGGCGAGGCCGCCGGTGCCGACGCCTCCATGACCGAGCAGGACCGCCGGCAGCGCGGACAGTCGATCATCAGGCAGGTCGTCTCGGAATGGGCGACGAAGTACGCGGCCAGCGGCTCGGACCTGACGCCCCAGCAGGAGCGTGCCGTACGCGAGGCGGTCTTCGATGAGCTGTTCCGCGCCGGCCGTCTCCAGCCTCTCCTGGACGACCCGAACGTCGAGAACATCATCATCTACGGCGACAAGGTGCGCGTCGACTACGCCGACCGTCCGACCCGCACCTGGGACCCGATCGCGAAGACCGACCGCGACCTGATCAACCTCATCAACCACCTGGCGCGCATGCAGGGGCAGGGCGAAAGGGCGCTGACGCCGGCCACGCCGAACCTGAACCTCCGGCTGGCCGACGGATCGCGCCTGGCGGCCTCGGCATACGTCACACCGCGGCCAAGCATCGTCATCCGGCGCCACCGCACCCGCGGCCAGGGCCTGAACGACCTGGTGCGCTGGGGCACGATCGACGCCTCGCTCGCGCACTTCCTGACCGCCGCGGTCAAGGGCCGCAAGAACATCATCGTGGTCGGCTCCCAGGGCGTGGGCAAAACGTCCCTGCTGCGCGCCATGGCCCGGGAGATCCCGAGCACCGAGCGCGTGGGCACGCTGGAGTCGGAGTACGAGCTCCATCTCCACGAGGACCCCGAGGGCCCGGAGGTCGTCGCCTACGAAGGACGCGAGTCCAACGGTGAGCGCGGCCCGGACGGCAAGCTCCAGGGCGAGCTGAACCTGTCCGACCTCTTCCCGCAGCTCCTGCGTATGTCGCTGCGGCGCGTGATCGTCGGCGAGGTCCGCTCCAAAGAGGTCGTGCCGATGCTGCACGCGATGAACGAGGGCGAGGGCGGGTCGATGGCCACCCTGCACGCCCGCAGCCCCCAGCTGTCGATCGAGCGCTTGGCCACCCTGTGCCTGGAGGCCGGAATCGGCATGACCGAAGCCCTGGCCTACCGGCTCATCGCCCAGGCCGTCGACTTCGTCGTCTACGTACGGCTGGTCGACGAGACCGAGCTCGTCGGCCATGACGGCAGGCCGGGGCGCAAGCACCGGTTCGTCAGCCACGTCATGGAGATCACCGGCATCGGCGAGGGCGGCCGCCCCTCCCACCAGATGGTCTTCGCTCCCCGCGAGCAGGACGGGCGCCGTGAGCCCAGGGCCGTGCCCCACGGGAACATCTCCCAGAGCTGCCTGGAAGACCTCGTCCGGGCCGGGCTGGACCGCACCGTCCTGCAGCGGCCGTGGGGCAGCTGGGGCGCGCCGCTGGAAACGGTGGTGCCGCTGTGACGCTCACCCTCGAATCCCTG
Organism: Streptomyces sp. NPDC020489; assembly: GCF_044386545.1. NCBI lineage: Bacteria > Bacillati > Actinomycetota > Actinomycetes > Kitasatosporales > Streptomycetaceae > Streptomyces > Streptomyces sp. NPDC020489. Next base: position 106,339 of record NZ_JBIRUZ010000016.1, read on the forward strand.
CTCGCCGCGCTCGGCGGTCTCGCCGCCGTCGGCGGACTCGCCCTGGCGGTCGCCGGCGGCGTCGGCTGGGCACCCTCGACGACGGTGCGCCGCCGCAGCCGTCTGGAGCGCAAGATCCGGGCAGTCTTCGTCAAGGACGCCCGAACCCCCACCTCCTGGTGGGCCCGGGGCCAGACACGCCTGGTCGGCTCTGCGGTGGCGGGCCTTGGCGTGTGGCTGTTCACCGGCTGGCTGATGGGCGGCCTGGTCACCGTCGCCGTCGTCATCGGCCTGCCCTGGCTGCTCAACACCTCCGGTTCCGGCAGGGCACAGATCGACAAGCTGGAGGCGATCGAGGAGTGGATGCGGCGCATGTCGGACATCCACACCGTCGGCGTCAGCCTGGAGGCCACCATCCAGCGCAGCCTGGAGACCGTCCCGGGCGCCATCCGCGAGGAGGTCCGCCTCCTCGTCTCGCGCCAGCAGGCCGGATGGGTGCCCCAGGACGCCTACCGCGCGTTCGCCGACGAGCTGAACGACGCGATGGTCGACGAGGTCGCCGCCCTGCTGATCCTGCACGTCGAGGACCGGGGCAGCGGGCTGAGCAAGGCGCTGCGTGAACTTGCCGAGGCCCTCCAGCATGAAGTGCTCTCACGGCGCGAGGTCGAGGCCGACCGGCAAAAGCCCCGCACCAACGACCGCTGGGTGACCATCTTCTGCCTGGCGATCTTCGGAATCACCGCGTTCTCCGGCGCCTACGTCGAGCCCTACGACACCGTTGCCGGGCACCTCGTCCTGGCCTTCGTCGCCGTCGCCTTCGTCCTGGTCAAGATCTGGATGCGACGCATGGCGATCCTCGAACCGGCGCCCCGGTTCCTGTCGCCGGCCGACCGCTCCGGCGGCCAGATCGCCAAGGAGGCGCCGTGATCTTCTCCCCCTATGCCATTGTCGGCGGCGCCGTCACCGGACTCGGCCTGGTCATCGCCGCCCGCGGCATCCTGCCCGGCCGGCCAGACCTCGGCGACGTGCTGTCCCGCATGGATGCCACCCGGCTCGAGAACCTCGACCGCAACCGCGACAGCCAGCCCAACTCCCTCATGGAGAAGGCCGGCGCCCTCCTGCTCCGGACGGTCGGGGAAGGCACCCTGCGCCTGCCCCGCCAGCAGTTGGAGCTCGTGGGCCGGTCTCCCGCCGCGCACCTGGGACGCAAGATCGCCCTCGCGCTGTACGGGCTGCTGCTGCCCGTGCTGGCGGTGGGGCTGGCCAACCTGGCCGGCTACCCCTTCCCCGTGGCGATCCCGGCGATGGCGGGCCTCGGCCTCGCGATCGTCTTCTGGCTCCTGCCGGACCTGCAGCTCAAGCAGCAGGCCGTGGAAGCCAAGGACGACTTCCGGTACGCCGTCAAGGCCTACCTGCGCCTCGTCCAGCTCGAACGCGCCGCGGACGCCGCCCCCACCCAGGCCCTGAAACGGGCCGCGGAAGTCGGCGAGGGCTGGGTCTTCGCGAAGATCCGGGACACCATCACCCGCTCCGAGCTCGAAGGCATCAGCCCGTGGGAGGGCCTCAAGCGTCTCTCCCTCGAACTCGACGTCCCCGAACTCGGCGCGCCGGCCGACATCATCGCGATCGCCGGTGAGGAGGGCGCAGCCGTCGGTGACACCCTCGGCGCGCAGGCCAAGTCGCTCTCCGGCGCCCTGGTAACCAAAGCGAAGGCACAGGCCAACATGGCCTCCGAAAAAATGGTGATGCCCGTCGCGATGCTCGTCCTGATCATGACCGTATACATCGGCTATCCCGCGATCGCGCGGATCATGGCCAGCTAACTCCCTGAAGAGACAAGGAAATCCACGATGGGCAACGACCCCAACTTCACCTTTCTGAAGACCTTCTTCAGCGCCCGGATCGAGCGGCTGCGCAACGTCCGCGACGACCGAGGCTCCGTCTCCATCGAGACGATGATGATCGTCGCGGGCCTCGTCGTCGTCGCCGCGATCGCCGCTGCTGTCATCCTCACCAAGGTCAACGAGAAGGCCAACGAGATCAAGTGATCCGCCTTCGCCGGACTCTGCGCCGTTGGTCCCGCGCGCTCGCCGAGCGCGACGTGCGGGACCGCGGAGCCGTGTCCCTGGAAATGCTCATCGTCTTCCCTGTCGTGCTGCTGATCATCCTGCTGGTCGTCCACGTCGGCCTGTGGTGGCACGCACGCAATGTGGCGATGTCCGCCGCGCAGCTGGGAGTTGAGTCCGCCCGAGTACGAGGAGCGTCCGCAGGGACCGGCACCGCCGAGGCCCGGGAATTCCTCTCCAGGGCCGGCAGCAGCATCTCCGGCACGTCCGTCAGCGGGAGCAAGGGAGCCACGGTGACCATCCGCGTCACCGGCTACGTCGACACCATGATCCCCGGCCTGAAACTCAAGATCGACCAGCACGCCGACGCGGCCGCCGAGCGCATCACGGAGGCACGGTGACCATCGCCGAACGACTCCGCGACGACCGCGGCGCGCTGTCGCTGGAAGCGGTCATCCTCTTCCCCGTCCTCATTCTGGTGCTGCTGCTGGTCATCGCGTTCGGCCGGATCGGATCCGCCGACAACGCCGTCGACACCGCGGCCCGCAACGCAGCGCGCGCAGCCTCGCTGGAACGCACCGGCGGTGCCGCCAGCTCCGCCGGCTCGGAAATGGCGCGCAGCGTGCTCAGCCAGCAGGGACTGCAGTGCACGTCCACCTCGATATCCGTCTCCACCGGCGGGTTCGCCGCGCCGATCGGTGAGCCCGCCACGACCACCGCCACCGTGACCTGCGTGGTGAACCTCTCGGATATCGGATTGCCCGGACTGCCCGGATCCAAGACTCTGACCAGCAGCTTTACCTCGTCAATCGACTCCTACCGCCAGCGCGGCTGACAGGACCACCGCATGCCACCCGCCCGCTTCGCCCTCACCCAACGGATCCGTCGTGCCCTGCGCAACGACCGGGGTGCGATGAGCGTGTTCGCCCTCGTGACCATCGTGGCGCTCTTCGCCGTGGCCGCGCTCGTCTACGACGGCGCCGGCAGGCTGCGAGCGCTCACCCACGCCGAAGGCGTCGCGCACGAGGCAGCCCGAGCCGGCGGCCAGGCCGTCGATGCGGGCAAGGCGATCGCCGGCGAGGGCATCACCGTCGACCGCAACGCGGCCGTCGCCGCGGCACGGACCTACCTCAGCCACGCGGGGGTCAGCGGCACGGTGAGGGTGAGCGAGGACGGCGGGTCCCTGGAGGTGACCGTGACCGAGTCGTACCGCGCCGTGTTCCTCAGCGGGGCCAGCGGGTCCGTCACCGGCCACGGCAGCGCCGACCTCGTATACAAGGGGTGACGATCATGAGAAACCGCAGTGCTGCCGCCACCCTGGTCCGTGCGCTCTTCGCCCTGGTGACCCTAGTCGTGCTCCTGGCGGGCGTGCCCGCCGTCCTGCTCGGCATCGGGGTCCTGCCCGACCACGTCCCCGGCTTCGACGAGATCACCACCGCGCTCACCAGCCCCGACTCCGGCCAGCTGTTCCTGGGCGCCATCACCCTCATCGGCTGGTACGGCTGGCTGAGCTTCGTGGTCTCGGTCGTCCTGGAGACGGGCGCCGCGCTGCGCAACGTCCGGGCCCCCCGGATCCGCATGCTGGGCGGATCCCAGCAGCTCGCCGGCGCCCTCGTCGGCGGCATCCTCGTCCTGCTGCCGACCAGCACCGCGATGGCTAGCCCCGCCAGCGCAGCCCCCGCCACCGTGGCCACGGCCAGTGTGACCGCCGACGCCCACTCCGCGACGGCCACTGCAGCCCAAGCGGCGTCCTCTACTTCTGCGGCCTGGGACGGCCCCGTTCACCACGTCCAGGACGGCGACACCCTCTGGGACATCGCGGAAAAGCGCCTGGGCGCCGGCATCGAGTGGCACCGGATCATCGACGCCAACGAAGGCGTACGCCAGGCGGACGGCTCCCTCGTCACCGCCGACACCACCGTTCTGCAACCCGGCTGGACCCTGCGCCTGCCCGCCGACGCCTCCCCCGACCCGGCAGCCGACCAGGACGGAGCCCGGGCACAGACCGCCGGCTCCAAAGCCGCAGCCCAGACCCACACCGTCCGCGTTGGCGAGACACTGTCCGGCATCGCCGAGGACGAGCTCGGCAACGCCGACGCCTACCCCCGGATCGTCGAGGCGAACAAGGGCGTCAAGCAGGACGACGGGCGCGCCCTCGACGACCCCGACGAGATCTATCCCGGCTGGAAGCTGCAGATCCCCACCGCAGCCGGCAGCGACCGGAGCGACTCGAAGCCGGACGAGGCGCAGCCGCCACAGGAACAGCCCGCCGACCAGGACAAGGCCGAGGAGCGGCCCGACGCCGAGCAGACGCAGCCACCCGCCCAGGACGATTCGGGCCCGGGCGCTGACAAGGGGGAGAAGAGCGACCAGGCCCCCGGCGGCCAGGGCGCGGACAAGGACCAGCAGGACGGCGGGCAGCCGACCGCCCGCCCCGACACCCCGAGCGAGCCGCCGGCCGCGCAGAGCCCGGCGCCCGACCGCGAGCGGGAGCAGCACGGCACGCCCACCCAGGCGCCCGAGGCGCACGACACGGCGGAGGCCGCCGACAGCGCCGACACGAGCGTGCGGACGATCGCCGCGGCGGGGAGCATCCTGGCCGCGGCCGTCCTCGCGGTCGTCGCGACCCGACGGGCGCACCAGCAGCGCCGACGGCGCCCCAAGCGGCGCATCCCGATGCCCTCCGGTGCGACCGCCGACTTCGAGAAGCAGCTGCGCGTGGCGTCCGACATCACCGGCACCGCGCTCGCCGACCGCGCCCTGCGTACCCTGGCCGCGAACTGCCGCCAGAACGGCCGGCCTCTGCCCGAGGTCGAGGCGATGCGCATCACCGCGCGCGGCATCGAGCTCCACCTGGCCGCCGTCACCCCGCCCGTCGCGCCGTTCACCGAGCATGAGGACAACCCGACGGTGTGGGTGTGCCCCGCCCGCGACGCGGCCCTCCTCAACGAAGACGAGGCCGCCGACATCACGGTGCCCTACCCCGCCCTGGTCAGTCTCGGCGAGACTGAGGACGGCGACGCGGTCCTGGTCAACCTGGAGGCCATCGGCCTGCTGCGTCTGGCCGGCAGCCCGGCCGACGTTCGCGCGGTCATGCTCGCCCTCGCCGTCGAACTCGCCTCGTCCCAGCTGGCGCCCGACACCCAGGTCCTCCTCGCCGGCGCCGGAAGCGACCTGCACCACCTCTACCCCGACCAGATCGAGCACCACGCTGATCTCGGCCCGGCCACCAGCGACCTCCAGGCGCACGACGCCTTCCAGCGCCAGGCACTGACCGACGGCGGCCACGACCACCTGCGGGCCGCCCGGCTGGTCGAGGACGGCGGCGACACCTGGATCCCCCGCATCCTCATCGCCACCGCCCCGCCCACCGGCGCGGCGGCCGCCGAACTCGAGGACCTCCTCGCCTCCCGGCCCCGCACCTCGGTCGCGGTCGTGACCGCCGCAGGCGGCGAACTCGACCTGCCCGGCGCCTGGACCCTGCCCGCCCAGCCCGGCACCCTCGTCGAACTGCCCGACCTGGACCTCGCGGTCAAGCTCCAGCACCTGGACGCCGACTCCTACGACCGGCTCGTCCAACTGATCGCCACCTCCAGCCGCACCGACGACGTCCCCCCGCCGGCGTGGACCGGTCACACCGGCCCGGCCGATTCCAATGGTCCCCGCCCCGCCTTCACCGTCGGCGAGGGCTCCGCGCTCGCTCCGGAGACCTCTGCCGTTCCCGCGGTGACCGCGGTCGCCGCCCAGGGCAGCGGCCTGGCGACCGCTGTGCCGAGCTTCACCGGCTTCTCCGCCGCTCGGACGCCCGACGACGCCCTGACCGGCAGCGGCGACGACTGGCAGGAGGAGGACGGCAGCGCCCTCTCCCCCGCGGTCGCGGGCTCCCCCGCCCTCGACGAGCCGGTCGACGACGACACCGACAGCAACTCCGCTGGCGAGCCCACCGGCTGGGAGACGCCCGAGCCCGCTGAGGAAGAAGACCCCGAGGAGGCGTCCGCGCTGGGTGCCGAGGTGTGGGACACCGCCGAACCGAAGCAGGACTTCGAAAAGGTCCTCGACGAAGTGCTCGGCGAGCGCGATGACGACTCGCCGCTTCAGCCCGACGAAGAAGAGGTCGGCTCTGGTCTGTCCGCCGACGCGCTCGGCGACGGCCCGGACGAGGAGGAGACGCAGGAAGGGGACTCGGCCATGACCGGCGACCAGGACGAGGACGCGTCCGGCCTGACCGCGGCCGCGCTCGGCGAGACCACGACATCCGCGACAGCGGCCGAAGCGCGGATCATCCCCCGTCCCAGCGCCGCGACCTCCACCGTGCTGGCCGCGCTGGCCACCCCGCCGGCCGAGCCCGAAGACCCCCAGATCCAGGTCCTCGGCCCGGTGACACTGGCCGGCGCGCAGGGCCGGGTGGGCAGCAACCGGCGCAACCACCTTATGGAGATCGCCGCCTGGCTCGTGCTGCACCCGGGCCTGGGCCGCCAGGACCTCGACAACGCGATCTGGCCCGGGCTGCGCAAGACCTCCAGCACCCGCAACACCGCGATGTCGCGGCTACGTTCCTGGCTCGGCCCCAACCCTCACGTCCCCGCCGACGACCCCCGCAGCGCCTATCTTCCCGCGGTCACCGACGGCATCTACCGGCTCGGCCCCGCCGTCACCTCCGACTGGGACCGCTTCAAAGAGCTGTACCAGCAGGGCATGCACCACGACGGGCAGGACGCCGACGTCGCCCTCGCCCACGCCCTGGCTCTCGTGCGCGGCCGGCCCTTCGCGGACATCGACCCCTCCAAGTACGCCTGGGCGGAGGCCGATATCCAGGAGATGATCAGCGCGATCGTCGACGTCGCCCACGAGCTCGCCGAACGCCGCCGCCAGGTCCGCGACTACCGGGCGGCAGCCCAAGCTGTCACCAAGGGCATGCTCGTGGACTCCCAGAGCGAGTTGCTCTACCGGGACCTCTTCACGATCTGTCACGAGATGGGCGACCGCGAGGGCCTGGAGCGCGCCGCCGCCCAACTGGCCCGGATCAACGCCGAGGAGGGCGTCGACTCATCGCCCGAGACCCGTGGCCTGCTGCGCACGCTCCTCAAGGGCGAGAGGAACAAGCCCACTTTGGGGTCTGCGGCCTCATGACCACGACCCGCTCGAAATTCACCGACCTCCGGTGTCACACCGCACCGCTCGATCACACCTGTAGAGAGCGAGGGGCCTCTTCGGCCGACCATCCGACGAAGGAGACCGCGCACATGAGCCGCCGTCGGCAGCACGCCGCCGTCCCGCCCGCCGGGCCCGCCATCCCCGCGGCACGCTCCAGGGAAGGGGGCCGCCGATGACCACCTTCCAGTGGGCGCTGTCCGCGGGTCTTGCCGTGGCCGGGATCGGGACCGCGACAGCCGTCGCCCTGCTGCTGGGCAGCCGCCGCAGGGCCGCGGAGCAGAACGCCACCACCGAGGAGCGCGCCGCGCTCGCCCTCCAGCGCCGCAACGCCTGGCAGCGCCGCCTCGCCGTGATAGCGCTCGGTATCGGCTGCCTGATGATGTTCGTGCTCGCCGGTATCGCTGCCTGGCTCTCCTTCGGGGCGCAGCGCGAGTACGCCCACGCGCACAATGGCGGCGACTGGGACGCGGCAACCGGCTTCGCGCTGCTCCTGGACGCCGGTGCCCTCAGCCTCTCCCTCATCCGCTTCTTCGAGGCCCTGACGCTGCGGTCCTCAGCGATCACGCGGATCCTTCTGCTCGCCTTCGTGTCGGCCTCGGCGGCGATGAACCTGCTCCACGCCCCCGGGTCGGGAGCCGGCAGTGCGTTCCTCGCGGTGGTCCCGCCGCTGGTGTACGCGATCCTGCTCGAGATGCTGCTGTACAAGATCGAGCAGGTCATCATGGGCCGGCAGAAGCGCCGCAAGGCCGACAGCGAGCGGGCCTACAGCCTGCTGCTGTGGCTGCCCTGGCCGATCGGCGCGCCGGTCAAGATGTGGAAGGCGTGGCGGACCGAGCTCCTGGCGACCGTCGACAACGTCCGCGTGATCGGCTCCCAGCGCCCCCGACCGGTCGCCGCCGCGGCCGAGGTGACCGTGGAGCGCGCCGACTCGGCCGCCATCGTGGACACCGCCGCAGTCGGCGCGGTGCCGGTCAACGCGCTGGCCAGCGCCCCGAAGATCGCCGTCGGGAAGGCCGAAGAGGCTCCGGTGGCCGCAGTGGCCCCACCCGCTGCCTCGGCGTCCGCGCCGGCCATCACGCCGCAGGAAGAGGAGGCGGCCACGCAGGAGGCCCCGGTGCCGGCCGTGGCGGTCGAGCCGCGCCCTGCGGCCGTTCCCGAACCGGAAGCAGAGCAGGACCCCGAACCTGAGGAAGAACCTGCCGCGCCCAACGCGACGGCCTCGCCCACCGGTCAGCCCGACGAGGAGCCCGTACCGGGCGGCGGCGCCCCCGGTGACGAGGATGCAGAAGAGGAGGAGCCCGAGGGCGAGGAGCCCGACCCCGAGCACGACACTCCGCCGCACGACGAGGAAGACGAAGAAACTCGGGAGCGGCTGAGCATCGACATCGACCTTTCAGTGCTGCCAAAGAACCTCACCCAGCGGCAGCGGGCCGAGCGGATCTACGTCGCCCACCAAGCCGCCGGCGTGGCCCTGTCGCAGGCCGACCTGGGCAAGTGGGCCGGGTACAAGAACCCCAACTCCGGCGGCAACGAATACCGTCGGCTGGAGAAGGAGCACGGCCCCATCGTCGTCCGCGAGGGTGCCACCCACGTCGACCTGAACTGGTCCCACCAACCGGTAGCCGCCTGAACGTCCAGCTCCCCCAACTCCCCGGCCGGCACGCCCCCGAGCCGGGGAGAATGCCCTGTGCGACCGTGCGGGTAGCCTCAGGGGCGACACCACACCGGGTACGGAAGGGGGGCGGCTGGTGAGCAGCCGCTGGCACCGGGCGATCGCCGAGCTGAGCGCCCAGGGCGACGCGGCCCGGGCCGCCGCCCAGCGCGTGCAGGACGTTCCCAGCGGGCAGCGCACGACCGCCGCCGCGATCTCCAACGTTGCCGAGACCGACTATCTACGCAGCGCGAGCACACTGCTGCGCGCGCACCTCACCGACCGGCGTCCGCCCCGGCGGCTGCCGGTCGCCCGCGTCTGGCCGTGCCTGCGCGATGTGTGGAAGGACCAGGTGTTGGACCGGCGCGGCGGGGTGTGGCGGGCCATCCCCCGGAACGCCGCCCTCGTACAGATGCGCAGCGCCCCGTCCGACCCTCTGCTGGCCGCCGTCATCGACCAGGCCGAGGCACTGCAGGCCAGCCTCCGCGGCGAGCGGCAGGTGAACCGGCTGTACGAGTCGTACATCCCTGACCGGACGGGCAGCCCGGACGCGAGTCTGCTCGTCGGTGGGCGGACGGCGCCCACACTGCCCGGGTTTCCCGACCCGGGGCATCCCCTCAACCGTGCCTTTCCTCGCGGCGGGGCCACGGGTACGCGGATCCAGCCCGGCCGGGAGGCCGAGTTCACCCAGCTGAGCAGCGACCGGTCAGCCGTGCACGCCAGGGCCCTCGCCTTCGGCGACGCGGTTCTCGCTCTCCTCGTCGCGCACCGGGCGGACGGCGTAGCGCCGGAGTCGGGACGACTTCGCGGTGCCGGCCGCTGGGTGGGACGCGAGCAGCAGCTGGTGCCGGACCGTGCGAAGTGGCCGGCCAAGCTCAACGGCTACCAGGGCGCGACACTGGCCGGGCTCGGCTGGCTGGTGCTCGCGTGCACCGGACTCCCGCTCACCTTCGGGCAGCGCGCCGACCTGCTGTCCCACTACACGCTGCTGTTCCTGGCGGCCGGCCTCATCGCCTGCACCGGGACAGCCCTGATCTACCGGCACGGACCGAAGCTGATCACCCCGCCGGGACCCCAGGCCCTGTTCCCCGGGATCGTCGCGGCGGTGATCGCCTTCACGGTGTGGCAGGGCCAAGGTCCCGTCGCCGATTACTACTTCGCCGGCCCGTACGACCGCTACGACCGGCAGTACGCGAACGGATGCCTCGCCGCCAGCCCCTACCGGCACGATGCCGTCCAGGCCATGGTCGACGACGGCGTGCTGACCGTCACGCCGGTGACCGGCGGGACGAGGCTGCGCCTGGGGCCGGCCGAGGACGGCAGCACGCACCCGCTGCGCCCGCTCGACCGGGCGACCCGGGCGGTGCTCGACGAGTACGGGTGCTGACCCGGCCCGTGGGATCCGGGATCAGGACGTGGTGAGCCTCTTGAAGGCGGAGGCGGCGCCGGCGGCGCCGGGACCGTAGCGGGCGCGTGCCCGGTCGAGGGCGGCTTCCAGCCGGTGGAGCTTTTCGTCGCGGTCGTCGAGGGTGAGCTGGTGGGTGGCGTGGGCGGCCGGGCGGAGCCGTTCGGCGCGCAGGGCGATCCCGCGGACGCGGGCACGCTGGAGACCGAGATCGGCCATGAGCTGGCGGGCGGTTCCTGCCAGGGCGGGGGTATGCGCGGTGGCCTCGGCGAGCGTGCGCGTGCGCACGCTGTGGGTGTGGTCGGCGTACGTCACGGTGAGCGTGAGGGCCTGTGCGATCTCGGAGGCCTTGCGCAGGCGCTCGCCGAGGTCCTCGGCCAGGGCCAGGGCGGTGCGCTGGTGCTGGTCGGTGTCGAGTTCATCCAGGTCGAAGCGGTGGCTCGCGCTCAGGGAGCGGGGAGCGGCGGCGGGGACGACGGGGCGTTCGTCGATGCCGCGGGCGAAGTCCTGGATCTGGCGGGCGGCGGATCCGAGGATCCGTTGCAGGGTTGCGGGCGTGGTGTCGGCGACGTCGCCGGCGGTGGTGATGCCGTAGCGGGCGAGCGTCTTGGCCGTCTTGGGCCCAACTCCGGGAAGCGCGGGGGCCGGCTGGGGGCGGAGGAACGCGGCGATCTCGTAGGGGGTGTCGCCGACGATGGTTGCGGCGCCGGGCGGGGTGAGGGCAGCGGCCATGGCGGCGATCGACCGCGTGGGACCCGCCCCTGCCGAGCTCTGCACGCCGTGGAGTGCGAGAAGGCGCAGGCGGATCACCGCGACCAGGCCTTCGACGTCGCGGTCCCAGAATCGCAAGGAGCCGGTGACGTCCATGTAGGCGGACCAGTCGGCGGGCAGAGGTTCGGTGGTCGGGCTGATGCCGCCCAGCACGTCCATCAGCTGTGCGAACAGCTCCTCGCTGCGCTGCTGCGCATGGAAGTGGATCCGGACGATGGCGCGGGGGCGGGAGACCGGCGGTGTGCTGCTCAACCTGCGCTCCCTTGGCTCCGGTGGCCCAGGCGGGTGAGGTCGGCGGAACGGGTGCCAGCGGGCTGGAGGTCCGCGTAGGGGTGGAGCCGCGCGCCAGCGGTTCCGTCGGGGATCGTGCGTGCTGGTGTCGGCTGGGCGGGTGTGGGTGCGGGGGTCTGGCCGAGGATGTCGAGGACGGCCTGGGGCCCGTGGGTGGCGCGGGTGGTGGCGAGGGAGTCGAGGTCCCAGGCCATCTCGCCGACCACGGTGCGGCGTGGACCGCGGGCTTCGACGGTGCCGCGGACGAGGAGCAGTCCGTTGTGGAAGATGGTGTGGGCGCACTGCTCGTGGGAGTCCTCGAAGAAGGCGAAATCGACCAGGCCGGAGCCGTCTTCGAGGGTGACGAAGATGATCCTTTTCCCGGACGCGATGGGTGGGGTCTGGGTGGAGGCCCGTACGCCGGCGACGAGGACTTTCTGTCCCGGGTGCATGGCTTTGAGGTGGGCGGCGTCGGTGGCGCCGATCTCGCGCAGGAGGCGGTGGTGGTCCTCCATGAGGTGGCGCGAGACGTCGATCTTGAGTACGCCGAGCTCGGCCTCCAGTTTCTCGCGGGCGGTCATCTCTCTCAGCCCGGCCGGGCCGGCGGCCACCAGAGTGGTGTCAAGCGGGAGTTGGCCGGTGCCGGGGCGGGTGCGGGTCTGGCGGTGCAGCTCGGTCGCCTGCAGCAGCAGGTCCCGCCGTGACGCCTCTCCCTTGAACTGGTCGAGTGCGCCGATCCTGATCAGGCGTTCGATGGTCGGCAGCTTCGGCCGGGCGCGGGCCCAGAAGTCCTGGAGCGAGGTGTAGGGCTGTGCGGCGGCGATCCTGACGACCTCGTCCTCGCTGATGCCGTGTACCGATGACAGGGAGATCCGCACGCCCCAGCTGTCCGGCGTCTCCTCGACCGTGTACGCGGGCTTGGAGTGGTTGATGTCGACGGGGAGGACGGGGACGTCGTGGCGGCGGGCGTCGGCAACGATGACGCGCAGCGGCCACATGCCGGGGTCGTGCTCCAGCAAGCCGGCGTAGAGGGCGGCGGGGTGGTGGGCTTTGAGCCACGCGGACTGAAGGGCTGGGACCGCGAACGCGACGGCGTGGGCACGGCAGAATCCGTATGCTCCGAACGACGAGACGATCTCCCAGACTTCGTCGAGAACGCTGTGCGTGTAGCCACGGGCGCCGGCCAGTTTCCGGAACCACGACTCGATCTTCGGCAGGCGCTCTTCGTCGCCGAGGGCGCGGCGGGCGACTTCGGCGAGCGCTCTGTCGCAGCCGGTCATGACGGCGAAGATGTCGATGATCTGTTCATGCCAGATCGTCACTCCGTAGGTATCGGCGAGGACCGGTTCGAGGTCGGGGTGGGGGTAGGCGGGTGCTGCGCCGTGGCGGGCGGCGATGTAGAGGGCGGGCATGCCGCCGGCGACCGGTCCCGGGCGGAAGAGGGAGATGTCGGCGATGACGTCCTGGGGGCCGCGGGGCTGCAGGCGGCCGACCAGGTCCTGCTGGCCGGGCGACTCGAGCTGGAACATGCCGACGGTGTCGCTGGCTTGGATGAGGGCGAAGGCGAACCGGTCGTCGAGGGGGACGTGGTCGGGGTTGTCGAGGTCGATCTGCCGGCCGGTCGTGCGGCGGATCTCCTTCACCGCGTGGGCCATCGCGGACTGCATCCGTACCCCCAGGACGTCGAGCTTGAGCAGGCCGAGGTCCTCGACGTCTTCCTTGTCGGCCTGGACCATCGGGTACTCGCCACCGGGCGTGAGCTGCACGGGCAGGCGGTTCAGCAGGGTGGAGTTGGAGAGGATGACGCCGCAGGGATGCATGGCGATCCCGCGCGGCAGCTTGTCCAGGCCCTCGGCGAGCTCCCACAGCGGGCCGAAGTTCTCGGCTTCCGCGGCCAGGCCGCGCAGTTCCGGGAGTTCTGCGAGTGCTCCGCGGATGTCGGCGGCGCGGATGTGGGGGAAGGACTTCGCGATCCGGTCGACGGTGGCCGGCGGCAGGCCGAGTGCGAGGCCGGTATCGCGCAAGGCGTGGCGGGCGCGGTAGGTCTCGGGCATGCCGGTGACTGCGACGCGTTCTGTGCCGAAGCGGGCGATGATCCGGTCGTAGACCTCCAGTCGGCGCGCGGATTCGACGTCGATGTCGATGTCCGGGAGCGAAGCTCGCCGCTCACTCAGGAAACGCTCAAAAAGGAGAGAGTGCGACAAAGGGTTTGCGGTCGCCACAAAAAGCGCGTGGTTGACCATCGAGCCGGCACCGGAGCCGCGCGCGGCGACCCGGATGCCCATCGCGCGGACGTCGGCGACGACCTGAGCGACGGCGAGGAAGTAGGCCTCGTAGCCGAGCCGTCCGATGATGCCGAGCTCGTAGTGCAGCTGGTCCATGGCGCGCCGGTCGAGGTCGAGGCCGCGGGCGACCATCCCGGCCTCGCACCGCTGCCGCAGCAGTCGCATCGCGCCGCCCGGCACCGGCTCCGCACCCACCACTTCGGGCTCGGGAAAATGCGGGGTGCCCAGCCCGAGGTCCCGTACGGCGTCCAGGGTGCAGGCGTCGGCGACGGTGAGCGTGTCGGCGAGGAGGCGCTCCGCCCGCCGGCCGTCGGCACCGGTGGCCGCCGCGACCCGCTGTGCGATCGCCGTCATGTCGCTGGCGGGCTTGAGCCAGCGCTCGCCGCAGTCCAGCCGTCGCCGGTCCACCGGGCGTAGCAGCCGCGCGGCGTCCAGCACGTCCGCGATCCGGTGCTGGCCCGGGTCGGCGTAGCGGACGGCGTTGGTCAGGACGGCCGGGATGGCGAGGCGGTCGGCAAGCATGAGGGTGTGCGCGGCAAGTCGTACGGAGCCGGGTCCGGTCCCGGGCAGGCCCCAGCACACGACCTCCAGCCGCAGGCCTTCGCCCGCGGCCTGCCGCCACGGCTCCAGGAGCTGTTCGGCGATGTCCGCGCGGCCTGCGGAGAGGGCGCGCAGCGGTTCGGAGGCAGGGCCGAGCATCACCACCAGGCCGCTGCCCGCGTACTGGCGGAGGTGATCCCACGACGCCGCCGGCGGAGCGCCGGCGGCAAACGCGGCGGCGTGGGTGGCGGACACCAGCCGGCACAGCCGCGCCCACCCGTCGGGGTCCTGGGCCAGGAAGGTCGCCCGGAACGGTGCTTCGGCCACGTGCGCGCCGCCCCGCACCGGAGTGCGGCGGCGGGCGGCCGGAGCGGCGGGAGTGCATGCGGCGACCCCGAGGTCCACACCGAACAGCGGGCGGATTCCCTCGGCCGCGGCGGCCTTCGCGAAACGGACGGTCCCGGTGACCATGTCCCTGTCGGTCAGCGCCAGCGTCCCGATGCCGCGCTCGGCGGCCCGGGCGGCGAGATCGCTTGGATGTGAGGCGCCGTAGCGGGCCGAAAACCCGCTCGCCACATGCAGATGAGGAAGCCCTCCGCGCATGCCACCCTCCGCCCGAATACCCCCAAACCGGCACTAACCGACTGCCTCCGCTTCGACTCTATCGAACATTAATTCGAACATGCGAGTTTCGGACACCGAGGACCAGCCATCCGGCTGCCGCGACAGGAGGTCGGCTCGGGTGAAGGCGGTGCCGAGGCCGCGGCGGTGCGGTCGCCGCGATAGGGCTCTCGGGCCTGCGGCAGCGTGCTCCCCGGGTCTCGCCCGCCCTCGGCTGGGCCCGCTGAGTACCCCTGCCCGAGGCGGTCATCGGAGACAGACTGTGCGCGGGCGAGCGGGGTGCGAAGAGCGTAGGACTGGACGGGTGCACCTTTCACCGCCGGTCGAGCCGATGCTGGCACGCTCCGTGACGACTCTGCCGCCATCCGGGCCCAGGCCCATGCTCTTCGAGCAGAAGGCCGACGGGTTCCGTGTCCTTGTGTTCACCGGTCCCGAGCCGTACCTCCAGTCCAGGCGAGGCGCCGACCTTCGCCCGGCCTTCCCGGAGATCGCCCGTGCCGCGGCCGCGCTCGGTGTCGAGGCAGTCGTCGACGCCGAGCTGGTGGTCTGGCACGACGGCAGGCTGGACTTCACGGCCCTTCAGCACCGAGCCCGGCTCCGCGGGCCCCGGGCAGAGCGCGCCGCCCGCGATCAGCCCGCCCACCTGATCACCTTCGATCTGCTCGAGGTCTCCGGCGCCGTCCTCATGGACCAGCCCCTGCATCAGCGCAGGAGGGCACTGGAGAGCCAATTCGCATCCCTGGAGCTCGCAGCGCCCTGGGTGCTGTGCCCACAGACCGCCGACGCCGCAACGGCCCGCACATGGCTGGATCCGGCCTGGGGAGCAGCCGGCGTCGAGGGCCTCATGATCAAGGATTCCGGCTCCCGGTACCGGCCCGGGGAGCGCGGGTGGCTGAAGCTGAGAACGCGCATGACGACGGAAGGGATCATCGGTGCGGTCACTGGCACCGCGCACGCCCCCCGCAGCCTCTTGCTCGGCCGGCTCGACGCGACCGGCCGTCTCCGGCTGATCGCCCGCTCCACACCGTTGTCCCGCACGGCGGCGATCGAGCTGGGTGCGGTCCTGCGCCCGGCGGGAGCCGACCACCCTTGGTGGGGCCGGGAGTTCTCGGCAGGATGGGGAACGAAGGAGCTGCTGGTCTTCCAGCCCGTCGTGCCCGAGCACATCGCCGAAGTCGATACCGACACAGCGCTTGACCTGGGCCGACACCGCCACCCGGTGCGCTACCTGAGGCTGCGGGACGACATGGCTCCCGGCGACATACGGGAGTGAGCGCCGCTCGCCGGACCGCTCTCGTGCTGCGCCGTCGGGTCGGAGAGTGAGAGCCGGGTCACAGCCGTAGCGCCCAATCGTGGACTATGGCGCGCCTCCCACCTGGTCATGATCAGAACTCCACTCGCGACCAGGAGGAGTTCCGCTGTGCCAGTCCTGCGCCAGATCACCACATGCACCGCGCCGTCGACCGTCGTCGTCGAACGCCGCACCCGGGCACGGGACCGGCCGGTGGACTACCGGCTTGAGGTCTGCCATCGCCACCGGTGGCTGGCGAGCAACTGGACCGGGCGGCGCGGCGCCGACGGAGCGGGAGGCAGGTGTGGCACCGTCACGGACTACCGCCCTTTCGACACGATCGTGCAGTCCCACGCCGACCTGTGGCTCCGGGCGTTAACCACGAACGGTCCCGAGGACCACGACGGCGACCTCGCGGCCGCGCTCCGCGCGGGCTTCGAGTGGCTGACCGCACACCGGGAACCGACCGGCGTGGCGATGGCTCTGGAGCACGCGGCCCGGGTCGCCGAGGCGGCCGCGGCCGGCACCCTCAAGCCGGCAGAGGGCCAGGTGCAGGTCCTGGCCGCGCTCAGCCTGGCGGAAACGCTCGACGCCGGCTCACGTGGAGCATGAGCCGGCGGCCGTACGACGGGACGTGTCATCGGTTCCCGCCGGGCCCGGCGCTCAGGGCAGCAGGGGACCCGTGGAGAGGGGCCGGTGGGGATCGTCGCGGCGGGCCGTAGGGTCGAAGCCGACCGGCCCGTCACGGGGAGGCCGGGCTGCCCGTAGGAGTCTCCTTTGTCCGTCCTCAGCGTTGCCCTGATCGCCGCCGTCGGAGCGCTGGCCGGCGCTGCGGCACGCCCGGTGGTCTTCGCCCGCTCCGTCCCGGCGGCCGCGTCCGCACGCAGTGACTGCCCGCACTGCGGCAGCAGCGTCCTCAGACGCCGGCTCCCGGTGCTGCCCGCCTCCGGGCGCTGCCCCGCGTGCGCACAGGCGATCGGACCGCACGCCTTCACGCCGGAGGCGGCAGCCGCCGTGGCGTTCGCCATGATCGCCGCGGGCGGCGCCAGCGGCTGGCTCGCCGCTGCCCAGTACTGGATCGCCGCATGCGGTGTCGCACTCGCCCTGATCGACGTCGCCGTGCAACGGCTCCCTGACGTGCTCACCCTCCCCGCCTTGTGCGGGACGTTCCTCCTGCTCACCGCGGCCCAACTGGCGGGCGAGCCCGGGAGTCTAGGCCGCGCGGCCGCCGCCGCTGCCGTGCTCACCGCCGTCTTCCTCCTCATCGCGTTCACCGGCGCCATGGGGGTCGGAGACGTCAAGCTCGCACCGGCCATCGGGGCGCTCCTGGGCTGGAGCAGCTGGACAGCCCTGTTCTGGGGAGCAGCCGCGGGCTTCGTCGTCGGCGCGGTCCTGGAGGTGGCGCGGATGGCCGTCGGCCGTGCCCGCCGCACGCACGTGTCTTTCGGCCCCTACATGGTCATCGGGGCCCTCGCCGTTTCGGTCACCGCGGCCTGACCGCGCTGCGCATTCCCGGAAATACCGCTTCCTGTAATTCCTCTTCCTGCACACCGCATTCCGGAACGACTCATACCTGACCCCGCCGTTCCGGAACGCGGATTCACGGAATAAACCGAGCCTGGTCAACTCCTCGGCGCAGAAAGAAGATCGAGTCCGGAACGAAGACGAACCTGTCACGTTCCCGATCTTCTTCGCCCTCCTCACTGTCTATCAGCACCGCGATGAGGAAGTCAGACGGGCGAGGAATTCCGGCCGACGACACCAGGAAGAGCCGCACATGCACACCCTCACCCGCCGCGTAGCGACCGTGGCAACCACCGGCGCCCTGCTCCTCGGCGGCGCCGTCGCCACCGCCTCCACCGCCAGCGCCGCGACCGTCGGCAGCGGAGCCTGCACCCACCAGATCAAGCTCAACACCGACGTGTACACGACAGTGAAGTTCCGCACCGGCCCCGGCACCGGCTACACCGCCACCGGCCAGCTCTCCAAGGGCACCGATGTCTACTGGCAGTGCAACAAGGGCGACAACGGCAAGCCCGGCGCCTGGGGCTACGTCACCGTGAAGTCCGGCGCCCACAAGGGCAAGAAGGGCTGGGTCGCCGCCCAGTACATCAACGTGCCCATGCAGCTGGACTGACCTCCACCCCCGGCCGACAGAGACGACCTGACCCGAGCTCTCCCGGCCCCACCCACGCCTGAGCCGTCACCTCGAACAGGCTCAGGACGACGCGACGGCGGCCCGGCCCACTGTGACCCCGGGCCGCCGTCGGCGTACCCTCACCCGGAACCCGGCACCCACCCCGCCGCTGGCCTGGCGCCACGCCCGCTCCGCTGGCCCGGCCCCGAGAGCCGCCGACCGGGCGATCGAGCCCCAGGACAGGCACCTTGAACCTCACTTCCTCGTCACCCGGCGCCCCGGCATCCCTCCTCGAGCAGGCCCTGGCCAACGCCCACGGACAAGGCCGGGCCGCCCTCGCCGCCTATCTGCCCGCCGACTACCCCACGCCGGCTCACACAACGATCCGGACCCAGAGCACATAGAACGTGTACCTACCAGGCAGTAGACGTCTAAGGTGCGGACGGGACACAGACTGCCGACCGCTCACGGACGAGCACACAGGAGCGGACCGCATGCTCACGATGCGCCCGGCCATTCCGGACGACCAACCCGGCCTCGCCACGATGATCCAGAATCGCTCCGACTGGATGAAGGTCAACCAGCTCCCCGGCTGGCGCAACTGGGGAAAGCACGTCCACGAGCTGGCCGACAACTGCACGCGCCACCCAATCGAGATGTGGGTCCTGACGGAATACGGCGACCGGATCCTGGGCTGTACCACGATCCTCCGGACATCCGCGCCCTGGACCTGGACCGCGGCCGAAGCCGCCGACACCGCCTACTACCTCAACGGCACTGTCACCGATCCCGCCGAACGCCACCGCAAGCTCGGCACGCTCATCGCCGACTGGGCCGTCGACCGCGCGGCACGCGAGGGCATCAGCCGCGTACGTCGCGACTGCAGCTCCCCCGCTCTCGCCGAGTACTACCAGCAGCAGAACTTCCAGCTCATCCGAAAGGTCTCGACCCCCGGAGGGCACACTTCGTACGCCTTAGAACGCAAGGCAGAAGAAATCCCCGAGCTCGCCAGCTGGCTTATCCCCGACATTACCCCTCCGGGAATCTCTGGAAGGTGGAGGACGCCTCTCGCAGAGAGCGCGAGATCGAATATGGCGGGAGCAATGGGATACTTCTCACGATCGTTCCGCGGCACGGCCGAAGTATCCCTTTCAGTGTAGGACGCTCCACTGCAACGAGGCAGTTGAAACGAAAGCGGCCTGTCTTCCCTGCGATGTCGGCAGAGAGGGCAGGCCGCAATTTCTCTCACCGGGGTTGAGGTTCCCTTCAGTGAGATGCAAAGCGGTCGAACACCTGGGTGAGGCCGCCGTCTACTCGCCCTTCGGCCGCCCTGCGGCCAGCCCAGGGGCAAGCCGCGCGCAGCGGGCTGCGTAGGCGGCGAGATGCCGGGCTTCGAATTCCGCGGCATCCCAGTCATCCACTCGTACATCGCCTCCAGGCCATATGTACGCCCAACCCCACCGCCCGTTGGACAGCGGCAACTCTCGCAGCTCGTATCGAGCGTCCTCGAACGCGTCGAGGATGCGCCACTCCTGGTTGCTCAGGTCGGTCAGGACCACCCCGGAGGCAACGTCGGCGGACGTTCCAGCGACGAGGCCTGGGTAGACGCGGCCTTCGAGCGCGGCAGCGCGGTAGCCCGGCGCGGATGCCGGAGACTGCTGCGGGACTCGGCCCAGCAGGGCCCGGAGGACGGCGTCGAAACGGAGCGTGCCGTAGCAGAACAGCACGTCGGGGCGTTGCGAGAGTCGGTCCCGGCGCCCAGTGGCTTCCGGGGCCGAGGTGGTTATGGTTTGCGTCATGTGCTTTCCGGTCTTAGTGGGAGGTCAGGTACATCGCGTCGTAGACGGGTGATTCTGGGGCGTGCTTGATCTGGCCCAGGATCGTGTACCCCCACCGGAGATAGGCACTGCGTGCGGGCTCATTGTCCTCGATGCACGTCAGGGCTGTGACGTTCTCCTCCCGGCCGGAAATGACCGTGTCGTGGATCTGGCGACCGAGACCGCGATTCTGCTGCGCGGGCAGCACCATCAGCTCCCGCAGCCAGAAGATGCCGCCAGAGTCGGCGAGCTCCTGCAGCCGGGCCGGCCGCCGGGTGCCGAGGGACGTCCACCAGGGCTTGTCATGGGGCAGGGTGGCACCGTGGACGTATCCGACGATCCGACCGTCCAGCCGGGCTGTCACCGTCTCGAAGCCTTCAGTGTCGAAGGCAGCCTCGAGACGGCTCCGAAAGGAGTCGACGGAGAAGAAGGGGTCACCGATGTAGGGGGGCGTGTCGTACACCGTGGCGTAGACGTCGACCAGCTCGGTGAGTATCGCCTTCGCTGACTGCGCATCGTGCCGCTGGAACTCCGGGTCCACCGTCTGCACTCTCCTTTGCTTGCTCACGCGACGTGAGTACGGATCTGTTCGAGTAGGTCCCCCACCCCGCGGGCGCGTCGATGGGGAATCAAGCCGTCATGAACGATCGTCAACTGCGCGGTCGTTCGCGTAGAAGACATCCCGCTCTCCACGAGTCGGAGTGCCTGTGTCGCGGCGGCCAGACCGTGGTCGACGTCGCCGTTCTGCACGGCCGCAACCGAAAGCCGGCCGAGGCACATTCCGCGGTTCCTGGAGTGGGCGACATCCTGAAGCGCCTCAGACCGTGCGAGAAGGTCTTGGGCTCGGGCCACCTGGCCGAGGTCGAGCCGGCACATACCCTCCAGACACGTCAGCTCGGCGAGGTTGAGGAAGTGCGCCCAGTCCGGGTCCAGTTCGTGGTCTCCGTGCTCCCATTCCTGCCAGGCGCGCTTGATGGCCGCCTCGCAGTTGAAGACGTCCCCGACGCGTGCGTGTCCCTGAGCCTCCCGGATAGCCAGAAGTGCGGTGACGCGGCTGGGTGCGTTCCAGAGTTCGGCGTGCCGCTGTCCGAGCTTGGCGAAGCGCACGGCTTCGCGTCCCTTGTTCAGGTCGACGGCTTGTCTGGCCATGTTGCTGAGGGTGCGGCTGGCCAACACGTCGTCGCTGGTGTAGTTGGCCGCGTTGAGGGCCTCGGAGAAGTACTGGCGGGCCTGGGTCTGCAGCCCTGCGTCGTAGCAGAACCATCCGAGCGACGTTGTGAGCTTCCCTGCGAGTGCATGCAGCCGCTGTCCCAGAGCGTCGTCGTAGATACCGCGGTCGATCATGTGATGGGTCCAGAGCAGATGGGCCCGGGTCGGTCGCCATAGTCGATTCGCGCCGAACTGCTGGTCGATCGCATAGTTGTCGTCGGCGGCGCCAGACAGCAGTTCGACTTCCTCCGGCGAGATGCGCCACTCGCCGGCGCGGTTGGCGCTCGTGGTCGTCTCGGCCAGCCATGGGGGCGGCGCCTCATCGGTGAGAGGACTGGAGCTGGCCGCGACCAGGAGGGGGCCAGGTGACGCCTGGCTGATCATGGGCACCGGTGTGAGAACCAGAGGGCCACCGCGGTCCCCATCCGTTGGAGGGCGGAACCCCAGTTCCTCGACGGGGCACTTCCAGTAGGCGGCCAGCACCGCCCGACTGTCGGGGTGCGGCCAGGGCGGAGGTTCGGCGTTCTCCCACTTGGAGTACTGGCGGAGCGTGAAGGTGGGCGCCTTGCTCAAGCGTCCCTCTGCATGAAGGCGTCGGGCAAGAGCGGAGAGTTCCTGGACGACCTCTTCCTGCGTGCGGTTCGCACGGGTGCGTAACCGCTTGAGTTCACGCATGGCCACCTCCTCACCGTCTGGATGGCCTCACGGTAGCGACTTCGACCGCCTTGCGTGAGGGTTCGTCAACTGAATGCCCTGGTCAGAGGGAAAGGGCTGGCGAAAGGGCGGCCAAAGGGCATGTAAGAGGCCGCCAGAGTTCCGGGTAAAAGACCTGTTCACCGCTCCAGCCCTTCGCTGCACTAGGTCACGTTGCAGACACCCTGCGTTTGGTCGTGATGCTGGAGGGCTCATGGAGACCGGCGAGATGGCTGACGCCGAGAGCGCGGCACTGTCCGTGTGGTTCTCCGCGGCTACGCCGTGCCCGGCTACATCGACGGGCCTGTGGCGGACGAATCCGCACCTCCCGCGACGACTTGAGTGCGGCGTCACCTTCGACATCGTGCTGGCGGACCGGCATCTGATCGAGGCGGCCTATCGGCTCCTTGCCGAGTACGAACAGCCTCTCGGGCCCGCTGTGGCGTTCACCAGCCTTCGCTCTGCCGCCGTGCTCGTGCCGTGCGGCACGAGCGAGAGCTGGAGCAGTTTGATGGCGGCCTCCCAGTGGCCGGGCAGACTTCCCCGGCCGGCCTGCCTCGGCAAGCGCCACGCCATTCTTGTACCCGCCCCGGCCCCACGATCGGGAGCCGGAGTAGCACGGTGGCTTGTCCCACCCGATGACGAGCAGGTGATCGGCGGGACGCCGCTGCTGACGAGCCCTGCTCCCCTCGCCCGCTGCCTTGCCGAGGCTCTTGCCCTTCATCTCCCTTTGGAACGATCGCCTCTGAGCCGTGCCATGACAGCGGTCAGGTCCGTGCTGCCATCATCCAGGAGGCCGTGATGGCGACGGCACTCACGCACATGCTGCGCGCGGCTCCATTCGGGCAAGTGACTGGGAAGCAGGACGGCTCAGGGGCGCTCGTCTGCTCGCTTCCAGTAGTTCCGAAGCATGTCAGTGGGCCATTCCGGCTGGTGCACGGGTCCGCGGGGCAGCATTTCCTGGAAGACCGGCGCCAGGTCGATGACGGGAGTCCCAGCGTCCGCGTCCAGGTCCGCAACGTGCAGATCCCGTCCCTCGACTCGCAGCAGTCGCGGGTAGGAGGTGCCGATTCGGGCCGGCCTCCTGTGATTGCGGTGGACGAGGCCTCCGGTGGCCGGCCAGTCCGGATTCCCGCGGGGGCTCCGCGGCTCAAGCTCAATGTCGTTGTCCGACCCCAGGCTGAAGTGCCAGACGACCTCCAGGTGGCTGAACTCATCGATGCCCTGGAGGGCACTCTCCGGGATGCTCGGCACGAGACGGATGATCGACTCGACTCCGCCTTTGTAGTCGTCAAGACGGCCGGTCTGGCCTCCTACGACCGTGGCGATCACCGGCAGCTGGATGTGCTGGTCGAACACGCTTCACCTCTCGTGGGTCTTCTCCCGCGGCGCCGAGAGATGGGCTCTCTGCGCCGGGTTTCCTTACCGTACGGGTTACTTGTCCGCGAGGACCGCTCGGGCTCGCGCGTCGAGGTCTGCGGCTGGCCCACCGCCTCGGCGGAGGACGGGACTCAGTGCTCGGCGCATCTGCACCACGGTCTCCCGTGCCCGCCCGGACTGGACGCCGGTCATCGTGTCGAGCGCTTGGTGCCACGTCGCGCAGGCCGCATCGAGTTGCCCCTGCCGGACCTGAACCTCACCCAGGTATCCCAAGGTCACGGAGTGAGTCCTCTTGAACTGCCTCCGACGGGTGCGAACACTGCGCTTGAACTCGCGTTCGGCGCCCTTCAGGTCGCCCAGATCCCGCAGCGCGGCTGCGGTTTCATGGGCGAGACTTGCCTCTCCGAAAAACCACACCCGGGCGGGCTCGTCGCCGGTGTCGCTGGCGCGGCCCAGGTCGGACTCCGCGCGGTTGAGCGCCACCGCGGCCCGCTTCTTGTCGCCGGCGGCGGCAAGCCCTCGAGCGTGGACGACACCCAGCAGGGCTTTCTCCCGCCAGCAGGCTTCGGTGTAACGGCGGCCGGAGAGGGATCCCTCGGCCAGGCGTACGGCTTCCGCCGGCTGGTGCAGGTCCACAGCCTGGTGGGCCATGGCCCGCAGTACGTGCCCGGCGAGCGG
This sequence comes from Streptomyces sp. NPDC020489, assembly GCF_044386545.1. NCBI lineage: Bacteria > Bacillati > Actinomycetota > Actinomycetes > Kitasatosporales > Streptomycetaceae > Streptomyces > Streptomyces sp. NPDC020489. The sequence goes on from NZ_JBIRUZ010000016.1 coordinate 130,286, forward strand.
CGCGTCGCCGGCCTCCTCGGCCAACTGCGTTGCGAGGGTCAGCCACCGCAGCGCGATGGGGTGCTCCCCGGCGTCGAAACTCGTCCAGCCCGCGAGGTAGGCCAGTTCGGCAGCGGCCGACGTCATGTCCAAGCGCAGATTGTCGGACGGGAATCGTGCGGCCAGGAGTTCGGCAACGTCGGTGCGCAGGTAAGCGACCAGGGCGGCGCGTCCCACACCGCGGCCGCCGCGCTGCTGGTCCCGCTGAGACAAGAAGGCCGTCATCTCGCGCACGCTTGCGACGTCCTCGGCCATGACCGTGTGCTGCGACAGCGGCTTGCGAGTGCGGGCGCGATCGGCGGCCTCCTGCCACCAGGTCTCGGAGGGCAGGGCCAGGCCGGCGACCGAGTAGGCCGACTGTGCCAGCACCTGGCGCCGAGCTATGTCCATGTCCGTGCTCCCGAGGGTCGCCAGCGTCGCGAGGGTGTCGACGCTCCACGCCGGCGCCTGCGGGTCGGCGGCGTCGTCCGGTGCCAGCCCAATGTCGGTCAGCGTGATGGTGCGACCGAGGCCGCGGGAGAGCGTCTCGGCCAAGATATGCGCTGCTCGGCCCTCCGGGATGGCGCCGCCGATCCAGCGAGCGATGCGGGACTGGTCGTAGCGCAGAAGTTCAGTTGCACCGTTCTCCGCGGCAACAGCCCGGAAGCGAGCGGCCAGTTGCCGCTGCGACACGCCCCATTCCTGGATGACGGCTTCCAGCCGGGTGTTGCGTGTGCGCCCCATGGGTGTGCGCCCCCGTCCCCGAAACGATCTTGCATCACGTGCATCGCTTTGCCGAGCCTGCCTGCATTCCCACCGGCCCCGGCACGCGGTTGTCTCGTGAAGACGATATTCCTCCAACCCGCAGGCGGCGTACCGGAATCGGCCACGTCATGCCCACGATCTCGGACGGTGACCGGAATTGGCCCCAGCGGGGCCGGGAAAGGCAGCTGATGAACGTGCAGTACCCGATGGGCGGCCTTCGTGGGGCGCGCACCATTTCGGTGGTGCGCGGCGGCCGGAAAGCGATCGCCCCTCCGTCCGAAAGCGACAGCACCCCGACCTGCCGGACCCGTGACTTCCAGATGGCCACAGAGATCCCAGCCCAGGCGGAGGCCGTCGCCGGAGCGCGTCATCAGCTCGGCACGCTGCTCGAGCGCTCCGGACTGTCCGAATGCGCTGACACAGTCATGCTCGTCGCCCAGGAACTGATGGTGAACGCCATGGTCCACGGGTGCGGAAACAAGCCGGCGCTCCGATTCGCCGTACGGGCCACGCATGGGCACGGATGTCTGCGGGTGGAGGTGGAGGACCCCTCGATCGAGCAGCCTCATCCGCGGCCGCCGTCCGCGGATGAGGAGGGCGGCCGCGGGCTGCACCTGGTCGATTCCCTGGTCACCCGATGGGGAACAGACAGCTCCGCACCGGGGCCTGGCAAGACAGTCTGGTTCGAGCTGGACCTGGCTTCCAAGGAGGCCGCGTCGTGAGTCTCCTCCGCCTCGGCCGTCGCCCGGCCTCCTCCCCCTCCGTCACCCCCCGGTCGGTGATCGCCGCTGCGGAGGAGACGTTGTCGATGGTGTTGTCGGACGGCGCACCGACTCCCGAGACCGACCAAGACGTCCACGACTTGATGCTGCGGCTACGGGGTCACCTCATGCAGCTGGGGGCGATGGCGCCCGACCGATCCCGTGCTGTGGCCGAGGTGATGAAGATGGCTCGACAGCGTGAGGCCGAAGTGCCGGACAGCTGCGCCCGGGCCCTGATGCCCCTGGCGAAGTTCGCGACGGCCGTGCGCACGGTGCTCTGGACCCTTCGAGCAGAAGGGGCGTTATGTGAGCACTCGCCCCCGTGCCCGCCAGCGAGCGCAGCCGATCACCTGGCGGCAAGCGTCTTGGTCGGGCACCCCGAGGCCGGCTGGAGCGTGCTGTGCAACGGCGTGATCCTTTTCGAGGACACGGGATACCTCCTGCCAACAGGCGGCGCTGTCGGCCCGCGACGGCCTCAACCAGGTGGGGCGGTGACGACATGACCCCGTCGCCCCCGTCCCCCGTCCAGCAGCTGGACGTACGGATTCTCCCCGCGACGGCTGCCTGCGACTACGAGTTCTGGGAGGCCAGACTCATCAGCCCCCATCTTCTGCGTGATGCGGTAGCCGTGGCGCTGCACCGCCTCCCGCTACTGGCAGTCCCGGTCGGCGCGGACCGCCGCAGTGGTCACATGGACATGCTCGACCCGGGCTTCGCCCAATTGCTCGCGCACGTTCTGCGGGGACGTCCCGGATTCGAGCGGCCTGTCGCCTCCGGCCGGCTCGTGCGTTGGGGCGATCCGATGCCGGACAACCTCGCCCCGGACGCACACCGCCGATTCCAGGGCCTGCGTGAGCAGCCCAGGCGCCCGGCTTCCATACGGCCCCCCGCCGGACACGGGGGGCACGACTTGGGTCTTCCCCCGCCCAAGTCGCCGCCCGGAAGACAGCCCACTCCTCCCCGGGCCGTCGTCCAGGCCGGCGCCGCGCCCACCCCCTGACGCTCGCGGCGCCCCGTCCCGTTCTGGTGCCGCACCGGCCCCCCTACGGCGCGGCACCAAAACACCCCTCACTCACTGGAGCCACCCTCATGACCTTAGGTAGTGACTTTCCGTGGAACATCGCTCTCAGCGAGCGCCCGCCTGCCGTGGTTCCGTCGGATGCTGGCGTGGTGCGCGTGGGCCTAGCGCTCGGGCTGCGCGCGATCGACGCCCTGGTCGCTGACGGCTCGGATGTCGGGCCGGTGAAGTACTGCCTGCTCCACCACAGGCTCCTGGTGCCGGTGGAACCCGGCTCAGTCCACCGGTGGAGGGCCGCGCACTCCGACTGCGTCCCCGCACCCAGGTCGTGGGGCTGTGACGCCAGCGGCTACCGCGGGTGTTCGGGCCTATGGGTTACCCGCCCCGGAACACCCGTGATCGAAGCCACCGCAGCCGAGGCGCTGCACGATGCACTTAGCCGGACCCGCGCCGGCCTGCGTTCAGCCCTCAGCGCGCCCTACCCGCGTCACCGGCAGGTGTGCCGTGCCTAAGCCTGTGTCGAGGAGCAAGCGTTCGTCGGCCTGGCGTCCCAGCCGTGGTCAGCTGCGCATCCTCACCTTCACCCTCGCGATGGCCACCGTCATCTGTGCCGCATCCGTCCCGAGGCAGTGATGGCTCCCACCGGATTGGCGCGCTGATCGTGACGGCCATGGGCGCCCTGGCGCACTTCGATTTCAGGCGAACCGCTCGGCGAACCCCGCCCACGCCCGGAGACCGCCCGCCGTCCCCGCCACATGCCCCCTCCTGACCTGCCCGAACACTCCACGCAAGGACCACTCCGCCATGCTTCACGCTGCTCCGTCGCCACCGGCCGAGGCTCCGCAGCCTCCTGCCCGGATCGTGATGGGCCTCTACCTGCGGTACCTGCGCGAGACGAAGGGCATCACGCTGGAGGCCGCGGCCCACGCCGTCAGGATGTCCACATCAGCCGTCAGCCGGTGGGAGCGGGCCCAGTCCCCTATACGGCCGGACGTGCTGCGCACGCTCCTACGGCTGTACGGCGTTGCGGGCGATCACACGGACTTCCTGGTGAGCAGCCTGCCGCCGCGGGCCTACACCCGCAGCGTGCGCGAGGAACGGGGCTACGTCCGGCGTGCCCCGCACGACTGCTGGGCGGATGTGGTCCGTGATGAGGCGACGGCCCGCTACATCGCCGTGATGCGGACGGCGAGCGAGGTCACCCAGTTCTGCATGATGGCCCCGGCGGGTCTGCGAACCCAGGAATACGCGCGGGCGGTTCTTGCCCCGGAGGTGTGTGCCACCCCCGATGAGCCCGTGTTGGGACTTCCGTCGTGGGTTCACCGCGTCCCGTGGGTAGCCGACCAGCGGCGGACCGTGCTCCTGGACGAGACCGTGCTCACCAGGGGAAGCCGCCAGTCAGCGGTGATCGCCGAGCAGCTTCGGCATCTGGCTGGCCTCGTGAGCCGGGAGGAGCCCGGCCGCGGCCTGGCTGTCCGCATCCTGCCGATGAACCCGGTCCTGTTCATGCACACAGTCGGCCCGGTCGCCGAGGTGACCGTCCATGGGCACCGCATGGTGGCTGGCGTCGGCCTCTTCCCCAGCTACGAGACCGGCTCCCGTGTCGCCCACCTTGTCAGCGCCGGCCTGCGGGAAGCCGTGGACGCCGCTTGGACCCGCGAACAGACCCGCGAGGAGCTCGCCTGCGCGGCTGAGGCCATGGAGCGGAGGGCCGCCTCATGAACGTCGCCCCCAACGGGCCCGTGACCACCGCCTCCTGGCGTCGCCCCGCTCCCTTGCACGAACGCTTCGACAAATCCCACGCCTACGCCATCCTCGCCTCGCCTGGAGACCGCACTTCATGACCACCGCGACGCCGATCCCCCACGCACCGTCTGTGCGCCGTCCGCGCATCGAGGACTACGCCCTCATCGGAGACATGCAGACCGCTGCCCTGGTCTGCCGGGACGGCAGTGTCGACTGGCTGTGCCTGCCGCGCTTCGACTCGGCCGCCGTCTTCGCCGGCCTACTCGGCACCGACGAGCACGGGTTCTGGCGGATAGCCCCCACCGTTCCTGCGGGCGAGCCCGCCGCGCACGCGAACCGCCGCCGCTACCGCGGGCAGACGCTGATTCTCGAGTCCGAGTGGGACACCGCGACCGGCACGGTCCGCGTGCTCGACCTGATGCCGCCGCGTCACGAGCACGGTCCGCAGCTAATCCGGATCGTGGAGGGTGTCTCCGGCACGCTGGAGATGACGTCGACACTGAGCCCACGTGTCGGCTACGGCCGGCGCACGCCGTGGATCTACGACACGGACGGGCGGACGGCCGCGGTGTCCGGACCCGACGCGCTCTGGCTCGACACGTCCGTGCCGGGAACGGAGAAGGATGGTGCGGTCCACCACCGCTTCACCGTCACGGCGGGCGTGTGGGTGGCCTTCACCCTGAGCTGGCAACCGTCCCACGCTCCCGCGCCCGAGGTTCCCGATGCCGAGGCGGCGCTCACGCAGACAAGCGCATTCTGGGAAGCCTGGGCCGGGCAGCTGGTCTACGACGGCCCGCACCGCGAGCCGGTGATCCGGTCTCTGATCACGCTGAAGGCGCTCACGTACGCCCCCACCGGGGGAATCGTCGCTGCCCCGACGACCTCCCTGCCCGAAGAACTCGGCGGGGAGCGCAACTTCGACTACCGCTACGTGTGGCTGCGGGACGCCGCGGTCACGCTGTCCGCGCTGCTGCGGACCGGATGCCGCGACGAGGCGATCGCGTGGCGGCGGTGGCTGCTGCGCACGCTCGGCGGCGATCCGGAGAACCTGCAGATCATGTACCGCCTTGACGGGCGCCGCGACATGCCCGAGCGGGAGCTGCACTGGCTGTCCGGATACGAAGGCTCGAGCCCGGTCCGTGTCGGCAACGGCGCAGTAGACCAGCTGCAGTTAGACGTGCCCGGTGAGGTCATCGAGACGCTGGCTCTGGCGCACGAGCACGGCGTAGCCCGGTGCGAGAACACCGAGAGCTTGATCATGAAGCTCGTCGACTTCGTCCGACGGCACTGGCGCAAGCCGGACGACGGGATCTGGGAGGTCCGCGGCGGCCGACGGCACTTCACGCACTCCAAGATCATGTGCTGGGTGGCGATCGACCGCGCGGTCCGCCTCGCCGACCAGGGAGTACTCGACGCCGACCTGGCCGAGCTAGTGAGCCTGCGTGAGGAGATCCACGCCGAGGTGTGCGCGCGCGCCTTCGACTCGCAGCGCAATACGTTCACTCAGTCGTACGGCTCCAAGGAACTGGACGCCTCGCTCCTGCTGCTGCCCCACACCGGGTTCCTGCCGGCCGACGACCCGCGGGTGGTCGGCACGGTCGACGCCGTCCGCAGGGAACTCGCCTCCGACGGCGTCCTGGTCCACCGCTACCGCACGGACGGCCGGCATGTGGGCATGGACGGATTCTCGGGCGACGAGGGCGCGTTCCTTCTGTGCTCGTTCTGGCTGGTCGACGCGCTCGCCCTCACCGGCCGACCGGATGAGGCCGAGGCACTGTTCGAGCAGCTGTTGTCGCTGCGCAGCGACGTGGGCCTGCTCGCCGAGGAGTACGACCCTGTCGCGAATCGGCAGTTGGGCAACTTCCCTCAGGCGTACTCGATGCTCGGGCTCACCAACAGCGCCGTCCTGCTGGCCGAGATCCGCAAGACGGCGGCCGCGCCGGTGATCGCCGCGTGAGCACACCGAAGAGCGTCGCCGGTCCGGGCTCCTGGTCGTCTTGGCCCGGTCAGCTCACAGGCCGCACGCCAGTTCTCCAGCCGCGTCTCTGCGCCGCCGCGCGCCGCCCACAGCCGACCCCGACGTGTGAGGAATCCCCATGCTCGATCCGCAGGTGACTACGGCCATATTCGGTGTCGGCTTCGCCGCCACGTCAGCCGGTCTCTTCGCGCAGACCCGCGCCAAGCGTCTTCTGGCTTCGCGCTGCGCGGGGCTGGAGAAGCAGCACGAATCCGACGGCACGCGAATTGCCGCGCTGGAGACGGAGGTTCGTTACTTCGCCGAGGTGACGATGCCCGCTCTGGTGGACGTTGTGGCGCGCGGGCACCGCGGTGTGCCGGTCCCCGGGCTCAGCCAGGAGCAGCTCGCCGGCACCGTCGTCGACCACGCGCACCAGGCCGTGAGACGGCTGCTGCAGGAGGCTGTGGCCGTCACGCGCGAGCAGATCGGACGCGCGGCCAGGTCTTCGGTGCGCGACATGATCGACGAGGCGCAGACCGGTCTACACCGCTGCCAGATGCGTGTCGTTGAGGAGATGGAGCGCCATCCCGACGGCACGGCGTACCACCAGAGCCTGATGAACTTCGATCACCTGGTCACCCAGTCGCTGCACACGCTGCAGCGCATGCGGATCCTGACCGGATCGTGGCCGGGGCTGCAGCGCGCGGACTGCACGGTTCGCGAGGTTGTGGAGTCGGCTCGCGGGCGGATCAGCGACTACCTGCGGGTCAGCTACACGTACGAGCCTCGCACCGGGGAGACCTGGCTGGAGGGGCGGGTCGTCGAGCCGGTCACCGTCGCGCTCACGGAGCTGCTGTCCAACGCCACGGCGTTTTCCGACGGCAAGGTGTTCGTCGAAGTGCAAGCGTTCCAGACCGGGTACTGCATCGTCGTCGACGACGGCGGCCTGAGCATGAACCGCTTCCAGCGAGAGGAAGCGAGCCGGGTGCTGGGGCAGCGCGAGGTCCTGGACGTCACCACCGTGCAGGACACCGGCCAGCTCGGATTTGCGGTCATCGGCCGTCTCACCAGCGAGTACGGCTTCTCTGCGGACGTCACCAGCACCTCCCCGTACGGCGGTGTGCGGGCGGTACTGCGAATCCCGCTGGAGCTGTGCGGGCACGGCCCGACCGACGAGGAGATCGAGGCCAACCGCCATGCGGCCGCGTCCCTTGCCAGGCACACATCCCTTCCCACGGGGGCTGCGGCGGCCGCAGGAGCGACAGATGCAACTCCCCTGGAGCCGACGGCTCCTGGAGGTCTGCCCCAGCGGCGGCGGCGCTCGCCGGTTGCCACCGCGCCGACCCGGGCCAGCGAGCCCGCACCGGCGGACGACCCGGATGCGTTCTCCGCCAGCCTTGCCCAGCTCGGGCGGACCATCCACGACACCGAGAACACCCCTGAAGGAGATCAACTCCATGACTGAGCAGCAGCAGCCGACCGCCGACACCCACGACATGACCTGGGTGCTCAACCGTCTCGCCGGCTCGAAGGGCGTTGAGCACGCCGTCCTGTTCACCAGCGACGGCCTAGTGCTGGCGCACTCCGAGGGACTGCACCGCGACGTGGCCGACCGGACCGCCGCCAGCTCCTCCAGCCTGTTCTCGCTGGGCCGCGGCGTCGGCGAGTTCGCGCCCACGCCCGACGACACGATCCCCCGCAAGATCATCATCGATCTTCCCGGAGCGTGCGTCCTCGTCTTCGCGGCCGGCCACAACTCGGTGCTCGCCGTCTCGGTCGGTGCGGAGATGACCGACGCCGAGGTGGCGGTCGCGTCCGCTGAGACGATCAAGGCCATCAAGGGCCTGGCCCCCGCGCTGTCCGCGCGCGCGAGGGCCCGGACCTCGTGACGCCCCGCGGCCGCCGGCGCGCCGGGATGGTACGGCCCTACACCCCCACCGGGGGCAGGGCCGTACCCACCCGTCGCACCCTGGACGTGGCCACGCTGCTGATCGCCGATCCGAACAAGCCGCTGGCCGGACTGGACGCTCACTCCCACCGCCTGATGCAGCACTGCCTGCCCGGCGTGCTGTCGCTGGCCGAGGTGAGCGCCGATCTGCAGTTGCCGGCCGCCGTGACGAAGGTCTTGGTCGCCTCCCTCGTCGACAGTGGCCACCTCCTCAGCCGCAGCCCTGTCCCCGCCGCTCAGCAGACCGACCGTCATCTGCTGGAGAGGATTCTCGATGCGCTTGAAAAGCTCTGAGGGCCACTACCTGGCGCCTGGGGTCAACCAGTCCGTGAAGGTGGTCGTGCTCGGGCCGTTCGCTGTCGGTAAGACCACCCTCGTCGGCGCCGTGTCCGAGATCCGTCCCGCCTCGACCGAAGAGCGCATGACGAAAGCTGGCGAGGCGGTTGACACCTTGCGCGGCCTGTCGGACAAGACCACCACCACCGTTGCGCTTGACTTCGGCCGGCTCACCCTGACCGACGACATCGTGCTCTACCTGTTCGGCGGCCCCGGCCAGCCCCGGTTCAGCTTCATGGTCGACGAGCTGATGCAGGGCGCACTGGGTGGCGTGGTCCTGGTCGACACCGCACGGATCACCGAGTCCTGGGACGCCATGGGACGCATGGAGGAAGCCGGCCTGCCCTACGTGGTCGCCGTCAACACCTTCGACAACTCCCCACGCTACGGCGAAGCCGAACTGCGACGCGCCCTGGACCTCACCCCTTCCACGCCCCTGGTCGAGTGCGACGTCCGGCACAGGGAGTCGGCAAAGAGGCCGCTGATCGCGCTCATCTCTCACCTGCTGTCCCGCCCCAGCCTGGAGCCCGTCTCATGACCACGCCGCCCCCGCTCGCCACCAGCGGCTGCCCCATGCTGCACGGCGCCGCATTCGCCGCCCACCCAAGCGCCGTCTACGATCAGCTGCGCGCCCAAGGCCCGGCCGGATGGGCCGAGATCGCCCCCGGCGTGCACGCCCTGGTCGTCACCGACCACCGGGCCGCCGTCACACTTCTCAACGACACCGCCGTCTACTCCAAGGACTCGCGGCTGTGGGCTGCCCTGGCACAGGGGCAGGTCCCCCCGGACAGTCCGGTGCTCGGCATGATGGCCTGGCGGCCCTCCGTCCTCTACACCGATGGTGACGAGCACGCCCGCCTGCGCTGGGCCATGGACGACTGCATCGCCCGGATCAGCCCCCACCGGCTCAGGGAGATCACCCGGCGCAGCGCGCTGACGCTGATAGCCCGGGTCATCGCCCGCGGTCAGGCCGACCTGATGGCCGATTTCGCCGACATGGTGCCCATGCTCGTCTTCGCCGATCTCCTTGGCTGCCCGCCCGAGAAGACCGATCAGATGGTGCGCGCGTGCCAGGACCTCATCAGCGCTGGCCCCGAAGCCGCGCAGGGCGCCGCGGACTTCGCGGGACTGCTTTTCGAACTCATCCAGCTGCGCCGGGCGCGGCCCGGCCAGGACCTCACCTCCTGGATGATCAACCATGGTGCGGCGCTCAGCGACGACGAGGCGCTCAACCAGCTGTTCTGCGTCACCGGCGCCGGCCTCATCCCTGCCGCTGCCGCCACCGCCTGGACTCTGCACCTGCTGCTGCGGGACGACGAGTACGCCGGCAGCCTCGCGGCCGGCACGCTGACCGTGCGCCGGGCCCTGAGCAAAGCGCTGTGGGAGCGCGCGCCCATGGCAAACTTCTCCGTCCATTTCGCCCGATATGACACCTACCTCCACGGTGTTCCTGTACCGGGCGGTGTCCCGGTCCTGATCTCCCACGCCGCTGCGAACACCGACCCCGCACTGCCGAGCGGCCTCAGCTACGACAGCCAGGCGCACCTCGCCTGGTCGGCCGGGCCGCACCGCTGCCCCGCGATCTCCCAGGCCACCACGATCGTGCAGACCGCCGTCGAGACGATCCTCGACCAGCTGTGGGACATGACGCTGACCGATGAGAGCGCCAAACCTCTGCTGCGGCACGGCCCCTTCCACCAGTGCCCGCAGACGATGCCCGTCACCTTCCGTCCCAAGTCCGCCGACCGCATCCCCGCCACTGCTATTGCAGGAGGAACCTCGTGACCAGCAGCACCTCCCCTACCGCGGCCGTCACCCTCGACAGCAGCGGCGGCCGCGCCCTGTTCGCCCAAGCCGAGATGCTCCGTGCCGCCGGGCCCGCCGTCCGCGTCCGTCTGCCTGGCGCCGTGAGTGCCTGGGCCGTCACCCGCGGCGCCGTCGCCAAGGTGCTCCTCACCCACGACGACGTGTCCAAGGACGCCCGCAAGTCCTGGCCCTCCCACACCCCCGGCTCCATACCGTGGCTGTACCCGTGGGTGGACGTCGTGTCGATGTTCACCTCCGACGGCGCCGACCACCAGCGGCTGCGTCGGCTGGTCGATCGCGCGTTCACGCCCGCCCGGATCGAGGCCATGCGCCCCGCCATCCACGCGATCGTCACCGACCTCCTCGACCACCTGGAGACGCTCGCCTCCACTGGCCCCGTCGACCTGCGCGAGCACTTCTCCTACCCCATCCCGACCCGGGTGATCTGCGACCTCTTCGGCGTACCCGCCGAGCAGCGGCCTGAGATGCTCCGCGTGATCGACTCCGTGCTCGCTACGGACGTCACCCCCAAGGAAGCCGAGGCCATAAAGCGCGATCTCGGCCGGGCCATGCAGACCCTGATCGACACCAAGCGCAGCCACCCGGGCGAGGACATGACCAGCCTGCTGCTGGCCACCCATGAAGAGGACGGCGACCGCCTCAGCCACACCGAGCTCGTCTCCACCCTCATCCTGATGATCGGCGCCGGCAGCGAGACCGCCGTCGCGCTCATCAACGCCGCCGTCCGTGAACTCCTCGCCCACCCCGACCAGCTCGCCACCGTGCTGGCCGACCCGGCGCGCTGGAGCGACGTCATCGACGAAGCCCTCCGTCTGCACCCGCCAATCATGTACATGCCCTTGCGCTACGCCACGGCGGACATCGACCTGGGCGACGACGTCGTCATCCGCCAGGGCGACGCGATCATCATCGGCTTCGGCGCCCACGGCCTCGACCCGGACATCCACCAGAACCCCGAAGCCTTCCGCATCGACCGGGACGACAAGCAGCACCTGGCCTTCGGCTACGGCATCCACTACTGCTTGGGCGCCCGCCTCGCCAAGCTCGAAGCCGAAGAGGCCCTCCCCGCCCTGTTCCAGCGCTTCCCCCAGCTCGCTCTGATCGGCGACGTCAACGACCTCGAGCCGCAGCGGTCCTTCATCGGCACCGACGTCACCGCGCTCCCCGTCGCACTGCACCCCACGCCGTAACAGCACCGGGCGTGCCGGGGATCCCTCCTCCCCAGCGCGCGCCGACCGCCTTCGACCACCCGCCCACCCTCCCTCTGGCCCAGGACCGACCATGACCACCACCGACACCTCGCCCTCGCCCGCCCTCCTCACACGCGACCAGCAGCGCGTCGCCGCACGCCTCGTCTACGGCGGCTCCAACCAACTGATAGCCCGCCAGGTCCACTTGGCCGTGTTCACGGTGGCGAGCCACCTCGCCGCTGCCCGCCGCAAGCTCGATCGCCCGGGCTCCTCGCGCGCCGTCCTCACCCACGCCCTGCTCACGGCCCGGGAAGTGCCGCCGCCATCCGCCGGGCCTGCGCCGGAGTTCACCGAGCACGACCGGAAGGTCATCCGGGCCGTCGCCGAGCACACCCTCAACGCCGCCATCGGCGAGGCGATCGGGGTGCGCGCTGACGACGTGCGGGCGGAGATCGACGCGGTCGCCGCCAAGGCGGGCGCGTGCAACGAGGTTCACCTCGTCGGTCTGGGCCACGCCTGGGGAATCCTCGGGGAATCCGCACCGTCCGGCGCCGTCAGCGGGCCCGCGCTCGCCGCGTCCACGGCGGGAGCGGCGTGATGGGCGCCGTCGACACCCCGGTGTACGCGATGCTTCCGGTCCGCACCGGCGCAGCGAGAGCCGAGGCTGCAGCGCTCGCTCAGGAGGCCACGCGCCGGCTCGCCGACCAGGGCATCGACCATCCCGCCGGCCCGCTGGTCGCCCTCATCCAGTCGCAGGCCATCGTCACCGGCCTCTACGACGACGAGGAGCTCGTGGGGTGCCTCGTTGTGCACGTCGGCGAGAATCTGCCGCACTGGAGCCGCGCGTACCCGGGCCCTGGGGTCCGGGTATCCCTGGTTCCGCCGGTGCCGGGACACGATGACCAGGCGGCGCGGCTGCTGGCGCTGTGGCTTGCCGACCACGCGGCACAGCACGGCCTGGAGTGGGTCTGGTGGGAGATCCCGGCTGCCTCCCAGACGCGCCCGACGCTGCTGGTCTTGCTGCGTGACCTCGGGTGGGAGGATCTGCCGGCTGTCCGGCGCGCCGACGGCGAACGCGTCACACCCCTGCGGCTGCGGGCCGAGCTGCGCCCCGCGCCCACCGTGGCGATCTCCGCCTCCGCCGACGCATTTCCCTTGCCGACGGTGAGGGCCCGATGAGCCCCCAGGTAGCCACCCTGTCTGCCTCCGGCGATCCGCTGTCGCGCCGGCGGCCGCCTGACGACGTCCGTACGCTCACGCCGCGGGCTCGCGGCCAGCGCCCTGCACTGGCGCCGCTGTGGCGCCCGGCAGGGTCTCAGGCGCTCGCCGCGCAGAGGGCCGCGATCAACCAGGCCGCACTGCGGCACGCGGAGGGGCCGCCGCACGTGGTCCTGTATGCCCTCACCCGTGCAGACCTGGACCCGCCCGACGACCTGGACCCGCCCGACGACCTCGCCGCCGCCCAGGGACACGCCGCCCGGCACTCCTTCACCGTCGCCGACCAGATCGTCGACACGCTCGACGGCCACGGGGACTGCGACGACCCCACCCTGCGGCGCGGCTACGCCCGTGCGCTGCGCCTCCTCGCCGACCCGGCCTCGCCCGTCCGCGGCGTCGTCGCCGTCAGCCGCACTTCGGTATCTCCCATCGACCGGATCTACGAGGCCCAGCTGCATTGGATTGCCGCTCGGTCAGGCGGGCTGTGGCTGGTGCGCGCCGAGACCGACATCTGACCAGCCGGACCAATCGAGAGGCAGACGCATCACGATGACTACGCCCGGCAGCCCGCCCAACTGGCCCGCCATCGGCCGCGACCTGACCACGCGGGCCGAGATCGCCAGGGAGTCGTGGCGCACGCCCGCCCACCACCGGTCCGCCACGCCTGCGGACGTGTTCGCGGCGGCCCGGAAGGCAGACGCCGACAACGCCCTCTTCCTAGGGGAGATCGTGGTCCGGTACGGCTGGCCAGGGCGGTCCCAGGTCGGTGAGAACGGATGCCAGGCCGCAGTGGCCATTGCTGTTCACGCCGATCAGGACCGCCAGCTTCAGAGCCGGTTCCTCGCCGCCTTGCACGAGGCGGCGCAGCAAGGCGAGGCGACGCCTGCCCAGTGGGCCCACTTGCAGGACCGGATGCTCGTCAACAGCGGGCAGGCGCAGCTGTACGGAACCCAGCATTGGTACCGCCCCGACGGGCTCCTCGAACCGCACCCGATCACCGATCCCGCCCAGCTCGACGCCCGCCGGGCCGACGCGGGCCTGCCGCCGTATACCGAACAGGCCCGCCGTCTGCGTGAGCGGCACGGGCCAATCGCATCCTTATCCGCCCCCGCTGCGGTGGGGCCCGCTCCTGCACCCGACGCACGCGCGGCGTGACCGCGCCACCATCCCAGCCCGAGTCGGTCCTGCGAGCCGCGACCCGCCCAAGGAGATGCCCTCTTGTCCCTGGCAGAGCCCACCTTCGACAACGAAATCCGCATCGTGTGCTGGAACGTCGAGCACAACGGCCGCGGTCGGCATGGAGGGGAAGACCACCGCGACCTGGCCCGCGACATCCTCGTCTCCATCAAACCGCACGTGGTGCTGCGCCAGGAGCTGACCGGCGCTTGGGACCGCGGGAAGGCGGACCTGTACGCCGAGGCCAACCGGCTCGGCGGCCTCACGCCGTTCATGTCCGCCCCGCGGGAAGGACGCAGCCGTAACCCGGTCGGCGTGATGGTCGACCCCAACGTGTTCTTCGTCGACGGCGAGTTCGAGCACGACATGCCGTGGAAGCCGATCTGCAATCCCCGCGTCCGCCTCAAGGGCTGCGCAAAGCCGATCGACCTCGCCTCGGCACACCTGTGCCACTTCGACCCGGACCTGCGCGCGACCGAGGCGCGGCGGCTCACCACCCTCGCCGACAACTCCCGCAGCGCGCTGGTGGGGATGGACGCCAACAGCTACCCGCACCGCACGGACCTGGAATCCGTGGCGCTCCCGGACTGGGACAAGGTCGAGGACCGCGTGCACTACCAGCACCGGACCGTCGAGCGCGCCGGGCGACGTGTCTCGGACACTCGACCGGACGAGATCCTCTCCGGCGGCAACCCGGTCTTCACCGACCTCGGCCTGCACGCCGCCACGGTCCTCGGCCAGCCCGGCGCGATCGCGGCTACGGCGAGCCTGAAGCGCACCGACCAAGGGCCCGCCCAGCGCATTGACCGCATGTACTGCACCCCCGACCTTGCGCCGGCCCTGACCGCCTTCGAGGTCTTGGCGAACGACGACGTGCGAGCGGTCTCCGACCACGCCCTGCTCCTCGCGCGGTTCGACCTCGACGTCCTCCGCCGAGCCCTCGCGCCCACCCGCTGACACCTCTACCTCCGGGGGGACCCTCGTGCTCATCAACGCGGCGATCTGCAATTTCGAGAACAACGGTGGTGGCGACCGCGACTTGTGGCAGCGCATGCACGACCGCCTGGCCTCGCTCGACCTGCACCTGCTCCTGCGGCAGGAGATGTGGGGCGCCCACGACAACGGCAACGAGCTCGCGGACGAGGCCGAAGCCGTGCTTGGCATGGTCGATTTCATCGGCCGCGAGTGCTGCACCGCCGTCTACCACGACCCGAAGCTCTTCATCCCGTTCAGCGAGTACCCGAATACCGGTCCCGTGTGGGCGCTCCCGCCGACCGTGTGCAGCTTCCAGCTCGCCGGAACGGCCCCCGACGCCACCCCGCTGATCGTGGGCTCCTACCACCTCAACTACTGCTCCCCCACGACGCGCCTGGCGGAGGCCGAGTGGCTGACCAAGTGGAACGACAAGTGGGTAAGGGACGGCGACCGATACGTCCACTACCCCGCTCTGCTCGGCGGCGACAACAACAGCTACCCCGTCGTCGGAACCCCGGGGGACCCGGCCCTGCCCGCCCTGGAAGAAATCCGCGACGAGCCCCACCGGGCTCACCGTTCCTACCTCGGGGCGGACGGCGTTCGCCGGATGGACGACCGGCCCGACGACACCCTGCGCATCGCCGGCCTCCAGGACGTCGCCCGGCACCTCGTCGCGGCCACGGGCGACACCAGCGCGGTCGCGGCTACCGTCGACGCCTGCGCCACCCACGGCCCGGACGCGCGCATCGACCGGATCTACGCCAGCAAGCAGCTCCTGCCCGCCGTCCGTGAGGTCGAGGTCGTCGACATGAAGGGCCTGTCCGACCACCACACGGTCGTGGTGCGCCTGGACCGGGACGCCCTCACCGAAATCCTCAACCACCCGCTCACCCGGGCGGCGTGACCGATGTCTACGATGCGAGGCCCGCGCCTTCTATGCCCCGCTTCCCGCTGGCGCACATCGCCGCTCCGCTCTGCCACCCTTCACCCTAAGAGTGCGCTGAGGAGTACGCCTGGTTCTGGGAATGCCTCGCCGATCCGGACCTCGGACGGCGCGGTTGGTGTGAAGGTGGACGGCGCCGCACTCCTTGCGGTGCCCGCCGGCAGCAACCGCCACGGCGGCTACCTGTCGGTGGATACCGTGCCCGATGTCGTAAGCATCCGGGCGGCCCTGCGGCGCCGGCCCGGGCTACGCGACGGCGTGCAGCAGTTCAGGCACGCCCTGCGCCGTACGGTAGGGGGTGAAGGCGGGGGCGAGATCGCGGACGAGCTGAACGCATCGCGGGGCCCCGATCCGTTCGGCCAGGCGGAGCGCTTCGAGGGCGTCGGCGGCTGCTGCTTCGGGTTCGCGACGGCTGAGATGGCCTTGCGCCCGGTACGCAAGGAAAACCCCGCGCGTCTTGTCGCGGCTGGCCGGCAGGAGCGCTTGGCCCTCGGCGATGAGGCGGTGCGCCTGTGTGGTGTCACCGAGATCGAGCAGGCAGCGACCAGAGTCGACCGCAAGGTCGGCGGTCGACATCCACGAGCACCAAGCGGGGGTGTCGTCTGTGTCCCCGGCGTTGAGCAGGCGTTCTGCCGCGTTCAGGGAGCGCAGGGTGGCGCTGCGTTCGCCGAGCGCGGCTTGGGCGCGTGCCAGTCGCAGGTGCAGCAGCGAGCCGGCGGCGGGGTGGGTGGTGCGGCTGAGGGCCTTGGTGAGGATGCCGGCGGCGGTGGTGGGGTCATCCCGCCAGGAGGCCTGGTAGGCGAGGTCGCTGAGGAGGGCCGCGCCCATGTCCCGGTCGTTGCCGGCGTGAGCGTTGTGCAGCCCGGCGATCCAGTACCGGCTGGCGGCGCCATGCTGGCCATGGTCGAAGCGGATCCAGGCGACCGTCTGGGAGAGGCTCGCGGCGAGCTTGTGCAGGCGTACTCCCAGGGGGCGCGTATAGCGCTGCCCTTCGATCAGGTCGGTGACGCGGGCGAGGTGGGCGTCGTAGAGCGGCGCGATGTGCTGGCGCTGCTCGGTGGCCAGTGTGTTGAGGCGGGCGCTGGTCTCCTCCAGCAGGGCGACGACGTCTTCGCCCACCGCGGCGCCCGGGCGGGAGGGGCCGGCGGCGAGGGCCACGGGCTGGGTGCCAGCCCAGCTTCCGGCCAGGATGACGAGCGCGGATCCGGGGATGGCGCTGAGGAGGGTTCGGCGGTCCATGGTGTGCAGGGCCTCTCGCAGAGCGGGCACGATGTTGGCGGGGCCGAGCGGCACGACACCCTGGTCGACGCGGGGAAGCCAGGCGGGCCAGGCAGCAGGGTCGACGTCACCGGCCGGGAGGCCCAGGACTTCCGCGATGTAGGTCTGGGAGACGGCATCGGGCCGTACGCCGTTCACCTCCCACTTGCGCACCCGGGCCTTGTCGACGCCGGAGCGAAGTCCGCGACGGCGAGCAGCGCCGTGCATCGCCTCGGCGAACTCCACACGGTTGAACCCGCGCGCGATGCGGACTGCGGCCAGCGGGTGGGGTGTGCGCTCATCCTCGTCCACGACGAAATCCAATCAGGCAGGCACGGCCTGAGCGTACTGCCGAAGGCGGCGGGACTCCCGCGGGACTCCCGCCAACCGCTGTGGCAGCGCGCACAGTTGGCCGACACTCGATCACCCCAGCGATATCTCGGTCGCTGTGGCGCATCACCTCGGCTCCGCGTCTTCACGGCGTCCCTGTGCGCCAGAGCCCGCCCCTGCTGGACCTGGCTCTGTGGGAATTCCTCTGGCGGCTCGAGCCGCCCACCACGCGACTCACGAAGGGTGATCATGGACCTCGGTTCCGTTCCGCTTCCGACCGGTGGCTTCACCATCGGCAAGAAGTTCGACTTCGAGGCCGGGCACTGCCTCCCCGGGCTGCCGCCTGACCACAAGTGCGCGCGCCAGCACGGCCACAGCTACGAGGTGGAGATCGTCTTGACCGCCTCCACGCTGGAGGAGCCCGGCTTCGTCACGGACTTCGGCGCGCTCGCCCCGTTCAAGAAGTTCCTGGACGCCGAGCTGGACCACCACAACCTGCACGAGATCCTGCCCTTCGAGCCGACCTCGGAGCGGCTGGCCCAGTTCCTCGCCGGCTGGTTCATCCAGAACGTTCAGCCGACGATCCCCGGCCGCCTGGTCGCCGTCGTCGTCCGCGAGACGTCGCGCAGCTGGGCCCGCTTCGATGTGGCCGCCCAGTGACCATCTCCAGGCCGGTCGGCATCGACCTGACCGCGGTGCATCTGATCGTGGCGGAGCGCTTCGGCGTCGAGGTTCCGACCTTCCAGGGCGAGGGCCCGAGCGGTGGTCACCCCGCCCTGTTCATCCGCCTGTCCCGGTGCAACCTCAGCTGCACCAAGTGCGACACGAAGTACACGTGGGACTGGTCCCAGTTCGACCCTCGCAAGGAAGCGACGAAGCAGACGGTGGCCGACCTCGTGACCTGGGCCACGTCCTCGCCGGTGGAGCTGGTCGTGATCACCGGCGGGGAGCCGCTGCTCCAGCAGGCGGGCCTGGTTCCGCTCGTCGAGACGCTGCTGACCGCCGGGAAGCGGGTGGAGTTCGAGACGAACGGCACCATCGCGCCAGTGCGCGAGCTGCTGGTCGACGGGATCCGCTTCAACGTCTCACCCAAGATCGCCAGCTTCGGCATGGACGAAGCGAAGAGCGTGGTGCCCGCCGCGCTGGAGGCGTTCGTGGCGTCCGGGAGGGCGGCCTTCAAGTTCGTCGCGTCTTCAGCGGGTGACCTCGACCGCATCGCCGAGCTCGCCGACTCCTACCGGCTCGCACCGGTGTGGGTGATGCCCGAGGGCACCACCGCCGACGCGATCACCGCCACGACCCGGGTTCTCGCGGACGCGGTCGCGGCCCGGCACTGGCACCTCACCACCCGGCTGCACGTGCTCGCCTTCGCAGACGCACGAGGCCGCTGATCCCCCCGTTCCGTCCCCTCCGTTCCCCAGTCCCCGGAAGCGAGAGAAGCCCATGACGACCTCCACGGCCGGCCCCCTTACCCCTCTGGGCGCCGCCCTTCCCGTTCCCGGCCAGCCCGCCGCGGACATCGACACCGCCCGAGTCGCCGACCTGATCTCCCAGCTCCTGATCGCGCTGGGCGAGGATCCCGCCCGCGAGGGGCTCATCGACACCCCCGAGCGCGTCGCGGCCTGGTGGAGCGACTTCCTGTCCCCGGACGACGCCACGTCGGTCACCTGCTTCAGCGAACCCCTGCTGAGCGACCAGCTGGTCGTCGTGGGCGGCATGAGCGTGTGGGCGCTCTGCGAGCACCACATGCTGCCCATGAACTTGCAGGTCACGGCCGGATATGTGCCCGACGGCGAGGTGGTTGGCCTGTCGAAGTTCGGACGTATCGCCGCGCACTTCGCAGGGCGTCTCCAGGTCCAGGAACGCTTCACCAAGCAGGTCGCCGAGCACCTCACCGGCGTGATCGGGCGCAAGGACGTCGCCGTCGCCGTACGCGGGCTGCACCTGTGCATGAGCATGCGCGGCGTACGGATGGAGGCCGCCCGCACCACCACGCTGCACACCGGAGGCCGGTTCGGCACCGACCCGGTGCTCAACCAGCAGTTCCTCGCCGCGGCCCAGTGGAACGCGGCCTGAACGCGAACCGGCAAGCAGACCAGGAAGGAGGTGAGCTGATGTCCACGTCACCGGCCGCGGAAGACACACTTCCGCGCGCCGAGACGCCGACCGGCCCTACGGCAGGCTCCGTGCTGTCCGCGGTCGCCGGGCAGGTTGAGGCCCGCGGCCACGCCTGCGCTGTGCGCTCGGCGGACGAGAGGGTGACCTACGGGGAGCTGTGGGAGCGGGCGGGGCGGGTGGCCGCCGTCGTCTCGGCCGCCGCCCGTGACGGCGGAGAGCTGCGGGTCGCGATCGGCTTGGCGCCGGGCACCGACTGGGTGGGATGCCTGCTGGGCATCTGGCGGGCCGGGGCGGCGGCGGTGCCGGTCAACCTCGACCACCCGCCGGCCCGGCTCCGCCTGCTGGCCAGCAGCGCGGACCTCCTGGTCCACAGCGGCGGGGCGATTCCGAGCTGGTGGCCCGAGGACATACCGGCCGTCACCTTCCCGGAGGCGGGTCACCTGCCCGGACCGCGCGCGGAGTACGCCTCGACTGCCAGCAGCCGGACCGCGTGCATCCTGCACACCTCCGGTTCGACGGGCGCACCGAAACCCGTGGTGCTCCCCCACAGCGGACTGGCCCACCGGATCACCGCCTTCGCCGATCTGTACCGGATCACGGCGGAGGACCGGATCGCGCAGTTAGCGGCGGCCTCGGTCGACGTCGTGCTCTGGGAGACCCTGCTGACCCTGACCATCGGCGGAACCCTGTCCGTTCCCCACGGCCGTCAGCGGGTCCCCGGGATCGGACTGGTCCGGTGGCTCGCCGCAGAGCAGGTCACCGTGGCCACGCTGACCCCGACCATGCTCGCGGCCTTACCGGAGGTGACGCTGCCCGAGCTGCGGCTGCTCGTCGTCGGCGGCGAGGCGCTGGACCCGGCCCGCTTCGCCTACTGGATCGGCCGGCACCAGGTCGCCAACGCGTACGGTCCGACCGAGGCGACCATCGCCACCCACGTCGCACCTCACATCACGGCCGACGACCAGCCCGCTCCGCTCGGCCGGCCGGTGCCCGGGGTGGAGGACTTCCTCCTCGACGAGCACGACCAGCCCGTGCCCGACGGGCAGCCCGGTCACCTGCACCTCGCCGGTGTCGGACTGGCCGACGGTTACGCGGGCCTGCCCGACCGTACGGCCCACGCCTTCCCCACGCTCACGATCGGTGGCCGGGCGGTACGCGTGTACCGGACCGGCGACCGGGCGTGGCGGCGCCCGGACGGACAGCTGGTGTATGCGGGCCGGATCGACCGGCAGCTCAACCTCGGCGGCGTGCGCCTGGAGCCGGAGGAAGTCGAAGCCGCCGCGCTGGCCCTCGACGGCGTGACCGCGGCGGCGGCGCTCGCCGAGCCGGCCGAGGGCCGGGACGTCCTCGCCCTGCACGCGGCTGTCCCCGGCGGCCGGGTCACCGAGGCCGCACTGCGCGCGCACCTGGCCGGCCTGCTTCCCTCGACGGCCGTCCCCGCCCGCATCCACCTTCACCCCTCGCTCCCGCTGACCGGGTACGGCAAACCCGATGTGCAGGCGATCGCCGCCCTGGCCTTCCCCGGCGCCGGTCCGGCCGCCGAGCCGGACAAGAGCGCCCCGGCAGCAGCCGCGGACGGCCCGCCCGTGGAGCTGCCGGACACGGTCCGGGTCTGGTGGCGGCAAGCCACCGGCGCCGAACCGGCCACCGCGACGACCGACTTCTTCTCCTGCGGCGGGGACTCCCTGGCGTGCGTGGAGCTCCTGCACCGCATCAACGAGACCTTCGGTCTCGAGATCCCGCTCACGCACTTCACCGCCCAGCCGACGCCCGCGTTCCTCGCCCGCGCGCTGGCCTTAACCGCCCGGGAGCCGTCATGAGCACGCGCGTGAGCGCCGCCCTGTTCGACCTGGGCGGAGTCCTTCTGCACTTCCGCGGAAACGGCCGCGCCGAAGCGGAGAAGGCGGTCGGCCTGCCGCCGGGCACGCTGCGCCGCATCGCCTACAAGGATGCGTTCGCGCTGGCCAACTACGGCGTCTACACCCACCAGGACTGGCTGGAGGCCGTCCGGGGCGAACTCGTGGCCGAGTTCGGTCCCGATGCGGGGGCCGCCGTGGAGGTGTGGGCGCAGGATCCCGGGGAGTTGGACGAGGACGCGGTGGCCGTCCTCAAGGCCGTCCGCGCCCAGGGCATCCCCGTCGGCATCTTCACCAACAACACCAGCGGGCTGGAGGCGGATCTGGCCCGTCTCGGGTTCGACGCGTTCGACACGTTGATCAACTCGGCGGACCTCGGCGTGATCAAGCCCTCCCCGGTGGCCTACCGGCTGGCCATCGAGGCCATGGGCGTGGCCGCCGGAGAGATCTTCTTCGCCGACGACAACCCCACCAATGTCATCGCCGCCCGGCATGTCGGGCTGCACGCGGTCGACTTCCTCTCCGTCCCCGGGCTCATTGCCGACCTCGCCGCATGCGGCATCACCCTGCCCGCACCCACGCCGGACACGAAGGGAGAACACTGCGGATGACCACCCCCGACCCGATCACGGACCCAGAGCTGCCCAACGGATTCTGCTGGGCCGACGATCTCACCGCATGGGGCGAGCACCTGGACGACGGGCGGATCGCGCTGCTGCGGCCGGCCGACCCGCAGCGGGCCGCCCGCTGGGCGAACGTGGCCGCCTTCTACCGCGCGCAGCCGCCCCTCGCCCCCGCACCCGGCCCGGCCGGTGAACGCCTCGTGGTCGGCGTCGGCTCGGCCGGCCCGTTCGCCCGGCGCGCCGCCCGCGTCCTGGGCCGCGGCTTCGTACCGGTCGACGAGCTGAGCGGCGCCGGCACGGTGCCGGTCTCGGACGGCGGCAGCGTGCTGCTCACCGCTCCCGCCGGCGAATGCTCCCTGGCCGCTCTGACTCCTCTCCTGCACACCTGGTCCGAGCGCTCGGTACGCGTGGGGCTGCTGACCGGCATCGACCTTCCGGGCGTCGCCTTCTCGCTCGCCAAGATCCTGGCCGCCCGCACCCCGCAGTCCGAGGAGCCCGATGTACTGCTGGACGGGCTCACCGGCACCGCCCGCACCGGGCGGCACCTCGACGAGCGCACCGCCCTGGACACCGCCGTCGGCGGCCGGTGGCGCTCCGCCGTGGTGGAGGCCCATGGCTCCGGATCGCACGCTCTCCTCGGCCCCTACAGCGTGTGCGGGCTGACCGGGGATCGGGAACTCGCTGTCTCGGGCGAGCCGGTGCCGGGCGGCTGCACCCCGGAGCGGTGCCGGGCGGGCGGCGCGCTCACCCCGCTGCTGCTGCGTGACCTGGCGTGCCGGACGCTCGCGCTGTTCGTGTGCACCGCGCTCATCCTCGACCCGCACGAGCACTACCCCTCCAGCGTGTCCCTCGCCCACGCCGCCCTGGAAGGGCATCCGGCCGCGGTGATCGGGATGGTGCACCAGGACCTGCCCGTGCACGCCGAGCCGCGCCTGACCGGCCGGCTGCTCGCCGCCGCCCGCCCGGCCGGTGCCGTCACCGCCGACCTCAACGACACCGCAGGGCGGGCCAGCGGATACCTGCTGCTCGGTGACCCCGAACAGACCTGCGCTCTACCGCCCGCGCCCGGCACAGCGCCGGTCCTCACCCCCTGGCCCGGCCGGCGCCCGGCCTTCCTCACCCTCCCCGGCCCCGGCGGGCCGCCGGGGCTGCTGACCCGGGACGGGATCTGGCACGAACCCGAGGACCTGGTGGCCGTCGCCGACGGGCACAGGGCGGCGCTCGGGCTGCGTACGGAGCTGACCGGCTGGCTGACCTCCCTCGACGCCGGCGCTCTGTTCGAGGACAACCTGCGCGCCTGGGCCATGGCGGCCGACCGCCCCAAGTCCCGCGTGGTCGAAGGGCTCAAGGTGATGCGGCGTCATCGCGAAGCCGCCCGGGAGAGCGCCCTCGCCGCGCTGCACCTCGTCCAGAAGTCGCTGCGCGCCGGGTACGGTCCCCTACCCGGCCTGCCCGATGCGTTCGACCGGCACGCCACCGGCTGGGCCAAGGCCCTGTCCGAGATGAGCGAGCACTCCCGCTTCGGCATGCTCGACCAGTTCACCGACGCCGCGACCGCCGCCCACACCCCGGCCCACGGGCCGACGGGCGCCGACCGGTGCGGATACTGCCGCGGCCCGCTGGAACGGACCGTGTGGTCCGGGCCCGCGCCTGGTGCCGTGGAGCGGATCCGCGTGGCCTGCCCGCGCTGCGGCCTGGTGGCAGACCGTCCCACCACGCCCGCCCACACGGCCGTCCGCGTTCACACGCCGAACGAGCTCGTACCCGGCCAGGCCCTGAGGGTCACCGTGGACCTGCCCGGGACGGCGCCGGGGGTGTGGCTGACCGTGCAGCTGCGTGACCGCGGCCGGCACGCTCTCGCCGCCCACCACCTCCCCGGCGCCGTCGGCGCGGCCGAGGTGGAGATGACCGTCCCCGCCAAGGTTCAGCCCGAGGTCCACCGCGTCTGGGCCCTGATCGTCGACCGCTTCCTGCCCGCCTGGCACCAGGTCCGCGTGCCCAGCACGCCGGGCGTCCACCCTGAGGAGCAGCTTCCGTGACCACCACAACCATCCCGCCCGTCACCACACCGGCGCCCATACGGCTGGCCTGGAGCGGTATCGAGGCGTTCACCCGCGACCTCGCCGAGCAGGCGAGCGGCGACGGCCTGCCGGAAACCGTCCTCGGGATCATGCGCGGCGGCATGATCCCGGCCGTGATGATCGCCCATCAGCTCGGCATCCGCGATGTCCGGACGATCGAGGTCACGCACACCGAGACGGACGGCGTCAACGCGGCCAAGACCAGCGCCCCGGCCACCAAGAACCCCGCCTCCCTCGGCGACCTGGCCGGGCGGGACGTCCTGCTGGTCGACGACATCGCCGGCAGCGGAGCGACGCTGGAGCGCACCCGCCGGATGGTCGAGGCGCTCGGCGTCCGGCGGCTGCGCATGGCAGTGCTGACCGTCAACCGCTCCAACTGGCCCGGCCCGGCCGCCCCCGAGGAGCGCATCGACTACATCGCCGAGCACACCGACACCTGGGTGATCTTCCCCTGGGAGACGGAGAACGGGCCGAAGGCCCCCGCCCCCGCGACCACCCCGACGGCCGGAGACGACCCTGTGCCCGAACAAGGCGCGGCCTCCCCGTCCGAACGCGACCCGAGCTGAAAGGGGAAGACCCGATGAGCGACGAGGGCAAGTCGATCCTTCTGTACTCCGCCGGCCTGGACTCCTTCCCGGCCTGGCACTACCTGGGCAAACCGCCCGCGGTGTACTTCGACATCCGCCACCACTTCCGCGAAGCCGAGCTGGAGTGCGTGCGCGAGCTCGCCGAGCGGTGCGGCATCGACCTCACGGTCAGCACCGCGCTGGACCTGTCCGCCTGGGACACCCGCCCTCTCATCCCGTTCCGCAACATCTACTTCGCGATGCTCGCCTCCAACTACGAGGCGGACACCATCTGGTGCGTCGGCGTCAGGGGTGACCACACGCTCGACAAGAGCCCCGACGCCTTCGCGCGGATGAGCGAAGTCCTCTCGGAGTTCGCCGGCCGCCCGATCAAGGTCGACAGCCCGTTCTGGGACATGACCAAGACCGACGTCGTGCGCTGGTACGTCGAGGCCGGCCTGCCCGTACGAGACCTGCTGGACACCCTGTCCTGCTTCGAACCGAGAGGGCGGCGCGTGCACTGCGGGCGCTGCTCCAGCTGCCTTCGCCGCTGGATCGCCCTGGCCAACAACCAGATCACCGGCGAGTTCGCCGCCAACCCATGGGAGTGGGAGCGCGTGCAGAGCTACTACCTGCGGGCCATGCGCGACGGCACCTACCCCGAGCACCGGGCCGAGGAGTTCTTCGCCGCCCTCAAGACGGTCGGCGCAGCTACCTGACCGCACAGCTCGCCCATCCATTCCCCCAGACCTGCACGGCGGCTCGCCGTGCAACCACCGGACGGAGACCGACCACGATGAACACCGGCACCCTGAACTTCGCCGCAAACCTGTCCATGCTCTACGGCCACCTGCCGCTCCTTCAGCGCCCCGCCGCCGCAGCCGCCGCCGGATTCACGGCCGCCGAGATCTGGTGGCCCTTCGACTCCCCCGTTCCGGCCGACCGCGACGTCGACGCCCTGGCCCGCGCCCTGAGCGACGCCGGCCTGCAGCTGGTCGCGATGAACTTCATCGAGGGCGACATGCGCGCCGGCGACCGCGGACTGCTGTCCGTCCCCGGCCGCGCGGCCGAGTTCCGCGACAGCATCGACACCACCGTCGCCTTCGCCGACCGGACCGGCTGCCGCGTCCTGAACGCCCTCTACGGCAACCAGCAGCCGGACACCGACCCCGGCACCCAGGACGAGCTCGCCCTGGAGAGCCTGGTCCTGGCGGCCCGCGCCGCCCACCAGGTGGGGGCGTCGGTCGTCCTGGAGACCATCAGCCGCCAGGAGGCCCCCGACTACCCGCTCGGCAACGCGGACGCGACGGTCGCCATGGCCGACCGCGTGAACGACGCCGCGGGCCTGTCGAACACCGGGTTCCTGTGCGACCTGTACCACCACGGCCGCAACGGTGAGGACATCCCCGACCTGCTGAAGCGCCACGCCAGGCGCATCGTGCACTTCCAGATCGCGGACACCCCCGGACGCGGGCGCCCCGGCTCTGGGGTCCTCGACTACCCGGACTTCTTCTCGCGCATCGACGCCTCCGGCTACGACGGCTGGATCGGCCTGGAGTACGAGCCGACCCGCGATGCGGCCGTCGACTTCGACTGGCTGCCTTCCCTGACCGCCCGCGGCTGACCCCACGCATCCCGTCCATCAACCACCTGGAGAGGAGACCCGATGCGCCCCGGCACGCAAGGCAGCGCCGTCGGCCCCCCGCACCATGCCGCCCCCGTACCCGCCACCGTGGCCGGCCCGCCCGGCCCGTCCGCCGACCGCGCCCCCGTGTGGCGGCTCGACGGCCCGCGCGGGCTCCTGGTCAGCACCGAAGGAGTCTGGGGCGCGGGCAAGACCACGACCGCCGAACTGGCCGGGGAACAGCTGCGGGCCGCGGGCTTCACGGTGGCCGTCCTCCACTACGGGCCCCGCCCCGGCACGATCGGCCGGCTCTCCGAGGTCCTCGAAGCCCAGCCCCTGCGCTCCCGCACCGGCGCCGGCGGCTACGCACACGCCCACCACGCCACCGTCGACGTCCTGCTGCGCCTGTGCCGCGAAGCCCACCAGCACCAGACGTTCTACGAGCCGGCCCTGGCCGAGCACGACGTCGTCATCATCGACCACGGCGTCTACTCCAAGATCGCCTGGGCGTTGACCGTCCTGACCGAGACACAGCCCGACGCGCCCGCCGACGAGACCCTGCAGCGTCTGCTCGACATCGTGGCGCCCTGGTTCCTCCACCCCGACCTGGCCGTCTTCCTCAACACCCCCTGGCCGCTGGCCCGCGAACGCGCCATCGCCCGCGGCCGGGGAGGCGGCAACCCCGCCGCGATCGAGCGCCTGCTGTTCCTCCCCTGCTACTCGGCGGCCTACCGGCGGGTGCTCGACGCCCACCACCCCCGCGTCCTGCCCATCCGGGTGGACCTGCGCGAAGCACCGGAGGTGGCCGCCGAGATGGCCGCCGCGATCACCGGCCGGCTCTGCGCCCCGCTGCCCGCGCCCCGTCCCCGCGACCTCGACGAGATGAGTGCCCTGTGTCCTTCCTGACCGACCGCCCGCGCGAGCGGACGATCATCGACGCCTCCTTGTGGTCCGCCGACCTGGGAGCGCTGACCGCCGAGGTCGAGCGGATCGGCCCGTACGCCGACTCCTTCCACATCGACGCCTCTGACACCTCCTTCACCCCCGACGCGATCTTCTTCCCCGACCTGGTCCGTGCCCTGCGCCCCCGCACCGAGGTTCCGTTCCACGTCCACCTGATGGCGCACCGTCCGGCCCAGCTGGCCGCGGCGTTCGCCGACGCCGGCGCGAACCTGATCACCGTCCACGCCGAAGCCGACGGAGCGCTGGAGGCGATCGGCCGCATCCGTGCCGGAGGCCAGGCGGCCGGTCTCGCGCTCACCCTGGACCTGGCCCCCGAGCACGTCGAGGACCTCCTCGAATCCGTCGACGCCGTCACCATGGTGGGCACCCCGCTGGGTACCAAGGGCACCGGCATGGTCCCCGAGGCCCTGGACCGCATGCGGGTCATCCGCCAGATCCTCGACCGGCGCGGCACGGACATCCCCCTCCTGGCCGACGGCGGGATCCGCGAGCACACGGTGCCCGACCTCGTCGCCGCCGGGGCCACCGGCGTCGTGGCGGGCTCGCTGCTCTTCGGCAGCGACGACCCGGCCGCGACCGCCGCGTGGATCCGCAGCCAGCCCACCTCCGCGCGCCCGCACGGAGGTGCCCGGTGAACGGCTCCGTGCTGCCCCTGGCGGGGTGGACGGTCAGCCTCGACCTGTGGGGCACCCTCATCACCCACGGGGACCGGAAGGCCGCGGACGCCTGGCGGATCACGGAGTTCGGCCGCGTCCTTCACGCCTACGGCCACCGCCCGGCGCCGGAGCCGCTGAGCGAGATCGTGGGGCGCACCCGGGCCGAGGCGGCGCACCAGCAGCGGATGGCCGGAGCGCAGCCCGGCGTCGAGGCTCAGGTCGGGGCGGTGCTCGACGAGCTCGGCATCGACCGGGATGCGCCCGATCTACTGAAGCTGCTGCTCGCGGTGCACACGCACGCGGTGCTGCGGGCCTGCCCGCAGCCGATCCCCGGGGCGCGCGAGGCCCTGGACGCGATCAAGGCCGCGGGCGGGCGCCTGGTGCTGACGTCCAACACCCTGGCCACGCCGCCGGACGTCCACCGGCAGCTGCTGTCCGATCTCGGCCTGCTCGACCGGTTCGACGACCTGCTGTTCTCCGGCGACTTGGGAGTGGCCAAGCCCCGACCCGAGGTGTTCGCCACCGTCGCCGAGCGGGCCGTCATGACGCCCGGTCGCGTCGTCCACGTCGGCGACGACCTGCTCACAGATGTGGACGGTGCCCTGGGCGCCGGATGCCGGGCCATCCACTACAACCCCCGCCGCAAGGCTTCCCGGCCCCAGGTCCCCGACTTCGCCGATCTCGCCGAGCTGCCGGACCTGCTGGTCTCCTCGTGCCGCGCGGCCTTGGCGGAGCTGATCTCACGGAGTGCTTCCCATGACTGACCTGGCCACCGGCCCCGGCCCCGCCGCGGGCACGGCCCTCCTGAGCGCCGCGGGCGACGGAGCGGACCGGCACCTGTCCGACCTGCTGGCCACCGCAGCGAACGGGGCGCCGGCCTGCTACCTGGCCGACCCCAGCGCCGCCCGTGCCGCCCGCGAGGGAGGGAGTGACCCGGTGCTCTACACCGCGCACCGCGACATCCTCCCACCCACCCGGGCCCTGGGCGCCCAGTGGTTCGCCGACCTCTGCGTCTACCGGCCCGGCCGGCTGCCCGGCGGCGAACTCAACCGCTCGATCGGCCACTGGAACACCCCGGCCCAGCTCGAGGTGTTCGAGGTCCTGTCCGGGCGCGTGCTGATGATCACCGCCTGGCACGACCCGTCCGGTACCCCGGTGCTGAACTGGCAGGCGTGCGGGCCCGGCGACCTGGTCGCCGTGCCGTTCGGGGCCTGGCACCAGACCTCGGTCCTGGACGGCCCCGCCACCGTGTTCAACATCTACACCGACCTGCCCGGCACCGAGCAGCAGCACACCAGCCGGCATGCCGCCCAGCACGCCGAGGTCAAGTACCGCTCCAGCGCGCCGGTGGAGATCACCGCGATCCGGGCCGGGGCCGGCTTCACCCTCACCGGGTCCCGGCGCGGCCGCGACCACTGGGGGCGCGGTGTGCGGGCCGTCGAGCCGGCGTGGTTGCGCGAGGCGGTCGGCCCCGACAGTCTCGTCGCCCTCCACACCTCCGCCTGCGCCCAGCGGATGTCCCGGCTGGTGGACGCGGCCCGCACGCACCTGCCCCAGGCGCAGCCCCGGCCGGAAGGAGACCGCCCGTGACGGCCCCCGCCACCGACCAGGTCCCCGCCCAGCAGCCGGGCCGTCTCTGGGAGACCACGTTCACTCAGGCCGAGGCCAGCGTCTGCCTGCGAACCAACTCGAAGGCCGCCTTCACCCACGCCACGGGCACCCTGTACGCCTACGAGCAGACCGGCCCGGACTTCGCGCACTGGCAGATCGACCTCTTGGTCGACGGCGGCCCGACGTACGAGGAGGTCGAGGGCTTCACCGACGCGCCCACGGTCGAGATCGGGCCCCGCCTGACGGCCGCCGTCCTCGCGCGGCCCGGCGGCCGTGCCTTCTGGGTGGAGGCGCTGCACACCCTGATCGTGACCGACACCCAGCAGGCGACGATCACCGTGCGCTGCGCGAAGGAGGAGGCGGCGCTGCACTGGGCGGCGCGACTGCCCCGGCAGGCCATCACCGCCCAGCTCCTGGAGAACGGCGCGGTCTACGCGCACACTGCGGCCTTCTCCCTGGGTGGGCGCGGCGTCGTCATCGCCGGACACCGCGGCCGCGGCAAGACCACCACCCTGCTCGCCGGCCTGCACCGCCTCGGCGCCGACTACGTCACCAACGACCGGCTGCTGCTGCGCGCCGAGGAAGAGGGCGGGCTCGCCGGGTACGTGTGGCCCGCGCGGCTGCGGGCCGGCATCGGCACACTGGCCGCCCTGCCGCACCTGGCCGGCCTCGTCCCCGAGGCCCAGCGCACGGTGCCCGCCGAACAGCGGTGGTGGAGCCGGCCCAAGGTGCCCATCGAGCCGTGGGACTTCGACCGGCTGCTGTCCGGCGACGGCCAGGTCCTCGGCTCGGTCCGCCCGGCCATGCTGCTCTTCCCCCAGCTCGACCCCGACCGGACCACGGTGCACGTCGAGCCGGTCTCAGGCGCCGAGGCCCGCGACGAGCTGCTGCACACACGCCTGTTCATGACCGACCCCGGCCGCAGGCCCAGCTCCCACATCAACCACTGGCTGTGGCCCGCACCCGACCCGGCCATCACCGGCGGCAACCTGAACCGCGTGGTCGAGGCCCTGGCCGAACTGCCCTGCTACCGGATCCACGCCGGTTCCGACCCGGCCGCCCTCGCCGACACCGTCGGCCGCCTCCTCGGCACGGGAGCGGAGGTGCACGGGTGAACGCCCCCGCCAGGCCCACCGCCGCGACGCCGCCGCCGCCCGCAGGAGACGGGCCGGCCGCAGCGGCCCTGCGGTGGCTGTGCGATCCCCGCCCGAACATCCGCCCGTCCGCGCCGG
Organism: Streptomyces sp. NPDC020489; assembly: GCF_044386545.1. NCBI lineage: Bacteria > Bacillati > Actinomycetota > Actinomycetes > Kitasatosporales > Streptomycetaceae > Streptomyces > Streptomyces sp. NPDC020489. The sequence continues at coordinate 161,081 of NZ_JBIRUZ010000016.1, forward strand.
CTTCCATCCCGCTCGGCGCGGTGCTGGAGGCAGCGATCGACGCCAAACTGGTCTGCCTGCTGGCCCACCGTCTCCTGGGCGGCCCCCCGGACGCGAGCCTGTCCCGTCCGATGCGCTCCGTCCTCGGCCAGATCGCGCGCGCCAACACGCTGCACAACCGGCTCCACCGCGGCGAAGCCGTCCGAATCGTGCGGGCGCTCACCGGCCGGGACGTGCCCGTCGCGGTGCTCAACGGACTCGCGTACGACACCGCCCTGTACCCGCCCGGCGGGCTCCGGCAGTTCACCGACATCGACCTCCTGGTCGACGCCGCCGACCGGGACGCGGCCCTGGAGGTGCTGGCCGAGCTCGGCTTCACGCAGCCGGGCCGCGGTGCGCACACGCGCCGGCGGACCACCGGGGACGCGCTGACGCCCACCGTGAGCATCGACATCACCACCGGCCTGGGCCACACCGCCGACCCGGCGGACGTACGGGCGGCTCTTGCCCGGACCGAGGCCGCAGGCGACGGTGGAGAGGCGTTGCCTGTCCTCGCCCGGGCGGACGCGCTGGCGCACGCTCTCGCCCGTCTCGCCGCACGCCCGCGCTGGTCCGGTCTGGCCGACGCCGCCCGCCTCGCCCTGGCCGCCCCGGGCTCCTCGCGCGAAGCCGTGGCGGCGGTTTCGGAGCCGCTCCGCGCAGGATGGGCGGTGCTGCACAGCCACCTGCCCGACCTGGTTCCCGGCCCGCCGCCGGTGGCCGGCGGCGGGCCGGGCCGAGAAGAGGTCGCCCGGTGATCGTGCAACTGGCCGGCCTGCCCGGGACCGGCAAGACCACCCTCGGCCGGGAACTGACCCGCGCACTCGGCCCGAAGACCCTGCTGCTCGACAAGGACCGGATCCGCGACGCGCTGTTCGGCCCGCACCTGGTCGCCTACACCCGGGAACAGGACGACTTCTGCATCCACGTCATGCACCTGACGGCCGGACGGCACCTCGGCGAACACCCGGACGCGGCCGTGGTCCTCGACGGGCGCACCTGCTCACGCCGCTACCAGGTCGAGGACGTGCAGCGGCTGGCCAAGGAGACCGGCCGGCCGCTGCGCATCATCGAATGCGTCTGCCCCGACGACGTCGCCGCCGCCCGCCTGAACCGAGACGCGCAGGCGGGCACCCACCCGGCCGCCAACCGTGACCCCGACCTCTACCGACGGCTCAAAGCCTCCGCGGAGCCGATCACCGTCCCCGCGCTGCGCCTGGACACCAGCGCCCCCGTCCCGGACTGCACCCGCACCGCCCTGGCCTACCTGATGGCCGAGCACCCGCCCACCCGACCCGCTCCGAAGGGAGCCCTCACCGCATGAGCCCCGACCTCCCGGCGCTGCTCGACCTCGCCCGCTCGGTCACCGAACGGGCCGAGCAGCAGCTACGCGACCTCACCCCGGACCTGATCACCGCCAAGGGCGACCGCGACATGGTCACCAACGTCGATCTCGCCATCGAACACGAGGCCCGCAAGGCTCTCCTGGACGGCGCGCCCGGCATCGGCTTCGTCGGCGAGGAGGAGGGCGGCGACACCGACGCCGACACCCACTGGATCATCGACCCGGTCGACGGAACCGCGAACTTCATCCGCGGCCTGCCGCTGTGCGGGATCTCCCTCGCCCTTGTCCACCACGGCGTGCCCGTCCTCGGCGTCATCCACCTGCCCCTGATCGGCCGCCGTTACTGGGCAGCCCAGGGCCTGGGCGCCTTCCGCGACGGCCAGCGCATCAGCGCCGCCGGCACCAGCACGCTGCCCGAGGCGATGATCGCCGTCGGCGACTACGGAACGGGCCCCGACGGCCCCGAGCGCAACCGCGTCGCCCTCGCCATCCAGGCCCACCTCGCCGAGAAGGCCCAGCGCGTGCGCATGCTCGGGTCCGCCGCCGTGGATCTGGCCTTCGTCGCCGACGGCACCCTCGACGCCACCATCACCCTGGGCAACCACGACTGGGACATGGCCGCGGGCGTCGTCCTCGCCCGCGAGGCCGGCGCCGTCGTCACGGACACCGACGGCAGCCCGCACACCCCCGACTCGCTCACCACCATCGCGACGGCGCCCGGCCTGCGCGACGCCGTTCTCGACATCGTCGCGGCCACCACCACGGGCACCCCGTGGGCGGCCACAGCGGGGAGCCCGGCATGCTGATCGCGTTCGAGGGACTTCCCGGCGCCGGGAAAACCACGCAGTCCCGGCTCCTCGCCGACCACCTCACCCGCGAGCAGGTGCCGGTCAACTACCTGCCCGACAACCTGACCCGCACCGAGGACACCCTGGGCAGCACGCTCCTGGACCTCTTCGCCAGCGGGGACCCCTTCTCCCGGCACGGCAACATCGTCACCGACACGATGCTCGCCACCGCGATCCGCACCAACACCGTCGCCACGCACATCGCCCCCGCCCTCACGGCCGGGCAGGCGGTCATCGAGGACCGCGGCATCCACACCATCCAGTCGTACAGCCTCGCCACCCTCCTGCAGAAACACCCCGGCCGGCCTGCGGACGGCATCGGGTGGCTGCGGTCCGTCTCCGTGATGTCCGGGCCGCCAGCCGACGTGGCCGTGTGGCTGCGCCTGCCCGCCGACGAGGCCATCGCCCGGGCCACCCGCCGTGAGGGCCAGCCCTACACCGCCGAGCAGCACGCCTTCCTGCGCCACGTCCACGACGCCTACGGCCACCTCGCCGCCAACGATCCGGGCCTGGTCACCGTCGACGTCCTCGGACTCACACCTGAACAGGTCCACCAGGCCGTCGTCGACGCGATCGCCGAACGCGTCCCGATACCCGCCCCGGCCGAACACAGTTCTTCCATGCAGTAGAGCGAACCGACCCGTTCTTCCCGTACCGCCGACCACCAGACGTCACGGAGTACCCCGCATGCACCCCACGCGCCTCGCCCCGCCCGCCGCGCTTCTCACCGACCTGCGCGGCGCCCGCACCGGCAGCGAGACCCGCCTCAAGGAAGTGCTCGCCGGCCACGGCCTGCGCCCGCTCACCGGCGGCTTCCAGAACCACGTCTACGCCTGGGATGACCCCGAGGCCGGGCCCATCTGCGTCAAGCTCTACGCCAAGGGCAACCACCGCCGGCGCGTGGACCGCGAGTGGGCGGCCCTGAACCTGCTCGCCGAGCACGCCATCAGCGATGTCCCCCGCCCGCTGTGGCTCGACCAGCACGACGAGGTCCCCGCCGTCGGCATGACGCTGCTGAAGGGCACGCCGCTGCTGGAGAGCCCCGACCTTGAAGCCGCCCTCAAGGGCCTGGCCCAGACCACCGAGCGCCTCCACGCCGTGCCGCTGTCCGGGCTGATGGCCGAACTGGAGCGCATCGACTCCGGCTCCCACTACATGCTGCGCCTGACCGGCAGCTGGCCCGAACTCCTCGCCGGCCACGAGGACGACCCGCTGACCGCCGACATGCGCGCCCTGCTCACCGCCTGGCACGCCAGCGGTGACGCCGAGCTCGTCGACGACACCTCCGCCCCGGCCGTGCTCTCCCGCGGCGACTCCAACCTCAACAACTGGCTGCGCGACGGAGCCTCCAGCCCCTGCGTCGACTTCGAGTACAGCGGGCACAGCACCGTCCACTTCGACGCCGCCGACCTGATCGAACACATCAGCGCCCGCGAGATCCCCGACAGCACCTGGATCACGCTCCTGCCCGACCTCGGCATCACCCCCGCCAACCGCCACCTCTTCCTCGCCGCCCAGCGCACCTGTGCCCTGCGCTGGCTCGCCGTGCTGTGGAAGCAGCGGCACACCCGCGCTGACGAGTTCGCCACCCAGCACGCCCGCGTACGGCTCCTGCAGAGCCCCGACAACCCCTGGCACGGCTGAACACCCGTCGAACCAGCCGACCGAGTGGCGGCCGCCCGCGCGCGGCCGCCGCGCCTCCGACTACGTGAGGGAAGACCATGACCGCGATACCGAGGACCGCCAGCCTGCTGTGGGCACTGCGTTCCTACTGCGGCTCGCACAAGTGCAAGCCCTGCTACTTCACCTGGCTCGACGAGCAGCGCGTCGACAAGACCCCCGGCCTGCTGTCGCACTTCTCGCCCCACGACCTGCCCACCGAGCAGGTGATGGCCTTCGCCCGCACCCTCCCCGGCTCCGCTGTAGGGCGGGTCTTCCTCGCTGGCGGCGAGCCGCTCATGTGGCGGCCCATCCTCGACCTCATCGAGATCCTCAAGGGCGGAGGACTCGAGGTCGTGGTGTGCACCAGCGGCGTGGCCCTCAACCAGCCGGACATGGCCCGCCGCCTGGTAGAGCTGGGAGTGGACGGCTTCTCCGTCTCGCTGGACTCCACCGACCCCGACTACAACGACACCTGGCGCCCGCCCCGCAAGGAGGGTGACGGCTGGGAGGGCGTCGTCAGCGGCATCAAGGCCCTGCTGGCCGCCCGCGGCCCGCAGGGCCGGCCCCGCGTCGGCCTCTACAACGTCATCACCAAGCTCAACCTGCCGGACGTCCTCGGCGTGCCGCAGCTGGCCGCCGACCTCGGCTGCGACTACGCCGTGCCCCAGCCCGTCGCGCTGCCCGAGGGGCACAGCCTCTACGACACCCTGGTCCTCACCGACGCCGAACTACCCGTCCTGGAGGAACAGTTCGACCGTCTCTACGCTGCCGGCCTCCCCCTCCAGCTCCCGCCCCGGACCTACCCCGGCCAGGTCGCCTCCGCCATCCACCACCTCACCGGAGCCGTCGAGGGCTGCTTCGGCGGGGACACCCTGTACTTCGCCGAGCCCGACGGCTCGCTCTGGGACTGCCCGTCCTCCCTGAAGATGGCCGCCACGCCCACCGAGCGCCACCGCACCATCAAGGGCGCCGACGCGGCCGAGCTCTTCGGCAAGCCCTCCGGCTGCGGGAGCGACTGCGCCCTGTTCAGCGTCGACTGCGTGAACATGTGGCCCCTGATGGACTTCGACCGGGTGCTGGGCACCCCGACCTCCGGGAGCCCCGCGTGACGACGACCTCCCACGCCCTGGACGCGCTCAAGGCGTCCATCGACCGCATGCCGGACCCGGCCGGCCGCGCCGAGGCCGCCGCCCTGGAAGCCGAACTCGCCACCGTCCACGGAGTCCGGCACGCCATCGCGGTCTCCTCCGGCACGGCGGCGCTGCACACCGCCCTGGTCGCCTGCGGCGTCGGCCCTGGCGACGAGGTCCTCCTCCCCGCCGCCACCGTGATCATGACGGTGTCCGCCGTGACCGCCGTCGGCGCCCGTCCGGTCTTCGTCGACGCCGCCGAGGACGGGCGCGGCATGAATCTGGCCGACGTAGCCGCCAAGACCACCGAGCGCACCCGAGCGATCGTCCCCGTCCACCTCGCCGGACGGACCGACGGCCTGATCGACCTCGCCGCGCACGCGCAGTCGGCCGGCCTGCACGTCGTGGAGGACGCCTGCCAGGCCCAGGGCAGCACCACTCGGGGGCGCACGGCCGGCACGGTCGGCAGCATCGGCTGCTTCTCCCTCAAGGACGGCAAGATCATCTCCTGCGGGGAGGGCGGCTACCTCCTCACCGACGACGACACCCTCGCCGAGCGCGCCGCCGCGTACCGTACGCACTGGCTCACCCCCGCCTCGGGCGCACCGGCCGCCAGCCGGCGGGGGATGAACTACCGCCTGGCCGAACCCCTCGCCGCGCTCGCCCGGCACCACCTGAAGGCCCTGGACCAGGCCGTGGCCCGGCGCCGCGAGCAGGCCCGCCAGCTCTACGACCTCGTCGGTGACATCCCGGGGCTCACCGTGCACGCCCCTGCTCCCGACGACATCCCGAACGGGTACAGCGCCCTGTGGCGCGTCGAGATCGACCGCCCCCGGGACTTCAGCACCCGCCTGGCCGAGGCCGGGGTGGCCAACTCCGTCGGCACCTACCGGCTCCGGGCGGCACACCAGCACCCGGCCTGCCAGGACCTGAGCCCGGCCGACTGCCCGCGCGCCGCCGAGACCGTGGACCGGATGCTGGCCGTCACCCTTCAGCAGCAGACCACCGAGGCCGACCTGCACCGCTTCGCTGAAACCATCCAGCGCGAGGCCAAGAGCTGGGCGGAGGGACGATGACCGTGAACCTCCCGCCGCAGCCCGTCCCGGCGGCTGCACCCACGGTGGACGAGCTGCTCCAGGACGTCGACGGCGTCGTCGTCGACTGGGACGGCACCGTCGTCGACAACGCCGAGATCCGGCTGAGCGCGCTCCAGCAGGCTCTTGCCCCATACGGCGTGGACGTCGACCCGCAGTGGTACGCCCTGAACTGCGGGCTGCCCATCCGCGAGGTCATCGTCCGCCTCGCGGGCCCGCGCACGCTCCCGGTCGAGGAGATCGTGCCCGCCAGCCGGCGCCTGCTGCTCAACGAGCCGCCGCCGCGGCTGATCGACAGCACGATGAACCTGCTGCGGCGGGCCGAGGCTCTGGGTCTGCCGCGGGCCGTCGCCTCCGCCGCGGCCGGAGTTCTCATCCATCCCCTCATCGACCGGCTGGACCTCGGCGAGCTCCTGCCGGTCGTGGTGACGGCCGAATCGGTGGCGCGCGGGAAGCCGGCCCCCGACGCGTACCTGGAGGCCGCCCGGCTGATCGGGCGAGCGCCCTCCCGGTGCCTGGCCGTCGACGACGCGCCGGACGGCATCACGTCCGCATTGGAGGCCGGCATGCGGGTCCTCGCCGTCCGTGACGGCCTGCTCGTTCCCGTGCCCGGCCTCATCCCGGGGTGACCCGCGCGGTGCCCCTGTCCATGCCCGTGGACGGGGCGCCGCGCGCACGAGCCAGAGCTCCACCGTCCCGTCCTCTTGCGCCCTCGGAGTGCCATGCCCCGCGCCCAAGCCGTACCCGATCAAGAACCTTGGTGGATCACCAACTACCGTGGCCGCGGCCCCCACCAGCGCTACAGCCACCACAACCACGCCAAGACCCGCCGCAGTGTCGGTTTCTTCATCCACCATATGGGCCTTCAGCCCAGCCAGGCGATCCTCGATCTGTGCTGCGCCTTCGGCCGTCACACGCACGAATTCACCCGGCGCGGCTTCCCCCGCACCGTCGGGGTGGACCTGTCCCCCGACATGCTCGCGCACGCCGCCTCGTCGGCAGGCGCCAACGGCCGGCGCCCCCGTTTCGTACGCGCCGACGTCCGGGCGCTGCCCTTCCACAACGCCTCGGCCGACGCCGTCTTGATGCTGCGGAGCTTCGGGTTCCTCGATACCCCCGAGGAAGACCTCGTCGTGTTGAAGGAGGCCGCCCGTGTCCTGCGGCCCGGCGCCCTCCTGGGGATGGATCACTTCCCGCCCAACAGCGCCACGGCCAAGGTGGGCACCCGGATCCTGAAAGGTCCTGAGGCGACGACCACCGTGCACACCACCTGGGACCCGGCGACCGCCCGGCTCAACAGCCGCATGTCCACCCGCTACGAGGACGGCCACGTCGAACCGTTCCACAGCTCCTCGCGCCTCTACACCCCAGAGGAGCTCCGGGGGGCGTTCGCCGAAGCCGGGTTCACGGTTCACGGCACGTTCGGCGGGTATGACGGCAGCCCTCTCACCGGCGACAGCACGCGATGCATCGTCGTCGCACGCCGGGCATGACCGGCCCGACCCCGGGGCCCGGGCCGGAACCGGGGCCGTCAGCCGAACAGCGAGCCCTGGACCGTGGGCGGCGGAAGGTACTTCTCCTCGACTGGCTTCGCCGCGGTCCCGGCGATCTCCTCCAGCTGAGCGAAGGTCGACCACCGGCCCTCGGCCGTACCGCGCTTGACCGCGTGTCGAAACACCTGGGCCACCGCCCAGGCCTCCTGGGTGGCGGGCCGGGGTCCCGGAGGCAGCCGCACACCCAGATACCGGGCGAGCTCCTCGAACCCTCCCTCGACGCCGGGACAGGCGGTTCGAGCGAGCTCCACCGCGTCCCAGCGGGTGAGGGAGGCCAGACGCGGGCACGCGGCCCGCTCGGTGTGCAGCAGCGAGGCCTCGATAAAGCCCAGCGCGGCGACGATCCGATGCGGCTGCGCCGTGACATGCCGCTCGATCTCCCGCAGGGCGAGTCCCGCGGACCCCTCTGGGAGTTCGTGAGGCAGTCGAGGCGGCCGCGGCTTCTTCCAGGAGGAATGAAGCTCCTCGCGGATCTCCTGGTGAACCCGCCACAAGGGCTGGAAGTCCGCCCCGCTGAGAGCGAGGGCGGCTACGGCCGCCGGAACAAGGCCGCCGGGCTGGCGACGCATCTCCACATCGACGACCACGAAGGTCGTGGAACCGAACTCGGCATCCATCATCCGCACCGGCACCACGATATCGACCCCGTGCGGCGGCGCGCGGCCATTACGGCGTTGCTGCGGCCAGCCCACCAGGCCACACCCGCCCGCCGGTGCGAACCTCGGCGATTCGGCCAACCACGCAGCTCGGCAGACCCGTTGCGCCGGACGGGTTCGTGCATCTTCCACGTGCCACCACCCGCTCTATCTCGGGAAATCGGGAGCGACTGAAACACACCAGTTCGATATCTCGGCCAGCTCGTTGAGCATCACGGACCAGCCGTGACCGACAGATCGGGGGACAGCTTGAGCACAAGCAGTACATCCGAGCAGCAGGGCGAGAACGTATCGGAGGCGGGCCCTCCGGAAGATGCTGTGAGCACGCCGCAGGAGGAGGAGTTCCTCTACCGGGATACCTCTCGGCTTCAGGCTGGTGCGCAGATGACGACCGTCACGATGGCGCGGCGCCTGCCCGCGCTGGTGCTGCGGTCCCTGAAGATGGCCTGGCGGGTCGACCGGGTCGCGACGGCCGGCCTGCTGGCCTGCCAGGTCGGCACCGGCGTGCTCGCGGCCTTGGGCCTGCTGGCCGTCACCGGGACCCTGACCGCGCTGATCTCCTCCGGCGACATCTCCGACCGGCTGTGGGAGGCGGCCCCGCAGCTGGCCGTCATCGCAGCGGCGACCGGCCTTCGCGCTCTGCTGGGCATCACGGTGACGTGGCTGACCGGGCGGCTGCGGCCCTTCCTGGCCCGGGCCGCGGAACTCACCATGATCGAGGCGGCGCTCGGCGCCGAGCTCGCCGCGAACAATCAGCCCGGCTACAACGACTTCTACGACATCGCCGACCGCGGCTCCCAGGTCACCCCAGACCTCGTGGAGGAAGCCCAAGACGTGCTGGCCGCCACCGCGACCCTCGCGGCCGGAGCCACCGTCCTCGCCGTGATCCACCCGCTCCTCCTCCCCTTGCTGCTGCTGGCGTGCCTGCCCCAGGCGGCCGCCTACGTGCGGGCCGCACGCGTGGTGTACCTGGCCGGTTTGGAGACCTCGGGTCGGCGCCGGATGCTGCACAAGCTGCGCTGGCACATGGCCTACATGGAGTCCAGCGAGGAGATGCGCGCCTGCCTGGCCGGCCCGTTCCTCCTCGGCCGGTATCGGCGGCTCGCCGCCTCGGTCAACGCCGCCGAACGCAAGGCCGCGGATACGGGCGCGTGGATGGGCCTCGCGGGCGCGGCCGCCGGCGGGGTGGCCTCGGCCGCGGTGTGGGCTGCGCTGCTGTGGCTCCTGGCCTCCGGGCGCATGGACCTGGCGGCCGGAGGAGGCGCGGTCTTCGCCCTCCAGACGGCGACCGGATCCGTCCGCGGCATCATCAACGGCGGCGCCCGGCTGGTGCGCACCGGCTGGTACGTGCAGGACTGGCAGAACTTCCTCGACAACGCCCACGGCCAGGCCATGGCCGGCTCTCGCGGGACGAAGACGCTGTCCGCGGCCCCGGAGCGGTTCGAGGTCCGCGACGTCACCTACCGATACGACGGCGCCGAGCGGGACAGCCTGAGCGGGGTGTCGCTGCAGGTACGGCGCGGAGAGATCGTGGCCCTGGTCGGAGAGAACGGATCGGGGAAGTCCACGCTGTCCCGGCTGATCTGCGGCCTGCTCCTGCCCACCTCCGGCGAGGTGGCCTGGGACCACACGACCACGACCGAGATGGAGCCCTGGAAGGCTTGGAAACACGTGGCCTTGGCCCCGCAGAGGTACACGTACCTGCCGCTGACCCTGCGGGACAACATCACCTTCGGGCAGGGCGACCGCAGTGACGCCGCCGTCCTGGCGGCCTGCGCGGCGTCCGGAGCCGCCGACATGCTGCCCGCTCTCCGGTCCGGCCTCGACACCCTGTTGACCTCCGAGTGGTTCGGCGGCCAGCAGCTGTCCGGCGGGCAGTGGCAGCGCGTCGTGCTCACCCGGGCCTTCCACCGCGATGCGGCCCTGTTGGTGATGGACGAGCCCACGGCCGCCCTCGACGCCCGAGCTGAGCACCACGTCTTCACCGGACTGCGGGAGCTGGCCAAGGACCGGGCCATTCTCCTGATCACGCACCGGCTCACCAATGTCGCTGTGGCCGACCGCATCGTCGTCCTCGACGAGGGACGCCTGGTGCAGGAGGGGACCTACGCGCAGCTCACCCGCGAGCCGGGGCTGTTCCGCTCTCTGTGGGAACTCCAGCAGCGCACCGCCGGGGAGGCAGCATGATCCCCGACCCCCCTCAGGCCCAGTCCGCGCACTCGCCAGCCAGCAGCGCCTGGCCAACGGACTTCACCGCGCACCGGGTCGGCGCTGGCTGCCCGATGTGCCAGAACGACTTCGACGCCGACGACATCGGCTGGGGCCTGCTTGTACGGCGCGGGGAGGTCAGCAACGCCTACCTGTGGCGCAGCGGCCACGTCCGCGGGTATGCCGTCGTGATCTACACCGGCCGTCATATCGCCGAACCCACCGAGCTGGACGAGGAGGAGACGGCCGCCTTCTGGCGCGACGTCCTGGCCCTGGGCCGCGCGGTGGAGGCGCTCTACGAGCCGCTGAAGATGAACTACCTGCTGCTGGGGAACCAGATCCCGCACGCCCACTGGCACTGCGTTCCGCGACGTGAAGCCGGAACGGATCCAGCGCCGGGCGGCCCGCTCCCCTTCGACGCGCTCGATCTCGGACAGCAGGACGAGGAGCGTTTGCAGGCGGATGCCCGAGCACTGCGCCAGCTGCTGCATCCCTCCGGCCACCCGGGGGCGCCGCGATGAACGCCTCAGAGTCGGACGTGATGGTCGTGGCGGGGATCCTGACGCTGTTCTACCGGATCGTCCCGACCTTGGTCGGCGAAGGTCCTGCGGGGACCGCCACTCGCAACTACGTGGCCCGGGACAGCGACGGAGCCCGGTGGTTCATGAAGGCCTACCCGGCGGGCACCGATCTGGACGCGGAGCGCCAGGCGCTCGAGCTCGGCGACTTCGCGCTGCTCGGCCGGATCCCGGTGCCGGTAGTACGCAAGACCCTGGAAGGTGACCTCATCGCGGCCGCCGGCGACATGGCGGTGCCGGTCGCGGCGTTCGTCGAGGACACGCAGACGGCGGAGGGCGGCCTGTCCGGCGATCGGTGGGCCGCGGTGGGCGAGACCGTCGGGTGCCTGCACCGGACCCTGGCCCGGCACCCGGCCGGGCCTCCGCGCCGTGTGCCCGCCCGGGAAGTCTGCGACGTGAAGCGGGCCCGGCAGCGCCTTGACCGGCTGCTCGTCCTCTTCGCCAAGAGGCCGCCCGCCTCGGGCTTTCCCGCCTGGGCACGGGAGACCGCCGCCCAGCGGCTCGACGCGCTGCCTGCCGTGGCCGCCATGGTCAAAGGGCTGCCGACGACGTTGACGTGCAGACCGTCCACGGAGACCTGGCCTCGCCCAACCTGCTCCTTCGCGGGCAGCAGGTGGCGGCATTGATCGACTTCCGACCGCCCGGTCACCGCAGCCCCGCCTGGGAGCTCGGGCGGATCGTCCTGGACCCGCGCACTGTCCTGGCGCAGCCGCAGTGGCCTACCGGCCTCGCCGAAGCTGTCGCTGCCTGCCGGGCAGCCAACCCGGCGCTGCCGGCCGAAGAGCTCCTAGCCGTGCCCCGCCTTGCCGCCGGATACCTGGCCTGCTCGGTGTATCCCCTGTCCGAGGCCGTCGACGACCCGGCCGCCGTCACCCCCGAACTCGAGGCGTACGGCCGCAACCGGCAGGCGGCCATGGCCGAGCTGTGCGAGCGCCTGCCGGAGGCCGAGGAGGTGCTCCATGACTTCCTCCACTGACCCCTCCTCCTCTCCCGGCACCCGGCCGTCGTTGTGGCGGCACCGCAACTTCCGCCGCTACCTGACCGGGCAGGCAGCCAGCGTGACCGGCAGTTCGATCAGCAGCATGGTGATCCCCGTGCTGGCGGTGCTCGAACTGGATGCGACCACCGCCGAGGTCGCCTGGCTGACGTTCCTGGGCCAACTGCCGCCCGCACTGCTGGCATTGCACGCCGGGGCTCTCGCCGATCGACACTCCAAACGGAGGCAGATGATCGCTGGCGACCTGGTCAGCGCCGCCGCGCTGGCCAGCGTGCCGGTGGCGGACGCGCTCGACCGGCTGTCCCTGACCCAGCTGATGGTGGTCGCGGTCGTGCAAGGCGCGGCGGGGGTGCTGCACGATGCCGCCGCGATCAGCTTCCTGCCCAGCCTGGTCGACCGGTCCCTGCTCCAGCGGAGCAACAGCCGCGTCGGCAGCCTCTTCGCCATCGCCGCCACCGCGGGCAGCAACCTCGGCGCCGCCCTGACCGCCCTCCTCGGCCCGGCCCGGGCGCTTCTCGGGGATGTCCTGTCCTACCTCGTCAGCGCCTGGTGCACCGCCAGCATCCAGGCCCCCGAAAGCGCCCGGCCGGCAGCGGAAGTCCGGCGTCTGCACACCGAGATCGGTGAGGGCCTGCGCTACGTGAACGGCGACCACCGGCTGCGCACCCTGACCCTCGTCAACGCGACGACGTCGTTTGCCCTGGCGCTCCTCAATACCTTGTGGGCGCTGTACCTGCTCCGGTCCCTCGCCATGGGCGCGACCGCCTTCGGCGTGGTCCTGGGCATCGGAGCCCTGGGCGCGGCGGCCGGCGCTCTGGCCGCCCCCTCGCTCGCGGCGCGGTACGGGCCCGGGCCGATGATGCTCGCCGCCCTCGCGATCACCCCGCTCACCCAGATCCCTTTACTCCTCGCCTCCCCGGACCTGGTCTGGCAGTTCGCCATCGGTGGTGCGCTGTTCCTTCAGCTGGCCTGTGCCGCGGCCGCGGGGACGACCCAGCGCACCATTCGCCAGGTCGTCACCGCCGACGGCATGCAGGCCCGCATGCAGGCCGCGAGTACCTGGCTCACCTCCGGGGCCCGGCCAGTAGCCGCGCTCCTCGCCGGCGGGCTCGGCACCTGGATCGGCGTGCGCCCCACCCTGGTCGCCGGCACCTGCCTCCTCCTCGTCCCCCTCGTGGTCCTCTACCGCTCCCCGCTGCGCAGTCTGCTGGACATGCCCAGCTCACCCGCCGTGGCTTCTCCTTCAGCCGAGGCCGTCACACCTCCGACGCCGTCGGGGCCGACCGTCCCCCATCCCGCAGTCGCCGTGGATGTGCGGCCCGACCGCGCCTCGGAAGGTGGCCCGTGAGCATCCACCTGCACACGGCCCCCGGCCCGGAGCCGTCATCGGCGGACCTGCCGCCAGGCGCGCGCCTCTCCCTCCCAGCCCGTACATCCCGTCCCACACGTCCCGAGGTGATCACGTGCCGCCCTCCCGCTCTGACATCCGCGCGACCATCGAGACCTACCTCAGCTGGCATGCCGAGGAACGACCTTCCCTGGAAGGGCTGCTGGCTGTCCTCGACGGCACCGAGGAGCCGTCCCGCCGTGCCACGCTGCCCGGCCATGTCACCTGCAGCGCCGTAGTCATCGACCGCGACCGCCGGGTGCTCCACATCGGCCATCGGGTGACAGGGCTACTCCTTTGCCCCGGCGGCCACGCTGAGGCGGGTGACCGTACGCTCCTGGCCGCGGCCGTGCGCGAGGTGTGCGAAGAGGCCGGGCTGCGCCCCGGCGACCTTTGCCTGACCCCGCAGTTCCTCGACGAGCCGATCGACGTGGACGTGCATGACATCGACGCCAACCCGGCCAAGGGCGAGCCCGCTCACCAGCACTTCGATGTCCGCTTCGCGTTCTACCTCACCGACGAGCAACCGCCCACGCTCGATCTGCAGGACAAGGAAGTCGCCGGAGCCCAGTGGCTCCCGTACGCCGACGTGCGATCCCCGACGCTGCGGGCCAAGCTCTTGGCCGCCGAGGCGGACGGCCTCGACGGGCGCCCGGAGCCCGTCAGCGCCAACGCCCTGATCCACGACGGAGCCGGCCGGTACCTTCTGCACCTACGAGATGACCGGGAGGGCATGTGGGAGCCCTGGGTCCTGGCCCTCGTGGGAGGCAAAAGGTCGCGGGACGATGCCAGCCTCGAGGCGACACTGCGACGTGAGCTTGCCGAGGAGGTACCGGGTCTAGAGCCCGCGGAACTGGTGCCGTTCGCCGTCCAGGAGGCAACGAGCGTCGACGGCCTTGCCGTGCCCATCAGCGTCTACGCCGGGCGCTGGAGCGGGGACGCCGAAGCGGTGGATCTCCGCGAAGGCGTCCTGCTGAAGTGGTTCACCGTCGACACCCTCGACCGGCTTCGGCTCAGCCCCGGACTCGGAGACCTGATCCGCCGCCACGCGGCCGAACACCCCACCGTGGAAGAGCCCCCGGACGCGGCTCGCCCTCTGCCCGGCGAGGCCCCGGCCGGGACCGTGCTGCACGTCGTCGGCGTCCACCTCCACCTAGAACAGGACGGCAAGGTCCTGCTGGGGCTGCGGCACCCGGACTCGGCGTATGCAGGGAGGACGTGGCACGCCCTCGCCGGACACCTGGAGGCGGAGGCGGCGACCGCCGGCCTCGCGCGCGAGGCCTACGAAGAGGCCAGGCTGATCATCGATCCGGCCGACCTCGAGCTCGTCCACACGGTGCACACGGTGGACAGGCCCGGAGCCCGGCCGAGAATCCAGCTCTTCTTCCGCCCCCGCCACTGGGAGGGCACCCCCGAGGTACGCGAACCCGACCGGTGCCTCGCCTGGGAGTGGTGGGACGCGAAGGACCTGCCGGAGCCGATCGTCCCCTACACCCGTGTCGCGATCGAGGGCATCCGGGCCGGTCGCTCCTACAGCGAACTGGGGTGGGAGCGTTGAGCGGCTTCGCGGCGGTCGGCGCCGCCTACGCTGCCCCTTCGCGCGGCGCGCGGGGCTGCCCGCTGCAGGCGTCTGGGGCCCGCTGCCTGACCGTCATGCCCGTTGCGCCGGCGCCCTGCTATCCACCGCGTCAGGAAGAGGACCGTCATGTCTGCTGACCTGTCCACCACGACAGGTGCGCGCCGCGCCGCCATGGTGGAGCGTCTTGAGGCCGACGGCGTGCTGACCGATGTCCGGCTGCGCGAGGCGCTGCTGTCGGTGCCGCGGGAGGTGCTGCTTCCCCACGCGTACGTACGGGTGAGCGATCCGGGCGTCGAGCCGATCGAGTGGCGCCTGCTCGACGGAGCGCACCCGGACGACCGGGCCGAGTGGCTCGACCTGATCCACAGCGGTGAGTCGGTCCTGCTCCAGCGCGACGGGGAGCCGCTCGATGCCCTCGTACGCGGGCCGGTGACCGGCGGGAACATGACGTCGATGTCGACCTACGGCCAAGCCACCGTCGAAGCTCTCCAGACACTCCAACTGGGTCCTGGGCAGCGGTACCTGGAGCTCGGCCCGGGCCCGGGAGTCTCCCTCGCGCTCGCCGCCGCCGTCACCGGCCCCCGCCTCGCCGCCGGCGTCGAACGGGACGGCCACATGGCCGCCTTCGCCCAGCGCAACCTCGACCGGCTCGGTCTGGGCGCGACGGTCGTGGAGGGCGATGCTCTCGATGGGCACCCGGCGGGCGGAGCGTTCGACCGGATCCACTCCGGCATCGGCGTGCCCTGCGTCCCGCCGGCGTGGGTGGAGCAGCTCGCGCCCGGCGGGCGGCTGCTGACGACGCTCACCACCCTCACCCCGAGCTGGCCCGGACAGCTCCTGGCCACCCGTACCGGGGCCGGCGAGATCGAGGCAGTGCTGCGAGGGCGGCCGCGCGGATACCGGCCCATGCTCGGCTACCGGTGGCTCAGCGCCGTGACGATGAGGCCCCGAATGACGGCCGACCCCGGCGTACCGCGCCCGACCCGGCTCGCGCCGCCGCCGGACGACGCGTACGGCTTCTGGCTCGCGGCCGCCTACCTCGCTCCCGGTCTCGTCCGCGACTTCCAGGCCGAGACGATGACGATCACCGCCCCCGACCAGGACTCCTGGGCGGTCGCCGGTCCCGGCGAGTCGACCGTCCGCGTCCACGGGCCCCGGGACGTGTGGGCCGAACTCGAGGAGGTGCACGCCCGCTGGGTCCTGGCCGGACGGCCCGACAGGTACCGGGTGACCGTGCCGGAAGACAGCGGGCCACAGCACGTCGCCTCCGGCACTGGCCTGCGCGCCCTGGCGTGGGTCCTGCCTCCGCTCGCGCCGGTGCCCCACCAACCCGCCGCCCCCTGCCCGACCGAGCACCACACGGAGAAAGCCCTGTGAGCCTCTTCCACGCCACGGCGGATGCCTACGGCCGGCACCGCCCCGGCCTCCCCGACGAAGTCGTCCACCTGCTCGCCGACACCGTGCGCGGCATCCGCGGTCCGGCTCTGCTCGATTTGGGCACCGGGACCGGCCAGGTGCCGGCCGCCCTGTTGCCCGCCCTGCCGCAGCTCGCACGCCTGGACCTGGTAGATGCCAACCGGGACATGCTCGACCAGGCCGATCTCGCCCTCCGCCCTCTTCTCGCGGGCCGGTCCGCCGCCTTCCATCCCGTCCGGGCCGAGGAGTTCACCGCGCCCGAGGAGGGATACCGGGCTGATCTGGTCACCTGCGCGCGGGCCTTTCACTGGATGGACCGCCCGGCCGTCCTGGCCATGGCCAATGGTGTCACCTCCCCCGGCGCCACGCTGGCGATCATGGGCGACGGCAGCCTCTGGACCCATCCGGCGCCGTGGACCGTCGCGCTGCGGGAGCTGATCCAGTCCTACCTCGGCGCCGAACGTCGCGCCGGAACCAGCGGGGTCTACGCGGAGCCGGGCCGCCGGTACGAAGACGACCTGGCCGAGTCGCCGTTCAGCGACGTCGAGGAGCATCTCTTCCCGCTCCGCCGCGTGTGGACCCAGGACAAGGTGGTCGGCTACCTGCGCAGCACCAGCTTCGCCCGCCCCGACCTCTTCGGCGACCGGCATCCCCGGTTCGAGGCCGAGGCCCGGGCCCTGCTGGAGCAGCACGCGGCGCAGGAGGACGGGCTCGTCGAGGACGGGGTGTTCGACGTCCTGCTCGCCCGCCGGCCGGGAGGTGCCCGGTGAGCGGCGGCGAGCGGCACGCGGTGCCGGTGGACGTGCACTTGATCGCCGTCCGAGAGGGGGGCAAGGGGCCGGAGGTGCTGCTGTCGCGGCGCGCCGGGACCGTCTATGCCGCGGGGCACTGGCACTTCCCATCCGGTCACGTCGACGGGCCCTTCGAGGACGTCGTCACCGCGCTCGTGCGCGAGACGTACGAGGAGACGGGCCTGGTGGTGGAGCCGGACGACGTGCGTGCCGCAGTCACCGTCCACCACCGGGCGCCGGCCGGGAGCGCGCGGGTCGGGTTCTTCTTCGAGGTCCACCGCTGGTCCGGGACGCCGGAGGTCAGGGAGCCCAAGGTGTGCGACGCCATGGACTGGTTTGCGTTCGACGCTCTGCCGGAGCCGATGGTCGCCTACTGCCGCGCGGGGCTGGAGGCCTATCGGGCCGGTGTTCCCGTGGCGCTGCACTTCCAGGAGCCGGGCGATCCGATCAAACACGACCCGGCTGTCGACCGGCTCCGCCTCGTGCCCGCCCCGGGCGGCGGTGAGCCGCGTCCTGGGCGGGAGGTACGAGAGTTCGCCGAGCGGGCGGTCGGCCGGATCACCGCCTGGACGGACGTGTCCTGGGCCCGGACCGCCAGCCGGGTGTGGCGCGCGCAGGACGCTTCGGGCGGGGTGTGGTTTGTCAAGATCCACCAGAATGCTCGTTTCCACGGCCGGGAGGTCACGGCCCTGCGCGAATGGGTGCCGGGGCTCGGGGGCGCCGGTCCCCGGCTGGTGGCGGCCGACGCGACGCTACGGGCGATCGTCCTGACCGCCGTCGAGGGCCGCCCGCTGCACGGCGTGGTGCTGCCGTCGGACGAGGAGCGGCGGGTGTTCCGGGCGATCGGCCATCTCACGGCCCGCATCCACGCGAGCCCCCTTCCGGCGGCGCCCGGGACGGCGCCGGTCGTCCCGTACGCGAAGCTGGAGCGGCACCTGGAAGGGGCGCGGCCGCATCTGAGGCCGGGTGACGAGGAGTACGTGCGGTCGGTCGTGAACAGTGCCGTGCGGCTGCCGGCGGTCGAAGCGGTGGTGACCCACGGCGATCTACAGCTCCGCAACCTGCGCCGGTCCGGTGACGGCACCCTGCGGGTCATCGACTTCGAGCGCAGCGAACCCCAGTCCGCCGTACGGGATCTGGTCCGTCTCCTCGACAGCTTCGACGGCCGGGAAGACCTCTACGAGGCGTTCTTCGATGGGTACGGCCGGCGTCTCACAGAGGACGAGTGGGCGCGCCTGCTGGTGGAGACGGTCTTGGACGCGGTGTCCGGCATCGCCTTCGGGAGCAAGACCGGCGACCCGGAACTGGTCGAACGGGGGCGCCGCACCCTCCTGCGCTGCCGCGCCGGCGCTGCGGCGCACGCTTCCCGCGTGATCGACGGAGGCGACCCGCGATGACGCATAGCACCGACGTACCAGGCACCGGGACAAGGCCCGTTCCGCGGCCGGGCACTGCGGACGACGCCGCTGAGATCACGCGGCTGCGCTCTCAGCTCGTCCTGAGCGAGCCTCTCGACGAGGAGTGGCTCGGCATCTGCCGCGACCAGCTCGCATCCCGGCTGCAGCCCGGGGGCGATGCCCGCGCCTGCGTCGTCGACGCGCCGGGCGGCGGGCTGGCCGCCTGCGCGCTCGCACTGGTCCACCCCGTCCTGTCGGCCCCGAAGTACCCCAAGGGGCTGGCCGCCCGAATCCACGTCGTGGCCACTGAACCCGCCCACCGGCGGCGCGGCCTCGCCCGAGCGGCCGTGTCCGCGCTGCTGGACGTACTGGAGCAGGAGGGGGTAACGCTCTACGAGCTGCACGCGAGCAAGGAGGCCGCGCCGCTGTATGAGCAGTTCGGCTTCGCGCGCGATCCGGCCCTCATGCGGATGACGAAGCTCCCGCAGGCCCGGGACGGGGGCGCGCGATGAACGAGAAGAGGCTCGATCCAGAGGAGTACGCCGCGGCGCTGCCGAAGGCCGTCGTGTCCGCCAGCGTGTTCTTCACCGACGAACACGACCAGCCCGTGCAGCTCCACAGCGTCTACAGCCCCGAGCACCCCTGGCAGTGGCCCGGCGGAACGACGGAGGCAGGCGAACGGCCATGGGAGGCCGCGGTCCGCGAGACCGCCGAGGAGACCAGGCTGGAGATGTCCGGACCGCCGCGGCTGCTGGCGGCGGTGTTCGGCCTACCCGGGCCCGGATTCCCGGCGTCGACCAGCACCTTCGTGTTCGACGGCTGGCGGCTCACCGACGAGCAGCTCGCGAGCATCGTCCTCACCCCCGAGGAGCACGACGAGCTACGGGCAATGCGCCTGGAGCAGTGGCAAGCGCTGATGTCGGTGAAGGACTTCGACCGGCTGACGGCCGTCATGGAGACCCGCCGGAGCGGGGTGGCGGCCTACATCGGCGCCTGGGACTGGGCCACCGGACCGGACGGTCCTCTCACGCACGCCGAGGAGGCCACACAGTGAGCACGACAGCACCGGGCCAGGACGGCCACTCCCTGCCCGCCGCGTACTGGGAGCCGCTCTGGGCAGGCGGCCGCCGCTACCGGCAGGTGTGCACGGCCGAGAAACAGCTGATGGCCGAGCACCTGGCTCCCGGCAAAGGCCGTCTTGCCCTCGACATCGGCAGCGGCGACGGCGCCCTGGCCCGCCACGTCCACCACGAGCTCGGCTACCTGACGACCGGCATCGACTGTTCCCCCAGCGCGGTAGCACTCGCCGCCGCCCACGACATTAACCCCGGACCCGGCCCGGGGCCGGCCTGGCAGTGCCTGGACATCACCACCGCCGACCTCACCGTCCTTGCGCACCCGGCCTATGCCCTCATCACCTGCCGCCTGGTCTACCGGTGGATCGACGACAAGCTGGCCTTCCTCGACCGGATCCGGCGCATCCTCGCGCCCGGCGGAGTCTTCTGGGTCGTCACCGAGATCGCTGGCCGCCGCACGACCACCAACCCGGCCCTCCAGAAGCTCGGGATCTCCCCCTTGGACACCGAACTGCTGACAACCGGCTGGTCCTGCGTACGGACCGCCGACCTCGACGTCCTGCGCTGCTACGCCCTGCGGCCCTGACCCCGTGACCAGGAGGAAGCATCCGGTGCCAGACATCGAGAACCGCACCCGAGAGGTCTGTGTCTCCTACGGCCGCGCCCGCTCGGATGCCGGGGCGTTCCGGCAGGAGGTGGCACCGTGAACGCGCTGGTGAACGATCCCCGCTTCGCTGCCACGACGTTTTTGGTGGTCGATTTCGAAGGCCTCACTCCGGCGGGACGGCCTGCCGAGCCGATCGAGGTCGCAGCGCTGGCCCTGCGCCCCGTAGGCGACCGGTTGGTGGAGGTCGACCGGTTCGAGGAGCTGATGCGGCCGCCCGCCGACGTTCCCGTGACCGCGCGGGACGTCCAGCTCAAGGGCATTACCCAGCAGATGCTCTCCACGGCACGTCCGGTCGCCGAAGTGCTGGCGCGGCTCGACGCCCGCCTGACCGCGCCGCCGTACCGGCTGGTCGCCCATCATGCCTCCACGGAGGCCGGGATCATCGGCCGACAGGCCGAGCACTGTCCTGTACTCGCTGGCACGCCACTGCTGGACACGCTGCGTCTGGCCAAGGCCGCGGTGCCCGGGCTCGGCTCCTACGGGCTGGATGGTCTGCTCGGCTACTACGGCATCCCCAAGCCGGCCGGACGGCACCGGGCCATGCCGGATGTCGAGGTCACCACCCAGGTGCTGGTCCGGCTACTGGACGACGGATGCGCCGACGGGCGGTGGAGCACTCTGCTCGAACTGGACGCGGTAGCCGGATTGCAGCCCAACCGGCGGCCGCACGCAGCCCCCGAAGCGGAGCAACGAGCCCTGTTCTGAACCGGAGCCCCCGGCAGGAAGGACGTGATGGGGTCAGCCTCTTCAGGGCCCGATGCCCGTAGAGCCAGCCGTGACAGTCACCTGCCCAAGCCCGTCGGCTGGACGACGCGGCACACGCAGCCGCGGCGCCTGGTGAGCTGGCGCACCGTCTACCGACTCGCCGCCGCCGATCACCCGGCCTCCCTTCCATCTACCACCTCAAGGAGACCTCTTCGCCGTGAACCACCCGTCCCTCCCTTCGCTGCTGGCAGTGTTCGCGCACCCTGACGATGAGAGTCTTCTAGCCGGCGGCGTGCTCGCGCAGCACCACGCCGCCGGCGCCCGCACGGCGGTCGTCACCGCCACCTGGGCCCCCGACAGCCGCCGAGCGCCCGAACTCGCGGACGCCCTCGCCGTCCTGGGCGCTGGCTCCCCACGCCTGCTCGGCTACGGCGATGCCCGCAACCCCGAGGCCGCGCCCGCCCAGCCCCGGCTCGTCGACGCTCCCTTCGACGAGGCCATCGGCCGCCTCGTCGCCCACATCCGGGACTTCCGTCCCGACATCGTCGTCACCCATGACGCGGTCGGCCAGTTGACCGGCCACCCCGACCACGTACGCACCCACCAGATCACCCTGCTCGCCGTCGAAGCCGCCGGACTTGCCCGCCTGTATCTGGAAGCGGGCCCCCCGTGGCAGCCGGCCGCGCTGTACGCCGCCACCCACCCCGAGTCCGGCGTCGGCCTGCTCCGCCCGCTGCTCGAAGGTGTGGGAAAGGAGGTGCTCGCGGTGCCGGACTCATACGTGACCACCAGCGTCGACGTCACCCCCTGGACCGACGCGAAGTGGCGCGCGATCCTCGCGCATCGCGGTGAGGTCGCCCGTGAGCGGCCCCTGCCCGGCATCCTCGCCCGCCTCCCCGAAGCAGACCGCGCCCAGATCATCCGTACCGAACACTTCACCCGCCTCACCCCAGGACCCACGAAGTGCGACCCGGCCCGGCTGGCCGCCTGACCCCCGGGGCACCTTCACCGCCCACGAGCAAGCCCCTGCTGATCGGAGAGAGATGATGCCGACTCCTGCACTCGACCAACGCCCCAACGGGTCACGGACCTTGCGGTTGGCGGTCGCCCAGAGCACGGTGCCGGAAGATCCCACTGACCGAGGAGCACTTCGAGCGGCCGGGCAGGAGATCCGGGCCCTGATGGCGGAGGCAGCCGGGGCGGGTGCGCGGCTGGTGCAGTTCCCCGAGGGGGCGATCGTCTATCCGAGCAAGCACGTGATGGTGGCCGGCCCGGACGGCGGGCTGGTACCGGCCAACTGGAGCCGTGCCGCCTGGGACGTCCTGCGCGAGGAGGCCGAGTCGATCGCTGCGCTGGCTGGGGAACTACGGATGTGGACGGCGTTCGGGTCGCTACACCCGCTCACGCCGCCGAACAGGCCCCACAACAGCCTCTTCATCGTCTCCGACCGTGGCGAGCTGGTCGCCAGGTACGACAAGCGGCTCCTGTCGCATACCGAGGTCTCCTACCTGTACACCCCGGGCCGCGAGCCGCTCGTCTTCGAGGTGGACGGCATGCGGATCGGCTGCGCGCTGTGCGTGGAGGCGAACTTCCCGCCGCTCTTCGCCGAGTACGAGCGCCTGGACGTCGACTGCGTTCTGCTCTCCGTGATGGTCGACGATGCTCCGAGGGCGCGCGTCGCCCAGGCCTACGGCACGCTGTACTGCTACTGGTTTGGCTACGCCGTGCCGGCGCAGTTCAGCGCCACGGTGCCGTCCGGGATCGTGGCGCCCGGCGGCCGGTGGCTGGCGCAGTGCCCCGCCGACGGGCAGCCCGCGCTGGCGGTCGCGGACATCGACCTCGACTCGGCCGACCCGGACATCGACGTGGCCCTCCGGTACGCCCGACCATGGCGACGCCGGGCGCAGGACGGGCTCTACGAGGACCGGCTTGTAGACGGGGACCCGCGCAGCGACATCCGCACGGCCTTCTGAGAACGCCCGCGCGCCTGACCGGCCAGAGCCTCTTGGTGTCGCGTCGGATCGCGGTGCTCCCCCCCATCGGCCGCTGGGGGGAGCACCGCGAGGATGTCGCGCCGCCCACGGTCGGCCCCGCCTCTTCTACTCGTACGACCAGGGCCGGCCAGTGGGCTCGGCCGTCCTGCGGTACTCCTCGACCGGGACCGGTCTCACGCCGGGCCGCATCCGGTCCATCAGCAGAAGTCCGTCGAGGTGATCAATTTCGTGCGCGATGAGCCGCGCGTCGCCCCGCTCGTAGACGGCCTTCTCGGTACTGCCCGCTGCTGTCATCGTTTCCACCGTGATCCGCAGGGGTTGGGGAACCTGTGCCCGTACGTCGAAGAATGACAGGCACCCTTCGAACCTCTCGTCCATGTCCTCGGAGGCGTCGGTGATACGGGGGTTGAGCAGAACGAGGGGGGCGGATCCAGGAGGTTGGACGACGGCTGCGGACCGGCCGATGCCGATCTGCGGGGCAGCCAGGCCAAGGCCCTTGCCAGAGAAGTCGTGCGTGCGGCGGATGCGCTCCATGACGTCGGAGCTGACCGACGTCGTCGTCGATGGTTTCCCGCTCATCGGGGAGTGCGAAGGGGGGCCAGGGTCACGCAGGACGGGCGCGCCGTACTGAACGATGTCGAGGTCGCGCATCTGCTGGCTGGGGCGCATCGGACCATCTCCCCCTTGGTGAACGGTCATGGAGGGTCTGCCCCACGGCTTGTCACGGGGTGGCGCGTTTCGCCTTCCATAGGGGCGTGGTGGTGGGGGCCTGTCAGGTCAGCTTCGGGCTGTTCCCGCTCAGGAACTCGCGGGCGCCGCGGAGCCGGGTGCGCAGCTTCTGCTGGGTGGTGCGGCTGTCGAGTCGTACGTCGAGCCCGCCGGGCAGTCCCGTATCGGAGCGGCGTGCGGAGGGCAGCCGGGCGGGGTCGAGCCCGTCGCGGCGGGCGATGAGCTCGCCCAGCTCGTAGCGGCTGAGGGCATCCGGCCCAGCGAGGTGGAACACGCCGGCGGCGTCGGACCGGGTGATCTCCCACAGAGCGGCAGCCAGGTCTGTCACGTGGACGGGGCAACGGATGTCGTCGGTGAACAAGGCGCCCTGCCGGGTGCCGTCGGCCAGCGCATGCACCAGCCGCTCGTGCTCGGACCGGCCGTTGCCGATGATCAGGGAAGTACGGGCGACGGCCGCGGTGTTGGGGCATAGGAGGCGTACGGCGGTCTCGGCGGCTGCCTTCGCGGCCCCGTAGGGAGTGAGGGGGTCCGGAAGGCAGGACTCGTCGTAGCGGTCGCGGCCCGTGCCGGAGAAGACGGCGTCGCTGGAGACGTGCACTAGGCGGATTCCTTGGCCGGCCGCAGCTTGGGCGAGACGGATCCCGCTTTCGGCGGTGACCGCCCAGTCCGCTCCGCCGCTCGTCGCGTTGATCACCACGGCCGGAGCCACCGTTTCGAGGACTTCCTCCAGGCGGAGGGGGTCGCGAAGGTCGAGGTGATGCCAGGTCGCCCCGTCGTCACCGGGGCGGGAATGGAACGTGGCGACCGGGTGCAGGCCGGCGGACACCGCCTGGCGTACCAGCTCGGCGCCCAGGAAGCCGTTGCCGCCGATGATCAGCACAGTCATGCCGCCTCACGCTACGGGCGAGCGCCACCGCCCCGAGCTACTTCGGCAGAAATAACCGATCAGCCCAGCCAAGGAGGCATGAGCGCCGGCCCGAACCAGCATGCCGCTCCGGCTGTCGGTCGGCCTGGCCAGCCGGTCAGTGCTCGCTCCTCAGGCAAGAACACCGCTGCGTTCGGCGAGGCCGCGGAGTTCCGTTGAGGTGGGGCCGGACACCAGCAGGCTGGAGATCAAGGCCTTCGTCGCCGGTCGGGCGTGGGTCTCCTGTGGAGCGCATCTCTCAGCGGCCAGAAGCGTGCGGACGCAGTCGCTGCGGCGGCCGAGGCGGTCGTAGGTGACAGCGATGTCCCCGAGGGCGCGGGAGCGGCGTTCGACGCTGGGCAGCGCCTTCAGCGAGATCGTGCGAGCGGCATCGAGCGCGGCCCGGGGATCGCCTGCGTGATTCTCCGCGCTGATCCTGTGAAGTTGCACGGTGAGGGGGCTGAAGCCGCCGCCGTGGTCGCGCAGCAGGGTGGCACCGCCGAGTTCCTTGGCGATGGCGGCAGCTTCGTCCGTCAGCTCCCGCATCCCGTCCCGATCGCCGCGGCGCGCAAGGGTGTACGACGCACTCTGGACCAGGAGGCCGCGGACCGCGGCCCCGGCGCGTCCGGTGCCTCGCAGATCCGGGTGATCAGCGGCGGAGAGCGCGATCGACAGCGCTTGGTCATGCCACCCCGCCTTCCTGGCGAGCACGGCCAGCTGACGGGCGCACTCGGCGACGGCGAGGACGTCTCCCGCCGACTCGGCGAGCTGCCGCGCGCGGTCGGCCGCCATCCAGCCGAGCTGCTGCTCGTCCATCTTCACGAGCATGCGGGTCGCCAGGAGGTAGCTCTTGGCCAGGAGGGCGTGCTGATCCGTGTCGTCGCCGCTGGTGGACAGCGCCTGGCCGACGGAGATGAGGCGGGGCAGGCGCACGGCCAGGGATGCGTAGCGGCAGGCGTCGAAGTCGGCGAGCGCGCGGGTGAAGTCGGTGACGGGCGCCTCGGGCGACCATGGCGCGGTCGTGGCCGCTCCAAGTCCGAGCATCGCGTCCCGAAGGCGGGTGACGAGCAACTCGCCCAGCAGGGCCTCCTCGGCCTGCGCGTCTCCGCTCCCGAGCAATGGGGTAGCGGCCGTGGCCGCTAGGCCCACGAGCAACTTGCGTCGACGCACCGGTCCTTCACCGTCCTCCCGCCCGGGTGTACCTACCCTAGGGTCGGAGAGCCGGGGGGAAGAGTGCGGGAATTCCAGGGCGTCAGCGAAGCACCGCAGGACGTCGACGTCGGTCATCGGTGAGATGCCCTCGTCCGGACCTGACCACAGGATCGTTGGAAGTCCCGGCCATGCCCTCACACCGAGCCATCGCCAAGCGCTCGCCCAACCGGCCTCCTGCTCTTGAGAGTCGGCTCTGGTGAGGGCCGAACCGGGCGCAGCCACGATCGAGCGGCGCAGGGCCGCAAGCATGCCTGCTGCCGGGCTCATTCGCACACTGCCTCGGGTGATCCGTCGTCGGGCCAGGTTGGGCGGTACGGGTCGTCGATGTTCCACCCCCGCCATGCGGTGTCGCGGAGCTCGCCCGTGCTTTCGTCGACCACGCCCTCAGGAACCAGCCGCAGCCGGGGCCGGGCGGACCGGCTCCGCTCGACGGCGTTCTGCGTGCGTTCGGTGAGCCACTGCCGGTACCAGCGCCGCTGATCGCCGTGCCGTTTGCGGCGCCGTTCGCCCAGGCCGGCGGTGCCCCGGGTGAGGGCGACGTGCTCGAACTGGTCGGGGTCGGGGCGAAGGCCTTCGCCGCCGGCCAGGTGGCGGGGCAGGTAGACCAGGCCGTCGGCCTCCTCGGCAAGACCGTCCTCGACGAGCTTGTCCACGCAGCGGCGCACCGTGGTGCGGTGCAGGCCGGTCGCCGCGGCCAGGTTGGCGACGTCAGTGCCGTCGAGTGGGTCGAGGGCGGCGAGGATCCGGGCGCCGGACGTGCCGTGGGCGTAGTGGTGACAGGCGTCGGTCCCCATCACGGCGCCCAGTGCGCGGGTGCTCACTTCCCGCTCCGTGTGCGCGTCCGGGACACCCTCTGCCCCCCTCTCCCCCGAGGCTGGACGGTGTCCCGGGCGCGCACACGACTCCTGATCTTCAGGCTCTGCCAGGGGGATCCGCAGGGACCAGGTCGAGCTGTGCTCCCCGGTTCCGGCCGCGACCAGGACCAGCCACCGAGCCGCACGCAGACGGGCGTTGCTCGCTTCCACGGTCGAGCGGGCGCAGCCCATCAGCTCGGCCAGCTGCCGTACCGAGACCTCGTGCTCGAGCCCGCCAGCCTGTTCGGCCAGCAGCAGCCGCGCGGTGAGGTTCTTGAGATCGGTGCCGCCGCCCGGTCCTGGCCACACGACGGCTTCCACGGCGGCCCGCAGGCGGGCGATCGCCACCATGGCATCGGCCCGGCACACGATCGCGCCCGAAGTGCCCACGAACGCGCGCGCCTTGTCGAGCATCCCGGCGAGCTTGCCCTCGGCGTACCGCTCCCCCTTGCGTGAGCGCAGCGACCGCGCCCAGGCGCCGCCCGCCGTCGGGCGCAGCACCAGGGCCTCCCACCACTGTGCGAGGGTCCACTCCCGGCCGGGCTGGGAGACCGCGACCGCCAGGGCCATTGTCAGCCGGTAGCCGGAATCGGCGGCTGTCTTGCCCGCGTACCGGCCCTCGGTGTCGCCCTCCAGCAGCAGCCGGCGTGCCCGCCCCGACAGACCCGGCAGCCCTTGTACCCACTCGGTCAACGACGGCCGTCGCACCGGGCGGTGCGCGACAGTAGCCCGTACGGGACGGTTCATGCCCCCACCCCCGCCTCGCTGCCACGTGCCGGCGAGCCCGGCAACGCCGGGGGCCGTCGCACGGACATCGCGCGCTCGGGCGGCGCGGGGCGGATCAGGCCACGGACCTGGGCAGCCGCCTGCGCATACCAGTCGGGTTCGGCATCCGCTTCGGACGTGGGCCGGGCGGCCCGCAGCGTACGCAGCCGGTCGTTCAGGAGTGCGTGTGCCGTGTTGAACCGGGCCGTCTGGGCGGCCTCTTCAGCGGCCTCGCGGGCCTCGTCGACGCTGTCGTGGAGGTGGCTGCGCCGCATCTCGGTGGCGAAGACCTTCTCGTACTCGGCCTGGGCCGGCGGCTGGTGGGCGAACCAGTTCACAGCCCGGCGCTGCAGCGCACCCAGCTGGAGTTCCGCCGCCAGCCGCGCCGCGAGCGCCACCGACTCGGCGAACACGCCACCGCCCGCAGCGAGCAGGTCCCTCACCGCCTGGTCGACGGCGCCGCGCATGTCCTGCTCGGTCCTGCGAACGGCATCAAGCCGGTCCGCGTCGCCGCCCATGCCCCAGGTGGCCACCGCCACGTCGACGGCCTCGGCCACCAGTTCCTCGACGCGGCGCTCGTCGCGGCAATGGCCGCACAGACCGGCTGTCTCCGGCTTCCCGCACACCGTGCAGGCCAGTGCCCGCTGGGCGGCCTCCTGGGCCGCTCGCTGGGCCCGCTGCTCGGCCCACACCCGCTCACGGGCGTGCCGCTGGCGGAGTGCCTCCTCACGGCGCAGCGCCGCGGCGGCGGCCTCCCGCTGCCAGCACGCATTCAGC
The DNA here is from genome assembly GCF_044386545.1 of Streptomyces sp. NPDC020489. Taxonomy (NCBI): domain Bacteria; kingdom Bacillati; phylum Actinomycetota; class Actinomycetes; order Kitasatosporales; family Streptomycetaceae; genus Streptomyces; species Streptomyces sp. NPDC020489. The sequence goes on from NZ_JBIRUZ010000016.1 coordinate 189,423, forward strand.
TCCGCCTCGAACACCAGCCGGTCAACCCGGCCACCGGCCAGAGCCGTTGTCGCCTTGGCGAAGGCACGGGAGCGCAGCGCCCGTCCGTCCAGGACCAGCATCTGGCAGGCGGCACAGTCGGCCCGGGTGTCCATCCGCCGCCCGTCGTCGCACCGACTGTCAGGGCACAACGCCCGGCGCGGCAGAGCACGACCGACCAGCCACCCCACCGGGTCGGTGACCGGCACCGTCCCTTGCTCGGTCAACCGGCGCTTGAGGCGCTCCCGCAGGACCCGCTCGGCATCCACCCCTGGACCGCACGCCCCCGAGATTTCGCCGAGCCGCGCCTGGACCACCTTCGTGACGTAACGCCTGGTCGTCAGCCGGTCGAGCCGGCCCCACACCATGGCCACCGGCTCCAGCACACGCTCCAGCCCCTTGGGCACCTGAGCCCACACCGGCGGCGGCCCCCCCAACTCTGACCGCCACGCCTCAAGTGTCGACGCCGACGCCGACGAACCCGACTTCCCCTCCGCCAGCAGCAGATCAGGCTTGTCCCCGCGAAGCGGGCCAGCCCCGCCGTCGACAGCCGTCACGTCACCGTGGAGACCATCCTCCAGCGTCGGGGAGCTCCCGCCCTCGCACGCGCGTACCGGCTGACGGCAGTACTCCGACGCGGCTTCGCCGGAAAACCCGAAACCTCCAGCACCCTCACCACGTACATCAGCCACAACAGCGTGGTCGGCGTGAGAGTCTGCATCAGCGCAACTAGCCTCGGACGTCTCAAAGACGGCCTGACCTGCGAAAAGATCACTATCAGCGTCGTCGAGATCCCTGGGTGCAGTTCCGGAACCCTCCCCGGCGCCCCCAAGGTCATCCCACGACAGCTGCCGCCACCCATCACCCTCCACCACAAGCACGTCGGACTCTTCACGCCAGGCACACCGAACGCAGCCCGCCGCATCGCCGGCAGACGCAGAACTCTCCAGCTCGGCATCGTCCGGGACCGCGGCCGCGGACCCATGCGCGGCCGCCACCGCCGGCACCACGAGTCGACCCGGCGCGACCGTCACCGCTTCCGCGGCAACAAGCCGGCCCAGCACCGTCGCGGCCACCGGCACACGGCACCCCAGCATCCGCGCCAGCGTCACCGCCGCCCGGCCATGACGAGCCACCGTCTTCGCCAACGGCCCACCGACCAACGGCACCCGCCCGTCCGGCCGTGCATGCAAGGCGAGCAGAACCAGCGCCAGCCGATCCGACGCCGCGCCCCTCCCCCGCCGTCCCTTCTTCACCAGCAGACCAGGAGGCGTGGCGCACTGCTCACCCCAACCCGGAGCGAACAACTCCTCCAAAAACCGCAGCAGCGTCGCCAACTCGGCCTTCGACAACGCCAAAGGTGCGCCGACGTCGTTCCGGGCCTCCCACAGAGCTTCCACCCGATACTCGACACCGGTCGGCAGACCGTCGCCGCCCCGCAGCACACGCGCAGCGACAGCATCAACGTCACGAAGAACGTTGATTACTTCGTGGTCGACGGTCGACTCCGACACCCCGAGCCAACGACCCAGCTCCCTGGCCGTGATCTCAACCCGGCAGCTGCCATGGCTGGCCTTCGCCATCAGCACGAGGGTGCCGAGACGCACAACATCCTTGCGGCCGGCGAGCCTGGGATCGGAAAGCAGGGCGCGGACGGCCGTCAACAGCCGGAACCCCATGCCGCGCCCCAGCTGTAGGGCCAGAGTCGGTCGGTCGGCCAGGTGTGGAGAGCTTGACGAGACGCCATGCGAGGGCGCTCGCCCTGGAATTTTCGACTTCTTGGGTAGGCTTTCGCCTGCTTCAGGCATGACTGAGCCGACCCTCGTACGGGTAGCTATGATCTGCTCCAGTCGAGGAGGTACAAGGACGTCCGTCATCGCCACCCGGCGCGCTAGGCCGTAGCAGAACAGCCGGGCATGCGACGTGATTCAGCTAGGGATGTCGGTTGTGCCTCACCTCCTCGACAACAGCAGTGGCCCGGGACCGCAGATCCCGGGCCGTCCTGCTACATGAGCCCCCGCAGGGCGTTTCTCAGTGGAGCGTGCCGGAAGCCAATGCTTCGCGGTCGACTCCGGCTGCTGGCCTCTCGGCGGAATGCCCGGCGAGTCACTTTGTTTCCCGGTCAGGACGCCGGCCAAAGTGCTTGAGCTGGGGTCCGTACTCGTTGCGAAGGCTTATGTCGTCCACCGGACGACGGATCAGCCCGCCGTCCGGAAGGCCGTAGAGCTCGGACCAACGAGACTGTGCACCCTTTGTTTGGTGCTCGATGATTCGGATCGCTGAGCCACGGTGCTGCGACGACACATGCTGCTGCACCTTCTGGTACGTGGCGTCGTTGAGTGCGGTGCTTGATGTCGCAAACACCGTGACCTGTTGGGGAATGGTGCTGAAGCCCAGGAGAGCGATCTCCGTGTCTTGGACAGTGATCGTGGTGTCCAAGATCTTGCGCGGCCAGTGGAAGATAGTTTCGAGGTTCGGTGGAAGTTCAGCGATCCATTCGCCGATTGGGACTGCAACGAAGTTCGACCGCTGGTGCGCGAGGACAAATCCCGTGTGGGCACCGAAGTCGTTCGTTACCTCAACGCCCTCAGGGGTAATCCACAGGATTGAGTCCATCTTGGTGGCTGGGTCACGTGCTGCATCTCGCGCAGCGTTGACCGCAAGCGACACCCAGGGCTCCATCGCCCGAGCCTCGCTTCGAGAGCGCTTCTTGCCCGGCCAGACGAGCTGATCCACAAAGGCGAACACGCGTACGACAATGACGTCTTCCCCGTCGAGCGCACTTGCGTTCACGAGACCGAGCTGGGCGGCCTTGGTAACCCAGGAGCGGTTGACGTTGGCCGTGCTCGCGAGAACGGCCGGCTGCACGTAGGCGGACAAGGCGTCTCCAGTGTGTGTCCTTCAGGCTGTGGATCACCGTAGCGCATTGCGGCCCGATCTCGTGTCACGACGCGACACGCGTTTCGCTCGATTCCTCGCCCCCGCCTGGGCGTTCGTCCGAGTTGTCCGGTTATACCGAGCTGTTTGCGTGTCGCGTCGCGTCATAGTCGAGGCACTCAAGAAGGCCGAACGATACGAACATAGGAGTGCGCCTAGATCCCTACAGACATCCCTACGGGCATCCCTACGGGCATCCCTACGGGCATCCCTACGGGCATCCCTACGGGCATCCCTACGGGCATCCCTACGGGCATCCCTACGGGCATCCCTACGGGCATCCCTACGGGCATCCCTACGGGCATCCCTACGGGCATCCCTACGGGCATCCCTACGGGCATCCCTACGG
>NZ_JBIRUZ010000017.1:0-178852 GCF_044386545.1 Streptomyces sp. NPDC020489
CGGTCTGCTCCGCAGACACGACGCGCCGCCGCTACGCGGCGGGTTCCGGGCTTCGCCCGAAAGGGGCGGAACTCCGTTCCGCCTGCCCGGATCACTCCGTGATCCGGGGGTTCAGGCCTCCGGCCTGAACCTGTCCCGTACTGGCCTGCTTCGCAGTCCTGTACGGACTCGGCATGCCCTCCGGGCCTGCCGGAAAGGCGGCAGCTACAAGGAGGGTCTACGGGCTGGCGTTTGGCCTCCCGCCAGCCCCACCCCTCCGGAACCGGCCACCCCTGATCAGTTTCGGTCACTTCCGGGAAAACTCTGTGCGTCACTCTGGCTAGCGGCTTGAGTCTGGAATGATTACAAGGTACCTCTCCGCTTGAAGTTCCGGGTTGAGGGGGCGTCACTTTTGTAACTTGGATGGAATCTGGGATGACACCGGATTTCCTCTGAATGCGCTGGAGAATGCGGGGTCTTGTGACTGGCATGGAATTGAGGCCGCATCAGGCTGAGGCGGTCGATAACGTCGTCCGTATTCTCGGCACACCGCCCGGTGGACATATGCCGCCCGAGGGCTTGCGCACACAGGTTATCGCTGCCACCGGTTCCGGGAAAAGTCTGATCGGTGCGGAGTCCGCGCGCCGCCTTTCCGCTCGCCGGGTGCTGGTGGTGGTGCCGACGTTGGACCTGCTGACGCAGATGGCCGCCGCGTGGCGTCGGGCGGGACGGTCAGGGGCGATGATCGGGGTGTGCTCGCTGCGTGCGGAGGAGAGCCAGGGCCTGCCCTGCACCACCGACCCTGACGAGCTGGTGGCCTGGCTGGAGGGGCTGGAGACTGTCACTGTCTTCGCGACCTACGCTTCCGTGGGGCTGCGGATCCTCCAGCGAGCTCATGCCGCCGGCCTCGGGGTGTGGAGCCTGATGGTCGTGGACGAGGCCCACCGGACCAGCGGTGACGGCATGAGGCCGTGGGCGGCCGTGCACGACCATGCGCAGCTGCCTGCGGAGCGGCGGTTGTATATGACGGCCACGCCGCGGGTGTGGGGGGCCGACGGCCAGGGTGAGCGGCCGCGGTTGGTGGCGTCGATGGAGGACGGCTCGCCGGTGTTCGGGCCGGTGGCGTACAAGCTGTCGTTGTCCGATGCGATCGGGCGCGGCATTGTTGCGCCGTATCAGGTGCTGTGCCTCGACGTCCGTGACCCCGACCTGTATGCGGCCCTGAGAAGCGAGGACACCGGCTCCGACGCCGTGCGCGGGGCACGTCTGGCCGCGGTCCAGACGGGACTGATGCAGGCTGCGGTCAAGGAGCGGTTCCGGCGGGTGCTGTCGTTCCACAGCCGGGTGGGCGAGGCCGAGGCGATGGCGGCCGCCGTGCCGGTGACGGCCCGCCGGCTCGCCGAGGACGACCCCGACACCTACCCGCCGGCTCGGCAGGTGTGGGCAGACTGGCTCTACGGCGAGCACACCCCCGGACACCGCCGCCAGGTGCTGGATGAATTTGCTTCCGATTTCCTCGGGGGACCCGCGTTGGAGGGTGAGGACGTGCGGGCTGAATTGCGGGTCCTTTCCTCAGTTCGCGTATTGGGTGAAGGTGTTGATACCGCTGAATGTGACGCGGTGCTGTTCGCGGATGCGCGCGGCTCGATGGTTGATATCGTGCAGATGGTCGGACGTGCACTGAGGCTGCATCCAGGGCGCGGGAAACTCGCTACGCTGATCGTGCCGGTATTTCTCGGACCGGGCGAAGATCCGAATGAGTTGCTCACCTCGGATGCCTACAACAGCCTCAGCAAGGTCCTCGGAGCCCTGCGGGCGCACGATGCCGAGACGATCGAGGCGCTTGCTGATCCCCGTCTACGTAGCGGCAGTTGGGTGTCCGAGGACGGCGACGGCGTAGACCTGGCGCAGGACACTGAAGCTGAGGACGGCCAGGAGCAGGATCTTGTTCCGGCGGTCGGGGCCGCGGCGGCGGGAGTGCTGCGGTTCACCGAGGAACGGGACCCGGCCGTCCTCACGCAATTTGTCCGACTGCGGGTGATCGACCCCGAACGCGCCTACTGGCTGCGCGGCATCGAAGCCGCCACCCGATGGCTGCGCGAGACCGGCAACACCGAACTCCGCGTGCCCTACACGTATGTCACGCCGGCCGACTGGCCCGGGATCGGCGGTCATCCGCTGGGAGTATGGGTGGCAGATCAACGCCGCTACTACACAGCCGGAACCCTGGACGCGAAGCGGGTGCAGACGCTGGAGAAGCTGGGGATGGTGTGGTCCGTCCACGCCTCCGCGTTCGATGCAGGCCTCGCCGTGGCGCGTGACTACGCGAACGTGCACGGCCACCTCCTGCCCGCCTCCTCCGTGGTGTGGGATGGGTATCCCCTGGGGGTCTTCCTCAAGAACGCTCGTCAGGGAGCCAAGAGGGCACGTGAGAACGCCGTACGCCGCGCGAACGCGGAGACCGGCGTCTCCTATGCGGGGGAGCTCTCCGAAGCCCGTATGGAGGCGCTGAACGACATCGATCCGGGGTGGGCACCCGAGGGGTGGGAGATCACCTGGCAGCGCTCCTACCGGCTGCTGCTCGCACACGTGAAGGCGGGCGGGGCGCTCCCGGCCGGGCCGGGAGACGTCATCGTCCAGGGCGAAGACCTCGGCGTGTGGCTCACCGGACAGGTCGCCGGGTGGGGCCGGCTCATGCCCGCACAGCAATACCTCCTGGAAACGATCGGCATCGGCCCTGACCGTGCGCAGGAGCTCCGGCCGGCGCGCCGGTCCCAGGACGAGCTGTGGGAACGCAACATGACCGCCGCCCGACAGTTCCACGCCCGCGAAGGCCACCTCCAAGTACCCCGCCAACACCGCGAAAACGTCGACGGTGAACTCCTCGGGCTCGGATCGTTCATCTCCAACACCCGCCGCCGCGCCGCCAAACTCAGCCCCGAACGACGCGAAACCCTCAACGCACTCGGCATGCGCTGGTAGCGGGCTGGCTGGTCAGCACGCCGCTCGCGTCGAAAGCATAAAATCTCGTGCGCCCCTCTGTCTCCACCAACTGTGTCCCGTCTGAGCCTCAGCAAGAAGGCTCAGGGGGCGGGCTACGTGCTGGCCGTGCCTCGAAACTCGTCTGCACCGGCTGTGCCCGGCACCCGAGCGCGGAGGCCCCGCCGACACGCAACAAGATGAGGACGGCGCCCCGATCCCCCGAGGCGGCCCACACCCGTCCCCGCCCTTCCCTTTTCCCTTCCTTCTTGTTCTCGTCGGGGGCGTGGGGGTGCGCAGAGGGGGATGTCAGCAGGCGTACCAAGCCTGAATGTTGGGGTGACCAGGGGGAACGCGGACAGGCTCCAGGGGGCCACGCAACCTCCAGCGCAACACCCTGGCGCAACCTCTACCGCAACCTCCAGCGCAACCCACAGCGCAACAGGGCCGGCACGGTAGACATGCCCCTTCCAGGACCACTCGGTCGCCTGGACGCTCGCGTCGATACCGGCATTCTGGCCGCGGAGGAGACAGCAGGCGAGAGGAACGGCGAAGGCAGCCACTCAAGCGCTCATCTGCGCCCCGAGGTAAGCCTGCACGGGCGCGTACAGGCCGCCCGGCACCAGCTCGCCGCATCCGACGTTGACCCGGCTCACGCCACCCAGCCCGACAGCATCCGAGGCGTACTCGGGGTTGGCCGCTGTCCGGTCCGGCCACCACGGCCGCGCCCCGGGCGTACCGGCCGCCGCGATAAGGGAATTGGCGCACCCTGCTCGGCTTCGCCGGCGCGCACGCGGTCTACCAGCGATCGCGGAAACTGAGGTTCCTGCGGGGGCGGCAGCAACTGGCAACGCGTAGTGGCGCAACCGTCCGTCGGCTCACGGCGCGGCTACCGTCACCGACCAGGTACCGCCGGTGCGCTGTGCACCGCGCACCGCCGTCACACAAGGGGGGAACTGCGCACTTGCGGCCGGGTCCGGAGCAGTTCGACGTCGGGCGCGAGGGACTGCGCAAGCCGCGCCCGCGCACTGGTCGTGTCGTCGGCACTGTTGCGCAAGCAGGCACTGACGAATAACTGCGCACAGCCGCTCGGGTCGGCGGCGACCGCCGCGGTGCACAGCAGTGGGCGTGGCCGGGGTGTCCGCCTCGAACGTGGCCGGGGCGGAGGCCACAGCGACACCGCAGGGCGATCGGGCCGGAAGCGATGACAGTCCAGAGCGCTAGGCGCACGCGGCGCCGCATCGTCTCCAGCCCGGCGCCGGCCGCCATCGGAGCAGCCGCCTCGCCCTGAGGAGCCTGCTTGGCGCGGGACTTGGTCAAACTCCCAGGTCAGAACGGGACATTACTGACCTTCAGGAAAACCGCCGACCCGACCAGACCACGGACCATGAAGGCCCGACCACGGTCATAAAGGGACACAAAGCCGTGGTCGGGTCTGTGGTACGCCCCGACCACAGGCCCGACCACGACATTTCGACACCCCGCGGCGCCCTGCCTCGATGCGGAACTCCAAGCGGTCGCCGGGACGGCAGATGCGCATTGCGCAGTCATCTGAAGCGGTCGGGCAAGCAGTAGCGCGCACGCAACCGGGACTGGCTGCGCACCGGTGGGCGGACTGCGCAGCCCGGCCGCGCAGGACGCGGGCAAGGCTGCGCAGTCACCCGCGCAAGCCGATTGCGCAGGCTTCGCGCACCGATTGCGCAGGACGCCGGAAGGGCTACGCGGTCGGTCGGTTGGTCGTACCGTCCACGTCCTCGTGCCGGGCGCCGCCACTGCCGTCGCGTCGGATCCCGATCAAGCCCTGCTGCTGCGGCTGCGCGCCGCCCTGACCATGAAGTGGCCCGATGAATAGTCCACCCAGCCGCACCAGCGGTCCCGCGGCGCACGGGTACGCCACCGAGAGCGGTGCGGAGCGCACCGTGTTCAAGGTGGTCATCGCGGGTGGGTTCGGGGCCGGGAAGACCACCGCGGTTGGGGCCGTCAGCGATATCCCGCCGCTTTCCACGGAGGAACGCCTGACCGAGGCGAGCGTGGCGGTCGACCGCCTCGACCACGTGGCCTCCAAGACGACCACCACGGTGGAGTTCGACTTCGGCCGCGTCGGCTTCACCGAGCCGGACCCTTTTGAGCTGCTGCTGTTCGGCACGCCGGGTCAGCAGCGGTTCTCCCACCTCTGGTACGACGTGTGCAGCGGCGCGGTAGGCGCCGTCGTCCTCGTCGACACCCGCCGCCTGGAGGACAGTTTTCTGGCGGTGTCGTTCTTCGAGCAGATCCGGCTGCCGTTCATCATCGCGATCAACCCGTTCGACGGGGCCCGCCTCTTCCCCCACGAGGACGTCCGCCAGGCCCTCGACATCGCCCCCCACATCCCGATCCTGTCCTGCGACGCCCGCGAGACGTCTCAGGTCGCCGCCGCGCTGGTCACCCTCGTCGACCACGCCCTTGCCTGCCTCACCACCCCCACCCCCTTGGACATGTGATGACCCACCAGCACCCCCTTATGCCGTCCCCCGCTACCACCGGCACCGGTGGACGCCCCCTGCCCTGCCCCGGGGAAGCGGTGACGGCGCCGCCCGGCATGCTGTCCCACCAACCCGCCTCGATCAGCGCCGCCACCGCCCACCGGATCGCGGTGGAACAGGCGCGCCAGGAGGTGATCGCCCGCCTCGGCATCGCCCCGGCGGCGGACGATCGCATGGACCAACTGGCGCGGGAGATGGCTGAACGGACCGGGCTGGCCTACGGATTCGTGAACGTCTTCTGGCCTCAGCAGACGTTCATCGGCCTGCACCAGCCGCCCCCGGACAGCGGACTGATCCCGGTGGGCCGCAGCATGAGCCGACGCCACGGCTGGTGCCCGGACGTCATCACCCGCCAAAAAGCACTGCCGTTACCCGACGTCTACGCCAGCCCCCGCTTCGCCGGCAACCACGTCACCGATGCCCTCGGCATCCGCTCCTACTTCGGAGCACCTCTCATCGACACGGACACCGGTATCGCGTGGGGGACGGTGTGCGTCATCGACCCCGAACCCCGCCCCCTGACCCAGGCCTCCGACACCCTCCCTGCACCAGGAGGCCGGCTCAAAACGCAGCTCCGACCCGGTGACCTTGCTGACGAGCTCATTGAGGCGGCCGCGTAACCGTCCGTGATCGGTCAGGAGCGGGAGCCGGTTATGGCGGCCGGTCCGCTCTGGGAGCGTGGGGTCTTCTCCCCCACCTTCTTCACCTCGATGGTGCGCGGGTCGACGGCTTCGCCGGGGGCGCCTTCGCGGTACAGGCCGCCGGGGAGGCTGTCGCGGTCGTGCGGGAGGAGGAAGAAGACGCGCCGCTTGTACAGGCCGCTGTCGGGGTCGGGTTCAGCCTGGTCGTCGAGGAGGGCGTAGCCGACCATGCGGCCGTCGCGCTCATAGGGGGGTTTGGTGTTGCGGCGGCGGGTCTTGTCGAGGGCCTGGCGGACGTAGTCGAAGTTTTCGGGGTCTTCCAGCCATACGACGCGTTCTTCGTGGGTGAGATCGCCCTCGGTCAGTAGCGAGCTCATGGCTGTTGCCCCTCCTTCGTCTGCGGGACCGACCGGCGGCCCGCCTCGTGATGTGGTGTTCCGCCCGCTTCTGGACGTGGCCCTGCAGGCCCATGGTAGGTGGGGTGCATGCGGGTGGGTAGAGACTGCTGGGGGCCGGGCCTGGTGCGTGGCAGTTCGCGGGCAGGGGGCTGCTGTTGGCTCATGAGGGGGTGTCCAGCAGGGCGAGGCCGGGGTAGTACTTGCGGCCGTTGGATTTGATCATGTCGGTGGGAGAGGCGAGGCCGACTTCCTGCCGGACGCGGGTGGCGAAAGCGCGGGTTCCGGCCGGGCGGATGCCTTCACCGGTGCTGCACCAGGAGGCGTAAGCGGCGTACAGGAGGCCTTGTTCGACGCGCAGGTCGGGCTGGGCCTCGGTGTCGCGGGTGCAGCATTCGGTGAGGAAGCGGCCGATGTGGTCCTCGGTGTTGGCGTACGCGCTGGTGGCGATGCGGACGCGGTCGGGCCCTTCGAGGTTGTCACGGGTGGTGAGGTAGCGGCGGGCGCCTTCGATGAGCCACTGGAGGATGCCGGGGCCTTCGTCGCGGACGAGTTCGAGCGCCAGGTTGTCGATCTTGCGGTGGTCGGGGACGGTGCGCTCGAAGGGCAGCAGGCGGATACGGCGCCAGAACGCGAACCCGCCGGTGGAGACCTCGGGGCGGTGGTTGCCGAGCAGCCACAGGTGGTGGGTGGGGCTGAAGGAGAAGTAGTCCTGCCGCATGCGGCGGGCTTTGATCTTGTCTCCGCCGGTCAGGAGGCGAACGCGGGCTTCGTCGAACTTGTCGTTGGGCTTGAGCTCGCTGCAGACGATCAGGCGGCGGCCGTGGAGTTCGGTGAGTTCGGTGGAGTGCTCGGAGAACGCGCCGCGGTCCATGAGGAATCCGGGCGGGGCGGCGTCCGCGTAGTCCCCCAGGATCTGGATCATGACGTCCAGCAGGACGCTCTTGCCGTTCTTCCCGTGGCCGTGGAGGAACGGCAGGACCTGGGCACCGACGTCGCCGGTGATGGAGTAGCCGAGCAGCAGGTGCAGGAAGTCGATCATTTCCTGGCCTTCGGCGTCGTCGCCGAAGGTGTCGTACAGGAAGCGGTGCCAGCGTGGTGTGCCGGTCTGCTGGGGGGCGACGCTGGTGGCGCGGGAGTGGAAGTCGCGGGTGGGATCGGGCTTGCGCAGCTGTCCGGTGTTCAGGTCGACGACACCGGCGGGGGTGCACAGGGCGTAGGGGTCGCCGTCGAGAGTGTCGGGGTCGACGGACAGGTCCGGGGAGGCTTTGGCCTGGGTGAGGAGGGCCTTCATGCCGGTGGTCGAAAGGGTGCGCTTTTTGTGGTGGCGGAGTTCGCGGTCGCTGAAGAGTCCGCGCGGGTCGCTGTCGGGCATGTCTTCTGCCATCTCGCCCGCGGCCCACAGGGCGGCTTTCTCACCGCCGGTGCGCTTCCAGCGGTAGCCGTCCCAGCAGAACCAGCCCAGGCCTTCGACGTGGCGGAACTGATCGCGGTAGAGCTTGACGAACAGCTTGGCGTTGCCACGGTCGGTGAGGGTTGTGGGCAGGGGTGCCGTCAACGCCCAGGACGGTGTCGGCGTTGCGGAGGGAGAGGTGTGCGCCTGAGCCGGGAGGGCGGCTGGCTGCTGGTGTGTCTGTTCGAGGTCCAGCATTTGCTGGGCAGCAGCGGTGGCGTCGAAGCGCGGCGTCTCGGCGCTGCTCATGAGCGTCCTTCGAGGTGGAGCGGGCGGGCGGTCCCGGCGGCGAGGGCGTCGTCGATGATGCGTTCGTTGCGGGCGCTTTGCCAGGGGCGCGCGGCCTCGGCGGCCTCGCGCAGCAGAGTGCGAGCAGTGTGTTCATCGAGGTGCCCGGCGGCCGCCAACCCTCCGGCCGTGTAGGCGGCCTTGTTGAGTTTTTCGGTGAAGGCGGCTCCCTCGGGCAGGGCGGCGCAGTCGGCGACCTCCAGTAGCAGCGGGTCCAGGACGCGGTGTGCGCGCACAGGGGTCCGTCGACGGCGGCTGCGGGGGATCACGGGTCGGGACGAGGTTGGCGGCGGCTGGATCGTGTGTCCGGTGCGCACGAGTTCCTCGCCCAGCCAATCGGGCAGCGGCGCAGGCAGATGGCGGGGCCCCTCCCGCAGGTAAGTGCCGTTGGTGGTGCGGGTGGTGGGAGCGACGATGTAGCCGCCGTCGGCCCGGATGTCGACCTGCCAGGCAAGCGCGGTCTTGGTGCTGGACCCGGTGGAGCAGCGGAACCGGATGGCTGGGTGGGGATTTCGGTACCACACGTGCAGGCCCCCGGAGGGGGTACGCACACGCAACGTGCTGTCGTCGTCTGCCGGACTGGGCTGGCCACGCAGTGCGGCCAGAAGTGCCAGGGTGTCGAAGCCGGAGGCCAGACCCTCCAGGTTCACGGAGTCGTGGATGGTGATCCCAGGCAGGAGCCGACTGCGATCCGGGACCGGCGCGGCGTGCGCGTCGATGTCGATGACGATCAAGTTGGCGCCGCCGCAGGCCACGCCGACTCCCCAGGAAGGGTGAGCGGACCACCAGGCGTCGATGCGCGTCGTGTTGGTCGTTGCGGCGTGGAATCCGTGGCAGGGGCGGCCGGCGGGGATACAGGCACATCCCGCGGGCGGGTGGTGCTTGTCCTTGCAGGCGGGGCAGTTGGCGGCGGGTGTCTTGCGTCCGGTCGCCAAGGGGTGGACCGGCCAGCCCTGTTCGGCACACCAGCGGGCCACGGCGTGGGGTGCGGTCGACCGCGCAGTGGCGGGCACTCTCGTCACGTCGGGGCCGGGCACGCGTCTGTCCTTCGGTGAGGGTCTCGTCCTGCGGTCCCTGACTGGCCCGACCGGGGCGGGCGCGTGCTGAAGTGAGGGACCAAAGGGACTGTAGGGACTGGCTTTCGGAAGAGAGTGTAGGACCCCCGCGGGGGGAGAGACGGCAGCTCCCCCCGCGTGGCGTCGTATCTGCTTTCGGGTCCCTACGGTCCCTTGAGTCGCTGAACAGATACCAGGACGTGGGGCATGTGACCGTAATGCCCTTAATGGGAGTGTCTGGAGGGACCGTGGTCTAGCTATCCGCCACCCCAGAGAGGCGGGGACGGCTCAGGGACTCAGTCAGCCCCGGATGTTGGGCACTTCCCGCCTGGGGCTTGCAGCTCAGGTCCCTCACCAGGCTGTACCCGCTGCCGCTGCCTCCGAGCAGGGCCTGAAGGCGTCGGCCCCAAGGGCTGGACCCTCCTTTGAGTCCCTGGACATTTCCGCAGCTCAGAGGCGAGATGCGGTACTCGAAAGGGACTGTAGGGACTGAAAACTCCAATTATGAGCCACCTACGTATGGACACTTCGACAGATGCGCCCGCGCGTACACGCATACGTGACTCACTCATAATTACCAACTTGAGTCCCTTCAGTCCCTTCCAGGCTTCGTATACCGCCGTGACCTGCACGTTTCTAAGGGACCGAAGGGCAGGGACTGAACGCGCAGAGACCCTCCCCACGAGGTGGGGTCGAATCGGGCGTAGCGGTGGGAGGCCCCGTGTCGCCTCGCATGTGTGGCCAGCACGGGGCTTCGTAGGCCGCGGGAGAGGCGAACCTGCGCAGCCAGCGCGGTCGGATAGCCGGGCGGAAGGCCCTGCTCCTCCTTCAAGACCGCCGCCGGTAACTCCCGGGTCAGCAGTGCTGCTGCCTGTGCGAGCGCGAGCGGAAGGCCGTCCAGGGGGCAGCGATGTTGCCGGCATCCGCATCATCGAGGCGTTGTCGAAGACGTGCAGCCAGTGTGAGCGGGTCCGCAGTTTGTGAACCTATAAATCAACGGCTGGTTGAGTTCCTGTGCCGCAATACGAGCACATGGTCCTCAGCCACAGAACAGAACCTCCGATACGGGGCAGTCGGGACTCGGCGTGCGGAGGTACCGGAGCCGAACGGCCCCCAGGCCGGGCGGCGGCACCTGCGACCGCCTGTACCGCTGCTGTTGGTGCTGTTGTTCGTCTCGTGCGGTACCACCCGAGACTCAGAGCCGTTGGTGCTGTCCACAACGTGCAGATGCCTACAGAGCCGCACGCGAAGCCACCGGTACCACGAGGTGTGTTGTGACCTCAGGTGGAGGGCGTGCAGTCGGGTTTGACTCAGCATTAGAGGGCGCCGAGCGGATATCGCTCTGACCTGCATATTTGCCGAAATCAGACGTGTATGTACGTTAGGTTCATCTCAACCGACGGCACGTACTACCGCGCACTTCTGCGGCGCACCGCAGGATTGTCGGCGAGCCAGCGCCTCATCGTTCTCATGTACGCGATGATGCCGACCGATCGCGCCGGTGCGGTCCGTATGGCCGGGCAGCAGCTGGCCGCAGAGGTCGATATGACCCCCACCGTGTTCTCCCGGATGCGCCGCCAGCTGGTGGAAGCCGGCTGGCTGGAACAGTCGGACCGGTTCTCCAACATCGTCTACTACCGGCTGTTCTCCCGGGCGACTGGCGAGGACAACGTCGTCCCCATGCGTCGCGCACTGTGACGCCCCAGCCCAGACGCCACGCCCCAGACGCCTGCTAGGCATGTACATATCGTTCATGCGAAGCGGCGTCTCGGTCGGTTCGCATGAGACCCGCAGTCTGTCCAGGCGCCTTGGGCCGACACCGACCACCCAGGTCGCGGTGATCGGTGACGGGCGGGGTCCGGGGCGCGGGTGGTGAGAAGGCGAGGAGATGCTCCCCCGCCCTCCCCCGGGTCAGGCCTCGGCGCGCTTGGGCAGGCGCCAGTTCGGGCGCGGGAAGTGGCAGGTGTAGCCGTCCGGGTAGCGCTGGAGGTAGTCCTGGTGCTCCGGTTCGGCCTCCCAGAACGGGCCGGCCGGGACCACCTCGGTCACCACCGGCCCCGGCCACAGCCCGGAGGCGTCTACGTCGGCGATGGTGTCCTCGGCGATCCGGCGCTGCTTGTCGTCGAAGTAGAAGATCGCGGAACGATAGCTGAGACCGATGTCGTTGCCCTGCCGGTCCCGGGTGCTCGGGTCGTGGATCTGGAAGAAGTACTCCAGGATCGTGCGGTAGTCGGTGACCGTGGGGTCGAAGGTGATCTCGATCGACTCCGCGTGCCTTCCGTGGTCGCGGTACGTGGCGTTGGGCTTGTCGTTGTCGCCGCTGTAGCCCACCCTCGTGTGCTTCACCCCGGGCAGCGCCCGGATCAACTCCTGCATGCCCCAGAAGCAACCGCCCGCCAGCAGCGCCTTCTCCCCGACGTCACTCATGGCACCTCACCTTTCCGTTCGCGTCTTTTCGCGTCCGTTCGCGCAGGTCTCCAGGCTCGCACGTCAGCGAACCGGGAACCTTCTGTCGTCACCATTTGGGCAGGTGACTGAGCTATTAGATCATCACTTGTTAAAGCGGTGATTGGGCCCGGTAGGGCCAGAACGCCCTCGGTGCCGAGAAGATTCCTGAGGGGGTTGTCCGGGGGGAGCAGGAGGGTGCGCGCACTGAGCTCGGGGCAGGCCGCTGACGTCGTCTTCTCATTCCACAACCTGCCGGGGGTTGTCTGTGGCGGAGGCTTCCCGCTTGTCCTCGGGTGTTCTGGGGCGGGGGGTGGCCGGGGAGGGGGACGGAACGGTGCCGGGCAGGTGGACGCGGCGGAGGCGAGGCGACTCGGTCCTGGTGGTGGACGGCTTCAAGGCTTCTCCCATCGGTGTGCTCGACGAGCCGCGACCCCAGGGGGCGACCGAGGGGGCGACGGGCGAGTGCTCCGAGAAACCAAGGAACGGGCCGGGGCATTCCGCTTACGCCGCTTACGTGCGTGTGAGCCAGTGCCGCTGAAACACCGGGGTCACTCCCTGGGGCCTCTGGTGTGAGGCCGCCTGGGGTCAGGCCCGGCGGGCATCTTCGAGGAAACGGCCGACCAGGTCGGCGTGTTCGGGGAGCGGCGATGGTATCTGCCTGAAGTCCAGGGACAGTTGTGGGCGCGGGCCTTCCAGGACATGGAGACTGCGGCCCACTTGTCGTCTCCTCGTCAGCTCCGCGCGCGGTGCGGGTGCGCCGGGTAGACGCCCAGGATGCGGACCTCGGAGGAGAAGAAGCGCAGTTCGTGCAGGGCGAGGGCGACGCGTTCGTCGTCGGGGTGGCCCTCGATCTCGACATAGAAGCGGCTGGGGTTGAGGCCCGCCCCAATCTGGTAACTCTCGATCTTGGTGAGGTTTACTCCGCTGCTGGCGAAGCCGCCGAGCGCCTTGTAGAGCGCGCTGGGAATGTTGCGTACGCAGAAGAACAGGCTCGTCATCGTCGGCTCCCCCGTGTGCGGGGCGAAGGCCGCGTCCCGGGACAGGACGACGAAGCGTGTGGTGTTGTCCGGGTCGTCCTCGACTTCGGCGCGCAGCACCTCGAGGCCGTAGAGCTCGGCCGCGGCGGGCGGGGCGAGGGCGGCGTGCCGTGGGTCGCCGACTTCGGCCACCTCGCGGGCGGCTCCCGCGGTGTCGTCGCTAACGAGGGTGCGCCAGCCGCCCTCCCGCAGGATCTTGCGGCACTGTCCGAGAGCGTGCACGTGGCTGCGTACGCACTCCACCTGGTCGAGGGTCGTGCCGGGTACGGCCATCAGGTCGAAGCGGATGGCGAGGAAGTACTCGGCGACGATGAACAGCCCGGACTCGGGCAGCAGATGATGTACGTCGGCGACTCGTCCGGCCGCGGAGTTGTCGACCGGGATGACGGCGACGTCGGCGGCGCCGAGCGTCACGGCGTCCAGGGCCTGCTCGAAACTGGTGCACGGCCAGTCGCGGGCCTCGGGGAAGAGGGCGCGCGCGGCGGTCGCCGAGTTGGAGCCGGGTTCACCCTGATATGCGGCGGTCGTCACCGTGTTCAGCCTTCCTCAAGGAGATCCTGTCGCGGGGGCGGCAGAAGCTCCGTCGTGTAGCGCGCCTGCTGAAGTATGGGGGAAACCGTCTTCGATCCAGGCTCGGCGCCAGGCTCATCAGGGGGCTGGCCGCCGATTCAGTCTGCCGTTGGCGTGTGGTCGTATGCCGTGGCGACCACATGGTGGACGGCTCGCCTGGGGCGTGGGACGTTCGCGGTGAGGCGTTTTCCCGGTGGCCGCGAGCAGGGCCCGGCGGGTGGATGGGGTGTCGTGCGGGGCCGTCGCCGGGCTGAGTCGATCGTCGTGTAGGACGGTGGCGTGGTCGGCGGCCGCGGGGCGTTGTCTCCGAGACGGCAGGGCAGTCCGGCACGGGGGTCAGGGGGCGCTACTCCCCCGCGGTCCCGTTGATCGGGTAGGGGCCGGGCGCGGACGGCAGAGGTACCGAGCCGGATTGTGTGCGGGGCTCTGGTGGAGGTCGTTCAGCTCTGGAGCAGCTCCACTCCCCCGGGACCTATTACGGCGTAATAGGTCCCGGGGGATCTAGGGTGGAGCTCGCGGGTTCTTGGCTGGGGCTGCCTGGCCGGCCCCAGCAGCTCGGCGGGAGCAGCCCGGTGGGCAGGGTGCCTCCTGTGCCGCCAGCCTTCGGCGACGGCCTCCTGGGCTCGCCCAGGCCAGAGAGAACGTAGGGGACTTTGAGCGCCGCGTCGTGGGCTGTTCCGAGCAATGAAGTCAGGTTCAGAGGAGCCGCCGCTACCGGCCCTCGGGGCCGGTGTCCTCTGTGGGGCCGGTGCCCCCTGCTCGCGCGGCGGCCGCCGGCAGCAGGAGCCAGCCGTCGACCTCGACCGTCCGCCGCTCCCCCGGTTGCCATCCACGCGCCAACGCCACGTCGAGCAAAGCGCGGACGGCGCCCGGCTCGTGCAGGTTCAGGTCTGCGCCCCGGGTGAAGCCCACGTCTCCGGAGCCGAAGGGGGCCCCGCCCGGGATGTACCGGTCGGGCCCGTCGGCAAAAACAATGCGCAGTGGGCCGCCGGTGCCGGACGGCTGTGGGGACAGCGTGAGTATGTGGCGGCAGTCCACGGGCCGGCCGTCGTGGTCCCTTCTATGGCTGTGGCCCAGCGTCCACATGTACACGCGCCCGTCGGCGACCAGTCGGCGGGGCTTTTTGGGGGAGCGGGGCATGCGGCCGAGCGTACGTGGCCGCATCCGCCAGGCTCCCAGGAGCAGTGATCAAGGTTCGTCGAGGCGAACAGGATGCTCGTCGGACTTCGGTGAGACCGGTCAAGGTCCGACGAGGTAGGACAGCTTGGGCCTGCTGTGCTCGGCCGACGGGCTTGCCGTCCCTCAGACCTATTACGCCGTAATAGGTCTGAGGGCTCGACAGGTACTTGATGAGCCGTCGTGGCGAGCGGCTCGCGGGGAGCGGAGCCTTGTAGAGGGGAGCACAGTCGGGGAGTCTGAGGTGCTCTGCGTGACTCGTGTGCCCGGCCGACCTATTACGCCGTAATAGGTCGGCGAGGCTGCTCCTTCGCGTCCCCAAGTCGCACTAACTAACGTGTCGGTGCAGCAGATGATCTTTGACGTTAGTAAGGTAGCGCCATGAGTATGCCAGCCACCTCAAGCGACCGAGCCAAGGTCGTCTCCAAGCTGCCGGGATGGCTCCGGCAGAACCTCAAAGTCAGAACTGCCCAGCTCGGTATCGAGATTCAGACGGCCGTCGAGCAGGGCATCACCGCGTGGTGCGACCTCGCCTCCGCCACGGCCACGGTCGACACCGCTGGAGCTGAGTCCTTCTCCACCTTCCTGCCCCCTGGGCAGTGGGAGGAGTTCCGGAGGACCGCGGAGGACCGCCGTGTATCCCTGATCCAAGGGCTCGCCCAGTCCGTTCAGCTCTGGCTCGACACGAACCCCGCACCGGATGTCCAGCGTCCCGCGATCACCCGCCGCATCGTCGTCTGCAATCAGAAGGGTGGCGTAGGCAAGACCGCCATCACGGCGGGCGTGGGTGAGGCCCTCTCGGAGGACCCGAACCGGCTGTTCCCCGTGCGCGTCGCCAAGGCCCTGGTCTCCGCACTCCGCGCCGGTGACACCGAGGCTGAGGCCGACCCGAGCGCTGTTACCAACGACCCGCTCGATATCGAGAAGCTTCCAGGACATGGGCTCCGAGTCCTGTTGGTCGACTTCGACCCCCAGTGCCACCTCACCAATCAACTGGGTGCGGCTCCCCTGGCGATGAACGGTGACAGCCTCACCAATCACATGGCCGGTGACCCCAAGGGCGAGCTGAAGGATCTCATCGTCTCGATCGACGACGACCACTTCGGAGGGCGGCTGCACCTCCTGCCCGCGTGCCATGACGCCTTCCTCCTCGATGTCCGCCTGTCCGCGGTCCGTGCCCGCGAGGCAGCTTTGGAACGGGCCCTTACGCCGCTCGAAGCCGATTACGACGTAGTCATCGTGGACTGCCCGCCCAGCCTCGGCCTGAGCATGGACGCCGCCGCCTACTACGGACGCCGACGTGACGGTGAAGGGCCCGGACAGTCCGGAGCCCTGATCGTCGTCCAGGCTGAGGACAGCTCCGCCGATGCCTACGACCTGCTGACGAACCAGATAGACGATCTCCGTCACGACCTCGCCCTCGACATCGACTACTTGGGCATCGTCGTGAACCTCTACGACGGTCGACGCGGCTACATCGCCACATCGTCTCTGCAGGGATGGATCGACATAAAGGATCCGAGAGTCGTCGGCCTCATCAACGACCTGAAGGAACAGAAGGAGGCCGTCCGTATGAAGCAGCCACTGCTGAGCTATGCGCCGGCCTCGCAGCAGGCCATCGCCATGCGTGCACTGGCCCGGGAGATCTCATGAGCAAGGCCGACCAGCTGGGGGCCGGACGCTTCGGGGGAGGGGCCCGGCCTGTCAGCGCCAGGCGGGCCGCCATCGGTGCGGCGACCGGCGTACCGACCGACGGGGTCGCTCCTCCCAACCGCCTCCCCGTCACCCGCATCAGCCCCAACCCCGAGAACCCCCGCACCTCGCTCGGCGATCTGACCGAACTCGCGGAGAGCCTTAAGGAGCACGGCCAGAAGCAGGCCATCACGGTCATGAACCGTGACGCCTACCTCAAGGCCAACCCTGCCCGCGCGAACGACCTGGAGCCCGACACCACCCATGTCGTCGTGGACGGCAGCAGCCGGCTGGCGGCCGCGCGCGCCGCAGGGCTGACCCACCTCAACGTCATGATCGACGATGAGCAGGGCGCCGACGGCGACGGCATTCTCGAGTCCGCTCTCGTCGCCAACATCCATCGCAGCGATCTCGACCCCCTCGACGAGGCGAAGGCCCTGCAGCGCCTGCTCGCGATCCATGGGTCGCAGGTCAAGCTCGCCAAGCGGCTCAGCAAGTCCCAGGGATGGGTGTCCCAGCGTCTCGCTCTGCTCAATCTGGCTCCGGAACTCCAGGCGGTCGTGGGGGAGGAGCCCGTTGAGCTTCTGCGTTCCGTCGCCAAGGAGCCGCACGAGAGGCAGGAAGCCGCTCTTCAGGAGCTGAAGGCCGAGCGGGCACGGAAGGAGGCGGAACGGCGGGTGGTGGTACCCGCGCCAGCAGCGGGGGCCGGCGTCCCCCACCAGGAACCCGCGGCGGGAGAGGCTGTGGGTTCCTCCGTTGCCGGGCGTCGGGATGCCACTGCGCACTCCTCCTCGGAAGAAGCGCCTGCCGCAACTGCCCAGCCGTCGGGGAGTGTTTCTCCGGTGGTCGACTCAACGCCGGGAGTGGCGGCGCCGGTTGATCCGCCGAGGAAGCCTACGAAGAAGGACGCCCCCGTGAAGGCGGGGGAGACCGTGCCTGATCCCCGAGCGGCCGACAGTGTGCTCGCGGATGCGGATGTGGACGTGGAGCGGGCTCAGGTGGAGGCGGGTGCTGCCCGGCGACTGCCTTACGAGGATGGCGCCTTCGTCGCCATGCATCTCATCCAGAAGATGAGCGACGACGCGTTCGACAAGATGCTCGCCATCCTCACCGAGCATCAGAGCCAGCGCATCAGGTCCCGAACCTGAGCCCCTGCCCTGTTGCGGCTGTGGCCGGTACGAGCGCTGTCTCGTGCCGGCCACAGCTGTCTCTGCCTATTACGGCGTAATAGGTGAGGCCGGGGGAGTGGTCGAGGGGGCGTTCCGTACGGACATGCGCACCGTACGGCTTTGAGGTCCGCTGCCCGGTCCGCCGCTGCGTTATCTATCAGGCCGCCAGCGCTTCGCGGAGCGTGGAGGGCTTGAGTCCGAAGGTGTTGCGGATATCGCTGTCGTCCGCGATGAACGGACGCTCGGACATGTAGCTCATCTCGGCGAACTCCCGCCACAGTGGATCGGTGAAGGACAACAGCGCTAGATCCCGTTCGGTGAGTGGCTCCAACCGGGGTTCGGGTGCTCCGTGCAGTTCGGCGAGGGTGCTCGCGGCCTGGCGCAGGGTCGTGGTGATGACTGGGGCGTGCCAGGCCCGTCCCCAGGCCCGTTCGTCGCGGCTGACCGTCACCAGCGCGGCTGCGGCGTCCTCGGTGTAGGAAAACGAATGCGCCGCATCGGGGTTGCCGTGGACGAGAGCCAATTCGCCCTCGCGGACTCGGGGCGCGACCAGCAACGTGAACGCTGAGACTGCGCCCGGACCCAGGTACTGACCGGCTCGCACTTCGGTGGCCCGCAACCGTCCTTCGTCATGGGCATCCTTGGCCTGCTGCCACAGCTCGGCCCTCACCCGGCCCTTCCGGGTGTGCGGGGTCATCGGGGTGCGCTCGGTGACCGGCCCGGTGGTCTGCTGATAGCCGTAGTGGTTGCCGAGCATCACGTAGTCGGCGCCGGCCCGTTCGGTCGCGGCGAGGATCGAGGCGAACAGCGGCGGCATGGTCTGTGGCCAGGTCTGGTAGGCGGTCATGGCGGCGTTGAACACCGTGGTCGCTCCGGCCAGTGCCTCGGCCAGTTCGTCGGTGCGGCCCGCGTCCAGGGCGATCCGTTCGATGCCGGGGTGGTCAGGGCCACTGCCACTGCGGGTGATGAGGCGGACCCGTCTGCCGCTGTCGGCCAGTTGCCTGGCGGTCGCGACCCCGGTCGCGCCTGCTCCGATGACGACTGATGCGCCCATGGTGGTGTCTCCGTTCACTTCAAAAGTGGAACGCTTCCCGACAGGGGAGAACGTGGTGCGCGGAGGGCCCGACCGCTCGCCCAACTCTGCCGTGGGGAGCCGGGGTAGGGTCAGTGACCTGAACGCCACGAACTCCAAGGATCTGGCCATGCATCGTGTCGCCGTCCTGGCGGTCCCCGCGATCAAGCCCTTCGACCTGTCCATGCCCTCGACGCTGCTCGGCGCCGTCGAACTTGGCGGACGCCCCGGCTACGAGGTGACGGTGTGCACCGCCGTTCCCGGCACGGTCACCGCCTCCGGTGGCATCGATGTGGTGATCCGCCACGGCCTTCAGGCGGTCGCGGCGGCGGACACGGTGATCGTTCCCTCGACCGCGAGCCGGCACGACGCCGGGCCGGCCGCGCTGGATGCCCTGCGGGAGGCGGCCGCTGCCGGCAAGCGCATCGCCTCGATCTGTAGCGGCGCCTTCGTCCTGGCCCAGGCCGGGCTCCTCGACGGCCGTGTCGCCACCACACACTGGGGCTTGGCCGAGGAAATGCAGCGCACCTTCCCTTCGGTGCATGTGGACGCCGACCGGCTGTTCGCCGAGGACGGGCCGATCATCACCGGTGCAGGCTCGGCCGCCGGGATCGACCTGTGTCTGCACCTGATCAGCTCCGACTACGGCGCGGCCGTGGCCAACGCGGCAGCCCGCGCCGCTGTCGTCACCCCGGTGCGCCACGGCGGGCAGGCGCAGTTCGTGCAGACCCCTCTGCCGTCCAAGACGGACTCCTCATTGGACGCAACCCGCATCTGGGCGTTGCAGCACCTGGATCAGCCGATCTCCCTGCATGACCTGGCCGGTCAGGCCAAGGTGAGTGTGCGGACCCTGACGCGCCGCTTCACGGCCGAGACCGGTGTGGCCCCGTTCCAATGGCTCCTCCAGCAGCGGCTGTTGAGAGCCCGCGAGCTGCTGGAGACCACCGATCTCACCATCGACCAGGTGGCCGACCGCAGCGGTCTTGGGTCCGGCGAGTCACTCCGCCAGCACCTGAGCCGCCAGATCGGCATGACCCCGGCCGCTTACCGAAGTGCCTTCACCCACCGCCCGAGAGCGAAGACCGGTCGGTGACCCGGGCGGTCCCAGGCGGTCCCGGTCCGTGAAACGCGCGGTCGCTGGTTGGCTGCGGATCGCTGCTCGTGGGATACGCAAAGGGGGTGCTTCTCAGGAGTTCGCCGTGC
Source organism: Streptomyces sp. NPDC020489 (assembly GCF_044386545.1). Classification (NCBI taxonomy): domain Bacteria; kingdom Bacillati; phylum Actinomycetota; class Actinomycetes; order Kitasatosporales; family Streptomycetaceae; genus Streptomyces; species Streptomyces sp. NPDC020489. Next base: position 19,680 of record NZ_JBIRUZ010000017.1, read on the forward strand.
GGTTCCTTCGCCAGGCGGGGCTTCGGGGAGAGCTTGCTCCTGGTGCAGCACGCAGGTCCTGTCCGCCGGCTCCTGCTGTCGCCGCTGGCCCCGCCCTCAGCGCGCTGCTCCTGCCGGCGCGGACTTCTTCCGGGCTCGGTACGCGGCGGCCTTGATCTTGTTGCCGCAGGATTCCATACCGCACCACTGGCGCCGCATGCCGCGGGAGCGGTCGATGTAGACCCTGGTGCACTCGGGGTTGCCACACTCCTTCAGCAGGGGCACGTCGGGGCCGCTGAGGAGTTCCACCGCCTGCCGGGCGACCGTTGCCAGCGCCTGCTCGGGGGAGGCCTCGGTGAGCCGTCCGGCCGGGGTGAGCTGGGGCGTCACAGCGGTCTTGCGAGCGGCGGCGTTGAGCGTCTCGAGGGCCTTCGGGTCGAACTCCTCGCCGAGGCGGCGGTTGGTGACGAGCCGGTAGATGGCCTCGCGTACCGCCGTGGCCTCCTGGACGTCGTCCTCCTGGCCCGGGGTGATCGTGTCCACCAGCCCGGACTCCAGGTACCAGGCGTTCAGTCGCTCCGGCGTCACGAACATCTCGAACCGGGTCGAACGTCGGGCCCGGAGGGTGGCCGCGAAGTCGAGGGCCGGGTGGCCGCACACGAAGACGTGGTCAGGATTCACATCACCATCCTGACAGGTGACGCCGCCAGGGGGCAAGGATGCCCGCCTTCCATTGCTGGGCGCCCCGTCGGCAGCGAGGTGCCGCGCGGGCTCTGGTGCCCCCTGTCGCGGCTCTTAGGCCCTCGGCGCGGCGATCAGACCACGCCGCCCCGGATCGCCTCGCTCAGTGGCTCCAAGGGGCTCTAGGGGGCTTCAGAGGCCGGTGGGGAGCAGCTGCGGGACACCCCTGCGGCCCCAGCCACTCAAAACCGTCACCGCCTTGACAGGTGACGCAACCGAGGCGCACGCTGTCGACGGTCCCAGCGACGGGGCCGTTCACCAGTGACGAAGTGGAGGCCCGCCATGAGTCAGGAAGCCGCGTTGGACACCGCCGCAGCGACCCGCCACGCACGTTTCGGCACGCTGCCCGAGCGCATCCGGTACGAGGACATGACGGAACTGGCGCAGTCCGCGCCGCACGGCGGCGCGAACGCCTTGCCCGCCGAGACGGCCGCCTGGCGCACCTTCTCGTGTCTCGCCCTCGACCTGGGGCTGTAGCCCGGCAACAGCCTCACCGGCAACGGCCAGAGGGCCCGCGGCCCCCTCACCGGCGGAGCAGCCGGCCCACGTCGGCGGCTCCCATCCTGGTGCCCCCTGCGGCCTTCGACGCGCCCGCTGTCGCACACCGCCGCCCACGGGCCCTGCGCGCCCTCCGCGCCCACGGGCCCTGCGCGCCCTCCGCGCCCACGGACTCTGCGCGCCCTCCGCTGAGCTCAACCCGACCCCAGCAAAGCCACCCAGGCCCGCGCCACCACCCGGTGGCGTCAGGCGGCGAAGCCCACGTTCGTGACGTACTCGTACTGGCCCCACTGCGAGCCCAGGTCCACGATCTGGTCGACCCAGGCGTCGTCGAGGGCCTGGGCGTTGTCGGTCGCCCAGGCTTCGACGATGCGGTCCCAGTGGCGGATGTTGAGGGTGCGGAACTCCACCACGCGCTGGCGGGGCCGGGCCACCTGGGACTGGTTGATGGGGTGGATCTCGACCCGGGTGCCGCGGCCCTCGCGGTTGAGGCGGGCCAGGAGGTAGCGGGCGGTGTTGTGGCGGCGGACGGTGCGGTAGGCCTGCTCGATGCGGTCGAGGTTCTTCTTGGAGGGGCTGCGCCTTCCGTCCAGCCAGGCCTTGAGCGTGCGCTCGGTGACCGTCAGTCCCGCGGCGCGTGCGGCGGCCCGGGCGTGGTCGGTGCGGGTGAGGTAGTGCAGGCGGGCCAGCAGGCCGCGGCGGGCGGTGACGGGGGTGGCGATGTACCCGGCGAGGGCGTCGAGCCGGCGGGCGACCGCTTCGTAACCCTTGATGCCGCGGGCGCCGTAGATGCCGAACTGGTGGATGCGATCCGGCACTTCGTCTCCTCCCTCGCCCCGGGGTGTCGGCCCGCCGTCCGAATCGGGACGGGCTCGGGGTCCTCGCAGGAGATCAGTATGGGCCAGCAGGGGAGGAAGTCCCGCGCAGGGGGCACGGGTGTTGTCGCGGGGAGCCCGGTCAGGGCGGCAGGGGCTGGGTCGCTGTCGGTCGCTGCCAAGAGGGCCCAGGTCAGGGCGGCTTGGGCGGGGGACAGCGACTGAAGCGATTGAGAGTCGGGGTTGTGCCCTGGGCGGCACCCGCACCGGTGCTTTTCGGACGGGCCGGGCCGGTTTCCCTTCAGGTCGGCTTCAGAGTCGCTTGAGTCGCTTCGGTTGGTGAGTCACTGAGGGGCGTCCGCTTCGGTCGCTGCCTGCCTGAAGCCCGCACAACGCGCAGCGACTGAAGAGCAGCGACCAAGACCGGCTTGAGTCGCCTTCGGTCGCTGAGAAGAAGTTCCAGGTCAGGCGGGGTGCAGCTGGTGAAACAGCGACTGAAGCGACTCAAGCCCCGGGTATATGAAGACATTCGCGTGTGTGCGTGTGTGCGCGTGCGCGTCATATATTCAGTCGCTTAGTCGCTTCAGTCGCTGTTTTGGTCTTGTCCCTATCGCTGACCTGCGGTTTTCTCCGAGCGACTGAAGAGCTACCGAAGACGCTCAGTCGCTGGGTCGCTTCTCGGTCAGTCGCTGACCCCTCGAAGTGAATCGAATCTTTGTTTTCCACAGGGGGCCCTCGGTTCCCGCTCGCTTCGCTAGGCTGTTCCGGTCGCTCAGTCGCTTCGGTCGCTGGTGGGGGGTGCGCATGGCCTCTGAGCTGCACAACTCACGTAGCTACTCATCTGTGTCCGCCCCGGTCGCGGGCGCGCTGATGACGGCTCGGTGGTGTGCCAGCCGGGGATGGCCCGTCCATCCGCTGGCCCCGGGGCGCAAGACCCCCGCGGGCAACTGCGAGGACTGCCGTCGACCCGGCCATCACCACAAGGGCTGCGGCTGCCCGGCCGCGGGTCGCTGGTGCCACGGATTCCACGCGGCCACCCTCGACTTCACCAGGATCGAGCAGTGGTGGGGCGCCAACCCGGGCTTCGGCGTGGGCATCTCCTGCGGGCCCGCCGGCCTGCTGGTCATCGACATCGACGCGCACGAACGCCAACTCCCCGACCGGGACCGCCTACTGCCGGGAATCGCGATCTCCGACGACATCGACCTGAGCGGGCTGGCCAACGGCTTCCACACCCTCGGCGTGCTGGCCGCCCTGCGCGGCTTTCCCAGCCCCGCCGACGACGAGACGACCCTGCGCGTCAGGACCCCCTCGGGCGGCCTGCACGTCTGGTACCGGGCGCACAGCGGGCACCGCTGGCAGTGCTCCACCGGCGCGGGCTCCCGCGCGCTGGCCTGGCAGGTCGACGTACGGGCGCACGGCGGCTACATCGTCGCCCCGGGCACAGTGACCGACGCCGGGGCGTACGAGCCCGTGGGCCCCGCACGGGAGCCCGCGCCGCTGCCCGACTGGCTCGCCCGCGAACTGGAGCGCACCGGGCATCTGCCGCCCGCGTACGTGCCCACGCCGCGACCGGTGCCCCCCAGGGCCCGCCAGGCCGTCCTGGCCGCGGGCGGGGGCCACGGCGCCGTGAACCGCGCCCTGGGCGCGCTGCTCGCCGAGGTGGCCGCCTGCGCCGCCGTGACGGAAGGGGCGGCGTTCTCCGAGAAGTTGAACCGAGCCGCCTACACCGCGGGCGGGCTCGTGGCCGGCGGGCAGCTCGAGGCGACGGAGGCCGAGCGGATCCTCGGCGAGGCCGCCGAGCACGCCCGCCCGGGCCAGGAACGCCGTTACCAGGCCATCATCCGCAGCGGTCTGAACGCCGGTCGGCTCCGCCCACTGGCCCCGGGAGGCCGCGTATGACGTCCCGCCAGGACGACGCCCTCTTCGACGCCCAGGCCGTCGCCGCGCAGATCCTCGCGCAGCCGGTGCCGCACGCCCGCTCCGAGGAGGACGTCCCCGCGCAGACGGCGGCGGCCACGGCCGACGGACTGCTGCCCGACACCCTCAGCGACCGGGGCAACGCCAAGCTGTTCGTCAAGCTCTACTCCAACGACTACCGCCACGTGCCCGGGCTCGGCTGGTTCCGCTGGGACAGCACGCGCTGGCAGATCGACGAGGACGACACGGTGATGTGGGCCGCCGGTGATCTCGCGGAGTCCCTGGCGAGCAACGACCCGCGCGGGGTCTTCACCTCCGTGGCGCTCCAGCAGCACCGCCGCCGGGCCCTGAGCACCGGCGGGATGAACGCCATGCTCGCGCAGGCCCGCACCGCGCCCGGCATGGTGCTCAACGCCGCCCGCCTGGACGCCGACCCGTACGCGCTGTGCACCCCGGCCGGCATCGTGGACCTGCGCACCGGGCTGATCCGTACGCCCGACCCCGACAAGGACTTCCACTCCCGCTCCACCACCGCCGCCCCCCAGCCGATGCCCACCCCGCGTTGGGACCGGTTCCTCACCGACACCTTCGGTGACGGGCCCGAGGGCGCGGAGATGATCGACTTCCTGCATCTGCTGCTGGGGTACTCCATCACCGGGGACGTCGGCGGACAGGTCATGCCGTTTTTGTTCGGGTCCGGCAAGAACGGCAAGTCGGTGCTGCTGGACGTGCTGATGAAGCTGGTGGGGGACTACGCGGATGCCGCGCCGCCGGGCTTTTTGATGGCCCGGCCCTACGAGGGGCACCCCACCGACCTGGCCGAGCTGCACGGACGGCGGGTCATCGTGTGCAGCGAGGTCAAGCCGGGGGACCGCTTCGACGAGGCCCGGGTGAAGCTGCTGACCGGCGGTGACCGGATCAAGGCCCGCCGGATGCGGCAGGACTTCTTCAGCTTCCAGCCCACCCACAAGCTCTGGCTGCTGGGCAACCACCGGCCCGAGGTCGGCACCGGCGGCTTCGCGTTCTGGCGGCGCATGCGGCTGATCCCGTTCGAGCGGGTCGTCCCCGACCACCGCAAGATCGACAACCTGGCCGACATCCTCGTCACGGAGGAGGGCCCGGGGATCCTCAACTGGCTGATCCTGGGCGCCCGCCGCTACCTGAGCGGCGAGAAGGACCTGGCCGGCCCCGAGCGCGTACGGATCGCCACCACGGCCTACGCGGAGACCGAGGACCACACCGGGCGCTTTCTCTCCGAATCCTGCCGGATCGCCCCGGAGCTGAGAGCGGAACAGGCACAGCTCTACGCGGTCTATAAGACCTGGTGTCAGAATGAGGGGGCCCCGGCGATCTCGTCCCGGGCCTTCGCGGCGCGGGTCCGAGAGGTGGTGGGACTGGCCTCTCCCAAGGAGATGATCCTGTCCAACCAGCGCAAGTACTACCCGGGCATCGGACTGCTCGCGGACGAGGAGACAGCATGAGCGCGCTCATCGCCGAGGACGAGCTCGTTCACGAGGACGACTTCGTCTGGCTCGAGGACATCAGCGCGCTCGACTACGTGCGCCAGAGCCTGGACCGGCTGCCCACCCGCCGCGGCAAGCCCGCCTACCACCGCGACGGACGCATGGTCGGCTACGCGCTGCTGGGACCCGGGGCCAAGCCGTCCCGCTCCTCGGGCACCTTCCGCCGCCGGGTGTTCTGGCTGCTCCCGCACGACCGCGACACCGACCCCGAGGGCCTGTACGCGACCGGCGCGCCCGCCGAGGCGGTGGACCCGCGCACCCTGGCGCCGGGCAGCAAGGGCCGCAAGACCGAGCGCTCGGAGGGCGGCCCCCTGTCGTCGGAGGCGCGGCAGTTGCTGCCCTGACCCGGCCGGGAGGACGCCGCCGGGGCTGTCACCGTGCCAACCCCGTGGGCACGGTGACAGCCCCTGGCCGCGCTCCCGCGGCCTGGCCGGTGTCGCCTCTCAGAGCGCGGCGTTCGGCGTGCCGGAGACGGTCGTGGTGAAGATGGCGTCCGCTCCTTGCATGCCGGTGATCTGGACGCGCGGTGCGCCGGCGGTGTCCGCGGGCAGGGCGGTCGCCTCGATCCAGACCGGCGAGGTGAACTCCGCGTAGCGGTGGAACTCCGAGTCCATCGACGACGGGATGAAGCGCTCCGGGCCGCCGAACGCGGTCGCGGCCTGCATGGCGGCTTCCTGGAGGACCATGCCGGGGTAGTGGTCGCCGGCGTGCTCGAAGAGGATCGCGTGCCGGGGGTCGGGGTCCAGGAGCCAGCGGTCGGGCCGTCCGGTGGCGGCGAGCACCACGTCGACGGGCAGGGCCTTGCCGACGGCGGCCGGGGCGAGCGTGTCCTCGGGCCGGCTGCGGGCGTGCAGCCTGGCTGTCGCCGCGGTGCCGCGCAGCCGGTGGTACGTCCCCTCGGAGATGCAGGAGAACTGGCCCCCGCCGACGGCGCAGGTGCGGCCGTCACGCTCGATCGTGATGTCCATCTGGAACTTCGAGAGCCGCTTGCCCCTGCGGACCACGTCGGTGCACACGGCCGTCAGGGACAGCTCGCTGGGACCGCGTCCGATCACCATCTCCTCGGTGAACGTGGTCAACCACTGCGTCGACAGCAGGAACTGGTGGCCCAGGGGCACGTCGAACTCGGCGTGCGCGAGGAAGAGCCCCGTCTGGCGAATGGTTTCAGCCGCTTGCAGGGCCTCATGGCGGGTGCCGTCGGCACTGGTGAAGAACGAGTGCCGACGCGGCCACTCGCCGGTGAGGGCGAAGCGGTTCTCGTCGAGCTTCTCGCAGCCGGTGAGGAAGACCTCCGCGTGGCATGCCCGGTGGACGTACTCCCGGGGGACCGTGGTGGTCAGTCGGGGCATGGCCTGCAGCTCCGTCGCAGGCTGTGCCCGCGGCCCTCGTCGTGGGGTGACCAGGGCTTGTGTACGGGTCGTCAGAGCAGTCACGCGCGCTCTCCGCCTCTCTCCGCAAGAGTCGAGCAGATCGGAAGGGGGTGGCTCACACGCCGCATAAGATACGGACTAACCGGTTTTCTTTTCAAGCCCCTTTTGGCATGCTGAGGAGGGAGCCAGTGCGCCTCAGCTCCGACATAAGCGGGGGTAAACCTTCCGTTAACGAAGGGTGTTGTCCCGATACGCCCCATGTCGGGCGAGGCGTCCGGGCTTTAACATACCGCACATACGGTTTTGTTGGCTGAGTGGCTTCGAATTTTCGGAGCCCGCCTCACGAAGCGGAGACCCCATGCCTCGTCAGCAGCAGTGCCCGTACGCCTTCGACCCCACGGGACGGGACCTCCACGGCGAGGCCGCCCACCTGCGGGAACAGGGTCCCGTGGCGCGGGTGACCCTGCCGGGCGGCGTCGACGCATGGGCTGTGACCGGCCAGCAGGAGATCAGGGCCCTGCTGACCGACCCGCGGATCTCCAAGGACGCCTACCGGCACTGGCCCGCGTGGATCGACGGGGAGATCGCGCAGACGTGGCCGCTGGCGATCTGGGTGTCGGTGCAGAACATGGTCACCGCCTACGGCGACGACCACAAACGCCTGCGCAAGCTCGTCGCCGCCGCCTTCACCGCCCGCCGGGTCGCCCAGCTGCGACCGCGCGTCGAGCAGATCACGCAGGAGCTGCTGGACCGGCTCGCCGAGCTGCCCGCGGACCAACCCGTGGACCTGCGCCAGGAGTTCGCCCACCTGCTGCCCACCCAGGTGCTCGCCGAACTGTTCGGCATCCCCGAGGAACACCGCGCGCGGCTGCGCCGGATCATCGCCGGCTTCTTCGACACCGCCGCCTCCCTGGAACAGGCGCAGCAGAACGCCGTCGATCTGTACATGACGATGAACGACCTGCTCGCCCTCAAACGCGACACCCCCGGCGAGGACCTGACCAGCGCGCTGATCGCCGTACGGGACGAGGACGGCACCCGGCTGACGGAGAAGGAACTCGTCGACAACCTGATCCTGCTGTACACGGCGGGCTACGAGACCACCGTGAACCTCCTCGACAACGCGGTCGCCCTGCTGCTGACCCACCCCGAGCAGCTCGCGCTCCTGCGCTCGGGGCAGGCGAGCTGGGACGACGCCGTCGAGGAGACCCTGCGCGTCGAGGCTCCCGGCGCCAACGGGATCCTGCGCTACGCGGTGCAGGACGTGGAGGCCGGCGGAGTGGTGATCCCCCAGGGCGACCCCCTGGTCATCTCCTTCCTCGCCGCGGGACGCGACCCCCTGGTGCACGGAGAGGGGGCGGACCGGTTCGACGTCACCCGGGAGACCCGCCGCAACCACCTCTCCTTCGGCCACGGCCCGCACTTCTGCGTCGGCGCCCCGCTGGCGCGACTGGAGGCGACCCTCGCGCTGAGCGGACTGTTCACCCGGTTCCCCGCGATGCGGCTCGCCGTGCCGGCGCAGGAGCTGCGCCCCCTGGAGTCGTTCATCTCCAACGGACACCGGGAACTGCCCGTCCTGCTCGGCCCGGTGGCCGCGCCGGGGGAGCGGCCCGAGGTCACCGCGCTCGCCGGCTAGCGCGCGGCGCGCAGGAGAGGGCCGTACCACGCCAGGTGGGCGGCGAGGCCGTCGAGGGGGGAGGGGCCCGCGGCGCAGCCCAGGTCCCGCCAGACGCGCTCGCTGCCGAACCAGTGGTCCGTGCCGAGCATCTCGAGGTGGTGCAGGGCCGGGGGAGAGCCGTCGGCCAGCTCCCTGGCCCGGCTCAGCGACAGCGACTCCCGCTCCGGTAGCCCCAGTTGTCCGCTCACCAGATCGATCAGGGCGGCGACGGGCACCGGACGGGGGTGGTTGACGTGGAAGACCGGCGGCAGGTCGCGCTCCTGGAGGGCGGCGGCGACGGCGACCTCGGCCAGCGCGCCGACGTCGACGGCGGAGTGCACCGAGCCGCACGCCACCTTCGCCCCCAACAGCCGTACGAGCCCGGCCAGTCCGGGGATCACCCAGCGATCGCCCGTGCCGTACACCAGGTGCGGGCGCAGCACCGTGCCGCCGGCGGCCAGCACGTGCCGTTCGGCGGCGGCGCGGGTGCGGCTGGTCGCGGAGGCGGGGGCCGGCGCCAGGTCGGCGGGCTCGGCGTCCCGGAAGGGACCGCGGCCGTACACCGCGGCGGTGCTCACGTACACGATGCGGCGCACCCCCTGGCGCATTGCCTCGTCGAGCAGCGCCCGGGTGCCCTCCTCGTTGACCGCCCGCAGGGTGGGCTCGTCCGTGCCCACGGCGGACGCGCAGTGGACGACGGCGTCGATGCCCTCGCACAGGCCCCGCAGTGACGCGGGGTCCGTGAGGTCGGCCCGGACACGCTCGAACGCTGTGTCGGTGGGCGCCTCGGAGCTGCGGTGTATCAGCCGAATCCGCACGGCCGGTTTTCTAACGGCGGCACGCACCACATGGCGGCCTATGAAGCCGCTTGCCCCGGTGACCAGCACTTTCTTCTGCATGGAAGCGCTCCTAGCGGCTACAGAACAGTGTGAAGAAACAACGAAAATGCGCGAAGTACGGGTCATGGCGGCTTGTGAAAATACGGACTCCCTGGTTTTGTTCTGCTTGGGACGGACAACCGACGTGGTGCCGAACCCCCGCACCAACCAGGGAGGTCCTTCATGGCGCGGCAGGAGCGCGCGATCCGCACACGACTGGCGATCGTGACAGCAGCGGCTTCCGTTTTCGACGAGCACGGATACGAACGCGCCACCATTGGTGAGATCCTGGCCAGAGCCGGCGTGACCAAGGGCGCGCTCTACTTCCACTTCCCCTCCAAGGCGGCGTTGGCGGAGGGGGTGCTCAGCCAGCAGTTCAGCGTGATCTCGGTGGAGCCCAGCCCCTGCAAGCTCCAGGTGTTCGTGGACACCGGGCTCACGGTCGCCTACCGCATGCGGCGCGACCCGCTGGTGAGCGCCGTCGCGCGGCTGAGCCTGGAGCAGGACGTACGGGCGCAGTTCGGCACCGCCGCCATCACGCAGTGGATCGACGCCTGCGTCCACATGCTGACCGAGGCCAAGGAGCAGAACGAGCTCCTTCCGCACATCGACCCGGTCGAGACGGCCTGGCTGTTCTCGGCGGCCTGGACCGGTGTGCAGGTCTATTCGCAGATCCTGTCCCAGCGGGAGGACCTCGAGGCGCGGGTGGTGGAGCTCTTCGAGCACCTGCTGCCCGGTCTCGCGGTCCCGGCCGTCCTCGGCAACCTGGAGATCTCCACGGCCCGCGCGATGGAACTCGGCGCCAAGAGCGACGCGCGGATGCGGGAGGTCCTGGCCGAGGAAGCGGTGGCGGTGGCGAGCTGACCGATGAGGCGCTGCGTCCGTACCGGGCCAGGACTGCGTCACCGGATCGCGGTGACGCAGTCCCGGCCACGCGCGCGGGGCGGATCGCCCCCCGGGCCGCGCCGGACGCTCCTCTGGCCGTGTCGCTCAGTCGGCGGCCACGGTCACCGTGGAGCGGAACACGAGCTTTCCGTCCTGGTGCCCTGTCACGAGCACGGATTCCACGGGGTCCATGCCGGTCCCGGGGATCAGGCAGGCCTCGATCACGCAGGGGCTGGTGAGCGCGATGTCCCGCAGGAACTCGCTCGCGATCTCCAGCGGCACGCAGGAACGTTCCAGCGTCGCGGCCGTGGCCTGGCAGGCGGTCTCGAGCAGCATCATGTCCGGCACGTGCTCGACCTGCTGGTCGAGGAACGCGGAGTGCCGGGTGTCCACCCGGAGCTGCCAGCGGTCCGGCTCGCCGATCGGCGACAGGACCACGTCCATGGGCGAGGTGCGCCCGACGGTCTGCGGGGGCAGCGGCGCCGTCAGCGCGATGGCCTGGGGCCGCTCCTCCTGCGCGCCCCGGTCCACCTGCGGGCGGGCGCAGGTCAGTGCGCCCCCGCCGGTCGCCGCGAGGTGTCCGTCACGGCGCATCTCCACGTCGACGCGGAGCCCGGTCAGCTGGCCGTCGTGCCATTGCGTCTCGTGGACGGCCACGCTCAGTTCGAGGCCGGCGGGCGTCCAGTCGATGTCGAAGTGCTCCGGCCGCAGGCTCACGCTGATGTCCCGCACCAGCGGCTGCTGGTCGAGGGGGACGCCGTACTCGGCGTGCGCCAGCAGGATCCCCGCCTGGCGGATCGTTTCCGCCGCGATGAGCGGGTTGTAGCGACCGTTCATGGCGAAGAAGCTGTGCCCGCGGGGCCACTGGGCCGTGACAACGAAGCGGTCGTCGCCCACGGGTTCCCAGTCCGTGAGCATGACCTCGGCGACACTCGCGCGATGCACGAGTTCCTTCGGAACAGTGGTGGTCAGAGACCGGACGAGGAGAGCGCCGGTCTCGGTGCGCGCCGTCCTGTCGCTCTCCGAGCTTCCCGCGCCGGGCGTCATGCGGTTGATGCGGAACGTGCTCGCAGACATGGTTCCCCCCTGGGCTGCGTTGGCTTGAATCTGAGTCGTTGTCTCCTCAGGACAGAGAAGATACATACCAGCCGGTTTAATTTCTAGACGGAATCGCATGCTCTGCTTGCCAAATAAACGGAACCATGCATTCTCTGCCGTCCCCTGTCTCCACTGGGCTCAAAGCGGTTCTTGAGTGGGCTCACCGATCGTGTCTCCAGGCCCTAGGCGAAGGGGGATCGGTCGCATGCGCAGGGACGAAGCCCTGATCAAGGTGGAGCGGGGCCGGCCGGACGAGGCCGAGCTGGCCGCTGTCGTCGCGGTTCTGCTCAGCCTGCGAGCGGGCGCGCAGGGCGCGCCGGACGGGGCGCCGGACGGCGCGCTGGAGGAGCTGCCGTCGGCCGAGATCGGCTGGTGGCGGGCGCCGGACGCGTATGCGGCGCCCGAGAGTTGGCGCTGATGGCGGGGCCTGTCCCCAGAATCCCTTTACTCCTCAACCTTAAACCGCATAAGCGGTTTGTTATGATGGCTTCACGGACCCGGGGCGGGACCTCCTCGGCCTTGTCCCAGGAAGGCACCTGACATGGCTATGACGAGCCGGGCATCGATGGAACCGGGACCCGCCGACATCCGCGGGCGCGTGGCGGAACTGGACAGCATCCGTGAGAAGGCGCTGGCCGGCCCCAGTCAGCAGGCGACCGAGGCGCAGCACGCCAAAGGCAAGCTGACCGCCAGGGAACGCATCGAACTGCTGCTGGACCCGGGGTCCTTCCAGGAGGTCGAGCAACTGCGGCGGCACCGGGCCACCGGTTTTGGGCTGGAGGTGAAGAAGCCGTACACGGACGGTGTGATCACCGGCTGGGGCACCGTCGAGGGACGTACCGTCTTCGTGTACGCGCACGACTTCCGGATCTTCGGCGGCGCCCTGGGCGAGGCCCACGCCACCAAGATCCACAAGATCATGGACATGGCCATCGCTACCGGGGCTCCGCTGGTCTCCCTCAACGACGGCGCTGGCGCCCGCATCCAGGAGGGCGTCTCCGCGCTCGCCGGTTACGGCGGCATCTTCCAGCGCAACACCAAGGCCTCGGGCGTCATCCCGCAGATCAGCGTGATGCTGGGCCCCTGCGCGGGCGGCGCGGCCTACAGCCCTGCCCTGACCGACTTCGTCTTCATGGTCCGCGACACCTCGCAGATGTTCATCACCGGCCCGGACGTCGTCAAGGCCGTGACGGGGGAGGAGATCACCCAGAACGGCCTCGGCGGCGCCGACGTGCACGCCGAGACCTCGGGGGTGGCCCACTTCGCGTACGACGACGAGGAGACCTGCATCGCGGAGGTGCGCTACCTGCTGTCACTGCTCCCGCAGAACAACCGGGAGGCACCGCCGAGGGTGCGCGGCGACGACTACATCGACCGCCGCTCGGACGCGCTCCTGGACCTGGTGCCCGCCGACGGCAACCGGCCCTACGACATGGCCAAGGTGATCGAGGAGGTCGTCGACGACGGCGAGTACCTGGAGGTCCACGAGGGCTGGGCGCGGAACATCATCTGCGCGCTGGGCCGACTGGACGGGCAGACCGTCGGGTTCGTCGCCAACCAGCCCCAGACCCTGGCCGGCGTCCTGGACATCGCGGCCAGCGAGAAGGCCGCGCGGTTCGTGCAGATGTGCGACGCCTTCAACATCCCGATCATGACCTTCCTGGACGTCCCCGGGTTCCTGCCCGGCGTCGACCAGGAGCACGGCGGCATCATCCGGCACGGCGCGAAGCTGCTGTACGCCTACTGCAACGCGACCGTGCCGCGGGTCTCGCTGGTCCTGCGCAAGGCGTACGGCGGCGCCTACATCGTCATGGACTCCCAGTCCATCGGGGCGGACCTCACCTACGCGTGGCCGACGAACGAGATCGCCGTGATGGGCGCGGAGGGCGCCGCCAACGTCATCTTCCGACGTCAGATCGCCGAGGCCGAGGACCCCGAGGCGATGCGGCAGAAGATGGTCAAGGAGTACAAGGCCGAGCTCATGCACCCGTACTACGCGGCCGAGCGCGGCCTGGTGGACGACGTGATCGACCCGGCCCGCACCCGCGAGGTCCTCATCCGCTCCCTGGCCATGCTCCGCAGGAAGCACGCCGACCTGCCGTCGCGCAAGCACGGCAACCCACCGCAGTAGCAGTACGTCCGAGGGACTGGGGATGTCGGTGCGGTGCCGGCCTTCGACGTCCCTGTTCTCAGGAGACAGCACATGGTCAAACAGGAGCGCGCCGCCCGCACCCGGCAGGCACTGATCCACGCCGCGGCCGAGGTGTTCGCGGAGGAGGGCTTCGTCACGGCCTCGCTGAGCACCATCAGCAAACGGGCCGGGGTCAGCAACGGCGCGCTGCACTTCCACTTCGCCAACAAGGCCATGCTCGCCGACGCGGTCGAGGCGGAGGCCGCGCGGGTCGTGCGCCGGATCACCGAGACGGCGCGGGCCTGGCAGGGCGACTCGCTCCAGGCCGTGGTGGACGCCACGCACGAGCTGATGCGCAGCCTCGCCCAGGACACCGTGGTCCGCGGCGGTTTCGGGCTCTCGGGCGACGGCACGCGCAGGGGTCAGTCCACCCTGCGCGCGCAGTGGCAGCACTGGGTCGAGGACAGCCTGCGCCGGGCCGAGCGCAACGGCGCCCTGGCGGAGGGGGTGTCCTGGGCGGACAGCGCCCGTGTCATCGTCGCCGCCACCGTGGGCCTGGAGGTCCTGGGCGGCGACGACAGTTCCTGGCTGTCGCGGCAGAACCTCACCCGCTTCTGGGACGTGCTGCTGCCGCGGCTCGCCCGCCGGCACGACCTGGGCCGGCTGGTGAGCTCCGGCTCGCGGACGCAGGCCGCCGTCTCCTCCTCCGCGTCCTCGGAGCGGCCCACGCGCTGAAGCCCCGCTCAAGCAGACCACATGGTCTGTTTGGCTATCGTTCTTCGTCTACGTTGCCCAACGGCGCCCTGGAGATCGACTCCAGGGCGCCTTGATTTTCCCTAGAGGATCTACATAACCGCTGGTCAGAGCGATCGAGCTGCTACGCAACCGCTAAGAAAATACAGGATGCGCGGTTTGATATTGACAGACCGTGCGTGCTGTTTTTACTCTTCTTGTGGCGCCGGGCTGGCATCTGCAGACGGCCGCGGACCGACCGGAGCACTCGGGCACAAGACAGGGGAGATCGCGTGGACATCGAGGTACTCGGCGCACTGGCCGTACAGGAGAACGGAGTCTCCATCACGCCGACGGCGCCCAAGCCGCGGCAGGTGCTGGCCCTGCTGGCACTGCACGCCGACCGTGTGGTGCCCGTCTCCGCACTGATCGAGGAGCTGTGGGGCACCACACCACCGCGCAGCGCCCGCACCACCTTGCAGACCTACGTCCTTCAGCTGCGCGAACTCATCGCCGTGGCCCTGGAGAAGGACGAGCAGGGCATGGCGGGCGAGAGCGGACGGCGCACCGCCAAGGACGTGCTGGTGACGATGCCCAGCGGCTATCTGCTGGCCAGCGGTGGCGGCGAGAGCGACGTGCGCGCCTTCGAGCGGCTCGCGGGTGTGGGGTACCGGGCCATGGACGCCGGCGACTTCCCCGGCGCCGCCCGGCAGTTGCGCGAGGCGCTGGCCCTGTGGTCCGGGACCGCCTTCGCCGACGTCCAGGCCGGGACGCAGCTGGACATGGAGATCAAGCGTCTGGAGGAGAGCCGGCTGTGCGCGCTGGACCAGCGCATCGAGGCCGATCTGCGGCTGGGGCGGCACCGTGAACTGCTGGCCGAACTCACCGTCCTGGTCAACCGCTACCGCACGCACGAGAGCCTGCATGGCCAGTTCATGCTGGCGCTGTACCGCTCCGGGCGGCGCGGCGAGGCGCTGGAGGTCTACCAGCGGCTGCGCGCCACGCTCGTCCGGGACCTCGGTCTGGAGCCGTCGGCCGGGCTGCGCCGCCTACAGCGGTCCATCCTGACCGCCAACCCGGAGACCACCACGGCGGCCCCGAAGACCACCAAGGACCGACTCGTTCCGACCAGTTGAGTGGCCGCCTCCCTTTCCCAGGGCTGGTGCGCAGGCGGTTCTCCGCCGCGCCGACGCCCTGGGAAGCGGCATGTCCGGACCCGGTAAGCGGTGCCGGGCATTCCGCAATTCGGTTTCTGTCCGGTGGAATTCAATGAAAGACCAACCGGCGGAAACCTCCCGTGACCGTGCGGAGCTCCTTTCTTCCAGTCGTCGTTCACCTGCCCTTGAGTCGATCAATTTCCGGACTGCGGCCTTCAGTTGAAACGCCCTCAAGCTCCGGTTGAGGAAAGTCGGGTGTGGCGCGAATCCGGCTAGTGTGCTGCCGGTGATGGAATTCAGCCACGAGAGGAACTCGACGAGGTACGGAGGAAAGCAGTGAAGATACAAGTTCTGGGTCCGTTGAGTGCCGAGGTCAACGGGGGGTCGATTGTCCCGACGGCCGGTAAGCCGCGGCAGATTCTTTCCCTGCTGGCTCTCTACCCCGGACGGGTGATGCCTGTCCCCATGCTCATGGAGGAAATCTGGGGGACCGAGCCGCCGCAGAGCGCGCTGACCACTTTGCAGACCTACATCCTGCAACTGCGCCGGCGCCTGGGCACGGCCATGGGACCGGACGCCCCCGGCGCCGCCAAGGAGGTACTGGCCACCCGGCACGGCGGCTACCTGCTCCAGATACCGCCGGAGAGCGTGGACGTGCACGAATACGAGCGCATGGTCACCGAGGGGCGCTCGGCGTTCGAGGCCGGGGACGACGAGAGGTCGGCCACGTGTTTCCGCAAGGCGCTGGAGCTGTGGCGCGGCCCCGCACTGGTCGACGTCCGGGTCGGGCCCATCCTCGGCATCGAGGTCATGCGGCTGGAGGAGAGCCGGCTCGGCACCGTGGAGCGGCGCATCGACGCCGACCTGCGGCTCGGCAGGCACTCCGAACTCATCGCGGAACTGGCCGAACTGACCGCGCGTTACCCGCAGCACGAGGGACTGCACTCGCAGGCCATGGTGGCGCTGTACCGGTCGGGACGGCAGGCGTCGGCCCTCGCCGTCTACCGCAAGCTGCGCATCCGGCTCATCGAGGAGCTGGGCGTGGAGCCCTCGCCGCAGGTGCAGCGGCTGCATCAGGCCATGCTGTCCGTCGACCCGCAGCTGGACGTCACCGCCGGCGTCCGGCGCAGCTCGACCTTCGATCTCTACGCCGCCTGAGGCCGGCCGGAGCGGGGGCTCGAGTCGTACTCAGAGGTCGTCAGCAGCCATGAACAGGTGGGACGTGGCCTCGGGGCGGTACGTGGGACACGGTGGCCACGGGCCGGGCGGCCGGGGGAACAGCGCCGGCCCGGCATCCGTCGGACCGCCCTGAACAGGGGCGGTTGCCCCGGTACCGGCGGGCGTGCGGGCCCGGCCGGACGGCAGCCGCCCCGCACGCACCCGCCGTCCGGGCGGTCCGCCCCGCACGCGTCCATGTCCGGCCGGCCAGGGCCGCCAGGGCGCGAAGACCTCCGTACCCGGTGGACCTCTCCTGAACGCACCGCAGGGGAGGTCCTCTCCATGATCACACCGCCCGGCCGTGCGGACGAGCGGGCGGAAGCCGGCTTCTGCCCGGCCTCGAGCGGTCTTTGAGGTCGTCCCGCGATTCTCGAACCCCACCCCCGTGTGTCCAGGGGCCAGGGAGAGGAGGACGGCCATGTCGGACGGACAGTCGGTGCGCCTGCACTGCTTCGCGCACTCCGAGGGAGGCCTGTCGGTCTTCGAGCACTGGGCCGCGAGCACCGGAGACGGTGTCGAGGTCCTCCCGGTGTGCCTGCCGGGCGGCGAACGGCGGCGCTCCGAACCCCGGGTGACCACCCATGAGGCGCTCCTCGCCGACGTGCTGCCCCGGTTCGCGGACCCGCAGCCCGCCCCCTACGTCCTCTACGGACACGGCCTCGGGGCCCTGGTCGCCTTCACCGTGACCCGCGCCCTGCACGAGGCGGGTCTGCCCGGCCCGGCCCTCCTCGCGGTCGGCGCCTGCCCGCCGCCCGACACCCCCTCGGACCTGCCGGACCCCCGCGGGGTGACGGACGCCGAACTGCTGCACGTCCTGGGCGGAAAGGGCGCGGTGCCGGCCGCGAGCGACGAGGGGATCTGGCTGCGCGCCATGCTGCCGGTGCTGCGCGCCGACCTCGAACTCGCCCAGGCCCTGGAGGAGGCCGCCCGCAAGCCCTCCTTCGCGGGCCCGCTCACCACGCCCGTGCTCGTGGTCGCCTCGCAGGAGAACCCGCTGGCGCCGCCCACCATCGCCGAGGGCTGGCGGCAGTGGACCGAGGGGCCCACCTGGCTGCGCACCGTCCCCGGCCACCACTTCTTCACCCGGGGCAGAGAACTGCCCGCACTGCTCGGCAGGGCCTGCCGCGTCACCCGCCGCCTCGCCCGCGAGAGCGTGCCCGTCGGCTGAACCCCCGGCCACCCGGCGCGGGCACGCACACTGCCCGCAGGCCCCTGAATCCTTGCGCGACGCGGCAGTTGACGGCTGATGGGACCAGCGCCATTCGATCTGCTTTCCGCCCGTCCTTCAGCGGTTTTCATCCAGCCGTCTGAATTCTGTTCGCGTACTCGTCGGCGCAATGTAGGAGAGGTGTTCAGATGTCTGTTGAGCTCGCGGAGAAGACGACCGAGAAGACGACGCACAAGGTTCATGTGTCCGCATCGGCCGGTGTGGTGTACGCCCTTTTCGCCGACGCGGTGAACTGGCCGCTCTATTTCTCCCCGAGCGTTCATGTGGAACGCCTGGAGTTCGACGGCGAGCGGGAGCGGCTGCGGACGTGGTGTTTCCTGGACGGCGAGCTGAAGTCATGGACGTCATGGCGGCGCCTGGACCCGGTGAAGCGCCGCGTGGAGTTCCGGCAGGAACTGCCCGCACCACCCCTGAGCGCGCTGGGCGGCATCGTGAACGTCACGCCCGATGGCCCCGACGCCTGTGAGCTGGAGCTGGCGTACGACTTCAGCGTCGTCGACGACCAGCCCGCCGACCGGGCCTGGGCCGAGCGGGCCGCCGCCGGGCACAGCCGCAGCCAGCTCGCCGGCCTGAAGGCGATCGCCGAGCGGTGGACCCGCCTGGACGAACTCATCCTGACCTTCGAGGAGTCGGTCCACGTCAACGGCCCGGCCGAACTGGTCTACGACTTCCTCTACCGCGCCGGGGACTGGCCGGACATGGTGCCGCACGTCAGCCGGGTCGACCTCACCGAGGAGGAGCCCGGGGTGCAGCGCATGACCATGGAGACGCTGACCGAGTACGGCACCCACGTCACCGACTCGGTGCGGATCTGCTTCCCGCACGCCGAGCGCATCATCCACAAGCAGATCACCACGCCCGCCCTGGTCCAGGCACACACCGGCGAATGGTCCGTCGTCCCCGACGAGCACGGCGTGAGCGTCGTCGCGCTGCACACCGTCGTGCTGCGCGAGGAGGACATCGCCGCCGAACTCGGCGCGCACGCGACCCTGGACCACGCCCGCCGACGGGTGCGCGAGACGATCGGCCGCAACAGCCGCGTGCTCCTCGCCCACGCCAAGCAGCACGCGGAGACCGCCGTACGCATGCTGTGACGGCGGCACCGGGCAAGGGCGAGGGTCATCCACGAGCGGCGTGCGGGAACGCCCCGGCCGCCCGGCGCGCCGCGCACGGACGGGCCCCGCGGCTGTCCCCGCGCGCCGCTCATGGATGACCCCTGCCGGACTTGGGTACCGGTGCACAGCTGCTTGGAAAAACGGACGACGGCCTGGTACAGCTACTAGCGTGCTGAGTCGGAGGGTTGTGGATACCTGCTGACCAGGAGGCGTCATGGAAGCGAGGCGGCGTGGCAACGCCCCCCTGCGCCCTGCGCCCCGTCACCCACGGGACGGCCACCGCCCGCGGCCCGGCCGTCCCGGCCTCGCCGGGCACGCGCGCGGCCCGTCCGCACCGGCCACGCGTCCCCGGGCGCTCCCCTGCCTTCGCCACGGCCCTGCACGGCGCCGGCGGACGAGAACCGTCCGGCACGCCGTCAGGGCCGACCTCGGCACGTCGGCCACCGGCCGTGGGGCACGATCCCCACGAGGGCCGGACGTCGTAGCTCACCCAGCGCCTACAGAGGAGAGGAGGGAGGGGACCGCGCCGGTCTCAGCGGACCGCACGTCCCCGGACACGCATGACTGTTTCCCGCTCCTCCCACGCGGCGATCTCCGTGATCGTCGACCCCGGGCCCCCTCCGCACACGGCCCCGTGGGACCTCGAGCTGCGCGGACCGCTCGACCCCGCCGTGCTGGAGGACGTCCTGGGCGAGCTCGCCTGCGGTGACCCGGGCCGGCCCGGCTGGCAGCACCGGCTGCTGCGGCACGGCCCCGACCATCACACGCTGCGCTTCATCCAGCGGGACGGCGCGATCGCGGCCTCCGTGGTGGGCCGTATCGCCGATCTGCTCACCGAGCCGCCGCTGGCCGACCGTCCGCTCGTCCCCGCCCAGAGCACGGTCCTGACCCGCCCGCTACGGCTGCGCTACGAGGCGGTCTGCCTCGAACCGGCCGTCCCGCTGGAGGCGGACACGGTCCGTCAGGCGCTGCGCGCCGTCGTGGCCGCCCACCCCCAGCTGCGCGCCCGGCTGGACGCGACGGGCGGCCGGCTGCTCGGCCAGGCCCCGGCCGGGGACGCCCAGATCCCTTTGACGGAAGGCGAGTTCACCGACGAGGCCGGTTTCGCCGCGGCCATCGCCTCGATCGGCCGCACCCTCGACGCGCGCCGCGGCGTCCAGCTGCGGGCGCTGCTCGCCCGGGACCGGCGCGCGACCGGACCGCGCGCCGACCGGCTCGCGGTGATCGTCCACCAGATGGCCGTGGACGCCGCGTCCTGGCGGATCCTCCTGGACGACCTGACGGCCGCCCTCGGCCTGAGCACCGTCGCCGCACGACCCCGGCGCACCCCGGACGGACTGGCCGACTGGGTCGGCGAACTGCGGGAACTGGCCCGCGACCCCGACGAGGTCCGGCACTGGTCCCTGGTCGCCGACCGCAGGACCCGCGCGCTCAGCTCCCGCCGCTCCGCCGCGGTGACCGGGTCCGGCGACAGGCCCGACACCGCCCCGGCGGCGACCTGGGAAAGCCGCCCCGGGCACGAACGCCACCTTGGGTTCACCCTGGACGAGGAACTGACCGAGCGGCTCACCCAGAGCCTGGTCCGCCGCCTCGGGCTGACCGCCGGGCAGGTGCTGACGGGCGCGTTCGCCGTGGCCCTGGCCCGCTGGCAGCTCGCCGACGAGATCGGCTTCGACGTACGCAGCGACCCCCGGCAGGGCCGCCCGGGCCTACGGCGTCACGTGGGCCGGCTCACCGACGCCCACCCGGTGCATCTGACCCTCGACCCCGGGCTCGACGCCCTCGGACAACTCGCCGCGCTGGCAGGCCAGTTGGCGGCCGCCGCCGGGCAGGCGGAGGGCGGCGCCGGGTTCGGGGCCTGCCGGGAGTGGAGCCCCGATCCGCTGCTGCGCGACACCCTGCGCGCCCTGCCGCCCGCCCCGGCCTGCCTCATCCTGCACGGCCCCGACGAGGTGCTGCCCGACGCCGCCCGCCCCGTGCCCGGCAGCGCACCGGGACGGCCCGAGCACCGGCTGGAGGCCCGCGTCCAGATCGCCGGCGGCACGCTGCGCCTCGGCGTGGACTGGGTGCCCGACCCCGCTCAGGGCATCACCGACACCTCCGTGGCCGCCCTCACGGACCTGCTGCGCGAGACGATCGTGGAACTGGCCGACGCGGCCGACGCCCCGATCCCCTCCCTCTTCCGGGCCACCCCCCAGCAGCTGGCGCTGTACACGGACGGCGCGGCACGGCCCGGCACCGGGCGGCACGTCGAGCAGCTGGTGTGGGCCTGGCACGGCCCGCTCGACGTCGAACGCTTCACCTCCGCCTGGCAGTCGGTCTTCGACTGCGAGACCGTGCTGCGCACCGCCTTCACCGGCGGCCCCGAACCGCAGCTCATCGTGCACGGCCGGGTCGCACCCGAGATCACCGTCCGGGTCCGCCAGGGCGACGAGGACCTGTCCGAGCTGCTGGAGCGCGACCGGCTGCGCGGCTTCGACCTGCGCCGCCCCGGACCCCTGCGCCTGACCCTGCTGGGCTCGGAGGGCACCCCGCTGGAGGACGCCGCCGCCCCCACCCGGATCGTGCTCACCTACCACCGGGCGCTGCTGGACACCTGGAGCGCGCACATCATGCTGCGCGAGTTCCACCGGGCCTACCTCGCGGGCGGCTCCCTGCCCGGCGGCGAACGCCGGCCCGACCTGCGCGACTACACCGCCTGGATCGCGGCCCAGGACCTGGAACCGGTACGAGGGCTCTGGGCGCGCTCGACGCCACCGGCCGACGCGGCATCCCGGCCCGCCCGGCCCGGCGGGGCCACCGGACTGACCGGGGTCGGCCGGTCCCGGCTGCGCCTGGACTCCGCGGAGACCATCCGCCTCGCCCGGTGGGCGGGCATGTGGGGCATCGGCGAGAGCAGCGTGCTCCAGGCCGTCTGGGCGATGCTCATCCACCGCGCCTCCGGCGCCACCGGACCGGCCCCGGTCTGCTTCGCGGTGACCGTGCCCGGGCGCGGCATACCGCTCGACGGCGCGGCCCGGATGCTGGGACCGCTGCGCAACTCACTGCCGATGTCCGTCGAGGTGGACCCGGCGGGCACCCTGCCCGAGCTGATGCGCCGACTGCGGGACAACGCCCTGGACATGGCCGCCTACGAATGGGTGCCCGCCGACTGGGTCCGGGCCCCGGGGCGGCGCGGCGCGGGCACCGACCCCGCCGCCACCCTCATCGTCTTCGAGGACCCGCCGCACCCGGTGGAGGGGCTGGAGAGCGAACTCGCCGCCCAGGGCATCCGGGCCGACTTCGCGGGCACCGTACCCGCCCGCTCGGTGCTGCCCATCGGCCTGCTCGCCCACCACGACAGCACCGGCGGCCTGGTCCTGACGGGGGTGTACGACCGTGACGTGCTCGACGAGGAGGCGGCGACCGAACTGCTGATGCAGAGCGCCCTGCTGCTGCGCGAACTCCCCCTGTGGGCGGGGGAGTCCACCACCGTGGCGGACGCCGTGAAGCTGCTGGAGGGCAGGGCCGTGCCGCGGATGGCCGAGGCCCCCGGGTCGGACGCGGACGGTCCGCTGCTCACCCTGCGGGCGGCGGAGCGGGAGCAGGCGGCCACCATCTGCCTGGTGCCGCCGCCGAGCGCACCCCCGACCTGTTATGACCTGCTGGCGCGCAGCTACCCGGGCGCGGAGGAACTGCTGGTGCTCACCGGCGACGCCGACCGGGCCCGGCCCGCCCTGGCCACGCACCTGGCGGGCCGGTCCCTGCTGCTCGGCGGCTTCTCCGGGGCCGGCGCCCTGGCCTGCGACCTCGCCCGGCGGATCGCCGCGGACGGCGGACGGCCACCCCGCGTGGTGCTGGCCGGCGCGAGCGCGGACGAGGAGGAACGGGCCGCCGAACTCACCCGGGCTCTGAAGGCCGCCACCGCCGCACCGGACGGCTGAGCGGACCGGGCGCCCCACGGCCGGGTCGGGCCGGGGCGCCCACGGCATCGGCGTATACGTGGGGATGGCGCACGGCCGTGGCCAGGGCGGGACGAGCGCGCGGTCGTAGCACGGCGGGACGACCGCACCGCCGTCGGACCGGTTCTCTCCGGTTGGGTTCCGCCGCTCTTCGAGTGCTCCTCGTTCGACGTCGTACATCTTGGGCTGTGTATCCCGGGTGACCTCGCCCGGTCTCTGACCCCCTTCGTGCTTTGGGCCGCAGCCATCAGGAGAGCCATGTCCCGTCGTCTGTTCACCTCGGAGTCCGTCACCGAGGGTCATCCCGACAAGATCGCCGACCGGATCAGCGACACCATCCTCGACGCGCTGCTGCGCCAGGACCCCACCTCGCGTGTGGCGGTGGAGACGCTGATCACCACCGGCCAGGTGCACATCGCCGGCGAGGTCACCACCACCGCCTACGCGCCGATCGCCCAACTGGTGCGCGACGCCATCCTCGACATCGGTTACGACTCCTCGGCCAAGGGTTTTGACGGTGCGTCGTGTGGTGTGTCGGTGTCGATCGGGGCGCAGTCGGCGGACATCGCGCAGGGCGTCGACGCCGCGTACGAGACGCGGGTCGAGGGCGACGACGACGAGCTGGACCGGCAGGGCGCGGGCGACCAGGGCTTGATGTTCGGGTATGCCACGGACGAGACGCCGAACCTGATGCCGCTGCCGATCGAGCTGGCCCACCGGCTTTCGCGCCGTTTGACGGAGGTCCGCAAGGACGGGACGGTCCCGTATCTGCGTCCGGACGGCAAGACGCAGGTCACCATCGAGTACGACGGTGACAAGGCCGTGCGCCTGGACACGGTGGTGGTGTCCTCGCAGCACGCGGCCGACATCGATCTGGAGTCGCTGCTGACCCCGGACATCCGCCAGGAAGTGGTCGAGCATGTGCTCGCGCAGCTCGCGGATGAGGGCATCAAGCTGGAGACGGAGGGCTACCGCCTGCTGGTGAACCCGACCGGTCGCTTTGAGATCGGTGGTCCGATGGGCGACGCCGGTCTGACGGGCCGGAAGATCATCATCGACACCTATGGCGGGATGGCCCGCCACGGTGGTGGCGCGTTCTCGGGCAAGGACCCGTCCAAGGTGGACCGTTCGGCGGCGTACGCGATGCGGTGGGTCGCCAAGAACGTCGTCGCCGCGGGCCTCGCATCGCGGTGTGAGGTGCAGGTGGCGTACGCGATCGGCAAGGCCGAGCCGGTGGGCCTGTTCGTGGAGACCTTCGGCACCCACACCGTCGAGGTGGAGAAGATCCAGCAGGCGATCGCCGAGGTCTTCGACCTGCGCCCCGCCGCCATCATCCGCGACCTCGAACTCCTGCGCCCCATCTACGCCCAGACCGCCGCCTACGGCCACTTCGGGCGCGAACTCCCCGACTTCACCTGGGAACGCACCGACCGCGCCCAGCAGCTCAAGGCAGCCGCGGGCATCTGAGCCCGACACCCGACGGCCGGGCCCGACGGTCGCGGCCGACGCCGTACGACACGGCGATCAGCGACCGAAGCGACCGAAGGAGTTCCCGTGCGTATCGCGGTGACAGGATCCATAGCCACCGACCATCTGATGGTCTTCCCCGGACGGTTCGCGGACCAGCTGCTCCCCGAACAGCTCGCCCACGTCTCGCTCTCCTTCCTCGTCGACCGCCTCGAGGTGCGCCGGGGCGGTGTCGCCGCCAACATCGCCTACGGGCTCGGCGGCTTCGGCCTCTCGCCGCTCCTGGTCGGGGCGGTCGGCACGGACTTCGCCGAGTACGAGGTGTGGCTGAAGGAGCACGGCGTCGACACCGGGGGAGTGCGCGTCTCCGACGAACAGCAGACCGCCCGCTTCATGTGCATCACCGACGACGACGCCAACCAGATCGCCTCGTTCTACGCCGGCGCCATGACCGAGGCCCACGACATCGACCTCGGCGCCCTCGCCACCGGCCCCGACCGGCCCGGTCTCGTCCTCGTCTCGCCCAACGACCCGGCGGCGATGCTGCGCCACACCGCCGACTGCCGCGCCCTCGGCCTGCCCTTCGCGGCCGACCCCTCACAGCAGCTCGCCCGCCTCGACGGCGACCAGGTCCGCGACCTCGTGGACGGCGCCGCCTGGCTGTTCACCAACGAGTACGAGGCCGCCCTGCTCAAGGAGCGCACCGGCTGGAGCCGCGTGGAGATCCTCGCCGTCGTCGGCACCTGGGTCACCACCCTGGGCGAGAAGGGGGTCCGCATCGAACGCGCCGGACAGCCCCCGCTCGTCGTCCCCGCGATCCCCGACACCACCACCGCCGACCCGACCGGCGTCGGCGACGCCTTCCGCGCCGGCTTCCTCGCCGCCGTCAGCCACGGCGTACCGCTGGAGCCCGCCGCCCGCCTCGGCTGCGCACTGGCCTCCGTGGTCCTCGGCGCGGTCGGCTCGCAGTCCTACGAGGTCGACCCGGCGCAGCTGTCCGACATCGTCGAGCGAGCCTACGGCCCCGGTACGGCCGCCCCGCTCGCGCCAGTCCTCGGAGCACGCTCATGACCGCTGACCACCGCACCCGCATCGCCCAGCTCCGTGAGGCCCTCGCCACCCGTGTGGTGGTCGCCGACGGGGCGATGGGCACCATGCTCCAGGCGCAGGAGCCCACGCTCGAGGACTTCCAGCAGCTGGAGGGCTGCAACGAGATCCTCAACGTCACCCGCCCCGACATCGTGCGCGCGGTGCACGCCGAGTACTTCGACGCGGGCGTCGACTGCGTGGAGACCAACACCTTCGGCGCCAACCACGCCGCCCTCGGCGAGTACGACATCCCCGAGCGCGTCCACGAACTGTCCGAAGCAGGCGCCCGCGTGGCCCGCGAGACCGCCGACGAGTACACCGCCCGCGACGGCCGCCAACGCTGGGTCCTCGGCTCGATGGGCCCCGGCACCAAGCTCCCCACCCTGGGCCACGCCCCCTACACCACCCTGCGCGACGCCTACCAGCGCAACGCCGAGGGCCTGGTCGCGGGCGGCGCCGACGCGCTCCTCGTCGAGACCACCCAGGACCTCCTCCAGACCAAGGCCGGTGTCCTCGGCGCCCGCCGCGCCCTCGACGCCCTGGGCCTGGACGTCCCCCTCATCGTGTCGGTGACGGTGGAGACGACCGGCACGATGCTGCTGGGCTCCGAGATCGGTGCCGCGCTGACGGCGCTGGAGCCGCTGGGCATCGACATGATCGGCCTGAACTGCGCGACCGGCCCGGCGGAGATGAGCGAGCACCTGCGCTATCTGGCCCGGCACTCCCGCATCCAGCTGTCCTGCATGCCCAACGCCGGTCTGCCGGTCCTGGGCAAGGACGGCGCCCACTACCCGTTGAGCGCCGCGGAGTTGGCGGACGCGCAGGAGAACTTCGTTCGCGAGTACGGCCTCTCCCTGGTCGGCGGCTGCTGCGGTACGACGCCGGAGCATCTGCGCCAGGTCGTCGAGCGGGTGCGTGGTCTGGTCCCGACGGCACGCGATCCGCGTCCGGAGCCGGGGGCGGCCTCGCTCTATCAGACGGTGCCGTTCCGGCAGGACACGGCGTACATGGCGATCGGTGAGCGGACGAACGCCAACGGGTCGAAGAAGTTCCGCGAGGCGATGCTGGAGGCCCGCTGGGACGACTGCGTGGAGATGGCCCGCGAGCAGATCCGTGAGGGCGCGCACATGCTCGACCTGTGCGTGGACTACGTCGGCCGCGATGGCGTTGCCGACATGGAGGAGCTTGCCGGCCGGTTCGCCACAGCTTCCACGCTGCCGATCGTGCTGGACTCCACCGAGGTCGACGTCATCCGGGCGGGGCTGGAGAAGCTCGGCGGGCGTGCGGTGATCAACTCGGTCAACTACGAGGACGGCGACGGTCCGGAGTCCCGGTTCGCGAAGGTCACCAAGCTGGCCCAGGAGCATGGCGCCGCGCTGATCGCGCTGACCATCGACGAAGACGGCCAGGCCCGCACCCCGGAGCACAAGGTCGCCATCGCCGAACGGCTGATCGCCGACCTGACCGGGAACTGGGGCATCCACGAGTCGGACATCCTCATCGACACCCTGACGTTCACGATCTGCACGGGTCAGGAGGAGTCCCGCAAGGACGGCATCGCGACCATCGAGGCGATCCGTGAGCTGAAGCGGCGCCACCCCGAGGTGCAGACGACGCTGGGGCTGTCGAACATCTCCTTCGGGTTGAACCCGGCCGCGCGGATGCTGCTGAACTCGGTGTTCCTGGACGAGTGCGTGAAGGCGGGCCTGGACTCGGCCATCGTGCACGCTTCGAAGATCCTGCCGATCGCCCGCTTCAGCGAGGAAGAGGTCCAGACCGCCCTCGACCTGATCTACGACCGGCGCTCCGAGGGCTATGACCCGTTGCAGAAGCTGATGGCGCTGTTCGAGGGCGCCACGGCGAAGTCGTTGAAGGCGGGCAAGGCCGAGGAACTGGCCGCGCTGCCGCTGGAGGAACGCCTCAAGCGCCGGATCATCGACGGCGAGAAGAATGGGCTCGACCAGGATCTGGCGGCGGCCCTCCAGGAGCGGCCGGCGCTGGACATCGTCAACGACACCCTGCTTGAGGGC
The DNA here is from genome assembly GCF_044386545.1 of Streptomyces sp. NPDC020489. NCBI lineage: Bacteria > Bacillati > Actinomycetota > Actinomycetes > Kitasatosporales > Streptomycetaceae > Streptomyces > Streptomyces sp. NPDC020489. The sequence continues at coordinate 47,152 of NZ_JBIRUZ010000017.1, forward strand.
ATGAAGGTCGTCGGTGAGCTGTTCGGCTCCGGCCAGATGCAGTTGCCGTTCGTCCTTCAGTCCGCCGAGGTCATGAAGTCGGCGGTGGCGTACCTCGAGCCGCACATGGAGAAGGTCGAGGGCGACGAGGCCGGCAAGGGCACGATCGTGCTGGCCACCGTGCGCGGGGACGTGCATGACATCGGCAAGAACCTCGTCGACATCATCCTGTCCAACAACGGCTACAACGTGGTCAACATCGGTATCAAGCAGCCTGTCTCCGCGATCCTCGAAGCCGCCGCCGAGCACAAGGCCGATGTGATCGGCATGTCGGGGCTGCTGGTGAAGTCCACGGTGATCATGAAGGAGAACCTGGAGGAGCTCAACGCCCGGGGACTCGCGGCCGATTACCCGGTGATTCTCGGCGGCGCGGCCCTCACCCGCGCCTACGTCGAGCAGGATCTGCACGAGATCTACGAGGGCGAGGTCCGCTACGCTCGCGACGCCTTCGAGGGCCTGCGCCTGATGGACGCCCTCATCGCGGTCAAGCGGGGAGTGCCGGGGGCGAAGCTGCCGGAGCTGAAGCAGCGGCGGGTCAAGAGCACCGCGACCGCGGCCGCCGTCGTCACGGAGAGCCCCGAACTGGGCCGGTCCGACGTCGCCGTCGACAACCCCGTGCCCACGCCGCCGTTCTGGGGGACCCGGGTCGTCAAGGGCATCCAGCTCAAGGAGTACGCGTCCTGGCTCGACGAGGGCGCCCTGTTCAAGGGGCAGTGGGGCCTCAAGCAGACCCGCAGGGGCGAGGGGCCCACCTACGAGGAGCTCGTGGAGACCGAGGGACGGCCCCGGCTGCGCGGCTGGCTCGACCGGCTCCAGACCGAGAACCTGCTGGAGGCGGCCGTCGTCCACGGCTACTTCCGCTGTGTCTCCAAGGGCGAGGACCTGATCCTGCTCGACGAGAACGGCTCCGAACTGACCCGCTTCACCTTCCCGCGCCAGCGCCGTGGCCGTCGGCTGTGCCTGGCGGACTTCTTCCGCCCGGAGGAGTCGGGGGAGACGGACGTCGTCGGCCTCCAGGTCGTCACCGTCGGCTCCCGCATCGGCGAGGAGACCGCCAAGCTCTTCGAGGCGAACGCCTACCGCGACTACCTCGAACTGCACGGCCTGTCCGTGCAGTTGGCCGAGGCCCTCGCCGAGTACTGGCACGCGCGCGTGCGCGACGAACTCGGCATCGCCGGCGCCGACCCGCGCTCCCTGGACGGCATGTTCCGTACCGAGTACCAGGGCTGCCGCTACTCCCTCGGCTACCCGGCCTGCCCCGACCTGGAGGACCGCGCCAAGATCGCCGAACTGCTCCAGCCGGAGCGCATCGGCGTCCACCTGTCCGAGGAGTTCCAGCTGCACCCCGAGCAGTCCACGGACGCGATCGTCCTGCACCACCCCGAGGCCAGCTACTTCAACGCCGGAGGCCGGGAATGACCACCCTGCGCGACTTCCTCGACCGGGGGACACCGTCGTTCTCCTTCGAGTTCTTCCCGCCCAAGACGGCAAAGGGCGAGCGGACCCTGTGGGAGGCGATCCGCCGGATCGAGCCGCTGGCGCCCGCCTTCGTCTCGGTCACCTACGGGGCCGGCGGGTCCTCGCGGGACCGTACCGTCGAGGTGACCAAGCGGATCGCCACCGACACCACCCTCAGGCCCGTCGCCCATCTGACCGCGGTCGGCCACTCGGTGGCGGAGCTGCGGCACATCATCGGCCAGTACGCCGACGCCGGTGTCCGGGACGTCCTCGCCCTGCGCGGCGACCCGCCCGGCGACCCCAACGCCCCCTGGATCCCGCACCCCGACGGCTTCACCCACGCCGACGAACTGGTGCGGCTGGTCAAGGAGTCGGGGGAGTTCAGCGTCGGCGTGGCCGCCTTCCCCGAGCGGCATCCGCGCTCGGCGGACTGGGACAGCGAGATCCGGCACTTCGTCGCCAAGTGCAGGGCCGGCGCCGACTACGCCATCACCCAGATGTTCTTCGACGTCGAGGACTATCTGCGGCTGCGCGACCGGGTGGTCGCCGCGGGCTGCGACACCCCGATCATCCCGGAGATCATGCCGGCCACCGACGTACGTCAGATCGCCCGCTTCGCCGAACTCAGCGGCGCCGCCTTCCCCGAGGACCTGGCCCACCGCCTGGACGCCGTGCGCGACAACCCGGCGGACGGCCACCGCATCGGCGTCGAGTACGCCACCGCGATGGCCGAACGGCTCCTCGCCGAAGGCGCCCCGGGGCTGCACTACATCACGCTCAACCGCTCGACGGCGACGCTCGAAATCCATCGCAACGTGACGAACTCAAGGAGTGCCCAGCATGCCCTCGCAGCCCAGCGCTGACTTCACGGACTTCAAGGTCGCCGACATCTCCCTCGCCGAGTTCGGCCGCAAGGAGATCACCCTCGCCGAGCACGAGATGCCCGGCCTGATGGCGATCCGCAAGGAGTACGCGGAGGCGCAGCCGCTCGCCGGCGCCCGGATCACCGGCTCCCTGCACATGACGGTGCAGACCGCCGTCCTCATCGAGACCCTGGTCGCGCTCGGCGCCGAGGTCCGCTGGGTGTCCTGCAACATCTTCTCCACCCAGGACCACGCGGCCGCCGCCATCGCCGCCGCCGGCATCCCGGTGTTCGCCTGGAAGGGCGAGACGCTGGAGGAGTACTGGTGGTGCACCGAGCAGGCCCTGACCTGGCCGGGCCACGCCGGCCCGAACATGATCCTCGACGACGGCGGTGACGCCACCCTCCTCGTCCACAAGGGCGTCGAGTACCGCAAGACGGGCGAGCTGCCGGCCGCCGAGAACGAGGAACTGGCCGTCGTACGGGCCCTGTTGGAGAACAGCACGCTGGACTGGACGCGGATCGCCTCGGAGATCCGCGGCGTGACCGAGGAGACCACGACCGGCGTCCACCGCCTGTACGAGATGCAGCGCGACGGTGTCCTGCTGTTCCCGGCGATCAACGTGAACGACGCGGTGACCAAGTCGAAGTTCGACAACAAGTACGGTTGCCGGCACTCCCTGATCGACGGCATCAACCGCGCCACCGACGTCCTCATCGGCGGCAAGACCGCCGTGGTGTTCGGCTACGGCGACGTCGGCAAGGGCTGTGCGGAGTCGCTGCGCGGTCAGGGCGCCCGAGTCATCGTCACCGAGATCGACCCGATCTGCGCCCTCCAGGCCGCGATGGACGGCTACCAGGTGACCACGCTCGACGAGGTCGTGGAGACCGCCGACATCTTCATCACCACGACCGGCAACAAGGACATCATCATGGCCAGCGACATGGCCAGGATGAAGCACCAGGCGATCGTCGGGAACATCGGTCACTTCGACAACGAGATCGACATGGCCGGCCTCGCCCAGATCCCCGGGATCGTCAAGGACGAGATCAAGCCCCAGGTCCACACCTGGACCTTCCCCGACGGCAAGGTGATCATCGTGCTGTCGGAGGGGCGCCTGCTGAACCTGGGCAACGCCACCGGCCACCCCTCGTTCGTGATGTCCAACTCCTTCGCGGACCAGACGCTGGCCCAGATCGAGCTGTTCACCAAGCAGGCCGAGTACCCCATCGGCGTCTACACGCTGCCCAAGCACCTCGACGAGAAGGTCGCCCGGCTCCACCTCGACGCGCTCGGCGTGAAGCTCACCACGCTGCGCCCCGAGCAGGCCTCGTACATCGGTGTCGACGTCGACGGCCCCTACAAGCCCGACCACTACCGCTACTGAGCCGACCGAGCAGGAGGAGAACGTGTACGACATCTTGGAGGAGGACCTCAGACAGTCCCACGACGTCCCGGCTCTCGCCCCGCCGCTCCGGCTCGCCGGGGCCGACGAGGACGACGCCTGGGAGCCGCACGTCGTCCGCGGTATCGACTGACGACGTACCCGTTCGTCCCGTCCCCGAGGCGCGCCGCAGCAGTTGTGCGGCGCGCCTCGTCGTCGTGCGCGGGCGATGTCCGGGCGGTGTCCGGTGGCCGGAGAACAGCGCGGCCGTGCACCACGTCTTCTCGACCGGTCCACGAGTGAACCTTGTCAATCTCTGTAGGAGACGACGAGTGGAGGCGTGGAGGTGCAGACATGATTCGGATCCTGCGAGGCGTTCTGCGGATGACGGTCAGCCGCTGCCTGCGGCCTCTGTGGCGGGGCCTGGCAGCGCACGGGGCCCTCTACGTGGGCCCCGAGGCCATGCAGGCCATGGAACCGCCCCGCTCGGCCTCACGCTCCCAGAACCGCCTGGTGCGCTACGCCCAGAACCGGTTCCTGGTGCTGCCGCCGGGCGTCGGCGGGCCGCCCACGGCGCACCCCGAGCGGCTGCGTGAGGACGTACCGCTGTCCCCGCAGGAGCGGCTCCTGGTCCGTGAGGTGTGGCCGGCGTACGAGGAGCGGGCCCGCGACCGGCGCTGACCGGCTCGTGACACACGCGAGGCCGGGTGCGCGGAGCCGTCGGGCTCCGCGCACCCGGCCTCGTGCCGTGCGGCCGGATTCAGATCGTGGTGATGACCTCGTCGGCGTCCAGGCGCGGGGCGCGCGGGAACCACGCGTCCGGCCCGGGCCTGCCGATGTTGACCACCATCAGCGGGGTGTGGTCGTCGTCCAGGAACTCCTTCTGGACGCCCGCGGCGTCGAAGCCGGTCATGGGACCCGCGGCGAGGCCCGCGGCCCGGACCCCGATGATGAAGTACGCGGCCTGAAGGGCGCCGTTGAGGAGCGCGGAGGCCTCGCGGGTGGGGCGCTCCGCGTACAGGACGTCCTTGACCTGGGGGAAGTGCGGGACCAGCCTGGGCAGCTCCTCGTGGAACTCGTTGTCCGTGGAGAGGATCGCCACCAGCGGGGCCGTGGCGGTCTTGTGCCGGTTGGGCTCGGCCATGTGCCGCACGAGCCGCTCACGGGCCTCGGGGGAGCGCACCAGGGTGATGCGCAGCGGGCTCTGGTTGGAGGCGGTGGGACCGTACTTGACGAGGTCGTAGATCGCGAGGATCTGCTCGTCCGTCACCGGCTCGTCGGTGAAGGTGTTGGCCGTCCGGGCCTCACGGAACAGGAGGTCCTGGGCGGCGGCGTCGAGCACGAGCGACATGGATGCAACCTTTCAGCAGCGGCTTCTACGGGGATCGGGAACCCTGTAACGGTTCGGCGCGGTGTCCGTGCGCGGCCCTCACCCCCACTCGACCAGGGCGAAGCTCGCGGCCATGCCGCCGCCGAAGCCGGCCAGCAGGATCAGCTCACCGGGGCGGAAGGCGCCCTCGCGGGCGGCCGCGTCGAGGGTGATCGGGATGGAGGCGGCGCCCGTGTTGCCGTAGTGCGTGACCGTGCGGTGCATGGTGGCGCGGGGGAGGGCCAGCTCGGCGAAGACCTCGTCGAGCATGACGCTGTTGGCCTGGTGCGGGACGAAGTGGCTGATGTCCGCGGCCTCCACGCCCGCCTCGTGCAGGAACCCCTTGGTCAGCTGCGGCAGTTGCTCCACGACGAAGCGGCGCACCTCGCGCCCGTCCATCGCGAAATACTGCAGGCCCGCGTCGAGACCGGCCGCGTCGAGGGGCTGCCGGCTGCCGCCCCCGGGCACCTGGATCAGGTCCGACAGGGCGCCGAAGGTGTACAGGGCGACATGCCGTACGACCGGGCCGTGCGTGGTCGGGCCGAGGACCATGGCGCCGGCGCCGTCACCGAACAGCACGACCGTCCTGCGGTCGACCGGGTTCAGGATGCGCGAGTACAGGTCCGCGCCGATCACCAGCGCGTAGCCGCCCCGCCGCAGGATGACGCTGCCGACCGCGGAGAGCGCGAACACGGTGCCGGAGCACACCGCGTTGACGTCCACGGCCGCGGTGGTGGCCGCGCCGAGGTTGCGCTGCACGTAGGCCGCGGTCGGCGGCTGCGGCCGGTCCGGCGTGGACGTGGCCACCGCGATCATGGACAGCTGCTCGGCGGTGATACCGGCCGCCTCCATCGCGGCCCGCGCCGCGGCCGTCGCCAGATCGGACGTGGCCTGCTCGGGGGCGGCCCAGCGCCGCTCCCGGATGGCGGTCTTGCGGACGATCCAGGCGTCGTCGACGCCGGCCGGCGCGCCAACCTCGTCGTTGGAGACGATCCGCTCCGGCACATAGGCCCCGGTACCGAGGATCCTGATGTCCTTCATGGGGCTGCCGTGGGCGGCGATCGTGGTCGGTGTCATGCGGCTGCCCTCCCCTCAAGTGGTCTGTGAATGGCGGTACGAACGGGCCGGCGGACGAGCGGCCCCCGCGAGGGGACCGCCCAGGGGCCGCCGGCCCGCGAGACGCTCAGCGCGCCTGGTAGATCCGCTTGTGGCCGCTGATCCCGGCGAGCCGGAACGGGCCGGTGGTCTGCTCCGGGGTGGCGTGGTCGCCACCGTCGGTCGGGAACTTCCACTCGTGCAGCTCGCGGTAGCCGGCGTAGTCGACCGTCCTGCGCCGGGCGATCGCCTCCAGGTTCTCCGCGGTGCGCAGGTGGTCCCGGTAGCCGGCGACGACGGTGCCGGAGAAGAACTCGGCGACGGACCCGGAGCCGTAGCTGAGGAAGGCCAGCGGCCGGCCCGACAGGTCGTCCGCCTGGTCCAGCAGCGCGGCCAGGCCCAGGTACACGGACGCGGTGTAGCTGTTGCCGATCACCGTGTTGTAGGCGGTGGTCTGGCCGAGGGCGCTCGCGATGACGTCCTTGTCGGTGTCGTAGCCGCAGTAGTTCAGCAGGTGGCGGTGGGCCTTGTACGCCATCTTCGTGAACGGCTGGTGGTAGCAGAACGCGGCGAACTCCTCGAGCGCGCGCCCGCCCTGCTCGGAGTAGTCCTTCCAGCTACCCTCGACGGCCTGGAGGTAGGCGCCGATGGACTCCTGGCCGTCGACGAGCGCGGTGGACAGGTAGTTGGGCCGCCAGAAGTCCATGACGTCGGCGGTGTACAGCCCGGAGGGGTCCTCGATCCGCACCAGCGCCGGGTCCACGCTCACCAGCATGGCCACCGCGGACGCGCCCTGGGTCGCCTCGCCCGGGCTGTCCAGCTCGTACTTGGAGACGTCACTGGCGATCACCAGGACCTGCTGGGCGGGGTCGCGCCGCACCAGGCCGATGGCGAACTGAAGGGCCGCCGTCGCCCCGTAGCAGGCCTGCTTCAGCTCCACGACACGCGTCGCCGAGGGCAGCCCGATCAGCGAGTGGACGTAGATGCCCGCCGCCTTCGCCTGGTCGATCGAGGACTCGGTGGCGAAGACGACCGTACGGATGCGGTCCTTGCCGTGCCGGGCGATGATCGGCGCGGCCGCCGTCGCCGCCATGGTCACGATGTCCTCGTCGGCGGCCGGGACACTCATCGACTCCTGGCCGATGCCCACGTGGTACTTGCCGATGTCGGTGCCGTTGTGCGCGGCGAGCGCGGTGTGGGGCAGGACGAACTCGCCGGTCGCGATGGACAGATCGTGGATTCCGATGGATATGGACATGTCTCATACACCAACCTTCGCGGTCTTGTTGTCGCGTTCCAGCTGGACGTGCGCCCGCATCAGCTCGCCGGGGTTGGTCTGCGCCGCGAGCAGCGAGAGCTCGCCGCACAGCACCGTGGCCGCGGCGAGGACGGCGAGCCGGCGGGCGTTCTCGCCGGGCGCGACGTCGGCCCGGCAGCCGAGCCGGGTCAGGTTCGTCTCGACGAAGCCGAGACCCTTGCCGTTGCCGACCGAGCCCACGATCAGGTTGGGCAGGGTGCAGGCGAAGTACAGGTCGCCGTCGCGGTCCTCGGCCATGACGACGCCCTGCGAGCCCTCGACGATGTTGGCCGCGTCCTGGCCGGTCGCCAGATAGAACGCGAGCAGCATGTTGGCGTAGTGGGCGTTGGCCGAGCGGATGCCGCCGGCGAGGAGGGTGCCGAGCAGGTTCTTGCGGATGTTCAGCTCGACGATCTTCGCGGCCGTGGTGTGCAGGACGTCGGCGACCACGTCACGCGGGACGAGGATCTCGGTGACGACGTTCTTGCCGCGGCCGAGGATGCCGTTGATGGCGGTGGCCTTCTTGTCGGAGCAGTAGTTGCCCGAGATCGACCCGTAGGAGATGCCCGGGATCGTCTCCAGCAGGTGCGCCAGCAGCGCGTCGGAGGCGAGGGTCGCCATGTTGTGGCCGGAGGCGTCGCCGGTGGAGAACTCGAACCGGATGAACAGCAGGTTGGCGTTGATCTCGTGCCGGATGCCGATCAGCTGGGCGAACCGGCTGCATCCGCGCACCACTTCGCGCAGTTCGTCGATGCGCGCCTCGATGGTCCGGGCGGCGGTCAGCGCGGTCAGCGCGTCGGTGGCCTCCACGAGCACCGAACGCGTCATCCGCTCGTCGACGAGGGTGGCGACGATGCCCTTCTCGGCCAGCCGGGAGACCTTCGCGCCGCGGCCCACGGACGGCCACAGCGGCGATTCGTAAGTGGCGAGGGGGACCTGTGTCTCGGTGTTGGCGACGTTCCCCGAAATGCGGAGGGGGCCCACCCACCTCATGGGGACCCCGGCGATCGCGTGTGCTTCGGTCATCGTGTGCTTCCCGTCATCTCGTGGAGGGCGTCGATGGAGCTGGAGCGCTGCGCGAGCCGCCGCGTGTCGATGCCCCGGTCGGCACAGAAGGACCGGAGCTCGCCGTGGATCAGCAGGTCGCAGCGTGTGAGGTCGGCGGGGGTTCGGGCGCCGAGCATGGTCTGGAGGGCCGCCAACTGGTCCAGCCAGGTGGAGATCTTGGCGACCAGGGCGGAGACGTCGCCGTCGAGCAGGGTGCGCAGGAAGCCCCCGGAGGAGCCGACGGCACGCGCGCCGAGGGCGAGGGCGCGGGCCACGTCGAGCGGGGTACGCACCCCGCCCGAGGCCAGCACCGGGATGCCGACGTCCTGCGCGTCCAGCAGACAGGCGACCGTGGACTGGCCCCAGTCGTGCAGGTAGGCGTAGTCGGCGAGTTCGCGCCGGCCGTTCTCGATGCGCGCGAAGTCGGTGCCGCCGCGGCCGCTGACGTCGGCGACCTTCACGCCCAGGCCCGGCAGCGCGAGGATCGTCTCGCGGCTGAGGCCGTTGCCGACCTCCTTCACGATCACGGGGACGTCGACGGCCGCCGCGATCCGCTCGATCTGCGCCGCCCAGGAGCCGAAGGAGCGGTCGCCCTCCGGCATGGGCGTCTCCTGCGCCGTGTTGAGGTGGATCTGGAGGGCGTTCGCCTCGAGCAGGTCGATGGCGCGCCGCGCGTTGTCGACCGACGCGGTCGCGTTGACGTTGGCCATGACGAACCCGTCCGGGTTCTCGGTGCGCAGCACCCGGAAGGTGTCCGCGCAGGACGGGTCCTTGAAGTAGGCGTGCATCGAGCCCGAGGCGATGGCCACGCCGGTCTCGCGGGCGGCGACGGCCAGATCCCGGTTGATGACACCGGTCTTGGGGCTGCCGCCGGTCATGGCGTTGATGTAGAGCGGCGCCTGCCAGGCGATACCGGCGAAGGTGGTTGCCAGGGACACGTCCGGCCGGTCGATGCCGGCCAGCGCGTGGTGGACGAACGACACCTCGTCGAACTGGTTGCGTCCGCTGTGCGCGTGCTGCTGCTCCATGGCGAGCCGGACGTGGTCGTCCTTGCGCTGAGCGCTACTCATTCTTCGTTCCCTTCGGGCCCTTCAGGGGCGGGACGCAACGGCAGGGGCAGCACCCCGGCCGCGGCCCACCGTTGCCTTACGTGCGCGATGTCGTGCGGGGCGTCGGCGTCCAGCAGGGCGATGCCGCAGTCGCCGCCCCCCGCCCCGGAGGGTTTGGCGGCGCCGCCGACGGCCTCGGCCGCGTCGCACAGCGCCGTCAGTTCGGGCGTGAAGATGCCGAGGCCGACCTCGTCGTCCAGGCGGGCCAGTTCCTGCCGGGCGCGCCGGATCTGCTGGGCGAAGCCCGGGCCGTCGCCGCTCTCCAGGGCGCCGATCGCGGCGTGCACGAAGTCGTGGCTGGTCTCCATGAACTTCTGGTGCGAGGCACTGCCCCGCCACATCCGCCGGTGCAGCCCGGCCACGAGGTTGGTGGTGGAGGCCGGCCTGCCGGTCCAGCCGACCTCCAGGGCCAGACCCTCGGGCGCGGGCAGCCGGCGTACCTCGAAGCCCGGCCAGTCGGCGCGCAGCGCCTCCTCGACACCCCGGTCGCGGGCCAGGGCGAGCACGTGCTCCCGGTCGGGCGCCCGGTAGGCGATCCAGCCGCCCCAGGTGCCGGCGGCGAGGTCGCCGCCGGAGCCCTTGGGGTCGATCCGGGCGGTCGCGAGCAGAGCGAGCCGGAACCGGTCCTCGCGCGACAGCCGCAGCCCGCAGTACGACGCCACGGCCGCGACCGTCGCCACGGTCACCGCGCCGCTGGAGCCCAGGCCGTACTTGCGGCCGTTGTCGTGCAGGGTGCTGGTGACGGACACGCTCAACGCCGGGACGGGCAGGCCGCGTTCGGTGAGCAGCCCGGCCACGGTCTCGACGGCGGCGGCGACATAGCCGGTCGTCCCGTCGCCCCCGGTCAGCCGGCCGTCCTGCCACCGGTGGCGCACCGCGTGCGCGGTGAGGTCGGAGGCGATGACGACACCGGTGCCGTCGGCCTCGGTCACGGTGACGGTGATGTACCGGTCGACCGCGATCAGGATCGCCGTGCCGCCGGGTTCGACGACCGCGTACTCGCCCGCGACGTACAACTTGCCCGGCGCGTGCCGTACGACCGTGCGCGGGGAGGTCATCGTCCGCCCCCGGTGAGCAGGCGGGCGCCCGGGCCCGGTCCGGCGGTGTGCACCGCGACGTCGGGGGCGGCGGCGCGCACGGCGGCGGCCACCCGGTCGGCGTCCGCGCGCCGGCACAGCACCTTGACGTTGGGCCCGGCGTCCATGGTCACGTAGGCCGGGACGCCGTCGCGCCGCAGCTGCGCCACGCTGTCGAGGACCGTCAGGGACGCCGGTGACATGTACCGCACGGCGGGGCGGGCGGCGAGCATGGTGGCGTGCATGCCGAGCGCGTTGCGCTCCGCGATCTCGCCGACCGCGTCCAGGTCGCCCCGGCGCAGCGCCGCCCGCATCTCGACGAGGTCGGCCTTGCTGGAGTCGGCCCACGGCTCGAACAGCGGCGAGGTGTCGACGGTGCGGCGCATGGCCGTACGGCTGGACACCTCCTTGGGGCCCGCGTTGACGACGGCGACGACGAGCGCCGGGTCCAGGTCGGCGGCGGCGTCGACGGGCTCGGCGTAGGAGCTCAGGTCGTCGGTGCCGGCGTGCCAGACGGCGAAGTCGGCGAAGATCGACCGGGACGCCGAGCCGGAGCCGCGCCGGGCCAGCCGGGACAGCGACCGCGGGTCGCCGTCGAGTCCGTAGACGGCCGACGCGGCGACGGCGAGGGCGGCGAAACCACTGGCGGAGGAGGCGAGGCCGGCGCCGGTGGGCACGGTGTTCTCGGTGTCCACGACGGCCCGTGCCGTACTGCCCGCCCGCTCCCGCACGAGGTCCAGGAAGGCGCTGATGCGCCGGGCGGCCTCACCGGTGGCGCGCTCGCCGTTGAAGGTGATCGCGTCCTCGCCGGCCCCCGCGGCGAGCCGCACCCGGGTGGTGGTCGGGAAGATGTCCAGGGTCATCGACAGGCTGTCCGTGCGCGGCAGGAACAGCCGCTCGTCGCTCTTGCCCCAGTACTTGATGAGCGCGATGTTCGGGTGCGCGACGGCGGTGGCGTCCGTCACGGACCCGGCCTCGGCGCGCGGTCGCGCGAGCTGTTCAGTGCTCATGGGTGACGAGCCTCCTCAGCGGTACGACCCACGTCTGGACGGCGCCGGCCTCGTGCAGCCGCCCGGCGACCTCCCTGGCCTGCTCGGGCTGGGTGAGGGCGAGGACGCAGCCGCCCAGCCCACCGCCGGTGATCTTGGCGCCGAGGCTGCCCGCGTCGAGCGCGGCGGCGACCATGGCGTCGATCCGGTCCGTGCTCAGACCGGCCGCGCGCAGCAGCTCGTGATAGTCCGTCAGCCGCGCGCCGAGCTCCTCCGGCGAGCCGTCGGCGAGGGCCCGCCGGGCCTCCTCGACGAGCTCGGCCGCACGGCCCAGGAACCGCTCCTCGGCGCCCGCCTCGCGCCTGAACCCCTCCCGCAGCAGCTCCACGGCCTCCTTGGTGCTGCCCGCGGTGCCACTGTCGGCGATGATGAACAACCCGTCGCAGCCGATGGCCAGTTCCTCGGCCCGGCCCGCCTGGAACAGCAGCGGGCCCGGCGCGCCGACGGCCATGGCGTCGACGCCGCTGGCCCGGCCGTGCGCCATGTTCTCGGCCGTCTGCACCAGGTCGAACGCCGTGGACTCGGGCAGCTCACGGCCGAACAGGTCGGCCAGCGCCAGGACGATCGCCCGCGCGTTCGCGGCACTGGAACCGAGCCCGCGCCCCGGCGGGATCGCGCCGTCGAGGATGACGTCCAGGTGCGGGCTGCCCGGCACGCCCATGCGCTCCTTGAACGCCGAGGCCAGCTTCTGCAGACCGTCCGAGGCCAGCGTCACCACCGCCCGCGAGGCGGAACCGGTCATGGTGAAGGACAAGCCGCCCGGGGCGTCGGCGGAGTGGGAGGACCATCCGGCGTTCGCCGTGGCCGTCAGCTGCGGGATCGGCAGCGCGAGCGCCGGGGTTCCGTACACCACCGCGTGCTCGCCCAGCAGGATGGCCTTGGCATGGGCGCGACCGATGCCGACCGAGCGAGCCCGATGGTTGTCCGAAACCCCCTCCACTGAGGTCGGTAGAGTCAACGCACTCACTCCCCTTGTCGTTTCACGAAGTTCTTCGAGACGGGCGGTTGGATTTTCTGGCGCGGAGCAGAAGGCGGTGCGGGGGAATGGGACACCGTCACCGGGTTTCGGTACGACGCCTCATGGCGATCTCCGTGAGTTCCTCGATGTCGAACTCCGAGCGGCAGTTGGGCGCGCCATAGCGGGTGATCTTCCCGCGGCTCACCCATTTGCGGATCGTCGCTTCCGACACCCCCACGGCGAGTGCGGCGACATTCGTGGGAACAAGCCGGTGGCGTGGCGGTTTCGTCATGCCGAGACACCCTTTCGCTGCCGCTCCATGAGCTGCCGCAGAGTCAGCCATTCGTGCGTTTCCCAGGAGTGGCCCGCCGAGCAGGCGATGCTCCGGCTCCCCGGCTTTCCGGTGTCCTTCGGCGAGGCGCTGATCGTGCCGGCGCACCCGTCCACCACGCACTGCCGGATCAGGCTCTGCAACGCCCCGGGTTCGGGGTCGATCATGCCGCGCAGCTCGGCGACGAGGGCCTCCGCCTCGCTCGCGAAATCGGCGGCCGGGGGCTGGGCGGCCAGCCACTCCAGATGCCGGGTCAGAAAACGGGCCAGCTGCGGGACGGTGCGGGCCGGCGCGGTGACGCCGAGCTGCTCCACGACGATCTCCGCCCAGGACTCCAACGTCGCGAGGATGTTGTGACGGGCGTCCAGCACCGAGATGTTCAGGTGATCCCGCCGCCGACTCCCCGACACCCGGGTGGGATTGCTCCGCCGATGCGTCGGCGACACATGGTGCAACGACTCCTGGTGCAGTGCGGGAATGATGCGCAGATCACGTTCCACCTGGCTGATACAGGCGGCACAAAGGACGAAACCGGGGACGGCGCTGCTCTCATGAGTGTGATTTCTGGAGCACGGGTGAACCATCGACGAATCTCCTTCATGAGGCGGCTCGCCCTCCGCGACCGTGTTGCGCGAAATGGCCGGGTCGATCCGGTGACGCCTTTTTCCCGAACGTAGCGAGCGGTGCTGGAGTCCCGATACAGCCCCGTTCGCGGCCCGCCGGAGATGGCATGACACCGCCTGCCCGACAGTCGCCGGCCAGGGCCTCGGCAATTCCTCCAGCGGCTTTCCATCAAGGGCCGAGCAAGCGTTGAGCGCCTGCCCCGACCGTGGCGGAGGAAGGAGGCATTGTGGACGGTACGCATGGAGGCGGACGCGCAGTCGGCGTCGGACTCACCGCAGGGCCGCTCGAAGAGGCGGCCAGTCAGTTTGCCCAGGGCGATCCGATGCCATTCGGCTATCCGGACCCCCGGCAATCCACCCAGTCCGCCCGCGGAGACGGGGCGGCGCACCTGGAGGTCTGCCTCGTCGGAGCCGGCCCACGAGGCCTCTCCGTCCTGGAACGGCTGTGCGCACAGGAGCGGAAGTCGCCCCGCTGGGACGCCGTCACCGTGCATGTCGTCGACCCGGACCCGCCCGGCTCGGGACGGGTGTGGCGCCCCACCCAGTCCCGGCACCTGCTGATGAACACCGTGTCCTCGCAGGTCACGGTCTACACCGACGCCAGCGTCCGGATCGACGGACCGCTGGAGGAGGGGCCGAGCCTGTACGAGTGGGCCAAGGCGCTCGTCTCGCGCACCCTCGACGCCGTCCCGCCGGGCGGCTACGACGACGGGGTCCTCGCCGAGGCCCGCCGTCTCGGCCCCGACTCCTACCCCACCCGCGCCCTGTACGGCTGCTACCTGACCTGGGCCTTCCAGCGGGTCGTCGCCGGTGCGGCGGCACATGTGACGGTGCTGACGCACCCGGTGCGGGCCGTCGCCCTCGAGGACGACGGGCCGGCGGGGGAGCAGACCGTCGAGCTGGAGGACGGCACCCGGCTGACCGGACTGTCCGCGGTCGTCCTCGCCCAGGGCCACGTACCGGCCCAGCTCTCCGACACCGAACGGGAGCTGACCGAGTACGCGGAGCAGCACGGCCTGACCTACCTCGCCCCGGCCAACCCCGCCGACGTGGACCTGTCGGGCATCCGGCCCGGCGAGCACGTCCTGCTGCGCGGGCTCGGCCTCAACTTCTTCGACTACCTCGCCCTGTTCACCCACGGCCGGGGCGGCGTCTTCACCCGCGTCGACGGACGTCTGGTCTACCGGCCCTCGGGCCGCGAGCCCCGTCTGCACGCCGGCTCCCGGCGCGGCGTGCCCTACCAGGCGCGCGGCGAGAACGAGAAGGGCGCGCACGGCCGCTACTTCCCGCGGCTGCTGACAGCCGGATACATCGCCGCCCTGCGCGCCCGCGCCCCCCACCACGGGGCCATCGACTTCGCCGCCGACCTGTGGCCGCTCGTCTCCAAGGAGGTGTGCAGCGTCTACTACGCCGCGCTGCTGGAGTCACGCGGTGAACTCCCCGACACCGTCGAGGAGTTCGTCGAGGCCTATCTGGAGGCCGAACCGGGCGCGGACGAGGACGTGCTGCTCGACGCGGCCGGCATCGGCAGCGCCGAGCGCTGGGACTGGAAGCGGGTCGCCCGCCCTTACGGCGACCGGGTCTTCACCGACCAGGCCGCCTTCCGCGCCTGGCTGCGCGGCCACCTCGACGACGACGTCCGGCTGGCCCGCCAGGGCAACGTCAGCGGACCGGTCAAGGCCGCCCTCGACATCCTGCGCGACCTGCGCAACGAGCTGCGGCTCGCCGTCGACCACGCCGGACTGACCGCCGCGTCCCACCGCGACGACCTCGACGGCTGGTACACCCCGCTCAACGCCTACCTGTCCATCGGCCCGCCGGCCTCCCGCATCGAGGAGATGGCCGCGCTCCTGGACGCCGGCGTCCTCGACGTGACCGGCCCCGGCATGCGCGTCACCCCCGACCCCGACGACCCCTACGGCCCCTGTTTCACCGGCACGTCGAGCGAGATACCCGACGTGCGGGTGCGGGCCACGGTCCTCATCGAGGCCCGGCTGCCCGAGATCGACCTGCGGCGCACCGCCGACCCGCTGATGAACCACCTGCGGGCCACCGGCCAGTGCCACCCCTACCGCATCCCCGCCGGGGACGGCACGGGCGGCTCGGACTACGAGACCGGCGGCCTCGCCGTGTCCGAGCGGCCGTACCACGTCATCGACGCGCACGGCGTACCGCACCCACGGCGCTTCGCCTACGGGGTGCCCACCGAGTCCGTGCACTGGGTGACCGCCGCCGGCATCCGCCCCGGCGTCGGCTCGGTCACCCTGGAGGACTCCGACGCCATCGCGGCCGCGGTCCTCGCCCTGCCCGAACTGCCGCACCCGGTCACGGAGTCCCAGAACGCGAACGCGAGGGCGGGCGTATGAGCACGGTGCACACACCCCCGTGGGCGACAACCCTGCCCGACCACCTGGACGCCGGGCTGCTGTCGCCGGTCCGGGCGGGCACCCCCGTCGAGGCGGCCGTCGGCGACAGCGCCTGGCTCCAGGCGATGCTCGACGCGGAGGCGGGCCTGGCCCGCGCCCAGGCCCGCTGCGGCACGATCCCCGCCCAGGCGGCCGCGGCCATCACCGCCGCCGCCCGCGCGGAACTGCTCGACGTACGCGAACTGGCGCTGGCCGCGCGGGAGACCGCGAACCCCGTCGTGGGTCTGGTCAAGGCGCTGACCGCGGTGGTCGCCGAACGCACCCCGGAGGCCGCCGAGTACGTGCACCGCGGCTCCACCAGCCAGGACGTCCTCGACACCGGCGCCATGCTGGTGGCCCAGCGGGCGCTGCGCCTGATCGTCGCCGACCTGCGGGCGGTCGCCGAGGCGCTGGCCGGGCTCGCGGCCGCCCACCGCGACACGGTGATGGCGGGCCGCACCCTCGCCCTGCACGCCGTGCCCACCACGTTCGGGCTCAAGGCGGCCGGCTGGCGCGCCCTGGTGCTGGACGCCGTCGAACGCCTGGAACGGCTCGCCGACGGCGGGCTGCCGGTGGCGCTCGGCGGCGCGGCCGGAACCCTGGCCGGCTATCTCCAGTACGCCGGTGCGGACGCGGACCCCGCGGCCGTGCTCGACCAGCTGGGCGCCGCGTTCGCCGACGAGACCCAGCTGGCCGTCCCCGTCCTGCCCTGGCACGCCCTGCGCACCCCCGTCGCCGACCTCGGGGCCGCGCTCGCGCACACCACCGGGGCGCTCGGGAAGATCGCCGCGGATGTGCTGGTGCTGACCCGCACCGAGATCGGCGAGGTGGCCGAGCCCGCGGTCGCCGGGCGGGGCGCCTCCTCGGCGATGCCGCACAAGCGCAACCCCGTGCTCGCCACCCTGATCCGGTCCGCCTCCCTCCAGGTCCCGGCGCTGGCGGCCGTGCTGTCGCAGTGCCTGCCCACCGAGGACGAGCGGTCGGCCGGGATGTGGCACGCGGAGTGGCAGCCGCTGCGGGAGGCGCTGCGGCTCACCGGGGGCGCCGCGCACACGGCCGTCGAGCTCGCCCGGGGCCTGACCGTCCGCCCGGAACGCATGCGCGCCAACCTCCAGGCGACCGGCGGCCAGCTCGTCTCGGAGCGGGTCTCCGCGGTCCTGGCCCCGCGGATCGGCAAGACGGCCGCGAAGGAACTGCTGACCCAGGCCTCCTGGGTCGCCTCCCGCACCGGCCTGCCGCTGGCCGACGTCCTCGCCGACCTGCCCCAACTGTCGGGCGTGCTGACCCGCGAGGAAGCCGCCGCCCTCCTGGACCCGGCCGGCTACACGGGCGTCGCGGGCGCCCTGGTCGACCGAGCCCTGACCGCACCCCGACCCGGGCGGTCCCCGGCGCCCTGACGGCGCCCCGACCCGGGCGGTCCCCGGCGCCCTGACCGCACCCTGACCCGGGCGGGTCCCGGCGCCCTGACGGTGCCCTGGCCCGGGCGGTCCCCGGCGCCCTGACCGCACCCTGACCCGGGCGGGTCCCGGCGCCCTGACGGCACCCTCGGCCCGGGCGGGCCTCGGCGCCCTGACGGCGCCCTGACCCGGGCGGTCCCCGGCGCCCTGACGGCGCCCCGTTCCGGGCGGGTCCCGGCGCCCTGACGGCCGCCACCCGCCCGAGGGACGGCGGCGGACACCCTCCGCCGCCGCCCGCGGCGCCGGTCCGTCATCGGCGGTGCCGATCCGCTGTCCCCGGTGCCTGGTCCGTCGTCTGCGGGGCTCGGGCTGCTGTCCGCGGTGCCGGGCGCGTTCTCCGTCCGGTCGTGCCCGGCGCCCGATCCGCCGTCCGCGCCGCCGGTCCGTGGTCGGCGGTGCCCGTTCGCTGTCCGCGGTGCCGGTCTGTGGTCCGCGGTGCCGGTCCGCTGTCTGCGGGGCCGACCGCGTTCTCCGTCCGGTCGTGCCCGGCACCCGGTTCGCCGTCCGCGGCGCATGGTCCGCGGTGCCCGCACCCGGTTCGCCATCCGGGGCCCTTGATCCGTCGTGCCCGGCACCCAACCCCCCGCCCGTCGGCCCCCTTCCGCCCAATCCCCTGGTCCGGACCCTGGTCGCCCCTCGCGTGCCCCGCGCCCGCCCCACGCTCCACTCGAATCCCCCTCGCGGCCGTCTCGAATGTTGCTTGAGCCGGTGTCGAACCTGGTGGCTCGGGGCGTGGCGCGGCGCATGATGCAAGCACAACGCACTGGGGAGGCGGCCGAGTTGAGTCTGGACGCGCGTGTTGTGGAAAGGGGCGGGGGTCACGGGCACGGCCTGGTGATCGGCTCCAGCCTCGCCGGGCTCACCGCGGCCCGGGCGCTGGCGGGTTTCATGGACCGGGTCACCGTGATCGAGCGCGACTGGCTGCCCCGCGGCCCCGGTCGCCGCCGAGGGGTGCCGCAGGCACGGCACACGCACGGCCTGATGACCGCGGCCCAGCAGGGCCTGGAGCTGCTGTTCCCCGGCATCTGCGACGACCTCGTGCGCGCCGGAGCGGTCCGGGTGCGCATCCCGGAGGACATGCTGCTGCTCGGCCCGGCCGGCTGGCTGCCGCGCTGCGCCACGGACCTGTCGATGCTCAGCGCCGGCCGCGACCTGCTCGACTCGGTCGTACGGGACCGGCTGCGCGGCGACCCCAGGGTGACCTTCCTCCAGGAGCACGAGGTCGTCGCGCTGGAGCCCGGCCCGGAGGACACCGTCACCGGCGTCTGGGCGCGCCGCCGCAACCGCAGGGAGCCCGACGGCTGGAACCCCGAGCACCTCATCCGCGCCGACTTCGTCGTGGACGCCTCCGGACGCGGCTCCCAGGCCCCCGAGTGGCTCGCCGAGCTGGGCTACGAAAAGCCCGCGGAGTCGGTGGCGGCCACCGGGACGTCGTACGCCACCACCCTGTACGCGCCCCCCGTCGGCCATGTCGCCGACTTCACGAGCCTGTGGGTGATGGCCGCGCCCGGCGATCCGCGCCAGGCCGTGCTCAACCCCGTCGAGGGCGGCCGCTGGTCGGTGACGATCGCCACCGGCGACGGCACCCCGCCGCCCGCCGACCACACCGAACTGCTGGACGCCGCCGCGGCCCTGCGCCACCCGCTGCTGCGCGACCTCATCGCGACGGCCACCCCGCTCGGCCCCGTCTACAGCAGCGCCCGCACCGACAGCCGGCTGCGCCACTACGAGAGGCTGCGCCGCTGTCCCGACCAGTTCCTCGTGGTCGGCGACGCCCTCGCCGCCCTCGACCCGGCGCACGGCCACGGCATGACCCTCGCCGTGGAGTCCGCGCTGACCCTCCAGCACCTGCTCACCGCGCACGGCACCGCGATCGGCGTCAGCCACCGGCTGCGCCGGGCCCTCGCCCACCAGATCGCCCCCGCCTGGCAGGCGAGCACCCGCCCCCTGGGCGCGGCACGGGGACTGCGGGCCCGGTTCGGGCGGCGCTACGCGTCCCGGCTCGCGGCCGCCGCGACCACCGACCCGCACGCGGCGGCCCTGCTGCTCCACCAGGAGCAGGCCCTCGTGCCGCCCGTCGCGCTGCGCTCACGCGCGCTGCGCGTCGCTCTCGGCCCCCGGCAGGCCGTCACCGCCACGGCGCCGCCCAGCCTCACCCACGGGCCCGAGGCCCGCAGGCGCCGGCCCGTCCAGCCGCCGGTACCGGCCATCGGGGTCTCCACCGGGTCCGTCGCGCGGCCCCGGCCCACCGGCTCCTCGGCCCACTGGCCGACCGCGGCACCGGCCGGCGAACGGCGGGGGTCGTGAGCGCGCCGCGTTTCGGCCGAGTGGCGCGTAATACACCGTCGCGGCCGAAAACGTACCGCCATACGCTCGACGCCATGACAGCAGTGGATCAACTGACCGACAAAACGGCCTACTTGACCGCCGGCGTCCCACAACTCACTCGAGACTCGCTTGAGTTGCCACTTGAGTATCACTTGAGAGCGGTTGTTCTGTTTGCTGACGCGTGGATAGCGTTTCCACCGCTCCAGGGCACCGGCCGGCTTGCGCCGCGGCAGGCCACCTTGCCTGTGACAGCCGAGCGGCGAGGGGAGGGCGCGCGGGTATGAGCACGACCGAAAGGGCGCCGCACAGTGCGCGCACCGAACCGTCCAAGGGCGAACGAGTCGCCGACTGGGCGGACGGGCGGCTCGGGATCTACAACTTCCGCTTTCTGATTCGCAAGGTCTTTCCCGACCACTGGACGTTCATGTTCGGTGAGATCGCGCTCTACAGCTTCATCGTGCTGCTGCTCACCGGCGTCTGGCTCACGATGTTCTTCGACCCGAGCATGACGGAGACCGTCTACCACGGGTCGCACGAGCCGCTCCAGGGCATCCCGATGTCCCAGGCCTACGCGTCCACCCTGCGCATCAGCTTCGACGTGCGCGGCGGCCTGTTCATCCGGCAGCTGCACCACTGGGCGGCGCTGATCATGATCGCCACGCTCTGCATCCACATGCTGCGGCACTTCCTGACCGGATCGTTCCGCAATCCGCGTGAGGCCAACTGGCTCATCGGGTTCGTGCTGCTGGTCGTGGTCACCCTGGAGGGCTTCGTCGGGTACTCGCTCCCCGACGACCTGCTCTCCGGCACCGGTCTGCGCATCGCGGAGGGCGTCACGCTCGCCATCCCGGTGGTCGGCACCTACGCGACGATGTTCCTGTTCGGCAGCGAGTATCCGGGCCACGACATCATCCCGCGGTTCTACAGCATCCACATCCTGCTGATCCCGGGCATCGTGCTGGCGCTGGTGACGATCCACCTGATCCTGGTCTTCTACCACAAGCACACCCAGTTCCGAGGACCCGGACGCACCGAGAACAACGTGGTCGGCCAGCCCATGATGCCGATCTACGCGGCCAAGGCGGGCGGGTTCTTCTTCCTCGTCTTCGGCGTGCTCTCGATGATGGCGGCCATCGCCCAGATCAACCCGGTGTGGACCTACGGCCCCTATCGCTCCGACCAGATCTCCCAGGGCTCCCAGCCCGACTGGTACATGGGCTTCCTGGAAGGCGCCCTGCGGGCCATGCCCGCCTGGGAGTTCGTCCTGCCGGGCGGCTACACCGTCAACATGGGCGTCCTGCTGCCGGCGGTGATCCTGCCGACCGTCATGATGGCGGTGATCGGCCTGTGGCCGTTCCTGGAGGCCTGGGTCACCGGTGACAAGCGCGAGCACCACCTGCTCGACCGCCCGCGCGAGCGCCCCGCCCGTACCGCGTTCGCCTGCTCGTTCGTCTCCTTCTACCTGGTGCTGTTCTTCGGCGGCGCCAACGACGTCCTGGCCGAGCGGTTCCATCTGTCGCTGAACTCGATCACCTGGGCGGTCCGCATCGGCGTCTTCGTCGTCCCGGCGGTGACGTACGTCGTCACCCGGCGGATCTGCCTGGCCCTCCAGCTGCGCGACCGCGAGAAGCTGCTGCACGGCCGCGAGACCGGTCGGATCAAGCGGCTGCCGCACGGTGAGTTCGTCGAGGTCCACGCACGCCTCGACCGCGGACAGGAGTACACCCTGCTGTCCCGCGAGATCCCCGAGGTGCTGCCGGCCCCCGCGACCCACGACGAGGCGGGCGTGCCCAACCCCAACCTCCGCAAGGAGATGCTGCGGTACCGGTTCAGCCGCTGGCTGTACGGCAACCAGATCCCGCACCCGACCCCGCAGGAGATGCAGCACGCGCTGGAGCACTTCGACCACGCGCCGGCCGCTCTCCCCTCCGCCAACGGACACGGTTCCGCCAACGGACATGCCTCGTCCAACGGGCACGGCTCGTCCAACGGACACCGCGGCGCCGACGGCCAGGCGGCCGTCGGGGGACGGGAGTCGGACCAGGAAGTGCACTGACCCGGCGGCACCACGCACCACCGGGCCGGACAAGGCGGCGCGGGTGATCACAGGACGGTCACCCGCGCCGCCGTCGTTCCACCGCCGGCCGGGCACCCCGCCCGGCGCTCCCGCCGGAACACCCACGGAGGCCCGATGAACCGCACGTCATGGCAGCGGGACGCACCCGCGGCCGAGTCCATCACCGGGGCCCGCACCGGCCTGAGCCAGGACCTGCGCGGCCGTCAGCGCCGCTATGTCACCGCCATGCTGGTGCGCAGCGCCTGTGTGGTCCTGATGGCCCTCACCTGGGACCGCTGGCCCGCCGTCGCCGTGTGCGCCCTGGTCGGCGGCGTCGTCATCCCGTACGTCGCCGTGGTCGCCGCCCAGGCCGGCTGGCGCCAACAGCGGGGCGTACGGCCCGAGTTGGCCCGTATGGTCGAGGAGCCCGCGACCCGTGTCGTCCTCGAACCCACCCTGATCCTGCCGCCGGAGCCCGACCGGACGGGCTGACCGCCACGGCGGAGCGGCGGGTCACGCGCGCTCCGGATCGGCTGCGGCGCCGTCTGGGGGCGTCCCGGGCTTGGTGTGGAGGATCTCGCGGGCCTGCTCCGCGGCGCGGGCGATGCTCTCGGAGACGAAGTCGAGAAAGCGGGCGATGTTCTCCATGCGGACCGCGGCCGGGGTGCCCGGGCCGAGGACACCGACGCCCTCCCGCGCGATCTCGACGATCTGGGCCGTGGAGCGGGCGCTGGCCATCATGGACTGGTACCAGATGTCGTCGTCGACGACGTAGCGCTCGCGCCGGCGTTCGTCGCGCTCGCGGCGCACCATGCCCTGGCTCTCCAGGAAGGTGATGGCCTTGGAGACGGACGCCGGGCTGACGTTCAGGCGCTCGACGAGTTCGGCGGCGGTCAGGCTGCCGCTGTCGGTGAGGGTGATGCAGGTCATCACCCGGGACATCATCGTGGGCATGCCCGAGCCCATCATGACGTGGGTGAAGGTCTCCTCGTACTCGCGCACGGCCTCCGCGTCCCGCCCGTAGGTCGGCTGGGGTGCCCGCGGGTCCCTGGGGGCGGTCCGCCTGCGGCGGTGGGCGCGGCGTTCGGTGGCGCGGTGGGCCGTCTCGGCGCGGTAGGCGGCCGGACCGCCGTTGCGCATCACCTCGCGGGTGACCGTCGAGGTCGGGCGGTCCAGGCGCCGGGCGATCTCGGCGTAGGCGAGCCCGTCGGCCAGTCCCAGCGCGATCTGCTGACGTTCCTGCTGGGTGAGTCTGCCTCCGGGCATCGCGGGCTCCTTCGTGCTGCGTGAGGGCGCCAGCATAGCGTTCACGCCCAATCCATTGCAACGAACGCGCGAGGTGCGTTGCATTTGCCTGGAGGGTCACTGCAACGATTTAACGCCTCTGAACTGCTAGTTCTCTTATCTAGTGCAACAAGCTTGTTGCCTGACTTGTAAATGCAACGTAGCTTTTCACTCATCGGAAACAGCAACGACAAGCCGCAGGAGATCACCGTGCAGACCTTCGCCACCCCCGCCGCCGTCACCGCCGTCCTGGACATCCCGGCCGGACGCATCCAGCTCATCGCCGCCGACCGCACCGACACCACCGTCGAGGTCCGCCCCGCCAACCCCGCCAGGAGCCGGGACGTGAAGGCCGCCGAGCAGATCACGGTCAGCCACGTCGACGGTGTCGTGCGCATCGAGGCGCCGGAGGCCAAGAACGAGCTCTTCGGCCCCTCCGGTGCCGTCGAGGTCACCGTCCAGCTGCCCGCCGGCTCACACGTGAGGGCCACCGCCTCCCAGGGTGAACTGCGCGGCGTCGGACGGCTCGGCGACGTCACCGTCGACGGCGCCCAGGGCCCGATCAAGCTCGACGAGACCGCCGGCGCCCGCCTGACCCTCCAGGCCGGTGACATCACCATCGGCCGCCTCGGCGGCGACGCCGAGATCAGCACCCAGCAGGGCGACCTGACCGTCGCCGAGGCCGTGCGCGGCACCGTCTCCCTGCGCACCCAGTCCGGCGACATCTCGGTCGGGGCCGCGCGCGGCGTCTCCGCCGCCCTCGACGCCGGCACCGGCTACGGCCGTGTCGACAACTCCCTCAAGAACGACGGCGACACCGCACTGACCCTGCACGCCAGCACCACCCACGGCGACATCACCGCCCGCAGCCTCTGACCACCGCGCCCCTTGAGAAGGGACCCGACAAGACCGCGCACGCATCACGCGGCGCACGCAGCACAAAGGCGGCGTACCCCGACCCGGTGTCGGAGTACGCCGCCGTGTTCGTGCGAGGAGGCGGAGGGAGGCGGCTGGTTCAGCGCTTGGGCGTCTCCGTCGGCCGGTTCTGCCAGGGGCGGCACACGGCCAGGAAGCAGGCCATCGCCAGCAGCGCGCTGCTCAGCTGGACCACGGCCAACGGCGTCGCCGTCTCCTTGCCGGACATGCCCACCAGCGAGGAGGCGATCGCCCCCATGACGAAGCACGACGTACCGACCAGCGCGGACGCCGACCCGGCGGCGTGCGGAGTACGCATCAGGGCAAGGGCGTTGGTGTTCGGCACGATCAGGCCCAGCGACGAGATCATCACGAACATGCAGCTCGCGATCCCGATCGTGCCGGGCTCCCCGAAGACACCCGTCGTCACCATCAGCAGGGCCGTCCCGCCGGCCGCGAGCACCGCGAGCCCGCAGCCGAGGACCTTGTCCAGGCGGACCCGGCCCACCAGCAGCTTGCCGTTGATCTGGCCGAGCAGCAGCAGACCGAAGGAGTTGAGGCCGAACAGCAGCGAGAAGGTCTGCGGGGACGCCCCGTAGATGTCCTGGATGACGAACGGCGAGGCGGCGATGTAGGAGAACAGCGCCCCGTACGCGAAGCCGTTCACCATCAGGTACCCGGTGAAGACCCGGTCGATGAAGAGCCCTCGCATGATCCACAGGGCCCCGCGCACCCCGCCGTTCTGGCGCCGCTCGGGCGGCAGGGTCTCCGGCAGCCGGCGCCAGACCAGCAGCGTCAGACCGATGCCCATCGCCGTCAGGACGACAAAGATGCCCCGCCAGCTGGTGACGTGCATGACCTGGCCGCCGATCACCGGTGCGGCGATCGGGGCGAGGCTGGATATCAGCAGCAGGGTGGAGAAGAACTTGGCCATGGCGAGACCGTCGTAGAGGTCGCGTACGACGGCCCTGGCGATGACGATGCCGGCCGCGCCGGCCAGTCCCTGGAGCACCCGGAAGGCGATGAGCAGCTCGGCGTTGGGGGCCAGGGCGCACATCGCGGCGGCGACGACGTACACCATCAGCCCGGCCATCAGTGGTCCGCGCCGGCCCCATCGGTCGCTCATCGGCCCCACTATGAGCTGCCCGATGGCCATGCCGATCAGGCACGCGGTGAGGGTCAGCTGGACGGTGCCGGCGGTCGAGCCCAGGCTGCGGGTGACCTCCGGCAGGGCCGGGAGGTACATGTCCATCGACATTGGCGGCACCGCGGCGAGGGCACCGAGGAGGAAGGTGACCAAGACGGAGGTCCGGCGTGCCGACCTGTCGGCGCCGGCCGTGTCTCCTCTGGCCTTCGACGGGGACCGCAGCCCTGGGAATCGCCTGCCTTTGGCGGTGGCTTCCTCGGCTTGCTGAGACATGCGCCCTCCGCGTCAGTCGTTTCGTGGCTATGGCCGATGCTCGCAGCAGACCGCTACAGAAACGCCAGCGCGCGGGTGGCGCCTGAGGTGAGCCCATAGTCCGGCAAGGCCGTCGGTGTGCCGGGGTCGAGACTCGTCAGTGCGCTGCTCGAGTCTGCCTCGGGATGGCTCGGAACCCCTTGGAACGGCCTTGGCGCGGGAGTTCGGACGTGTCACTATTTCTGCACGCCTTCCCTGCCCAAAATCATTTCCGGGGCAGGGGATTGAGCAGGTGTCTTACGGTTCTGAACCGGTGAGACCGCGTCCGTGCCGAGTCCGGCACGGTTTCCTCTCGTATCGAATCCCCGCGCGCCGCGGTGTTTTCTCCCGTGTGCTGCGCTCTCTCCGGAAGCTGTGCGCGGATTCTTCACGTACAGAAGGCAGACTCTAGAGAAAGTAGAGCCCAGATATGCCCAGGCTATGCAAGCCCGCGGTGAGCGCGCCGGAACACATCATCACGATCGACGAGACGCTTGAGTTCGCTGCCCAAGCCCATGCGGGAAAGCCGCAGCTTCCCTTGGCGCTCCGGCTGATCAAGAACACCGGAGTGCTGAAGCGGCATATCGTCCAGCCCATCGAGAAGACCCTCAAGCACCCGGGCCTGACGGAGCGCAACCGCATCTACGAGGCCGAGTCCAAGAACCTCACCCCGCCGGTCATCGAAGAGGCTCTGCGCAACGCCGACCTGGCCGCCCGTGACATCGACGCGATCATCTACGTGTCGTGCACCGGCTTCAGCATGCCGTCGCTGACCGCCTGGCTCATCAACCACCTCGGCTTCCGCTCCGACACCCGCCAGATACCCATCGCCCAGCTCGGCTGCGCGGCCGGCGGCGCGGCGGTCAACCGTGCCCACGACTTCTGCCTGGCCCACCCCGGCAGCAACGTCCTGATCGTCTCCTGCGAGCTGTGCTCGCTGTGCTACCAGCCCGACGCCGACGACATCGGCTCGCTGCTGTCCGACGGCCTGTTCGGCGACGCGGTCGCGGCCGCCGTGGTGCGCGGCAACGGCGGTGTCGGCATCGAGCTGGAGCGCAACGCCTCCTACCTCATCCCGCACACCGAGGACTGGATCTCCTACGCCGTCAAGGACACCGGCTTCCACTTCCAGCTGGACCGCCGCGTGCCCGGCACGATGGAGCCGCTCGCGCCGGTGCTGCGCGAGTTCGCCAAGGACCACAGCTGGGACGCCGGCAAGCTCGACTTCTACATCGTCCACGCCGGCGGTCCGCGCATCCTGGACGACCTCGCCAAGTTCCTCGAGGTCGACCGCATGGTGTTCCGCCACAGCTGGTCCACCCTCACCGAGTACGGGAACATCGCCAGCGCCGTCGTCTTCGACGCGGCCCGCAGGCTCTTCGAGGAGGACACCCCGGTCCAGGACGCCACCGGCCTGATCGCGGGCTTCGGCCCCGGCATCACCGCCGAGATGGCGCTGGGCCGCTGGAGCGTCGACGGTCCCGAAGAGCTGGACTGACGTCCCACGGGCACGCACCGGCACCCTCACTCGAGTGAAACTCTGCGCGGACAAAGGAAGCTGACCACATGACTGGCCTCATCCTCCCGCCCGGTCAGGGGCGAAAGCTGATCACCAAGGCGCAGGAAGTGACCTTCAAGGCCACGAAGGAGCACGGCTCCTCGATATCGATATTCGAGGTGGTCGTGCCGCCCGGGTTCGATGTCGGTGCGCATGTCCACAGCGATGCGCAGGAGTTCTTCTACGTCCTGGAAGGGGAGCTCCAGCTCCTGGCCTTCGAGCCGACGAAGCGCACCGAACAGGACTGGCACGAATGGGAGTCGCCCGACGGGGACAAGGTCGTCCGCGCCACCGAGGGTGCCTGCATGTTCGTGCCACCCGGAACTCCGCATGCCTTCAGGAACGCCTCCGACAAACCGGCGCGCATGCTGTTCCAGTGCTATCCGTCACCCATTCACGAGCAGTACTTCGAGGAGATCGCGGAGATCTGGGAGAACGGCGGGATCAACCCCGACGCCATCGACGAGATGCGCAAGCGCTACGACGTCAGCCAGATCACGCCGCAGCGCTTCGAACCGCCTGTCCTTCTCGACTCCCTGTCCTCCGAATCGCGCGGAGCGTAAACAGAGATGAGCGACATCGAAAAGATCCCCCTCGTTTTCGCGAGCCTGGGGGAACAGGAACTGGCGGCGGTCGCCGAGGTGTTCGCCTCGGGGTGGCCCGCCGGCCAGGGACCCAAGGGCAAGGCCCTGGAGGCTCAGCTGAAGGAACGGTACGGGGCCGGTGACGCGGTCGCGGTGAGCAACTGCGGCGCCGCCCTGCACCTGGCGATGCTCGCGTTCGGCGTCAAGCCGGGCGACGAGGTCATCGTCGCCGACTACACCTTCCCCGCGCCCGCGCACGCGGTGTGCTACGTCGGCGGGACCCCGGTCTTCGCCGACGTGCGCCCCGACACCGGCACCGTCGACCCGGAGGCGGTCGCCGCCCTGGTCACCGAGCGGACCGTGGGCATCATCGCCGTCGACGTCGTCGGACTGCCCGCCGACTACACGGAACTTCAGGCCATCGCCGACCGGCACGGCCTGTTCCTCATCGAGGACGCCGCCTGCGGCGTCGGCGCCACCTACCAGGGCCGGGAGGCGGGCTCGCTCGCCGAGGTGGCCTGTCTGTCCTTCCACGGACGCAAGGGCGCCACCAGCGGCGAGGGCGGTGCCCTCATCGCCACCGATCCGGCCATCGGGGCCAAGGCGCGGCAGCTGGCGTCCTTCGGCATCGGCAGCATCTTCGACATGGGCCAGGTCATCGGCCTGCCCATCCCCGAGTTCACCGAGATCGGCTACAACTTCAAGCTCTCCGACATCGCCGCGGCGATCCTCCAGGTGCAGCTCGGCCGTATCGAGGAGCTGATGCAGCGCCGCAACGCCGTCGCCGCCCGCTACGCCGAACTCTTCGCCGACGAGGAGCTGCTGACGGTGCCGCACGTGCCGGCGGACCGCACCCACTCCTGGCAGTCCTACCTGGTGACCCTGGACCCGAGCGTGGACCGCGGCGCCGTCGCCACCGAGCTGCGCGCCCAGGGCATCGGCACCCTGCACGGCACCTGGGCCAGCCATGTGCAGCCCGCCTTCAAGTCCCGGCAGGTGTGCCCGGTCTCGGCGGACCTCTTCCAGCGCAACCTCGGCATACCCATGCACGCCGAGCTGACCATGAGCCAGGTCGAGCGGGTCTCCGAGGTGCTGCGCAGCGCGCTGCGCACCCACGCGAAGACCGGCCGAATCTTGAAGGGAGCGGCATGACGAACAACCAGCCTGCACCGGACGGTGTGATGAGGCTGATCAACGGCTACTGGAACACCGGTGTCATCGGCGCCGCGGCCACCCACTCCGTCTTCACGCACCTGGAGAACGGCGCGGGCACGGCCGCGGAGGTGGCGGCCCGGGCCCAGATCTCGGAGCGGGGCGCGCAGAGCGTGCTCGACGGCCTGGTCAGCGTGGAGCTGGTGGTCCTCGAGGACGGGCGCTACCGCAACACCCCCGCGGCGTCGGAGTACCTCGTCGAGGGCAAGCCCGCCTCGCTGGCCGGCTTCGCCAAGCTCAAGCTCCAGCACACCGGCAGCCTCGTCGACCTGCCGGAGGTGGTCCGCGTCGGCGGTCCGCTCGCCGGCGGCGAGACCGAGGTGGCCGACAACCCGCACTGGGAGGGCATCGTCCCGGCCATCGCGGCGGTGTCGGTGCCGGCCGCGGAGACCGGCGTCGAGGCGCTCGGCATCGCGGACGCCGGTGAGATCTCGATCCTGGACGTGGGCGGCGGCTCGGGCATCTACTCGTCGATCTGGCTGAAGGCCAACCCGGCGGCCCGCGCGACCCAGCTCGACTGGGAGCCGATCAACGCGATCGCCCACCGCCTGGTCGGCGAGCACGGTGTGGGTGACCGTTTCACCACCATCGACGGTGACTTCCACACCACCGACTTCGGCGACGGCGAGTACGACATCGCGGTGTACTCCCACATCGCGCACCAGGAGAACGCCGAGAGCAACATCGAGGTCTTCTCCCGGCTGCGCAAGGCCCTCAAGCCCGGCGGTGCCCTGGTGGTCGCCGACTACGTCGTCGACGACGACCGTGCCGCCCCGGCGTTCCCGCTGCTGTTCGCCCTGGAGATGCTCCTCAAGAGCAACGAGGGCGGCACCTGGCGGCGCTCCGACTACCGCGACTGGCTGATCAAGGCAGGCTTCGAGGACGTCTCCTTCCACGCCGCCGCGCCGGCCACGATGGTCATCGCCCGCTAGCAGCACGTCAGTCCGTCGTGCCGACAACCGAACGGTGGGGATATGCGGGGCAACACCGACCCGGCAGATCTTTCGATCATCGAGGAAGTCTCCCGACTGGTGGGGGTGGACTGCTCGCGTCAGACGGTCCGGTCGATCCTGGCCGCCTACGGGGACACCCTCGACCAGGCCGTGGCCGCCTTCCGGGTGGCCACGGGGGAGCGCAACGCCGGTGACCTCGACTGCCGTTACACCATGCTCCCGGCGGCCCTGGACCCGTACGCGGTCGCCGTGGAGCACGGGCTGGTCGAGGCGACGGACCACCCGGTCGGCAGCCTGCTGGGGGAGCTCCACGCGGGGTTCCCCATCGGGTTCAGCGGCATCGACTTCGGGGTCGTCGGCGGGTTCAAGAAGACCTGGTCCTTCTTCCCGCTGGACGATCTCAAGCCGCTGTCCGAACTGGTCGCGCTGCCGTCGATGCCGGCGGCCGCCGCGGCGAACCTGGAGCTGTTCACCCGGTACGGCGTGGCCGAGAAGGTGAGCCTGGTCGGCATCGACTACCGGCACAGGTCGGTGAACCTGTACTTCGGGGCGGCGCCCGCCTCGGTGTTCCGGCGCGAGACGCTCACCTCGCTGCTGGCGGAGGTCGGGCTGCCCGCGCCGAGCGAGCGGCTGCTGCGGTTCGCCGGCGCGGCGTTCGGCCTGTACGCCACCGTCACCTGGGACTCCCCGAAGGTCCAGCGGATCACCGTCGCCGCCATGATCGACGACCCGCTGTCCCTGCCGGTGCCGATCGAGCCGGACATCGAGCACTTCCTGAAGAACTCCCCGTACCGCACCGACGGCCACCAGTTCGTCTACGCGATCACCGTGGCGCCCGCCGGGGAGTACCACAAGCTTCAGTCGTACTACCGGTGGCGGTCCCAGGTGGAGACCACCCTGCTGGTGCCCGACAGCCGCTGACAGGTGACCGGGCGCCGCCTCCTCCAGCCGAATCCGTCGAAGGAAACCCTGATGAACATTGCCCTGTGGATCGTCGCGGGTGTGCTGGGCGCGGCCTGCCTGGCGGGCGGTCTCCAGAAGCTGGTCCAGCCCAGGCAGAAGCTGGCCGCGGCCGGCTACGGCTGGGTCGACGACTTCGGCTCCGGCACCGTCAAGACCATCGGCGCCCTGGAGGTGCTCGCCGGGCTGGGCCTGATCCTCCCGGCCGCTCTCGACATCGCGCCGGTACTGGTGCCCCTGGCCGCCACCGGACTGGTGCTGCTGATGATCGGCGCTGCCCTGACGCACCAGCGCCGCAACGAGAAGCAGGCGATCGTGGTGAACGTGGTCCTGCTCGCCGTCGCCGCCTTCGTGGCGTGGGGCCGCTTCGGCCCGCACTCCTTCTGAGGCGAACCCCAGGTCCTCGTACCCCGCACGGCCGGCGACCGCCCGAACGTTCACCGCCCATCACAGAAGGAGACAGCCCAGATGAAGGGCTCCGTGGCCTATCAATCGATACAGAAGCGCGGTCTTCACATCGGCCTCCTGCCGGAGATGGCCGCCGCCGTCAACCCGTCGACCCCGATCACCCTCGACCACGACCTGGGCGTCCTGCCCGAGGCCGGACGGCGTCTGACGGTGGCCCAGTACGCCGAGTACGTCGACGACCTGGCCGGCCGGCTGTGGGCGGCCGGGGTCCGGCCCGACGAGCGTGTCGTCATCTACAAGACGGCCAACGCCGACCACTGGATGCTTGCCGCCGCCGTCTCCCGCATCGGCGGCGTCGTCGTGAACCTGTCGCCGGCGCTGGACCCCACCACCGTGGGCGTCCTGCTGGAGCGGGTCGACCAACCGACCCTGCTCACCGACGGCGCCAAGCTCGACATACTCGCCGACGTGCCGCTCGACGACCTCACCCGGCGCGTCATCACCTCGGCCGACCACCGGCCCGGGTCGATCTCGCTCGCCGAACTCGCGGGCAGCCCCCGGGTCAAGCCCGTCGTACGGCCCATCGACGAGGCCGCCGTCATCACCCACACCTCCGGCACCACCGGCATTCCCAAGCTGGTCGTGCACACGCCCCGCACCCAGGGCATCCGCCTCGTACCGCAGTGGCGGCTGCTGTCGCTGATGCGGAAGAAGGAGACCGTCGCGATCAACGTGCCCTTCGTGCACTCGCGGATGGTCGCGGCGATGTCCCTGGCGCTGCTGAAGGAGTACCCGGTCCTGCTGATGCGGGAGACCGGCCCCGCCGAGGTCGCCGAGCAGTTCGTCAAGCACCGGCCCGCGTTCATCGAGGCGCTGCCCAACTCCCTGATGGAGTGGGAGGAGCTCGCCGACGACCCGCGCGCCCCGTTCGGCTCGGTGAAGGTCTTCAGCTCCACCTTCGACGCCATCCACCCCGGCACCATGAGCAGGCTCCTGAAGGCCTCCGACCGCCGGGGCGCCCTGTTCTTCCAGATCTACGGGCAGAGCGAGGTCGGCCCCGCCGTGGGCCGCGCCTACTTCCGCAACTCCGCGCACAAGGCCAACGGCCGCTGTGTGGGCTGGGCCATGCCGAAGGGCGCCGCGCGGATCCGGGTGGTCAGCAGGGACGGCAACACCCCCTCCGAGACCAACCCGGGCTACATCGAGGTCGCCTGGGACGGCATCGCCAAGACCTACTTCGGCGAGCAGGAGCGCTACGACGCCAACCGCGACGGCGAGTGGTGGCGCACCGGCGACGTCGGTTACCGCACCAAGTGGGGCTGTCTGCACATGCTCGACCGCGAGGTCGACATGATCCCCGGCGTCAAGAGCTCCCTGGAGATCGAGGACGTCGTGCTGGGCCAGCTGCACGAGCTGACCGAACTGGTCGTGGTGCAGGGCCCCGACTCCCGGCCCGTCCCGGTGATCTGCACCGTCGACGACAAGCCCCTGGACATGAACCGCTGGCGCGTCGCCGTCACCGCGTTCCCCCAGCTCGCCGACCCCGTCCAGATCCCGCAGGCCGAGCTGCCCAGGACCGCCACGCTGAAGGTGCAGCGCCTCGCACTGGCCCGGCGGTTCGAGGAGCAGCTCCAGAAGTCCGCGTAAGTGGTGATCGGCACGCCGTCACGGTCGTGGGGTCCGACGCCCTGACCCCCGGCCGGACGGCGGCCGAGCCGGCAGACGTGACGAAGACCGCCTGAACCGCCGCAGGCCGCGGCAGTGCCCCGTGAGCGGCGGGGCACTGCCGCGTTCACCGCATTCCCCTGTCCGTCCCAGTCACCTTGGAGAGTCATGTCCCGCCGCCTGTTCACCTCGGAGTCCGTGACCGAGGGACACCCAGACAAGATCGCCGACCAGATCAGCGACGCGATCCTCGACGCGCTGCTGCGCCAGGACCCCACCTCGCGCGTGGCGGTGGAGACGCTGATCACCACCGGCCAGGTGCACATCGCCGGCGAGGTGACGACCAACGCGTACGCCGACATCGCCACGATCGTCCGGGAGAAGATCCTCGACATCGGCTACGACTCCTCGGCCAAGGGTTTTGACGGTGCGTCGTGTGGTGTGTCGGTGTCGATCGGTGCGCAGTCGGCGGACATCGCGCAGGGAGTCGACGCCGCGTACGAGACGCGGGTCGAGGGCGACGACGACGAGCTGGACCGGCAGGGTGCGGGCGACCAGGGCTTGATGTTCGGGTATGCCACGGACGAGACGCCGAACCTGATGCCGCTGCCGATCGAGCTGGCCCACCGGCTTTCGCGCCGTTTGACGGAGGTCCGCAAGGACGGGACGGTCCCGTATCTGCGTCCGGACGGCAAGACGCAGGTCACCATCGAGTACGACGGTGACAAGGCGGTGCGCCTGGACACGGTGGTGGTGTCCTCGCAGCACGCGGCGGACATCGATCTGGAGTCGCTGTTGACGCCGGACATCCGGCACGAGGTCGTCGAGCATGTGCTCGCGCAGCTCGCGGATGAGGGGATCAAGCTGGAGACGGAGGGCTACCGGCTGCTGGTGAACCCGACCGGTCGCTTTGAGATCGGTGGTCCGATGGGTGATGCGGGTCTGACGGGCCGGAAGATCATCATCGACACCTATGGCGGGATGGCCCGCCATGGTGGGGGTGCGTTCTCGGGCAAGGACCCGTCCAAGGTGGACCGTTCGGCGGCGTACGCGATGCGGTGGGTCGCCAAGAACGTCGTCGCCGCCGGTCTTGCCTCACGCTGCGAGGTGCAGGTGGCGTACGCGATCGGCAAGGCCGAGCCGGTGGGCCTGTTCGTGGAGACCTTCGGCACCCACACGGTGCCCGTCGCCACGATCGAGGACGCCATCACCGAGGTCTTCGACCTGCGCCCCGCCGCCATCATCCGCGACCTCGAACTCCTGCGGCCCGTCTACTCGCAGACCGCCGCCTACGGCCACTTCGGCCGTGAGCTGCCGGACTTCACCTGGGAACGCACCGACCGCGCCGAGGCCCTGCGCAAGGCGGCGGCCGAGGACTGACGCCACCACCAGGACACCCCCGGCCCACCAGCCGGCGGGGAGCGGCTTCCCTACCCCCGCGCCGCCGCTCCCCGCCGACCAGGCCCCCGGGTCGCCCCGCCCACCCACCCCACCATTTTCGGCCACGCCACTTGAGCGTCACTAAAGGATCGGTCGGCGCCCGCTCGGCACGCAGAACCCCGCCCTCCGCCCTCCCGCACAATGGCTGCACAATTGCCCGCCCGAAATCCACGACAGGTGAAACACACCCGTGGAAAGGGGAGTTCACGGATGGCGGACGAGAGGGTCGACACCGGCATCGCGAGCCCCGGCACTCCGGATGCGTGGCGCATCGCGGAACTGGAACGCGAGGTACGCGAGCTTCGCCGTACGAACCAGGCGCTGCGCATCCGCGTGGCGAGAGAACACGCACGCGCACGCGACGACGCGACCACGGCACCCGGGCGAGCGGAGGACGCCCGGCGGCCCGCACCGCGCCCCATGGTCGCCTTCCGCGCCCTGGGTCCCATCGAGGCCGTCGTCGACGACCGCCTCGTCGACCTGGGCGCCCCCAAACAGCGCGCCCTGCTGGCCCTGCTGGTCAGCAAGGTGGGCCGACCGGTGGCCTGCGACGCGATCGTCGAGGAGCTGTGGACCGGACACCCGCCGCCGGCGGCCGTCTCCTCCCTCCACGCCTACGTCGCCAACCTGCGGCGGGTACTGGAACCCGGCCGCGCGCCCCGGACCCGGCCCACCGTGCTGCGCACCTACGGGCGCGGCTACCTGCTCGACCGCCGGATGGTCGAGGTCGACGTCCACCACTTCGACGAACGCGCCGCCGCCGGCCGGCAGGCACTGGACCGGGGCGACCCGCTGTCCGCGGTCCACGAGTTCGAAGGGGCGCTGGCGCTGTGGCGCGGACCCGCCTACGCCGAGGTCGCGGAGACCGCCTGCGTACGGCCGGACGTGGCGCGCCTGGAGGAGCTGCGGCTGTCGGTGGTCGAGGGGCGCTGCGCGGCCCTGCTCGCGGCCGGCGCCCACGAGATCGCGGTGGCCGAGCTGGAGGCCTTCGTCCAGGACCATCCCTTACGCGAGTACGGCTGCGAACTGCTGGGCCTGGCCCTGTACCGGGCGGGCCGGCAGGCCGACGCGCTGGCGGTCCTGCGCACCAACCAGCGCAGGCTCGCCGAGGAGCTGGGGATCGATCCCCGGCCGGCGCTGCAACTGCTGGAGCAGCAGATCCTCACCCACGCGCCGTCCCTGGACTGGCGACCGCGGCCCCGGGCGGCCATGCAGCCGGCCCGGCGCCCCACGCCCGCCACGGACCAGCACGCACCGCACTGGAACACCCGCCGCCCGCTGTCCGGGCACGGCGCACTGCGCCACTCACCCCTGCCGGCCGAGCTGTAGCCCACACGAAAGCACCACCCCCGGACGGATCCGGGGGTGGTGCTTTCGTGTTCTGCCGCGAGGGCGTGCAGCTCAGGCCACGCTCACGCCTTGGCGGTCTGGTTGGTGGGCGACTGCGTGCGGACCTCGGTGGTCTCGACGGCCGGCGCCTCCTCCGCCAGCACACCGGCGGCCTCCGCGTGCGCGTCCCGCTTCTCGGCGCTCACCTGGCCGAGCAGGAACAGGGCGATCACACCCGCGGCGGCGAGCACACCCGCGCCGACGTACAGCGCCAGCGCGAAGCCGTCGGAGGCGACCGCGGCCGGGTTGCCGTCGCCGGCGTGGTCGGTGATGTACCGCAGCGCGACGGGCACCAGGGTCGCGAGGCCGAGAGCCGCGCCGATCTGCTGCATCGACGTCTGCACACCGGAGGCCAGACCCGCGTCCTGCCCGGTGACCTCGTGCAGACCACCGTTGATCAGGACGGGGAAGCCCATGCCGTTGAACAGCGCGAAGACCACCAGGCCGGGCATGACCCCGCCGACGTAACTGGCGTCCGGGGCGAAGCCGCTCGCGGCGATGAACTGGCCGAGGGCGGAGCCGAAGAACGCGATGACCACCAGGGGCTTGACGCCGATGCGGGGCATCAGCGCGGTGGACACACCCATGCCCACACCCGTCGCGATGGTGAGCGGGATGTAGGCCAGACCCGTCTCCATCGGCGAGTAGTCGAGCACCTGCTGGAGGAACAGCGTCGCCACGAACGCGTAGGTGTAGAAGGACGCGAACGACATCATGCTGACGACGTTGCTCGTCACACGCGTGCGGTTGTTGAAGAAGCGCAGCGGGATCATCGGCTCGGGAACACGCGACTCCCACACGGCCGTGAAGATCAGCGCGGCGATACCGCCCGCCAGCGGCAGCAGCACGTTCGAGGAGCCCCAGGAGTCCTCGGCGGCCTCCAGCAGACCGTAGACGACGGCCACCAGACCGCCGGTGACGGTGACCGCACCGACCAGGTCCAGGCTCTGGCCGTCACGGCGGGCCATCCGGCTCTCCGGCATCAGGCGCGGGATCATCAGCAGCGCCAGCACCACGATCGGGATGTTGATGTAGAACACCCAGCGCCAGTCGATGAAGTCGGTCACCAGACCACCGACGACCGAGCCGACCGCACCGCCGAGCGCCGCCAGTCCGCCCCAGATGCCCAGCGCCTTGGCGCGCTCCTTGGAGTCGGTGAACAGCACGGCGATCAGACCCAGCGCGGCCGGGGCCGCGAGCGCCTCACCGAAGCCCTGCAGGAACCGGCCCGCGACGAGCAGACCGGGGCTGTTCGCGGCGCCGCACATGATGGAGGAGACGCCGAAGAGCAGAACACCTGTCACGAACACCCTGCGGCGGCCGAGCAGGTCGGCGATCCGCCCGCCCAGCAGCAGGAAGCCGGCGGCCATCAGCAGATAGCCGTTGACCACCCAGGCGAGCCCCTCGGTGGAGAAACCGAGATCGTCCTGGATGTTGGGGAGCGCGATGTTCACCACGGTGACGTCCAGCATGAGCATGAACTGCACCGCGGTGAGGACGGCCAGCGCCTTCCAGCGCCGGGGGTCGCCGCCGGTCCGGCCGCCTGCCGGGTCTAGTGAATCTTTGCTTGAGATACTCATGACGTTAGTGGTCTCCCAGGGATCCGGGGCCGGACGGTTCCTTCCGCTGGCCGGTGTGGTGACTAGCCGACGATGTAGCGCTGGACCGTGGGCGTGAGGAGCTCGACGATCTCGTCGATCGACGCCGACGCGATCGGCTCCACGCGCAGGACGTAACGCCACAGGAAAACGCCCCACAGCTGCGAGGCCGAGGCGTTGATGTTGATCGCCTTGATGCTGAGCTTGCCGGCGAGCTCGTCGATGCTCAGCGGGTCCTCGTCAAGGGCGACGCCCGCCTGCGCGAAGACCTGCGCGGAGAACAGGTTGCGCATCGGCTCCGCGCCCTCCTCGCTCGCGGTCGCGGTGCGCACGGCCTGGAGGAGCCGCGGCTGCCACTCGGGGTCCTCGAAGAACTCCAGAGTGAGCCGGACGATGTTCTCGGCAAGCTTCTCGCGCGGCCCGTTGTACGCTGCCGCGCCCGCCTTCGCGAATGCCTCGCCATAGGCGGTGATGATGGCCTGCTGTTCTTCGACTTCGGTCGCAGTAGACATGCGTGCTCACCCTCCAGGTGAAAACATCGGCTATCGCGGGAATGGTCACCCATTCCGCTTGCCGTCGACTTGCCAGGCACTTGGTGCGGACTTGACGCCCGCTGTCGGCACATCCGGACCCGAATGGATCGGCCCGGTTCGAATAGAGAATCGATCGTGAAGGGATCGAGTCGCGGCAAGACTTTGCCGCCGCCCGCTCGAGTCTCACCACAGAGCGGGTCGACTTGCGCTTTATGCCGCGGCGTCGTGCCGGTCGGCGGCGAAAGCGGCGTTCGAGGACCCTTGCGCCTTCTGGACGTAGGCGGCGAGCTTGTAGTACGCCTCGCCGGACGGCGCCAGCGCCACCGCGGAGACGAACTCGCGGCCCCCCTCGTACACATGGGGCACCTCGCGCGCGAACTTGTCGATGTCCGGGTCGAAGGGCGCCGGCAGCTCCTGCGGGTTCTTCGTCTTCACCGAGAAGCAGATGCGCTCGACCGCGGAGGAGTCCCAGTTGAAGGTGGGATAGATGGAGAAGGACCGCTTCACGAACTCCGCGACCCGCTCGTCCGGCTCCGGGAACCCCAGCGCGCGCACCAGCGCGAGCTTGGTCTCCGGCTCCACCGCCTGCATGGCGAGGTACACGTTCAGGGTGCGCTTGGGGTAGTTGACCCCGATGGCCGACACCGTGTGGTCCAGGCCGAGGCGGGTCAGGAGGTCCGCGTGCCCGGTCAGGGCGGGCGGCATGGACGGGATGCCCGCGAACTTCGCCGCCGGCGGGAAGTCGTCGAGCGGGAAGAAGGCGTACGACTTCTTGAAGCCGCCGATGATGCCGTACTCGACGCCGTAGCTGGCGATGGCGCAGCGCGCCTGGACCTCCGCCAGCAGCGAGCCGACCGGGTGGTCCGTCTCCTCGATGAGGCCGTGGGCCAGCGCGGTGGCGTAGGGGTCGGCGCCCTGGGGGGACACCGAGAAGTCGAAGTCGAGCTCCCCGCGATGGCTGTCACCGGCCGCCATGCTGAAGACGATGTGGGCCACCGGGAGTTCGTCCCCGAATGCCGTCACGGCCGGCGAGAGCTGCTCGGGTGAGAAAGGCACATCCAGCAGCCGGGCCATTTCCTCGACCGCCGAATAGACCTTGTCCAATCCAGCGGGTTCCGGCATGAGGTCCTCCAAGGGTCGGGTTACGTGCGCGACATACGGCACGACCCTCAGCCACCGCGCTCGGCAATGGCTCGGATTCCGGTCGAGCAGGCCCGCCCCTTTCTCCCGCGGGCCCCTTTCCCGCCGGTCACCTGCCGTTCCGCTTGGCTTCCACTCCAACCACGCTCCAGCTCCGCTGCATTCGCACCGCGCAATCTGACGCGGTCACCCCTTCGCGTTTGTCGCCACAGCGCAAAGCTCTGTCCAAGGAGATGTGTCGTGACCACTGAAGTGATCCCCCGGACCGTCCGGGCCCAGGAGTCGGCCGCCTCCGCCCGGCGCACCGTCGAGGAGTTGCTGGGGCGCGTACAGGACCGGCTCGTCTCCTTCCTCGCCGCCGAACGCGCCCGCTACGCCGAGGTCGACGAGCGGGCCGTCGTCGCCATCGACGCGCTGAGCGACCTGGTCGAGGCCGGCGGCAAGCTGGTCCGCCCGGCGTTCTGCATCGCCGGCTACCTCGCCGCGGGCGGCGACCGCGACGACCCCGGCATCATCGACGCGGCCGCGGCCCTGGAGCTGCTGCACATCTCCGCCCTCGTCCACGACGACGTCCTGGACGACTCCCGCACCCGCCGCGGCAAGCCCGCCGTGCACGTCCTGCACTCCACGCTGCACCGCAGCCGCGGCTGGCAGGGCGAGTCCCGCCGGTTCGGTGAGGGCGTCGCCCTCCTCGTCGGCGACCTCGCGCTGGTCTACTCCGACGAGCTGATGTCCGGCGCCCCCTCCGGCGGCCTCGCCGAATGGCACCGGCTGCGCTCCGAGGTGATGATCGGCCAGTACATGGACGTCGCCGCGGCCGCCGAGTTCTCCGTCGACCCGGCGCTGTCCCGGCTGATCGCCCTGATCAAGTCCGGGCGGTACACCATCCACCGCCCCCTGGTCGTCGGCGCGAGCGCGGCGGGCCGCGCCGACCTCGCCCCCGCCCTCGCCGAGTACGGCGAGGCCGTCGGTGAGGCGTTCCAGCTCCGCGACGACCTGCTCGACGCGTTCGGCGACGCCGCCCAGACCGGCAAGACCGCCGGCCTCGACTTCAGCCAGCACAAGATGACCCTGCTGCTGGGCTGGGCGATGCAGCGCGACGACCGCATCCGCGGCCTCATCACCGAACCGGGACACACCCCCGACGAGGTGCGCGCCCGGCTGCTGGACACCGGCGTCCCCGACGACGTCGAACGGCACATCGCCGGCCTCGTCGAGAAGGGCCGCGCGGCCATCGACGACGCGCCCATCGCCCAGGAGTGGCGCGCCGAGCTGTCCAACATGGCCCTGCGCGTGGCCTACCGCAACAAGTGACCTGCCCGAGCACGACAGTTGGAGGAAGAATGTCGGGAAGCACGCAGCTGGCGGACCTCCTGGCCGGTGTCGAGGAATCGGCGGGGCTCATCGACGTCGCCTGCGCGCGCGAGAAGGTCCTGCCCATCCTCGAGGCGTACGAGGACGCGCTCCCCCACGCCGTCATCGCCTTCCGGGTGGCGACCAACGCCCGCCACGAGGGGGAGTTCGACTGCCGCTTCACGATGCCCCGGACCATCGACCCCTACCTGCGGGCCCGCGACCACGGCCTGATCACCGAGACGGGCCGCCCCGCGGAGTCCCTCCTCGCCGACATCCAGCGCCACTGCCCCATCGACAGCTACGGCATCGACTTCGGGATCGTCGGCGGCTTCCGCAAGATCTGGGTGTACTTCCCCGGCGGCGAGGGCCAGAGCCTCGCCACGCTCCGCGACCTGCCGTCGATGCCGCCGAGCCTCGCCGAGAACTTCGCCTTCTTCGCCGACCGCGGACTGTCCGAGAAGGTCGACGTCGTCGCCATCGACTACCGCAGCAACACCGTCAACCTGTACTTCACCGGCTTCCCCGACGCACTGCACCACCCCTCGGAGGTCCTGGGCATGCACCGCGCCCTGGGCATGCCCGACCCCAGCGAGCAGATGCAGGCGTTCTGCGGGAAGGCCTTCGGCCTCTACGCCACGCTGAGCTGGGACTCCCCGCGGATCGAACGCCTCGCCTTCGGCGTGAAGACCCAGGACCCGCTGTCGCTGCCCGCCCGCCTCGGCCCGAAGATCGAGCACTTCCTCGCGCACATGCCCTACGGCCGCGAGGACCCGAAGATGGTGTACGCGGCGATGACGGCGTCCGGCGAGGAGTACTACAAGCTCCAGCCGTACTACCGCTTCCAGACCCGCAGCCGGCTGGACCAGATGCCCTCGGTCGAGGACGCCGCCGACGATGTCTCCGCAGCCGCGTAGCGCGAACGGCCCCCTGGAGTTCCGCTTCAGCCGGATGGAGCGGCTCCTCGGGGGCCACCCGGTCCGCACCGTGTCGGTGGACGGCGAGAGGGCCGAGTTCGTCACCGACCCGGCCCTGGTCCACCGCGTCCTGATCAAGGACGGCAAGCGCTACGGCAAGGGCGAGCTCTTCCAGAAGGCCAGGCTGCTCAGCCGCGCGGGGCTCCTCGCGCAGGACGACGTCCTGCACCGGCACTACCGGCGGCTGGCCCACCCGTACCTGCGCGGCGCGGCCGTCGCCGACCACACCCCGGTCATGGCGGAGGTCGCCCGCGACACCGCCGCCGCGTGGCGGACCGGACAGGAGGTCGACGTCCAGGCCGCGATGTGCCGGGCGGCCGCCGCGATCGCGCTGCGGACCCTCTTCGCCGGGCTCACCCGCGAGGCGTCGAGCAGGCTGGAGCGCCAACTCGCCGTCGTGGCCTGGGAGTTGATCAGCAAGCCGCTGTACGGCAACGCGGCGGCGCGGGCCCGGCGGCAGAGCACGTCCCGGCGCTCGGCGCAGGCCTTCGCGGACCTCCGCGCGCTCATCGCCGCCCAGTTGGACTCCCCGGACGCCACGGCGGGCTACCTCGCGGCCCTGCTGTCGGACCCCGGGCGCCCCGGCACCCCCGCGCTGAGCGCCGACGAGGTCTGCGGCGAGGCCGTGATGATGCTGACCGCGGCCACCGTCACCACCGCCTCGGTGATGTCCTGGGCCCTGTACACGCTGTCCGAGCACCCTCTGATCGAGGAGAAGGTCCTCAAGGACCTGGCCCGCACGGCCGCCGCGGGCGACAGCGACCGCGTCGGCCACGGGCACGGCCCGCCCGGCTACACCCTGCGGTTCCTGATGGAGGTGCTGCGCCTGTACCCGCCGGTGTGGATCACCTGCCGCAGGACCCTCGCCGACGTCACCCTCGGCGACCGCGCGCTGCGCGCCGGCACCCACGTGATGTTCAGCTCCTACCTCCTGCACCGCGACCCCGCCCGCTACCCGGACCCGCACCGCTTCGACCCCGACCGCTGGCTGACCCTGAGACCGTCCGCGCACGACGCCTCCTACCTCCCCTTCGGCGCCGGTGCCCGGGGGTGCGTGGGGGAGGCGTTCGCCTGGAAGGAGCTGGAGATCCTGCTCGGCGCGGTGGTCCGCGAGTGGCGGCTGACCCTCCCGCCGGGCGGCCGGGTCCGCGCGGCGGCGCACACCACCTTGCACCCCCAGCGGCTGCTCATGCTCCCCGAGCCGCGCTAGCCCGCCACCGTCCCCTCAGCAACCCGTTCCGCCTCCGTACCCGACAAGCGAGGAGTGCCGTCATGCCGACCCCGACGACACACGCACGGACCGCCGAACTCACCTCCCAGGCCTGGGCGGAGGCCCGCTCCATGGCGGGCACCGCCCCGGACCATGCCCCCCGCCCGTCCGGCCGCCTTGCCGCCGCCGCCCTGCGCACGCACAGCACCCTGTCGGCGAGCCTCGGCCACAGCGTCCCCGTCCCCTTCACCGCCCTCGGCCCGGCCGGCGGCGGGACCGTACGCCAACTCGCCGCGTTCCTCGCCGTCTACGCCGACCAGGACCGCCCCTGACACCGGACCGGGGCCGCGCCCCCCGACTCCCCGACCCCCGCCCCCGGACCGGTACCGCCCCGGACGCTCGACCTCCGCGGCAGGCCGGCTCGAACTCCCCTGGCGGGCACGGGACATGGGCCCGGCACCCGCCTAGGGTGGGGCTGCGAGTCGTCCCGCCCGTCTCCATCCCCCCGGAGACGGGCGGGCGTGTCGGCATGTCGTCGCACCCGCGGCCCCGGACCCCCGCGCCATGACGTACGCCCGCAGGGCAGGGCAGGGCCACGCCCGAGGACCTCCCGCCGTACGGGTGCCGCGACCGACAGCGCAGCCGCCGACCGCACGAGGTGCGAGGGCGACGGTGGCCCGACGCCCGCCCGGATCCAAGGAGGGGCCAGCATGAGCCGGTTCGAAGAGTTCCAGGAGGCGCGGCCCCTGCTGTTCTCGATCGCCCACCGGATGCTGGGCAGCGCGAGCCGGGCCGAGGACGCCGTGCACCAGGCGTGGCTGCGTTACGAGGCCACCCCCGAACAGCCCGCCTCGGGCCGCCGCTTCCTCGTCGCCGCGGTCACCCGGATCTGCCTCGAAACCCAGCGCGGCACCCGGCCGAGGCCGGTGGAACCCGCCTGGGCGCAGGCGGCGGCCGCGCTGTCCCTGCTGGAACGGCTCAACCCGCTGGAGCGCGCCGTGTTCGTGCTGCGCGAGGTGCTCGGCTGCGGCACCGCCCAGATCGCGGCCGCCGTCGGCTGCTCGGAAGCGGCCTGCCGGCGCATCACCGCCACCCTGTCGACGGCGCACGACGGCACCGGCGCCACCCCGCCCTGGCCGCGCCGCATCGCCGGCGCCGAGCACGTCGCCCGGGTCCTCGCCACGATCGTCCCGGCACTGGTCGGTGTCGGCGTCACCCTGGAACCGCAGGACGTGGACCACCGTCCCGGCGCGGTCTTCCGCGACCGCAACGGCACCGTCCTCAGCGCCCTCGCCCTCGACGTCCTCGACGGGCGGATCCACACCATCCGCTGGGTCAAGGACCCGGGCCCCGCCCCCGCGGACGCCCCCGCGCCGACCTGAACCGACATGCGAGACCCGGCCGGACGGGATCGTGAGGACCGTAGAAGAAAGAGGGAGG
Organism: Streptomyces sp. NPDC020489; assembly: GCF_044386545.1. Classification (NCBI taxonomy): domain Bacteria; kingdom Bacillati; phylum Actinomycetota; class Actinomycetes; order Kitasatosporales; family Streptomycetaceae; genus Streptomyces; species Streptomyces sp. NPDC020489. The sequence goes on from NZ_JBIRUZ010000017.1 coordinate 91,153, forward strand.
AGCCGGCGTGACACGGACCGAGGAGTTCGAGGAACTGCGGCCGCTGCTGTTCGCGATCGCCTACCGCATCCTGGGCAGCGTCAGCGAGGCCGAGGACGCGGTCCAGGAGACCTGGCTGCGCTGGAACGCCTCCACGACCGAGCCCAGATCGGCCAAGGCCTACCTGTCGACCACGGTGACCAGGATCTCCCTGGACGTGCTGCGCTCGGCCCGCGTCCGGCGCGAGACCTACGTCGGACCGTGGCTGCCCGAACCCCTGCTCACCGACTCCTACGAGGACCCGGCGCGCTCCGCCGAACTCGTCGACTCGCTGTCCACGGCGGCCCTGTTGCTGCTGGAGCGGCTCTCCCCGCTGGAGCGGGCGGTGTTCGTGCTGCGGGAGGTGTTCGCCTTCGGCTTCCCGGAGATCGCGGCCGCGGTGGGACGCTCGGAGGCGGCGTGCCGGCAGCTCGCGGTGCGGGCGCGCCGGCACATGGACGAGGGCCGGCCCCGGTTCGAGGCCGACCGCAAGGAGTGCGAGGAGCTCGCCGGGCGGTTCTTCGACGCCCTGAAGGAGGGTGACGTCGACGGTGTGCGCGAACTGCTCGCCGCCGACGCGCAGGTGGTCGGCGACGGCGGCGGCAAGGCCCCGCAGCTGGCCAGGACCGTCGTCGGCGACGACCCCGTGGCCCGGCTGCTCACCACCTTCTTCACCACCCTCGCGCGGGTGGACGTCACCCTGGAGGCCCGCGAGCTCAACGGCGAGCCCGGCGCGATCCTCCGCGACCGGGACGGCAAGGTCCTCAACACCTGGACGCTGGAGATCCGCGAGGGCCGGGTCCGGACGATCCACTCGGTGACCAACCCCGACAAGCTCGCCCACCTGGGCCCGGTGGCGGACGCCTGGGCCGTCAACCGCGAGGCCCAGCAGGCCCGCCGCACCGTGTGACCGGCGCCGTCGTCGCCCTCACGCCGCCCGGGGCGGGCGCCGGGCGACGGTGTCCTGGAGGTGGCGGCGGCGCAGGTCGCCGGCGTCCGTGCGGGGCAGGGCGCCCAGCAGGACCAGGTCGGCGGGGAGGTGGGCGGGCGGCACACCCCGGTCGGACAGATGGCCGCGCAGCTCCAGGAGGCTGGGCGGGGCGCCGTCGGGGACCACGACCGCGCAGGGCAGTTCGCCGTGCAGGGGGTCGGCGCGGGCCACCACCGCGGCCTCGGCCACCCGCGGGTGGCCCAGCAGCAGCGCCTCGAGCTCGGTGACCGGGACCAGGAACATCCCGCCGACCTCCTCGGTGCGCAGCCGCGGATGCCCCCACTCGTCGAGGTCCACGAGGTCCACCGCCTGCCCGGCCCCGCGCGTGCCGTCCTCGCCCCAGGTCAGACCGACCCCGCCGGTACGCCGCCACACCGCGAGCGGCGAGGCGGGCCCGCGCGGCCACCACCGGTACGGCCCGCCCTGCGCGGGCCCGTCCCGCCCGGTGTGGGCGGCGGCGCGCGGCAGGGCCCGCGGCGACACCCCGAGGGCCGCGTGGACCCGCCGGCCGAGCGCGGCCGAGGTGCCGGCCGGATCGGAGGTGAAGGCGTCGTGCAGCTCGACGGCCTCGCCCGGCCGGCGCTGCCGCGCGGCGGCGAGCTCCGCCCACTGCGCGGGCGTCGCGTGCACCTGCCGCACCCGTGCCGCGGCCAGCAGCTCCAGCGCGCTCTCCGCGTCCCACACGTCCTGGAGGACCACCGTCCCCCCGTGCGTGAGCGGGCCGATCACCGTGTGCAGCAGCGCCGGCAGCGACGCCAGCGGCAGCGCCGAGAACGCCGCCGCGTCCGGCCGTGACACCGGCGGCAGGCCGGCGTGCAGCGAGTTGGGGGTGTGCAGGGCCATGCTGTGCGCGGCCCCCAGACCGAGCGAGGTCACCGCCACGGCGAGCCGGTCCGCGGGCCGCGCCGGCACCCTGAGCCACCCGGCGGACCGGTACCGCTCGTGCGGGGTGGCAACGAAGTGCCGATGGAAGTCGACGGCACCGGCGTCCACCGTGTCACCCAGCACCACCCGGTGCCGCAGCCACGGCAGCCGGGGCGCGAGACCGGCGAGGACACGGCCCGGCGCGGTGCCCTCCCACCGGTCCGGCACGACGCACAGCCGCGCCTCGACCGCCCTCAGCACCGCCTCCAGATCCCGGGCGCCGTACCCCGGCATCACCGGCACGGCCACCGCGCCCGAGCGCAGACACGCCAGCAGCAGCGCCACCGACTCCCAGCGGTTGGGCAGCTGGAAGGCGACCGGGTCACCGGGGCGCACCCCGAGCGCCTCCAGGGCGTGCGCGAACCGGCCGGTGAACGCGGCGAGCTGGGCGTACGTCAGCCGTATCACCCGGCTCGCGGCGGGACGGCCGGCCTGGTGGGAGACGAGCGCGGTGCGGTGCGGATGCCGGGCCGCCCCCCGGTACACGTCGTGCAGCACGGTCTCGGTGCGCCACCAGCCACGCCGTACGAAGTCCCGCGTGACCTCCTGCGGCGGACGCAGGTCCCCAAGGAGCGGCGCGAGCGGGGTGAGCGGGGTGAGCGGGGTGAGCGGAGTGTCGTTGGGCGCCGCCATCACCGGCTCCTGCCCACGGCCCACGCGACCTGGACCCGGGAGGCGCAGCCCAGCTTCCGCATCACGTTGCGGACGTGGTTGACCACCGTCCACTCGGCGATGCCCAGGTGCTGGGCGATCTGCCGGTTCGTCATGCCGTCGGCGACCAGCAGCGCCACCTGCAACTGGCGCGGGGTGAGCGCGACACTCTCCGCGCCGTCGTCGCTCCCGCCCGGCTCGGCCGCGGCGCGCGCCTCGGCGGCCATCGCCTCCGGGCGCAGCCGCACGCCCTCGGCCCACACGGTGGCGAAGACCGCCCCGCCGAGCCGGCGGCGCAGTTCCTCGACGGCCTCCAGCAGCCGGTCCCGGCACTCCGACGCGATCCCCGCACCGGTGGCGCGGCGCAGCGCGCCGGCCGCCGCCAGCAGCCGGGCGGCGCGCTGCGGCTGACCGGCCTGCGCCAGGATGAGCAGGGCGAACATCTCCAGGACGGCGGGCAGTTCGGTGCGCTCGCCGATCGACTCGTACAGCTCGATGCTCTCCTTCAGCGCCGACCGGGCGCCGCCGTCGTCGCCCTCGTACAGGCGCAGCCGGGCACCGAGGTGGACGGTGCGGGCCAGGTCGCGGACGGCGCCGTTCTGCCGCTGGACGCGGCCGACCCGCTCCAGCAGAGCCCGCGCCTGCCGGGTCTCGCCGGCCGCGAGCAGCACCTCGGCGAGCGCGGCGGCCGCCTCGGCGGAGCCGGCGGTGTCGCCGTGGGCGTCGAGGGTGGCCAGCGAGGCGGCCAGCAGGGACTGGCCCTCGGGCCGCTCACCGCACCGGAACAGCGCGTGTCCGAGGCGGGCGGAGGGCAGGGCGGCGCCCGGCGCGTCCCGCAGCCGCTTGTACAGGGCGACGGCGCGGCGGTGGCGGTGGGCCGCCCCGTCGTGGTCGCCGAGGGCCGCGGCGAGCACACCGGCGCCGGAGTACAGCCGGGCCCGGGCGCGCAGCCACTCCTCGTCCTTGGCCCGCTCGCCCCGCCCGGCCTCCTTCAGGGCCTGCCCGGTGGCGTCGAACCAGCGCAGCCCCTCCTTCAACTCGCCGCGCACCAGCCAGGGTTGGAGGCAGGCCCCGACGAGTGCGGCCCGCTCCAGCAGGGCCGCGGCCCGGGCGTCGTCGTCCTCGCAGGCGCCCTCGTCCTGCTCCAGGTGGCGCAACGCGGCGAGGACGTTGTCGTGCTCGGCGACCGCGACCCGCAGCCAGTGCTGCTGCTCGGAGCCCTTCAAGCGGCCCTCCAGGGCGGGCAGCAGCCGCTGGTAGCAGCGGGCCTGCGCCCGCCGGGCGGCCGCCGCCTCCTCCTCACCGGCCTCGTCGAGGAGGGCGAGACCGTAGGCGCGCACGGTGCGCGGCATCGTCAACCGGCTGTCGGCGCGCGGCTGTTCGGCCAGGGCGAGCAGGCCGCGGTCGAGCATGGTCTCCAGTGCCACGGCGGTGTCGGCCGGCCCCAGGGGGGAGACCTTCTCGGCGAGGGCGAGGGTGACGCCCCCCGGGAACAGGGCGAGCCGGGCCAGCAGCCGGCGCTGCGGTCCGCTCAGGCCGCGGCAACTCCACTCGGCGATCGCGAGCGTGGAGCGCTGCCGTTCGGGCAGGTCGACGGGTCCGGGCAGGTGGCTGTCGCCGCCCCGCCGTAGCCAGGCGAGCAGTTCCTGCGGTGGATACAGCCGCAGTCGGCGCGCGGCGAGCTCCAGGACCAGCGGGACGCCCTCCAGCAGGTTGCAGATCTCCACGACCGCCCCGACGTTCTCGGGGGTGAGCGCGAAGGCGGGGTTGGCGCGCTGCGCGCAGTGCACGAACAGCTCGACGGCCGGATTGTCCTGGACCTCGGCGACGTCGGGCTCCGCCAGGGCGCCCGGCGGCGGCAGCGGCGGTACGGGCAGCACGCACTCGCCGTGGATCCGCAGGATCTCCTGGCCGGTGGCCAGAAGGGTGAGCAGGGGAGTGGCGGCCAGATGCCGGGCGAGCGCCGGTGCCAGCTCGGCCGCGACGTGCTCGACGCCGTCGAGCAGCAGCAGGGTGCGTTCGGTGACGTCCCGTACGGTCTTGTCGACGCTCTTAAGGACCGACTCCACGTCCACGCAGGACGGCAGGTCGAAGCTGTGGATGCCGCCGGGGAACAGCCCGGCGACCCCGGCGGCGGCCTCGGTCGCCAGCCGGCTCTTGCCCACCCCACCGGGTCCGGTCAGGGTGACCAGCCGCACGGCGGGGTCCTGGAGCCTGCCCTGGATCGCGATCAGGTCGAACTCCCGGCCCACCAGGGCGGCCGCCGGTCGGTACGTCCACAGATCCGTTGACATACGTGCCCCCGTACAGCCGCCCGGCCTCGTGCCTCGCCGGTTTCAGGACCTCCCACGCCGTGCGCGCCGGCCCGCGCGGGAAGCCTCCCCCGTCCCCGCGCGCCGGGCCGTGCTTCGAGCATCGCTGGACAGGCTCGAACGTGGCTCAAGACCGGGCGGAGACACCGGCGTCGGGGGCTGTGGCGGGCGCGGCGGGTTTCCGGGGGCCTGTGTGTGCGTACGCGGTTTGTGACACCGGCGTCGGGGTGGCGGGAGCGGCGGGTTTCCGGGGGCTATGTGCGCGTACGCGATCCGAGACACCGGCGTCCGGGGCGTCGCGGGCCCAGCGGGTTCCCGGCGGCCTATGTGCGCGTACGCGGTCTGAGCATGCCGCTCTCGTAGGCGATGGCGACGAGCTGGGTCCGGTTGCGGGCGCCGAGTTTGGCCATGGTGCGCCGTACGTGGGTCTTGGCCGTGACCTCGGCGACGACGAGGCGGTCGGCGATCTCCTGGGTGGACAGGCCGGTGCCGACCAGGGAGAGCACCTGGCGTTCGCGTGCGGTGAGATGGTCCAGCGAGGGTGTCTCGAGGACGTCGGGGCCGCGCAGGCAGGCGTCGATCAGCGGCAGGGTCAGCCGCGGTGAGACCACGGCACCGCCACCGGCGACCAGCCGCAGGGCGCGCGGCAGTTCGCCGATGTCGGTGTCCTGGAGCAGCACTCCGCGCGCGCCCGCTCGGAGCGCCTCGAAGGCGAGCCCGGTGGAGGCGGCGTCGGCGAGGACGACCACCCGGACGGAGCGGACGCCGTGGACGCTGCCGTGGCCACCGCCGTGCACGCCGCCGTGTACGCCGCGGCGGCCGACGAGCCGGCGGGTCAGCTGTGCGGTGTCCAGCCCCGGCAGCCGCAGCCCCGCCACCAGGATGCCTGGCAGCAGCCGCTCGGCCAGCTCCAGCGCCCGCCTGCCGTCACCGCACTCGCCCACGACCCCGATGTCGGCCTCCGCCGCGAGCGCCTCGCAGAGGGCGTCCCGGGTGGAGGGGTGGGGGTGGGCGAGGAGGACCTCGATGGCCATGCGGGGGCTCCAGGGGGTCGGCGCCGCAGTCCGGCGCGTGGGGGGCAACTTCCTTGACGGGTAGGTGAGTTGTGGGCAGGGGGTGTCAGTCGGGGGCCAGCGGGAGCACGGCGGTGGCGGTCAGGCCCCCCGAGGCGGCACGGCCGAGGTCCAGTCGGCCGCCGGAGGCCCGCAGCAGGGACAGGGCGATCGACAGTCCCAGCCCGCTGCCCTCATGTCCGGCGCCCGCCGCCCCGCGCCAGAACGGGCGCCCGGCGACGGCGAGTTCCGCGTCCGTCATGCCGGGCCCCTGGTCCGTGACGTCGACGCGCACCCGCGCCCCGTCGACGTGCACGGCACAGGTGACGGCGGTGCCCGGCGGGCTCGCCCGCACCGCGTTGTCGAGCAGGACGTCCAGGGCGTGTTCCAGCGCGCCGTGCCTCTGAAGGGCCGTCGCCGCGGTCCCGGTGACGTCGATGCGGACGCCCCGGGTGCCGGCGAGCACACTCCAGGCGTCCGCCCGGGCGGCGGCGACGTCGAGTACCTCGACCGGCTCGGGCGGCGCCTCCCGCCCCGCGGCACCCCAGTCCAGGATCTGGTTGAGCAGCGTGGCCAGCCGGTCCACCTCGCCCAGCACACCCGCGAGTTCACCGACCTCGGGCCGGCGCTCGGCGAGCAGGTGCAGCCGCAGCCGGATCGACGACAGCGGCCCGCGCAGCTGGTGCGCGGCGGCGGCCGCGAGCCCGTACGGGCTCGCGGCCACGTCGAGGCCGAGGTCCTGAGCACCGTACGGACGTACCCCCGCGTCGTCCGGACGGCCGGCCACCTCGTGCGGCAGGACGCTTTCCGTCTGCCTGCTCCCGCTCATCGCTTCGCCCCGGCGCCCAGGGCCGTGGGCACGGCCAGCCGGTAGCCCACGCCGCGGACCGTCTCGATCCAGCGGGTGCTGCCGAGCTTGCCGCGCAGGGAGCCGACATGGACATCGAGCGTGCGGGTGGAGCCGAACCAGTTCACGTCCCACACTCGGGCCATGATGTCCTCGCGCTGCATGACCGTGCCGGGCTCCTCCAGAAGCATCGCGAGCAGGTCGAACTCCTTCCGGGTGACCCGGATCTCCTCGTCGTCGACGAAAACCCGGCGGGTCCGCGTGTCCAGCCACAGTGGACCCGCCCGTAACCGGTCCTGGGCCGCGTCCGGCTCCCCGGCCGGCTCCTGCGGGGGGCGGCGGGTGCGGGGCTCCTGCGCGGGCAGCGACGCGACGTCGGCGGCCGCGCCCTCCGGGGAGCGCCCGCAGCAGCAGGCGCTGCGGCGCAGCACCGCCTCGATGCGGGCCAGCAGTTCATGCCGGCTGAAGGGCTTGGGCACGAAGTCGTCGGCCCCGGCGTACAGGGCTGTCACGCGGTCGAGTTCATGGTCGCTGCCGCTGAGCACGACGATGGGCACACAGGAGTTCTCCCGGATGCGCCGGCACACCTCGTGCCCGGCGAGGTCGGGCAGGCTCAGGTCGAGCAGGACGAGCTTGGTGCCCGGCAGACTCGCCAGGGCGTCGGTACCGGTGTCGCTGCGGCGGGTCTCGTGGCCGTGCAGATGCAGCATCTGCTGAAGTGCCTCGGCCGTCCCGTCGTCGTCCTCGACCACCAGGACATCCATCGCGCTCACGCTCCTCTCACGGAATTCGTACGCATGACCGGAGCTCTCGAGGTTGCGGAGCGGGCGAGACGGACGTCAACATTCCGGCAGGCCGTGGGCGAAACCGTGCGCTCGACCGGATGTTTCATGGCAGACCCCTGCCATGGCGGGCGGCGCGAGCGGCCCGATTGCCACGGACGCTGCGGACGCGGACCGGCACCTTGCTATGACACTGGGAAGATCACCGCCGCACACCCTGTTCGGGGGGCCGGACCGGTGGCACTGGACGGTCGCCGGGCCGGCACCGCGCTACCGGCTCTGGGGGCGAGGAGACCGTGCGCCGATGGCGTCATCACCGGCTGGGGTCTGGAGGCGAGGAGGCCGTGCGCCGGCACCGCACCCCCGCCGGCGTGCTTCACCGAAGTGATCGAATTTCCGGCACCCGAGGCAGCGCAACGCTGGTACGAATTTCCCGCCCATCAGGAGATGGTGCCCCTCCGCGTCCGCGGCACAAGGGCAGGATCCCGATCTTCGAAGGCGTCCCGGCTTCCTGACCTCGCCTTTTCACCCGGGCTCCCCCTCGTTGAATTCCACGGCCAAGGGGGAGCCTTTTTTCGGTTTTCGCGGATCAGGTCCGGCTCCAGCTGTTGTTGAACCATGGCGCGTGATGATGGCTCATTACGACCCCATGGCGAGCGCAGTCGCAGAATTCTCCGTCACGGGCCTGCGTCTGCCACTGGAGGACACATGTCGCAAGCCGCACAGACCACAGCGACCCCGGAAGCGCTCGGGGGAGCGACGTCAGCGACGTCACAAGCCGTTCTCGCGCGTTTCCGCGAATACATGGTGGGGCCCTCGCGCTTCATGACCCTGGTGTCCGTCTTCGAACTCGGTATCGTCGACCGGCTCCGGGACCGGCCCGGCCAGACCGCGGCCGAACTCGGCGAGGCCGTCGGCGCCAAGCCCGACGCCGTGGAACAACTGCTGTTCCTGCTCGTCAAGGAGGGCTTCGTCGCCTACGACGAGGCCTCCGGCGCCTACACCCTGGACGCGCTGGCAGCCGTCGCCGAAAGCGACCTCAAGCGCGCCCTTGCCTACATGAACCTCATCAAGGTCACCGCACTGCGGCAGCTGTTCTACCTGACCGAGTCGGTGCGCACCGGCACGGTCGTCGGCCTGAAGGAGCTCTACGGCGCCGAGGGCACCCTGTACGACGCGGTCGCCGACCACCAGGACCTCGACGACTCCTGGCTGAAGCTGATGAACACGGTCACCGCCAACATCGACCCGTGGTTCTTCGCCCACATAGACATCCCGGCCGGCTCCCGGGTCCTGGACGTGGCCGGCAACACCGGCCTCGGAGCGATCCACACCTACCGGCACAAGACCTCCGAGGGCCTGAAGGTCACCACTTTCGACCTGCCGGACAAGGAGCCCAGGGCGCTGGCGAACTTCCGCGCCGAAGGTCTCGAGGAGCACCTGTCCTTCATCGGCGGCAACGTCTTCGACGAGATCCCCAAGGGGTTCGACGTCGTCCTGATCAAGCACTTCCTGGACATGTTCGACAAGGACAACGTGCTCAGGATTCTCCAGGGCGTCCACGACGCGCTGGAGGTCGGCGGCCAGATCAACATCCTGGTGCCGGTGTACCCGGAGAACATCAAGGAGACCGACAACTACAACGTCGACTTCTTCCCGGCCTTCTTCATCGGCGCCGCCATGGGCCAGGGCGGGCCGCAGAAGCTGTCGGTCTATCAGAACCTTCTGGAGCAGGCCGGGTTCAAGGTGGATCAGGCGATCACCAAGGACGCTTCCGAGGTTCCCCCGGACGTCATCCCGGTCCAGGCGATCCTCTCCGCGACCAAGCTCGCATAACACCGCCCGAGGGGGCACACCGGTGCCCCCTCGACCTTTTGCGGAGCCCGAGCAGATGCATGTTCGGGAACGTGTCACCCCCGCTCCCGGCAGATTCCAAGGAGAAGAAGCACTCGCCTGGTAACACCTGTTACCATCCCTGTATGGCAAAGACGCAACTCGGTGCCCGCGTCGACGACGAGGTCGCCGAACTCGCCAAGGCTCGAGCCAAGGACCGCGGCCTGAGCGTCGGCGACTACATCGCCGCCCTCGTCCGCGAGGACACCGACGGCCTACGCGCCCGCGGCCTCGACGCCGCCCGCCGCTTCCTCGACGAACACCAGGCCCTCTTCGACGAGGCCGAGGACGCCGACCGCGCCGCTCCAGGAGCCCACGCCGCCTGATGGACCTGCACATCGACGTCCCCTGGATCCTGCAAGTCGCCGAGATCGCAGGCGCCCGCGACCCCGCCCCCGACGACTACGGCATCCCCGTCGCCGCCGTGGCCGCCCACCGCGCCGAACTCCTCGACCAGCCGGTCTACGACGGCCCCTACGCCCGCGCGGCCGCCCTCATCCACATCCTCGGCCGCTGCCGCTGGCTGGAACGCTCCAACATGGCCGTCGCCGCCGCCACCGGCGTCATGTACCTGGAAGCCTCCGGCATCCCCCTCAAGCCCACCCGCGACGACGCCATCGCCCTGCGCGACCTGCTCCGTGACCCCGCCTGCACCACCGCGAGGATCGCCGCCCACCTGCGCACCTGGCCCACAGCCACCTGAAAGGCACCACCATGGCGCGCGCAGGACTGACCGCACCACGCCTCACCGAAGCCGGCGCCGACCTGGCCGACGAGATCGGCTTCGACCAGGTCACCGTCTCGGAGCTGGCCCGCCGCCTCGACGTCAAGGTCGCGAGTCTGTACTCGCACGTGAAGAACTCCCACGACCTGAAGACCAGGATCGCCCTCCTCGCCCTGGAGGAACTGGCAGACCGAGGCACCACAGCCCTGGCGGGCCGAGCAGGCAAGGACGCCCTGACGGCCCTGGCCGACGTCTACCGCGACTACGCCCACGAACACCCCGGCCGCTACGCCGCGGCCCAGCTCCGCCTCACCCCCGAGGCCGCGGCAGCCAGCGCGGGCGCCAGACACGCCCAGATGACCCGGGCGATCCTGCGCGGCTACGACCTGACCGAATCCGACCAGACCCACGCCGTCCGCCTCCTGGGCAGCACCTTCCACGGCTACATCACCCTGGAAATGGCCGGCGGCTTCAGCCACAGCACCCCCGACCCCCAGGAAACCTGGACCCGAATCCTGGACGCCCTGGACACCCTCCTACGCACCTGGCCGACCACTTCACCACCTGACACCGACAGATAACCGCCCAGCACGCGGGCCCCGTACACGCCCCAGGCCGACCGACGTCGTGCCCGTGCTGACGCGCTCAGACCGTCCCCGCCGGACGGATCCAGTGCATGATCGGGTGCGCCGCTCCCGCGACGGGCAGAGCCCGCGCCGAACCCCTCTATGGCCAGGTCACCGCGGTGACCGCGGTGACCGCGTACATCCGAGCATCAGTTGGAACGAGCCGGCTGTGCCCCGGCGGGGCCGCCCGCCCGCAGCGGGAAGCCGGCCCGCGCGGAGCGGATCGAGCAGCTCGCCGACGAGGTCGCCGCACGGCCGGCGGAGGGAGGACAGGAGGAGCATCGGCGGTCCACACTGGGGCAGGCGACCGAGCGAGGAGGGGGGGGGACCCATGAGCATCGCCATGGCAGATCACGCCGGACCCTGGACCGTGGACGAGGTGCTCGCCCTCCCCGAGGACCGGCGCTACCGGTACGAATTGCTGGGGGAAAGTCTCGTCAAGACGCCCGCGCCAGGCCTCCGTCACCAGCGGGCGAGCTACCGACTCCACGTTGCCTTGGACGCCGCAGTACGGGCCGCGGGCGCCCCCGTCGAGGTCCTCGAAGCGGTCAACATGATCACCGCGGAGGGCCTCTTCGTACCCGACATCGTCGTCGCCGATGCAGGCGCCACCGCCGACGACACTGCCGGCATCGATGCCGACGCCGTGCATCTTGTCGTCGAACTGGTCTCGCCCGGCAATGCCCCGATGGATCGCACGGTCAAACCGATGGAGTACGCACGAGCCGGCATTCCCCACTTCTGGCGCCTGGAGTTCGACCCCGCCCCCCGGCTGATCATGATGATCCTCTCCGGCGGCCGCTACATCGAGCAGGCTACGGCCCTACCTGGTGCTGTGACCAAGGTCGATGAGCCGTTCCCCTTCGCTATCGATCCAGCAGGCATCGCCCGGCAGTAAGACAGCCTGCGCCCCTCCGTCACGGCCCCCGGTTGGACGGCGTCACAGAGTTTCAGGCGGCTTCGGGCGGCCTTCAAGAAGCCATGGCCACGGCGGTCAACAAGCTGTACTGACGGGGTGTCCGGCGCAGGAGGCCGGGGCCGGTCCTTTTCCGTCGCGGGGGACGGAAAAGGGTGGCCCGCCGCGTCTCACGCGTGACGTGATCGGAACTCGGCTTTACAGGGCGCCCTCGTCGGCGAGACCGCTCGTGTCGAACTCGGCATCGGGCATCGGCGGACCGCCGAGGAAGCCGTTCATGAGGTCGGCGAGATCGAGCGTCGTGGCTCCGGCCGGAGCGGTGGGCTTGGTCCCCTCGCGCATCCGCACTGTCAGGCCGAGCTTCTTCACCTTGGCGTTCTCGGCCAGCTTGGCGAGGTCGAGGTCCACCTGGGCCAGCTCGCCGTTCTTGAGTGTGAAGTCGGCTGTCACCTTGGCGTTGGGAGCGTCCTTCAGGTCCTTGTCCGTCGGCAGCTCCATGCCCATCGGCAGGTCCTTCACCAGGGGGCGGATCTCGCCGAACAGTTCGGTGACCAGCGTGCGGAAGGGGGCCGTGGCGGTGACGTGCTCGGTATCGCCCCCGTCATCGGTCGTCTTGAACTTCACCTCACGGGCGATGACGTCACGCAGGGCCTTGACGAGCTTCTTCTGCGTCTTGGCGTCGAGGGACGGCGCGGGATCACCCTCGGCTTCCTCACCCTCGGCGGCGGCCTTGTCCATCTCCTCGGTGTTGAACTTGACCCACTTGCCCTCAAGGACGTCCTTCATCGCCCCGGCCTCCGGGGGCAGTTCGTCGGCGTCCGGCAGGGGGCTGCCCATCGTCTTGCCCAGGACGTCCGTGTCGGCACGGAGGTAGGTGTAGTCGCCGATCACTCGGTACTCGACAAGGTCGCCGTCCGCGGTGCCGACCTTCACGGCCGTGCCGACGAGGTCCTTCTCGCCGGACTTGTCGAGCGGCTTCCTCGACTGCACGGTCACGGTGATCTTCGCGTCGCTGAGCAACTCGGCAACCTCGTCCGGGATCTCCTCCCCGGGTTCGGGGTCGGACGAGGCGTCCAGCGCCTTCAAGGACGCGGCGTCGGTGTTCAGGTCGACCTCGAAGGAGAGCGTGTTCTTCTCGCCGAGCTTCTCGAAGGCCTGCTCGAGCTTCCTGCCGGCAGACAGCTGCTCCACCGTTCCACAGGCGGCGGAACCCGCGAGGACGGCACCGACGACGGCGGTGGCGGTCAGGGTCTTGCGTATGGCGTTGATGATGTCTCTCCTCGTGGCTCCGATCACAACGTGACCGCTCAGAAGACTCACCACCCACCCACAAGGTTGCCCTGCCCACCGCCACACCCCAAGGCCCCCCAACGCGACGCCCTCACCGAGCCAACGAAAGCGACCGCAGCCGACCAGACCCCAGAGATGTCCCCCCACCTCGGGCGAACTGTCACCCACTGCCGGCTGCCCCCCACACCAGCGCAGTGCCCCCAACCATCCGGTTCTGCTGGCGGCTGCCACACCGCGGAGAGTTGATCAGGCCGCGAGCACCTTGGACAGACCTCATCCTCGTCGCCCACTCCGTCGCATCCTCCAACACGGTCGTGGGGCTACACCCATCCGAGATGCCAGTCCCTTCGGTCCCTCGACACGGCTGATCCGCCAGAGTCTGGAGGCCTTCGTCCGAGGGGCGTCAAGGAATGACTCCGGCAGCGCGGGCGTCGGTCAGCCACGTGGGGAACTCGTGCAGCAGCCGGTCGTACAGCAGCTGATCGTCAACGGCTTGAGGACCGCGGCCGGCGTGGAAGAAGCCCGCGTTGTCGACGACGCGGGTAGCCGGGACGGCCAGGGTGTCGAGCTTGCGCAGGAACGCGAACTCGTTGTCGTCGGGATCACCGAACCCGACGAACTGCCAGAACAGCGGAAGCCGGGCGGCCTTGCACAGGTAGCGCTCGACCGCGATACGACTCGTGGGCCCGCCGTCCGTCTGGAACACCACCAGGGCGGGGGAGCAGCTGCCGGATTCGAGGTAGTGGTCGATGACCGCGTCCATGGCCCAGTGATAGTTCGTGCGGCCCATGTGCCCCAGGTTCTGATGCAGCTTCTCGATGCGGCCCTGGTGCCGGCCCAGCGTGAGGTCAGTGGCGCCGTCGATGTCGGTGGAGAAGAACACCACCGGCACGGTGCCGTCGTCGTCGAAGTGCGCGGAAAGCGTCAGGACCTGCTCGGCAAGATGCTGGACGTTGCCGTCCCGGTAGTACGGCCCCCACGTCCTGGAAGACCTGGTGCAGCGGGAGCTGACCGCTGAGGAACGTGAGCAGCGCGTACAGCAGGCCCTGGAGGAGGTCCGACAGGCCACCGGCGTGACGGTGAGCGACCACGCCCGCGCCCAGGCCCGGGCGTTCCTCGAGGACCGCAAGAGCGAGCGCCACGCCTCGTGATCCGTGTCCTGTTCGACCACACCGACTGAACGCGCAGAGCCCCTCCTTACGAGGTAGGGGTTGAGTCGGGCGTAGCGGTGGGACGGCCCCCGTGTGCCTTCGCCTGACTGGCAGGGCCCCGAGCACTCGCAGGCTTCACCGGCGCCAGGAAGTCCCGGCGGGCCGGCGGAGCTTCCCTGGGGTCGGGACTGGTCGCCGCGTCGGCACCGCGATTGTCGCGTACGGGGCCGGACCTGGGGGACGGCCGAGCTTCTGGACTTTCTGCACCCCTTTTTTAAGCACGCGTACGCGCGAGAAGTACCGCGATCAGTTGAGGGGCTGCGCTACCCGATCGCCCCGCCCGGCGGATAGTCGGGCACCGTGACGTCCTGGACCTCCTGCTCGATGGCCCACTCCCGGACCCGCTCCCGCTTCCGCTGGATTGCAGCGGCCCGTTGGCTTCCGTCTCCAGCTGCAGCACGAACGCGCGCACCTCTTCCGTCCGGAGGGGCGCCCCGGACCCGAGCTGTTCGGTCACCCCCAGACCAAGGTGAGACCGCGCGGCTGGACATGGCTCTCCGAACAGCGGCACACCTGCGCGCGGGCGTCCGAACAAGATTTTTCGGAACTGTGTAAAGGAACTGGCCGCCGTATGTCTCTCAGCACGCGTACGGCCGCCGCTGCTTCGGGGTGAGGCGCTGGGCCGCAGACTGGAGGAGGTCCGGTGGAACTGACGGGAATCGGCATCGTGGTGTTCCTGATCCTGCTCTTCGCAAAGCCGCTGAGCAGCGTGTTGAAGAGCATCGCGTTCCGTAACCGCGCAGCAGGCAAGGCCAAGATCATCCGTGCGAAGGACGGGGCCGGGCAGGCGCCGAAGAGGCGCCGGACGGGGAAGCGGGGGCGACGTGGCTGATCGGGACAGGCCGCGGTCGCGGCACGCCGAGGCGCTGGCGGAACTGGTCGAGGAGCGGTACGACCAGATGATCCGCTACGCGCCAGCCGGTTGCGCACCCGCGACGTACCGCAATCGTCGGCGGACCCCGAGGACGTCGTGCAGAACGCCCTCAAGTCTGTGCTGGCTGTCACTGACCCGATTGGCAACGTGCGCGCCTACGTCTACACATGTATGGGTAACGAGATCAAGCGGGCGGCAGGCCGTCAGGCCGAGGGCAGGGGCTATGCCTCGCTCGACGCGGACGTGCGGCTGGAGAACGAGCCGGCGGCCCCGCCCGGACAGGACGTCGAGCTGCGGCACTTCATCGACGAGGCACTGGCGGACCTGCCGCTGCAGCAGCGCAGGGCGATGCTGCTGACACGGGAACTGGGCATGACCCAGGCGGAGGCGGCCCAGGTCATGGGGACGAGACCGGCGACAGTGGGCGTCCACGCCCACCGGGCGATCAGAGCGTTGCGCGTGGCACTGGTCGGCATGGGAACGGCCCTGATCTCATGGGCCACCGGGAGCATGGCGTTCAGCAGGCAACAGATCATCCCCGGTGCCGGCCCCGAGATCGACTCGACCGTGTATTCCGTGGCGATGAGCATGCTCATCACAGTCGGTCTCATCTGTGTCGGGTTGGGGGGGACCCTCTCTGGCTACCGCCTGAGATTCCTGCGCTTGGGGGATGCACTCAAAGCGTGGGGCCTTCGGCGAACGCCAGACGACGAGGAGGTCCCCATTTTTCGCGACGTCAAGGAGCCGCCCAGCGACACCCACACGCGCACGGTGCCTCGCGCCGAGGCGCCGGCTCGCCAGGAGGTGGTCATAAGGCAGGCCTTTGAGCCCCTAACGCGCGCCGAGAGGATCCGGCGCACGGGTGCAGCCGCCGCGAGGGTCCGCGCTCAGGCCGGGAACCCGCCTGATGGTGACGACTTCACTGGGCGAGGCTGAAGTCCCGTAACTGGGGGAACGACCTTCCTTCACGGCCGTTCCCCCAGTGTTCGGTCATCCAGCAGCACCGAGAGCGTCACAGTTATGCCGGTAACAGTGAGAGCGGTCGGGGCGTCCGAGAGCCTGCAACCAATGAACGGGCTGTACTGCTGGTTCAGAACGGTGGCTCGTCGGACCAGAGAGCGGAGGGCGTCACCCATGGGTCGGTCGCCCCCCCAGGCCCGGCCGCCCTGGATCGTCATCCACGAGCCGTTGTCCCAGACCGAGCCGATACGGACTAGTTCAGAACGGCGGTTCGTCGGACCAGGGGGTAGAGCTCCCCCACGAATCTCCCGATCGGGAGCCGCCCTGGATCGTCATCCAGGAGCCGCCATCCCAGTACGGGTGTGGGTCGTGGCCCAGGACATGGGCTACGCGGAGCCGGTGTCGGCGGTTGGGCTGCGCTCGTGAGCGGAAGGACGGCCACCCGTAGTACTGCGGGTCAGGGCGGATTGCGCGTTCCGGAGGCGTGTAGATGACTCGGTAGTACGGCAGTGTGTCCAGGAAGAACAGCACCCCAGGGGTCGAGAGCTGGAACCCTGCGGGGGTCACCTCGATCAGGTAGTCGTTGAACGCCTTATGCAGGGCAACGACGACGTCGCCGGACGTGGAACGGAGAGCGGAGCCGGGGGGCCCGGCGAGATAGAGCCTGGCCAGGCTATGCCAGCAGGACTGTGACATGGGGTTGACCAGGTACCGCTCCAGGATGTCGGGGACTCTCTCGACGTCCTCCGCGATCCGGTTCGAGATGGTCTCCAGCTCGCGCTCGTACAGGTGGGTTGGCCTGGAATGCGCGGTGAAGTCTCGGCGCGCTTGCAACTGCGCCTGCTGCTGGGCAAGTTGGCGCAGGTCGGTGAGCAGTATGTTGACCACTTTGCTCACCGTCGAGGAGGCTACGTCGTATGTCGCGGCCAGCGCCTGGGCGGGCAAGGAGGTGTCCTGCAGGGGCTGGTAGGGGCCGGGCTCCAGGGCCTGGGCGAGAACCTCCCGGAGCGTGCCATCAGCGGCCTCCCGCCGTTCCTGGACCGCGGGGATCCGCCGGATGGCCTCGTGCAGTTGCATGTGGTCCACGGTCAGCGCGGTCGCCAGGTCCCAAAAGACCCCCGGGCGGCGCCTGGGCAGCACACCGCTCGACTCGATCCTCCGGTAGGTGTTCACCGCCAAGCCCAACATGGCCGCGAGTTCGGAGAGGGTCAGGCCGCGTGCCGCGCGGAGATCGGACAGCCGGGCCCGGCGCTGCAGATCGAAGGCCGGCACGCCGACGGCACGTGCCAGCTCCGCAAGCCGCTGAGGGGAGGGGCTGCTCCGCCCGTGCTCGTAGTCGAGGATGAGCGTCTTCGACGTGCCGACCCGGCGGGCGAGGCAGGAAACGGTGAGCATGTGCGCATGGCCGTGGTCGCGGCACGGCGCGGCGAGCCGCGCGGCACGCAGTGCCGCTCCGTCGAACCCCTCGACACCTCGTGCCATCGCCTCAGCTCCTGTTCGCCCACCCCAGCCGGTACTGTTTAGTATCAATAGAGGTTACGCGAAACGCGTGATATTACGGGCGTGGTGGGCGTCGTACCGGCGATTCGGTACTGTTAAGACTCAAAATACGGTTGGCACGGGGCGAGCCAGTCCGCATGCTTGAGGCCGTCGCCTTGCCAGGCGCGCAAGCTGGAGTCGCCTCACGTACGTGGGTTCGCGCTTCCCGCCGACTTGAAAACACAAGATGCCGCATGCCCTCCCCAGCCACGGTTCGAGCACACGGCACCTTGCTTGTCCGACCAAGAAGCGGTCTCGGCTGTTCGCGCAGCCGGGGCCGTTTTCGTTACTCCCAGAACTTCTCGAACAGGACGCGAAGCCCGGCCCCGAGGGCCGCCTTCAGTCCCAGTCCGACGAGTCGTCGGTAGCGACGCTTCTTGTCGGGCTCCTTCTCGCCCTTCCCGTCCTCCGGGGGCGAATCCCCATCCTTCGGGGGCGAGTCGGTGTCCGACATTGGCCTACCTCCTTTCCCGGGTTCGGTCGACCCGATCGATGACGACCGGCCCCTTGACGGGAAGAAGGTGGGCACCATCGTACCGGCTGTGACGGACCTCAATTCCGACTGAATAACGACACCGTCGTTCTACGCGCAGAGACCCTCGCCCAGCAGCAACTGTCGTGCCTGGCAGGGCCCCTGACCGGGTGTCACCCGCCGTCACTAGTCATACTTTTGGTGGCCTCCGGCGGTCGGGAACCGGGCCCGGATGCGAGACGTTTCGAATAACAACGGTCACCACCACCAGAACTATGTCCTTTTCCCCGCTGGCTCCCGGTAAGTTGCCTTACCCGGGGCCAGAACTGCCACCCAGGGAGCCGCCCGTGGAGAGCTTCTCCACCGACGTGGAGACCTCCGTCTCCACGTCCGTACCGACCGGCGAGCTGTCGGCGGCCGCCCGCGCTGCGGTCGCCGAGGGAATCCCGGCCGAGACTCGCCGGGGCTACGCCGGCGACTGGCAGCGGTTCACCGCATGGTGCGCGCGCACCGGCCGACGGGCGCTGCCCGCGACCGGTGACACCCTCACCGAGTACCTGACGCACCTCAAGACCGAGGACAAGAGCCCGGCCACCATGGACCGGGCGCTGGCCTCCATCGCCGTGGCGCACGCTGCCGCCGAGCTGCCCAAGCCCTCCACCGTCGGCGCCCGCCGGGTGCTCAAGGGCCACGAGAGGGAGCGCAAGAAGAGCAAGGACCCGCGCCGATCGCCCCGCCGGGCCGCCGCCGCCACCCCGCCCGTGCTGCGCAAGATGGTCGCCGCCACCGACACCACCACCGCGATCGGCCGCCGCGACGTCGCCGTCCTACTGCTCGGCTTCGCGCTCGCCGCCCGCCGCTCCGAACTGCGGCTGCTGGACTGGGCCGACGTCGCCGAGGTTGAGGAGGGTCTGGCCGTCGAGATCTGGCGGCCGAAGGTCAACCACGAGGGCCCGCTCGGGGTGCCGTACGGCTCCAACCCGGCCACCTGCCCGGTCCGCGCGCTCCGCGCCTGGCGCCACCACCTCATCGAGACCGGCCGCCCGCCCGCCGGACCGCTGTTCCTGCGCATCGACCGGCACGGCCGCATCGCCCACCCGATGCGCCGCAACGGCAAGCCGATCGGCGACCCCACCGGCCGGATCTCCGGCGAGGGCATCGGCGACGCAGTGGCCCGGGCCGCCGCCCGCGCCGACCTGACCGCCCCCGCCGGGCTGCTGCCCGACCTGCCGCCCCGGTGGAGCGGGCACAGCCTGCGCCGCGGCTTCGCCACCGCCGCCAAGCAGGCCGGCAAGGACCTCATCGAGACCGGCCGCCACGGCGGCTGGGCGGACGGCTCCAAGTCCCTGGCCGGGTACTTCGACCAGGCCAGGATCTGGGACGAGACCAACCCGCTGTACGGCATCGGCCTGTAGCTGGACACCCTTCCTGGCCGCGCGACACCAGTCACAGGTACTAACCCGACCGTTGTCCAGCGACCGATCGGTTCTTGGACAGCACTATTGGGGCCCTGTCAGGAAGTCACGACAGAGTTTCCGAATCTCTTCCACCAGTTCTTTGACCCGGTCGGCCTGGCCGTCCTCGCGATCCGCAACCGCGTCAAACGCTGACGGTCCTGCTCCAGCCCGGCGAAGCCCTCTGCACGATGCCCGAACCGTCCCGGCTGCGTGCCCTACTTGCCTGTACCAACGATCATGCCTGTGAACTGCACAGAAAGCCTCGACCCTAGGTAAAGCGTACGGCCGCGGCTAGGAGGCGAAACGCCCTGGCTCCGGCGGCTGCGATGCCGGAGGACGTTGTCGCCGGGTGGCTATCCGAGCCAGGTGATGTTCAGGACGGACAGACGCCGCAGGGGCACGTTTACCCAGTAGGTGAGGGAGAGCTGGCCGACGGACGCGTAGCGCACATCCTCGCCCTCGAGGTCGTCGGCGTTCCACTGACCAAAGCCCCATGGGTCGTCGGCGGCGGCGTCCAGGACGTCCCACACCATGTCTTCGGCGTGCTCGGGCAGAGTGGTGAGGACCTTCGCGGCCTGGGCGGAGAAGCGGACCGCGTACGGCTGCCTGGTCACCGGCGCCGCCCGCGGAGCTCCGCCATGTCGATGAATTCGCTGTCGTCGTAGCCGGAGGCGACGAACGTGTCGAGTGCCGGGGCGGCAGCGATACGGCCCTGCCATACCTGGATGACTTCGTACAGGGCGGTGAGGGAGAACGTGCGCCGTGATTCCTCGAGGGCGGCCGCCCACTCGCGCTCGAAGGCCGGCACCCAGGTGTCGGCTCGCCGGTCGGCGCGCAGCTGCGCGAGGAGTTCGGCCGGCTCTCCGGGCGCGGGGGCGTAAGGCGTGACGGGTGCGTGGTCGGGCTGCGCGCTCATCTGGTCCTCCCGGCGGGTCGTCACCTCACGGTACGCGCGCCGGTGGGCCGTGGATGCGGGCATGGACGGATCCCCTTCTACAGGATCAGCGGGCGGGCGAGGGTCTGGGCATGTTGGCGCAACTGCTCAGGTTCTGCGACCGACTGCCGCAGTGTTCCCGCTGCCGGGGCGACCTCATCATGAGCGGTGTGGCGCCGCAGGACGATGAGCACGGGCGGCCCGTCCATCTGGAGTTGTGCCTGGCCTGCGGCACCGGCGACGTCGGCCGGCCTCCTCATCCGGTGGTTTGGCGAGTGTCAAGCCGACGCACCGGCTCGTGGGAAGCGTTGGGGGCTGACCTAAGGACTTTCGTCGCATCCGGAGAAATGTGATCCGGAACACATCGTGGAATTGTGCATGCAATTTCACGTTCGCGCAAAGCGGCTCTTGATTCGTTCGTTTCGATGAAAGACCAGTTCATTAACGGTGGCGCGGGGAGCGCGCGGGGTGGCGAAGTGTGGCGCTACGCGATAGCAAAACGCGCCGCCTTGTCCCGAAAGCGGAAAGTTACCTTCCATTAAAACAAGGTGCTCAAAGACCTGCACGAATCCCCTGCGTCGTCGGCTTATGTGTTCCCCAGAGCAACGTGCTCTAGGTGTTTGCCCGCCCGACGGGGGACGGCGCGGTCACAACACCGCTTGAAAAGAAGGAAGACAGTCACTGTGAACTACGTCGACGTCAGCTTCATGCTGGCCTTCGCCGCCGCGGCGCGCCCGTTCGCGCCCGACGTGTGGTTCTTAGTGCGGCGCCTGTTGGGCGCCGGAGTCCGGCTCGGCGCGCAGGCGCTGGCCGAACATCAGCCTCCCTCCCCTGCCCTCCCCGCCCCGGCATCCCTGAACAAGGGGGGCCACCGGTGAACAGTCAGCACCCCGATCCAGCAGGCCGCACGATCGACCACGACACCTTGAAGATCCCGCCCGACTTCGAGGCCTTCCAGGCCCGATACGACCGTGCCTTTGTGGAGTACAGCCGTATCCATCTCGGTGATGCGGCCGCCGCCCGCCGGCTGGTCGACGCCACGTTCCTCTACCTGGCCGTCATCTGGCCCAGGCTGCGCACCATGGCCGACCGGGGCTCGCAGGCCTGGGCGCTGTTCAAGCAGCGCGTCCACGCCGAGCTCGACGCGCAGGGACTGAGCCCGGCCATCACCGAGAACCTGGCATTCGCCCGCGCCATACGGGCAGCCACCGAGCCCCTGCTGGAAACCTTCAGGACGTCCTTCCACGCCGAGCACAGCCGTGAGATCGCCGAGCTCGAGGAAGGACTCGGCATCTACCACCACATGGCACGGCTGAGCGAGCGGCAGTTCGACATTCTCGTGCTCCGCGACGCGCTGGGGTTCACCACCAAGGACACCGCGCTGATCATGGGCATCAACGAGGCCACGGTCCGCTCCACCCACCGCACCGCCAAGCTCCGCATGGCCTCAGCCATGAGACTCCGCACCGACGACATGCCCGAGACAGACAAGGAGTGAGCGGCCTGTGAACCGCACCCCGCGCAGCATCGACGAGGCTCTGCGCCGTGCCCGTGTCTTCGAGGGCGAGTACACCGACGCCGACCTCAAGCAAGCCCAGCGCACCCTGGCCGGGCACCTGCACGAGCTGCGCTGGGTGCAGTTCCTGGCCTCCGCCCCGCACGACGGTCCGCAGGCGCCGGCGTTACTGCACGAACAGGCCGCCCAGGATCTGCGGCTGCTGTGCCGCGGCACGGTCCAGCACCAGCAGGCCGCCGGCCACATCTCCGCATTCGACCAGGTCCGCGATCCCGACGGGGCACTGACCTTCGCTAGCCTGCTCTACCTGGCCGATGAGCACGAGGGCGCCCAGTTCTGGTGGCACTACGCGGCCGGTGCGGGCAATGTCACCGCCGCCCTGTGCATCTATCTGCTGCACCTGCGTTACGGGGACATGCGGGACGCCGCGCACTGGGCCGGGCAGATCCACCGCCTCAACAGCCTGGGCTGGAACACCTACACCCCCGTGGCTCACCACGCCGACCTGCCCGCCCGCAGGGCTGCGGCGACCGCATCGGTCCACTACGAGCTGCCCGTCCTTGGTGCCCGCGTGTGTGAAGACGCTCTTCGAAGCGCCCTCGACGACCTGCGCACCCCCTGCTCGGACTCTCTTGGCCCGGTGCCCCAGCCCATTCCCGCCCTGGCCGCCCACTGGGCGGACCTGGTCGCCTGCTAGAAGAAGGGACATCGCCCAGGAAGCCACCACACGGCTGGCCGTGCACCCGTCCACCACTGCTCAAGGAGCAGCTCCAAGGATCCGGCGCGATCTCGCTCGGGGAGGGGGTCCTGGCACTGCACCGCAGTGCCAGGACCACAGCAGGACATCGCGGCAACGAGCCCTGCTCCTGTCTCCGGGTGACTGATTTGCCCGCAGTACTTCGGAGAGCCCCGCCGGTGCGGAAACCGACCCCGGCGAACGCACGACTAAAGATCAGGCATACCCGCCGCCAGGTCAACACCGGGACACCCACGCGGAAAACCTGATCTGCATTCACGGCCTGACCTGCCCATGGGTAGGTCAGGCCAGGTCCGAAACACGTACGGAGAGGTGAGACAGCCATGCGGAAAATTACTCTCCGTCACAATTCGGGTTGTGCCAGACCGGGACACAGATGCGGGAATCTTCCCGCAGGAGGCCACATGACCAGCAAATTCACCGTGAATGATATCGAGTTCGGTCGAGACAAACGCAGGGACAGATATGCGGTTATCGGCTCCGAGGGGTTAGTGCTCAGAGCCCGGATGCTGCAACATCAATTGCCATGAAGGCGGCGGCAACCGCCTAGCCACACCCGCTTGTTCACCCGTTCGTTCGCCCGCAGGTACGTTTTGGAGAAAGATCCCTTGAACAACCCTTTTTGCAGCCTTCCGCGGCCGCTCACCGCGCCGGAAGCCGGCGTCATCGTCATCATCGTCATCGTCGCCGCCACCCTGGCAGTCCTCGGCCTGCCGACCGCCAGCGTGATCCTGCTGATCACTGAGGCGGCCTCACTCGGCACCGGGCTGCTCCTGCGGCTCCGCCGAAGCGGTACAGCCTCAGCGCAGCCCGCAGAGGTCTGACCGCCGGATGGGGCGCCGCGAGAATCCGATTGCCCAGTGCAGCAAGTCGTTGCAGGCACTGGCAGCTTGGCTGCGTGCTGGCCGTACGGAGGCCGGGTTGACGTACGACCAGCTCGCCACACGCACCGAGTTCAGTGCGGACACTCTCGCGCGCGCCGCATCTGGACGCAGCGTCCCGCAGAATCTCGCCGTCGTCACCGCCTACGCCCGCGCCTGCAACCGAAGTGCGAAGGAAGCCGAACGGCTCTGGAAACAGGCACGCCGCGACGAGGCCCGCACGCAGGGCGTCATCAGCGGTCACCGCGGCGGGGTACACATCAGCGTCGTCAAAGACTTCGCCGACCTCCACTCCGCCATCGTCGACCTCTACCGGGACGACGGCAGCCCACCCCTGCGTAGCCTCGACGCCAGGCTCGGCAACGTCGGGCGTCTTCCGCACTCCACCGTGGCACGCGTCCTCAAAGGCAGCTCGACTCCCAGCAGAACCTTCGTGTCCGCCTTTGCCGAAGCCTGCAACGTCCGCAAGGCAGACCTGGCCGAGTGGACCAAGGCCTGGGACCGAGCGGACGCCGACCGGCGCAACAGCCGCATGCGCAAGAAGCCAGCAGGCCTCCACCGGCGCCTGACCGTCCACAACCGCGCGACCCCACGCGACCTGCAACTGCTCATGAGCGACCTGGAATCCTCAGCACGCCGGGAGCCGGGCCTGAAACTCCTGGTCCACATCCCCCAGCCTGGCGACGCCGACCCGGACGCCTCCGCCCGCATGACCCGCGAGCTGCTCGTCGACCAGGCCCAGCGCAGCGGAGACCTGGCCTGCCCTGAATGCCGGCGCCCCTCGTTCGGTTACGACGACCGCCACGGCTGGATACCGCAGCTGTGCACGAACTGCGCCCCACCAGCGCCCGACCCGGACACCGACACTCCGACCCTGGCACTCGGCTTACGCATCCCGCCCGAGCGCCCGCCTCTGCCCCAGCGCATCGCCCGCCCCTGGCCCGCAGCGGAAACCTCCCCCGCCGTGCCACAGGACGTAGACAGCCTGGCCACCCATCACGACCCGCCGACAACCGCGGCCGCTCCCACCATGTCCCCCGCAGCCGACTTCTTTGCCCCGCGGGCTTTCAACCGCCCAGCGGGCACCCATCCCGGCACGAACCAGACATCTGCAGATCCGCAGCCCCGCACCGACACTCGGCTGACAACCCGGATCCGCATCAATATCCCCGGCAGCCGACCCATCCCACCCGTCGTCATCGACGAAGCCGCATCCAGCCAGTGCGTGGGTGATGACCAGTCTGCCGCCCCGCCGGCGTAGGGCGCGGCCTAGTACCAGCAGCTCGTCTCGGAGGAGAGGGCGAAGCCTTAACCCGTTCACTCTGGCCGGCTGGCAGAAGGCAGGGCCCGTCGCTACGGGGGAAAGCCGCGGGCCCTGGCGCATCCACGGTCCACACGCGGGTCAGCGTGGCGCAGCAGTCCGGCAAACCGCGGACATCCGGCTAGCCCATCCGCTTATTCCGAACGGAGCGAGGAGCGTGCGCAGCAACCACCTTCAACCCCCGCCTCTCTAAAGGTCGTTGGCAACGATTCAGCTGACAGGCCCGCGCGGCAGCCGTACGATGTTCAGTCCTGCCGGTGAGCGATAGCGGAGATGTCTGATGACCGAAACCGCCCTCGGCTCCGCCACTTCCGACCACCTCTTACGCCCTGCGGCCCATCGCCGCGCGCCCTCCAGGGCCACCGTTCCTCGGCAGTCCAACGGCGTGAGCGCCCAGCCTGTTAGCTCTTGGTTGGCGCTGGTGGAGCAGCTCAGAAATCCTGCCATCGACGAGTTCTCCTCCCGCTGTCGTGAGCTCGTAGCCACTGACGCCGCCCTCTGCGGGACAAGTGTCCGCGATTTTGATATCCAGTTACGTCTGCACGCTCCCTCGATCGTTGGCCAAAAGACTGGACCGCGCACTCATCGTGCTCTCTACGAGGAGCTGCGACCACGATTGATCGCTCGATGTAGCCGGATCGCCGGCCACTTGGAGCAAGCCGATCTTCTTGCCAACAGCTCATTACTGCTCGGGGGCGGTGAGGTACGGCGAAGCTT
Organism: Streptomyces sp. NPDC020489; assembly: GCF_044386545.1. Taxonomy (NCBI): domain Bacteria; kingdom Bacillati; phylum Actinomycetota; class Actinomycetes; order Kitasatosporales; family Streptomycetaceae; genus Streptomyces; species Streptomyces sp. NPDC020489. The sequence goes on from NZ_JBIRUZ010000017.1 coordinate 116,818, forward strand.
CACCATCAGGCGTACCGACGGATCCTCCGTGGGGGTGAATTTTGCCGTCGTGCCGCCCAGCATCGGCCACCTGTACCAGGCCAGACTGCATTACCTGCTCAGCCCGCGGGCCGACACCTTCGTTGAACTCGGCTGCTACCTTCAAGGCGCCTCACACCCTTCCGCCTACCTGGCATTTTCCATGTGCGACAGGCCAGGAACCATCAGAGCACTGCAGGATCAGGGCATCGCTGCACGACGGGACAATGTCCTCGTTCTCACTCGTGCCCTAGGGCTGTCTGATGTGGCACGGAACCTGATGAGCTTCACTATCGGGCAAGCTGTGAGATATGTACGAGCCCTGGGGTGCCGGTTCGTCGTGACAGCGTTCAACCCTCTGCTGGGGTTCACCGGATCGGCGCTGCATGCATCCAACTTCACCCCGTTCGCCACCGCTCCGGTGGCGTACTGCTATGACTCGTTCGGTAATTACCTGACGAGGCGGCAGTCGATGTCGGACCTCTGCACGGATCGCCGGCCGGAAAACTACCGGAATCTGCTGGTGGTTCTCGGCACGGACAGCACAACGAGAAAAGAAATCCGAAAAGTGAATACCCTTCAGCATCTTGCCGGGCCGTCCGCAAACGGTTCGGCCTCCGCACATCCCCGGCTAGACGTAGCTGAGCTGCAACGATACCGGGAGCATCTAGAAGCGGCCTGGTCAAAAAGCACGGCGCACCCGAGCTACGCTCTGGAGCCCTTGTCGTCGAAGGGACAATGCGGGGTCAGCTCCGTGTGGCTGGCACGCCTACTACGTCAGCGAGAGATCGAAGCGACCTACTGCTATGGAGCGCTCCGCTTCGCGGACCGCGCCTTCTCTTCCGTCGACCACCATTGTTGGATCGAGGTGGGCGCCCCAAATGATCCTGCTCGCCAAGTCATCGACCTCACCTGCGATCAGGCGGACGGCTTTGAGCAGAAGGTGATCTGTGAGCGGTACGACAAGCTCGTGGGGTTCGGCATCTACTACGAGCCCGTGACGCGCTTGGCTATGGACGAACTGCCTCGCGACCGCGTCTGGCCGCGTTACACCCGCCTGGAAGCATCCATGCGGGAGAAGTGGGGCATGCAAACTCTGCAGGAGTCGGTCTGAGGTCGCCGCGGCCAACGCGGTCGGACTCATGGGGGGGGACATGACCGGTCAGGGAGAACGCCCGCAGGTGTTGTTGCTGTCGTCGAACCTCAGACGCAGGTACGCCGAGGACATTCTCACGGCGCTAGCGCTGCCTCGAGGTGCGACCCTTCAGTTTCGCTACGAAGCCCAGTACGTGGCCCCGTCACTTCAACAGAAAGTCGCTAACAGCACCATTCTGGGAGTCAGTGTGCTCATCGGCTTCGTAGCCGACGCGGACTCACCCACCAACGCGTTCCTCCTCCCCGTCCGAGTGGCCGAGGTTGTGGTCGCCGAGTGCGCGGCCGATGTGTTTCTCTTCAAGCTGCGCGTTACCGAGCACGTCGACCTTGACGACTACTCGCTTTCCAGGGCTGACATCCTCACGGAGAGCCGCAAAGCCATTGACAAGATCATCGAAGGTAACGGAGGCGCCTATTATCCGGCTGTTCTGAAGTTCCCGGCCTTCCCCATCCGCACCAGTGAAGACCAGGCGCAGTTGTGGCTCAGTGTGGCGCGGCGACTCGCCCTCCATGCCACGTTCGAGAACTCGTACTTCATGCGGGTCGACCAGCCTGTTCACCTGGCCAAAGCGACGACGTTTACCTTCGAGCCGGACGGCCGACTGAGTCTAAGCGATCTGAAGCCAGCCCGACTTCCCGTGAGCTTCTACTCCCCGCGCTACACGGAATTACCGAAGATCTCCCTGACCTGCAGCACCGACGGCCGCTTCTTGCGGGTTTCCTCAGACGCTTCCCACGACGTAGCTCTGCGGTACGACTCGACCGAGTTCTGGCTTCAGCCCGACGCCTCCGCTTTCGACGCCCTCACTCACGTCACCATCAGGCTCGGCCCCGAGGAGGCGGGCAACACACCGGTCGCCGCCGTACGCCTTCCGGTGATCGTCAGGCACTCCCGTGTACGGCTCCTGTCGCGTGTCGCCATCAGTGCGCTGGGCGCTTTTCTGGTCGCCATGCCAGCGATACTCGGAGCGCAATCCTCCCTCTCCCTGCGCATCGTCCTCGCGGTGGTTGGTGCCGGGGCACTAAGCGCGGCCACCATTGTTATGGGTCGCCCACGTAGCTGACGTGCCTCCGCTCAACGGCCCATTTGACCTTGCAGGCGGACGCTTCAGAATGCAACGGTTCTACGCTACCGACTGACGTTCTGGCCAGCATGCCCTGGAACTCTGACGGGGCGAGCCGTTTCGGGCCGCCACGGATCTTCGCGAAAATGAGACCAATCGAGCTGGCTAATTGACGCCACCGTGGCCAGTGGGGTGGTTTACCACACCATTCAGGAAGGTGTGCAGGTTGCTTCGGTACTACCTGATCGGAGTCATGCCAACCGCAGATCATCTGCCATCACGGTGGTGTTGCTGTGCTTGAGAGAGCAGTCCAACGAAGGCGGCCGCTCGCTCTACGCCGTAACGGCCACTGCCGAGCAGGTCGAGTAGCACCCGCCCGACCTCATCTGCCTGAAAGCCGTTCTGCGCGAGTTCCGTAACCGTTTCTTCGAGGCTCTGTGTTGGACGCGGGTGCCGCCCGCCGTGGTCTGCCGTCTTTGCGGTCTGTCGGCTTGCCGCGTGACCGTCTGGCGCTTCGAAGAGGGTCGGTTGCTCTCTCATCGCGTCCTCCGCGCGCCGATGGCGTAGCTGACGCCGTTCTGGGGGGAGCAAGTGCGGGGCCAAGGGCTTGAGGTCTTCGCGGGCTCGCACGAGGACGCTCTGGCCGAATGGGAGGGTTCCCCACGCGTAGGTGGCCTGAGGTCCTGTCATTGGGGTGCCTGCCCGCAGGAGCCCCAGGCCTGCCAGGGCGGGTCCTGCTTCGGTGCGGCCTACGAGGTCGAGGGTTGCCCGGGGCGGACTCCAACGAAGCAGGTCGGGGTAGGCAAAGGTCGACGCAGCGCCGCCTTGAGAAATCTCCCAGAGGCGTCGGGCTTCGCTGTCGATGAGTTGGTCGTCTTGCACGGTTCCGGGCGCCGGGCTTGTTGTGATGGCTCCCAGCAGAGCGCCGGCCATGGTGGCGATGGTGTCGGTATCGGACCCCAGCGTGTTGGCGGCAAGCTGCAACCCAAGGTCGGGGGTCTCGGCATGTCCGAAAGCAAGCATGGCTGCCAGCAGCGTGGTTACGGTGCCGGAGCCGCGTGTCTCGTTGTCGAAGCCACCGAGGCGGTCGACCAGGCTGGCGTAGGCGTTCCGAGTCAGGGGTGCAGCGGGATCGAACTCTTCCAGGGCCGCATGACACTCTGCGGCTACCGCGGCGGTGGCTGTGCGGAGGTCCGTTCCGGCCGCTTGTGCCCACGAGGGCAGCCATAGGTAGGCGAGTTCTTCGTCTTTGTCGACGACGTCGGGCAGGTGCCCGAGCCAGTCGATGGTTGAGCGCCATTGTTCGGGGCCGGGGATCGTCTCTGTTTCCAGGGTGTGCGCTAGGAAGAGGGCGTGGAGGACGGCTCCGAGGATGCCGCGGGGGTGGCCGTGTGTGCTGACAGCGTTGCGGACTACGTCGCGGGCGATGCTGTCCCAGTCGGTCAGGTCGCGGGCTGACCAGACGTGGGGCTGGATGCGCATGGCTGCGCCGTTGCCGCCGATGTCGGTGTAGCGGGCTGCTTTGGTGGCGAAGATGTTCTGCGACCATTTGGCGTCGACTCGCATGAGACCGTTGGCGGCGGCCTTGGTTCCGCGTCCGGCGCCCAGAGCGTAGGCCTGCCAGGCGACGAGTTCGATCTTCGCGAAGGCTTCGGCGTCGAACTCTCCGTCGCCGCGGATTGCGCGGGAGGTCGCCAGGCGGAGCTGGGTGTCGTCGGAGTAGGCGCCGGCGGGCAGAGGTACGTCGCGGCCGTAGCGTCCGCCGACGCGTCGTTTCCAGGGCACGGTGATGGTGACTTCGTCCTGTCCGGTGCGGCGGCGTACCCCGTCGGCGTCCGTGAGTTCGGTGATGAAGCCGAGTGCGTCTCCGTATGCCGCCCAGTGAGCTGAGCCGCGCACTGCCTGCCATTGCATGGCGTTCACGGTAGTCCTTTACCTGCCGAAGGATGCGGGGGCGACGATGATGTCGACCTCATCATGCTGGCTGGCGCTGACAATGGCGTTGGCTATCGCCGCATCGTGTTCGGTGACCACGTAGATGCTCTGGAGGTGCTGCGTGGATACGGAGTCGGGGTAGAGGACTTCCGCTTGGGGGTTCGTGGGCTGGTGGGGCTGCTTGTTCACACGGGGTGTCGTTTTACCGAAGCCGTAGGGGACGCGGGGGCCGAAGAGGTCCTCTGCCGCTTGTGGGCCAGCGGCGGGGGTGATACCGGTGTAGGCCATGTTGCTGGGTGCGAAGAGCACGCCGGGGTGGGTCATGATCACTGGGTCGAAGCTGAGGACGGCCCAGAAGAGGTCTTCGTTGGCCCACCAGTCCTCGCTGCTCTTGCGGAGGAACTGGTGGTTGGGCTCGCTGATGCTGAGATTCACATATCGCCAGTAGCGGGGGTCTTCTCGCCGGTATTTGCTGTTGGCGTGGTAGATGCTCTCGAGGTAGGCGTCCTCGTCCAGGTGGGCTCGAGCCTTGCAGCTCCGTTCAACGAGGATGCCCAGGAGACCGCGGTTGGTCGTGAAGTGCACGATCTCTGTGATCTTGCGGTCGTGGATGAGGGTCTCGATCCTTTCGGCGGGCTCCTGCTCTGGTACGGCCAGTGGATTGGTCGCGGTCATGCCGTTTTCACCTCGTACGTGTCCGAGTCCATGCAAGCGATGAGATCGCTGGCTTCGGACGGCTTGTAGGTGATGGTGAGTGTCTTGCGGGCCCGGCCAGCCGACATGGCCAGCAGCCGGAGGTGGGCGTCTCGCTCGCTGTCGCCGGCTTCTGTCGCGTGCGGCATGACCTCGCTGTTCAGACCGACGATGATGACGTGGTCGAACTCCAGGCCCTTGGCGGAGTGCATGGTCGACAAGGCGATGTTGACCGGACCGGTGGGGTAGTCCGCATTGCGAGTGATCTCTTCGTAAGCCAGTCCTGCCCCCTTGAGACGACGCTTGACTTCACTGAACCAGCCTCCGCCTTTGGCGTGCAGGATCACAACGTCGTCAGTGTTGTCGGGCCCAAGGTCATTGAGGAACTGGATGACGTGATCCATCTGCTGAGTGAAGGTTCCCTGGACCAGCAGGGGCTTGGGGCCGTCTTCCCCGCACGAGGTCAGGTCTGGGATGGCCGCGTCGTCCGTGGTCTCCACGTCTCGAAGCAGCGGAGCGGCGAAAGCAGCGATCTGCCGGGTGTTGCGGAAGTTCTTCGACAGATGCTTGCTGTTGTGCGGCCCTACTGTCAGGCCGACCTCTGACCAGGTAAAACGTTGCGGATAGATGCGCTGAGCAGCATCCAGGACGAAGGTGAGGGTGTGCTCGTCGGTGACGTGATTGAGCACAGCGCGCACTTGGTTGGCGGAGAAGTCCTGGGCTTCGTCGACGACTACCACGTGATAGGGGTCGTCGACACGCCGTGCGGCCATGGCCGTAGCCAGGTCTGACCAATCCCAGACCTGCTGCTCCTTTTTCCACTGCTGTAGGGGGCGGATCACTTCGTCGAGGAGCTGGCGACGCAGCGGTCCCTGCATCCGCGGGATGCGCCCCCTGCCCTGTCTCTCGCAGTCCACGTAGGCATCCAGCTGGTCGGGCAGGAAGCGCCCGAGGACGTAGTCGACCTCGGAACGCACGAATTCGTCGGGCAGAGGCAACTGCCGCGCCAGGGTGTCCAGTTTGTTGTTGCGTACGCGTTCGTCGAGGATTTCGTTGTGGGCCACCCGGTTCGATGCCCACTTGGCGAACGTTGACGTGCTGAGCAGGACGTCTTGCCCAGAAATCTGTTCCTCTGTAAGCGCCTCGATGTAGCCACGCAGCGTGCGGTTGTATGTCAACACCAGGACCCGGACCGGCCCGTCGATGAATCCGTCGCGGTGGCGGCGCTGCCAGAAACCGACTGTGAAGCGCAACCGGAACAGAGCCGTTGTTGTCTTCCCGCTTCCTGCGGCTCCCCGTACGACGAACACGCCCGGTTTGTAGTTGTTGATCACTGTCAGTTGCTCACTCGTCGGCTTCGTCGGCCGCAGAACCTTCATCCCGTGCGTCCCCTCCCCAAGGTCCTCCACAAGTGACGCCATGTTAAAAGCCGCCGTGACCTGCTGTATTGGCAAGCAGCAGACTTCCTTTCTTGATCCAGAACATGGCTGAAAGTTGGGGAACGCGTGTTCGGAAACGAGTGGGACGGGCTGCCGCGGAAGCCTCACGATTGGCGTGCGACGGCATAGGCCCTTGACGCTGCGGGCGCGGCGCAGCCTGGTCTCGAGGGCCGCTCTGGTTCGGGTCCTTCCCTGATCGCCGTGTAGCGCCGTGCGGGCCGATCAGGTCGCCCGGTGAGGGATTTGACTAGGGGCAGGTGATCGGGAGCGCAGCGGGCGCTCGAGGCCCGTAGGCCGGGCACTTACACCGGACGGGGTCAGAACGGTGCACCCACAGCTGGCACGCTTGGTTGTTCCTCTTCGAATGTGGCGGTCGCGGCATGCCATTTGGCGTCGCGTGCCTTCTTCGCGGCGGCGGCTCTGACCTGGCACCTGGGACACAAGCCGGCGGTAGCCACAGGGCGCCCGCACCCGGTGCAGCAGCCGAGGTCTTCGCCGGGCTCATCCTCGGGTGGTGCGACCGAGCAGGACGGACACATACCGCCCATGTGCACACGCCGTCCGCAGCCCGCCTCGCATACCGGCCAGCCCTGACAGGCGCCGCACATAGCGCCACCAGGAGAGTCGGCCCCACATGAGGGACATTCCGGCCGCCGGACCCGGGCCAGCACCAACGCGGTACCCGAGGCAGCGTCAGGCGCCGGAGGCTGCGCCGGGACCTGCGGCATCGGGTCGAGCTTTTGTGGCGGCACGATCTGGGTGAGCCGGGCCGCGATCAGCGCCGCCATGCTCCGCTTGCGCTCAGCGGGAGCGGGGTAGGGCCGGTCCACCAGCACCGCCCGGACCTGCTCCTGGCTAACCCCGGCCAGCAGCAGTCCGTCGACCACTCGGGCCTGGTCCCACAGCGTTGTGCCTTGTGCCAGTCCTGCCCCGATCTCCGGGTGATGCCGGCCGATCCGCTCCAGCAGCCGCTCCCCCGGCGTCCACTCCCGCTCGCCCGACTGCGGCTCCTGATCCTCGACGCCGCCGCTGTCCGTCCGTCCCTCCATGTCGTCGGTGTGCGCATGGGCCTCTACTACCTGCACGGAAGGACGGACCTCACCCCCACCTTCTGAACGGAGAGTCTTAGCGGAAGGTCTGAACGGGAGGTCGCGTTCTCGCAGGTCAGCACGCGAAAGCGGGTCAGAATTCTGACCCCGCGGGTCAGAATCTTGCCCCAACGGGTCAGAATTCTGACCCGCTTCGCTGTCTAGAGGGAGCGGGTCAGAATTCTGACCCGCCCGCCGGGCGGCCCTCGCCAGGGCTTCCTTCTCGATGGCTGCCCGGGTCGCCTGCTCCGCAGCGGACCTGATCGAGTCCAGGTGAGCGAACGCGTTGCGCGGCCCGGCGTAGCCCGGACGCGGCTTGTCGTTGATGCGGATGCGCAGCGGCCGGGCGGCTGCAGTGGCGCGGGAGCTGACCGTGACTGCCTTGCCTTCCGGCGTGCTCGTAAGTCCCACAGCTGAGAGTTCCCGCAGCAGTCCGCGGATGCGACTCACGCTGGACGGGCGCCCCTTCATCGGCATGAGGTGGGCGAGCTGGCGGATCGTGAGCTTGCGAACCGGACCGTGCTTCTCGATCACGAGTGACCGCAAGATCCAGTAGAATCGAACCGCAGAATCGCCCAAATCAGAACAAAGAGGAATCCAGTCGTGTAGCTGACTGGTGTAGAGGCCCTCGGTCTCGGGGCCCACCAGTTCCATGGACTGGCTGTCGTCAGCCTCATCCTCGAAAGCGCTGTGCACTGGGTCATCTCCCCAGGTAGGGAAGCCGCGACCAGCGAATGTGACGTACCGCCAAACCCGAGTAGTGGCGTTGCGCCATCGAGAGCGCATACTCTGGGTATAGGTGACCACGCGGGCTTTAGGGCCCACGGGCATCACCCGGCAGACGAGGTCACCTCGCTGCTCACGACTCAAGCTTTTGAAGGGTGCGAGTCGAATCGCTAGGAAGCGGTCTCGTTGTGGCGACGAGGCCGCTTCAGCGGTTTCTAGGGGGATCGAGCGGTGACGTGCATGTCAGCACGCCTCCGTCAGCTCACATCCGGCAGCAGCATCCGGGTGCTTCTCGGCCCACCCCTTGAGCAGGCGCAAGTACGCGGCTCGATGCCTGGGGCGTGGCATGGACTGGCCGTTCTCCCAGCGCAGGAAGGCCATCCGGTGCACGCCGAAGGCCTCTGCGACCTCTTCCTGCGTCAGGCCAGAGGCCTTCCGGAGCCTGGCCCGCACTTCCGGGGGAGGCAAGACATCAGCTGGTCGGCTGAGTAGCGCGTCTACGGCCTCGAACAGGTCGGTCATCAATCCCCCTTCCATTGTGATCGAAACTGTACATGGATTGCTGCGTCCAGTGGTGCATTTGAGGACCTGTCAGCGTTGCGCACTTGCGCGTCCTACGCCCCGAAAGTCAGCAAGGGCACGTCGTAGAGGTCGGGGTTCTTGGGACGGGTCATCACCGGGGCTGTGACCTCGACTACGAGCATCTCGACTAGGAACTGCACCTGCGCACTGAGCAGGTGGCTTGTGTGGGCGGTGGCCGATCGAGCCTTCTCCCCTAGTGACGTATGAATGTGTGGCAGGACGGTGTCCGTCTCGGGGTCGTACGCGAGCGTTCCGCAGCCCATCGCTTCCACGCCGACCAGGTGGACCTTGCTCCATAGGGGCGCCTCAGGATTCAAGACCTTCTCGCAGGCACCGACGATCTCTGCTTCGGCAAAGCCGGCGATGAACATAGGGATGTAGCCGTGCCGCACGCCCTGCTGCCGGCAGAACTCGGCAAGAGCGGGAAAGAAATCGTCGCCGTGGTCGAAGTTCACGGCGAAGGTCCGGCCGGTGGTCAGTTCGTGGCTGCGCAAAGTGGAATCCCGGGGGGTTGGGGCGGTTACGAGAGGGTGTTGAAGACCTGGACGACCTGCTCCATGTCGGCGCCAGTCATCAACAGCAGGTGCAGAAGGATGCGCGCTTTGACGGGGTCAAGCGCGCCGCTGGAGATCAGTCCACGGGCGAGCAGGTCCGACTCGGAACCGGGGAAGCCGTAGGTCTGACGCAGGACGGGTCCAGAACCGGTGCGCGTGGCCAGGATGACCGGCATGCGCTTAGCGAGATCGGTGAGGGCGTCTACACAGGCCATTGGGACGTGGCCGGCCCCGAATGCAGCGACGACCAGGCCGTCGACGTGGTCGCCGAGGGCCTGGAGGAGAATGCCGTCGTCTCCGATCCCAACTGTGAAGACGGTGGTTCGAGGGGAAGCAGTGACGCCTTGACGAGAGATCGTCGGAGTTGGGTCAAGGCGAGCCAGGATCCGGACGCGGTTTTCCGCAACGTAGCCGACTGGCCCGGGGTACGAGGTGAAGGCTGTGGGGCTCGTAGCGTGCGTCTTGCGAACCCAGCGGGCGGCGTGGATCTCCTCCCCGAACACCACCACACAGCCCATACCTCGCGCTTCACTGCTGGCTGCGGTACGAATCGCGGCCAGCACGTTTGCGGGGCCGTCCGCTCCCGCCATGCTTGCGTTGCGCATGGCGCCCGTCACCACGATTGGCATAGCCCCGTCGGTGACGAGGTCCAGCAGGTATGCGGTCTCCTCGATCGTGTCCGTCCCTTGAGTGACGACCACACCGTCGACCTCGAGCGTCTCGATTGTTGCCGCAAGGTCAAGTAGGTCGGAGAAGCTCAGCGAGGCACCAGGAAGTTGACGGAAGTCGTGCACCTGGACGTGGATGCCGGTGTCAGCGAGGCCGGGAACCGCGGCGATAAGGTCGTCAGCCGACAGTGTTGGCGTCGCACCGCCGTCAGGCTGTGAGGTCATCGCGATTGTGCCGCCGAGTGAAAACACTGCGACGCGCCGGATGCTGTCGGCCATGGCCTCTTTCCCCTTTATGAACAGGCTGCTACGCGGGATCAGTGATCGACAGGAAGCGACGCCGCGTACGCGCACGCTGCGTCGACGCCGGCCGGGGAGACCAGTCGGCTGCGGGACTGGATCAGCCCCGATGATCCGTGCCGGGCGAGCTGTCCGCACCGTTGGATCAGCCATGACCACGGCAGATCGAGATACTGCGCCAAAGCACGCAGACGTCCCGCAGCTGTAAGTGCCGCTGTGAGGGAATCAGCGTCGACGTCGCGCGCGGCGATCGTGAACTCGCGGACGACTGAGGACCGAGCGGTCACGTCGACATGCCACATGCCGTCGCCCCGTACCCAATTCGCGATCACCGCTTCCTTATCGGGCGCGACTACGAAGCCCTCGACGGACTCATACGCAGGATCGGACGTGAACTGAGCTTGGATCCCGAGTGACTCCATCAGTGCCACAGCCAGGAACAGCAGGATCCGTTCATACCTCGGAGATGAACGGACGACCTCCTCAGGGACACAGAATGCCCGGGTGCTCGTGCTACCGAGCGCCTTCGTGGTCTCCCGAAGGTACGGGTACTTGTGGTCGAAGATCAGCCAGGCGCTGGCCTCCTCGCCGCGCTGTTCCCGCGTCCAAAACGATGGCAGTTCCGGGAGGTCCGGTAGAGCCTTCAGGATGTGGCGGGCGCAGAAGTCTGAGCCGAGCCACATGTGGGCGACCGTGTTCAGTCCCGGAGCCGCCTCGCGGCTGACGGCGGAGGAGGACAGTCGTTCATATGCCTTGAGGTCGCTGCGTGTCTCTGAGAGGGCCTGGTCATCGGCCTGAAGCGCGTCGTCGTAGTTACTGACCGCCCACAGGATCCCGTAGGTGAGATCGTCTAGCTCGTAGGCTGCGGGCGCGGTGACCTCGTACATGCCGCCGTTCCGTGCAAGTTTGCCTCGGGCTGCGCGCCCATCAAGCACGTAGAACTTTGAGATGCCCTCAGCGCTGACGGCTCCGACCAGGAGACCGCGGTGTGGGCGCGACAGGAACTCATCCGCGCGCCGCTGGTCGGGGAGGGACACAATCACCCGCTTTCCTTGGACGCGCGCGGGATGAACTTGGAGAGAGAGCTGGGAGCCGAGCATGGACCGGCCTCCGGGTAGCAGGGCCTGCCAGTCGACCCCGAAGTCCGGGACGGGCCGTGACAGCCGAAGGCCGGACCAGCTCTCGGTAGCAGTTCTCGCGAAGCCGAAGGGATCCTCCGCCGGACTGACTACCGCGGCAGCTGGCGCGGGAAGACCAGCTACCGCGGCAGCAGTGATCCCTGTACCGGCGCGCAACAGCGCGCGTCGATCGAGCGCCACAAGTACCACCGTTCCATCGTCGAGACGTCGAGGGACGAAGATCCCTTCGCTGTCCGACGCTGCCGCCTGGGATAGGGCCGTGGCCAGGCCTAACGATGTATCGGATACATGGAGCGCTGGATCGGATACATGCCCGGCCCCGCTGTCTCCTCGGTTAAGCTCCTGCCACAGCTCGATCAGGAAGCCGCCGGCACCCAGTGTTTGGTCGATGAGCTCGACTTCACTCCGGTCCTTCGGAGGCCGGTCGCCGTTCTCCCATCGCTGCACCTTGGAGTGCGAAACGTACGTCTTGGCGGCCAGGTCTCGCATGGACATGCCGCGCGCTTCGCGAAGCTCCCGGATCACGTAACCAAGACGGTGCTGGGGCGACTGATCCGGCGTCAGTACATTCGGCCGCTGCCCCACGTCGGTTCCCCTCCATGTATCCAAGTCCCTGTATCCGCCGGACGGATACAGGCCAACCGTAGAAGCAACTGAAGATCACGCCTACACCTGTAATGGCGGCTCCACCAGCCGACGTTCCCAACTTCCATTGCAGAAGGGCGAAATGACCAGGATCCGGCATGCCCGCAACGCGGTGCATCACGCCGCCGATGCGCACGGACGTCCCATCGACTTCACGTCTACAGGCACGACACCAACACAGGGTTGCCCCTGCACGAGACCGGTGATAGCGCCTCGGTCTCGGGGGAGGCCAGGCGCAGTAGTGGTGCGAGTGGCCGCGATTCTTGCCGCTGGCCTCGTCGTGTCTGTTCTCCTGGTCGTCATCCGAGACATCGTCACCGTCGTAGCCAGCACTGGCCTGACAGGAATGGTCGTGAGGGCGCTCGTGAGGCCTTCCACCAGGCGGGATCGGTAGCGCCGTGCCTGGAGCAGCCCTGTCCACTGTTGGCGCACAATCAGCCTCATTTGCTGTCGCTGGCTTCAAGCCGTTCCAGCCGCTCGCGCAGTTCAGCAACCTGCTCCTCAAGGCGTTTGATCGCCTGGGCGGTTGGATCGGCAACGGCGTTCATGGCCGACTCGCGGATGAAGGAACCGCGTCCTTGGTGGGAGTAGATGACGTCCTCGGCGCGGAGCTCAGCGAGTGCTCTCTGCACCGTGCCGGGGGCGACGCTGTAGTGGCTTGCGAGTTCTCGCGTGCTTGGCAGCTTGTCCTTGCTCTTCAGGCGGCCAAGCCTCACCTGGTCTTTCACGTCCTGCACGATGCGCTGGTAAGGCTGCAAGTCCTCGGCCGTCATGAGCCACATCGTAGAGCTCCCTCACCAGTCTAGATAGCTTCACCAGCTTAGTTGACACAGTGTGCCGCGTAGGGCACTGTATCAACCAACCTGAGTAAGTCGGTTAGGTTGTGGCTGGGTTTCCCGACTCACAGTCCTTTCCGTAACCACGGAGAAACAGCAGGAGTCGTCCCCCTCGTAAGAGGGGGCCGGGGTGTGGCAAGAGCAAACCCCCGGGGTCTCGACTTCCTGTGCACGACGCAGCGCTATGCGCTGTCCGTCCTCCAGGACGCCGGCTTGCCGTGCGCCTGGTGGGCGGAGAGAGCACCGCGACGCGCCCAACCCCCTTCGCATGCAAGGAGATTCCGCATGACCATCACGACCGCGACTCCCATGGCCAAGGAGCGGATGCGGCGCACCCGTACGAAGCGGGTGAGCAGCCTCCCCGCGATCCGGCTGTCCCAGCTGCCGCCCTCACACATCGACCTGCGGGACCCGCTCAAGGCGGTTCTCGTCTGCGTCGACTGCCAGACCTGGTGCCCGATCACCGGCATGCAGGGCAAGGTTCAGAAACTCGTTCCGCACCACACCGGGAAGGCCCACGAGGCCGCCGCGCTCCGCTGCCGGAGCAGCAACCGTCGCATCGAATGGGACCTCACAATCCCCGAATGGCACCAGGCGCTGATGGAGGCCGCCACGGACGCCGCTGGCCGCCAGGCCACCACGGTGCTGCCCAAAGCCTTTACCCCACGGACCGACCTCGAGTTGCGGGCCCGTGCCGAGCGCACGGCGGCCGGGCGGCTGGCCGACTGGAGTGCGGTCCTGCCCGACGTGGCAGACACCGACGACGCCCGCCGCATGGTGCCCGCCGGTGACCGCCCCACGGAGGGCCCCGCCGTCCCGCTGGAAGCGCGCACGGAGCGCCTCGCTCGCTGAACCACCCCGTACGAGCAGCCCCCACCCACTTCTTCACGTCAGGAGATGCACATGCCCCGAGACGCTCTCATTGCGCACCGGTACTTCGGCCCGACGCCTGGTTCCGGCTACCTGACCACTGGCTTGAGTCATGACGAGGCGCACCGCCTGATCGGTGCGAACGTGCTCGCCGGGTTCGAGCCAGTCGCTTACACCCGCGCCCCGTCCGGCGAGCAGCTGCGCAGCCGGGACGGTCACCCGCTCACCGTGGTCGCCCTGCACGGCAGCGTCGGCATCCGGGGCCTTCTGGAGATTGAGCAGATCTGACGCAGCCTGCGCTGCCTGCTGCTGACCGTGTCTGCCCGCCGGGCCCGATCAGCAGCGGAGTGCGCAGGACGCACTCACGCGACGAACCCCCAGGGATTGCGCCCCTGGGGGTTCTTGTCGCAGGTCACCCTCTGGAAAGGAACCGACCTGCATGCCCAGCATGATGACACTTCAGCCCGCCCTGGACGACAGGCCCCAGCTGCCGATGCGTCCTACCCCGCACGAGCGGGACGGCCGGGAGCCTTCCGAGCCCGGCGGCCGCCCGCACCCGCAGCAGTCCGTGACCACCGACGACGCGACGATGACCGAGGCCCTGCGCCGCGTCGTCGACGCTCAGATCGGGCCGCGGCATGCGGGCGCGATCTACCGCAATACCGACGGCCTCTTCGAGGTCCTGGCCGTCGTGCGCGACCCCAAACAGGCGCGCGCCCTGCTCAACCGGCGCTGCGCGCAGTTCGCGCTCATCGTCAAGGACATCACCCGGCACGACGGCGAACCGTTTGTGATCGGCAGCGTGTGGACCACCTCGGATTTCCTGGTCCGCGAGGCCGGCGCCCGCCGCACGACCGCAGAGGCGATCGCATGAGGCGCTGGCTTGCACGGTTAGCCCACCACTTGTGCCGCACAAGCGGCCTGCAATGCGACCAGTGCGGCGGCACCTTCGGTACCGCACCGGGGCAGCCCGCGGGCCCGGTCACCGCCTGGACGTGCGCCGCCTGCCAGAACCTCGGGTACTGACGTGCCCGAGGACCTGTACGACCGCTATCAGGTCGCGTACACCGCGCACCGCAAGCACCGCGCTACCTGCACCGACTGCACGGACACCAGCCGCTGCCCCACCGGGCAGCGGCTGTTCGAGTCCTTCACCCGGTTGCAGGACGCCTACCTCAACCGTCAGCGCCAGCAACGGCGCTGACGGATGCGCCAGTCCGACACCGCCACCTCTGTCGGCTGCCTGACCCGCCCGGCCCGGCCCACTCCCCCGTGGGCTGGTCCGGGCGTGGTCCAGGGGAGCCGCGCAGCCGCGCGACCCATCACCCGCGCCGGGAGGCCTCATGCCCACCCTGACCCTGATCACGTCCGCTTCCGCTCCGGCCCGGCTGCCTCGTTCGCTGTGCCGTCACTCCGAGCCGTGTCCCACGGCGGACAGCGCGGACAGCGAGGCCGCCGTCGTGGTGGTCTCCCAGCCCGAGCAGGGCTGGAGCCTGCTGTGCAACGGCGTGATCGTCTTCGACGACACCGGCGACGTGCGGCCCGACGGCCACGCCACCGCCCCGCATCGGCCCACGCCGATCTACCCGTGACCTATCGGCAGCCCCACTCACTGACCCGCTGCACCGATCGAACTGAAAGAGGCACCGTGAAGAAGACCCACGAACGGCAAGCGCCGTCCTCGCGTGCGCTGGTGCTCAGCGTGCTCGGGCTCGTCACGCTCGGGGTGGCCGCCCTGTCCGTCTACGTCAGCTACCAGATCCTCGAGCCCCGCTTCGGCCCCTGGTCGGCGCCGACCGTTGCCGCGCTGGACGCACTGTGGTGCGTCTTCCAGGCGACGGAGATCCTCGCGGGCTCCAACCGCCGACGCGCGCGCCGCGTCCAGGTGGCGGGTCTGGTGCTCACGGCCATCAACGCCGCGATCCCCACCACGGATCTCATCCTGCACGGAGGCTTCGATCTCGCCGTCATCCTGACCCCGGTCGCGATCGTCGCGACCAAGGGCGCCTGGTGGCTGACGCTGCCCTCCCTCGGACGCCGAACGTCGGCCGCCACCCGACAGACCATCGACGCCAAGCGCCAAGAGGTCGCCGACCGCCTGGAGGTCATGGAGGCCGAGGCCGCGCACCGCATCGAGCTGCTGGCCACAGCCACCGACCTGGATCGCCGCGTGGCCCAAGCGGAGACCCGGTACCGCCTGACCCAGCTGGAGATCCGGCAGTCCATGACCGAGCAGCTGCACGCACAGGCGGAAGCCACGCAGGCCACGGTCACGCAGAAGCAGTTGCCCGCGACGGTCGCCGCGATCGAGTTGCCCGACTTCGACACCTGGACGCCGTCCGCGCCCGCCCTGCTCGTCACAGCCGATCGTGACGAATACGGCACGGGCACTCCGGCCCTGCCCGGCGGGCGTGCCGCATCCGGCACACACCGGGACGGCAGTCACGCAGGTCAGAGGGATGGCGAGGGAAGCCGTCACGGCGAGGGGCACGGAGAGCGTGACGGAGGCTTCGACGCCGACATGCTCGCTCGGCTCGCAGCCGTCAAGGGTGTGCCGACGCCACAGCCCGGCGAGTACCTCAGCGACAGCCAGCTCGAGGTCCTCCTTCGGCATCTGCGCTACGGCAGCGAGCCGGCGGCGTCCTACCGCCAGGCCCGCGACACCCTGCGCGCCCGCGGATTTGTCGGCAGCGAGTCGCGCATCCGGCATGCCTGGGCTGCGCTCATGTCGCAGGAGGAGAGCGGCGATGCCGACGACGAGGCCGAGGAGGAGATCGAGGAGGAGGACGCGGGCGCCTGAGCCCGCATGTTCCGGCACCACCAGTGAGGGCCAGCCCGCGAGTTGCGGGCTGGCCCTTGCTGCGACTGCCGGACCACAGCAGTCGATCGGTGCAGACCCGGCGAGTGACCCGGCGAGCGGAATTCGCAGACCTGGGGAGCAGACCCGGCGAGCACCACAAAACGCACGAAAGCACCGGGCCCTAGCGGCTCGGCTCACGCCCGGACAACTACGGAAGGAGGGGGTGTGGGGAAAAAGAAGCAGGTCAAAGTCAGTGACGACGACCTGTACGGGCAGGCTGCCGGAGGAATCGGCAGCTTGGTCATCGTGTTCGGCATCCTCGCCGCCATCAAAAGCAAACTGGGACTGTCCTGGACGGCCACTGTGCTGCTCGTGGCCGGTGTCCTGGTCTGTCTCGGCTGGCTCGCCTGGACGGCCCGGACGCGCGTCCGGAGATGGCTCGCAGGCGAGCAGCCTGCGGCGGCCGCCAAGGCCGACGCCGTGCAGGACGCACCGGCCACGGCTGTGATCGGCGGCGACCAGGCTGCCGCGCTGGCAGCCGTGCCACATCCGCAGCTCACGGCAGCACTCGCCAGGGCAGGGGCCATCGGCAAGGACGAGATCATCCGCGCCGACGAGGTCACCATCACGCCGGTACCCGAGCCTGGAAAGGGCACGCGGTACGACTTCCTCATGCCGGAGGGCAAGACGTACCAGGACGTCGAGAAGCGCCTGGGGCCCGTGGCCGGCATGTTCGGCGTCACCCGGCTGCACACCACGATGGAGCGCAGCCGCGACAACGAGCGTCGTGCCCAGCTGCTCGTGCTCGACGAACCGCCGCATACCAGGTCGTTCCCGCCCCCGACCAGGCAGGAGATCCAGTCGTTCGCCGGGGTGCCGCTCGGGCACGACGTGATCGGGCGGCTGGCCGGTGTGGAGACATTCGACCGCGCATCGCTGCTGGTTGGAGGAATGACCCAGACAGGAAAAACCACCCTGGTCAATGGGTTGATCACCTGTCTGCTCATCGCGTACGGAGATTTCGACCTGTATCTGCTCGACGGGAAATTCTGCGGGCTGACCCGGTTCGAAAAGGCGGCCGTCCGCTACGAGTCGTCCGACTCACCGGCCGTCTTCGAGAGCATGGTCGACGAGCTGAACGCCCGTGGCGAGGCCCGGTACGAGAAGAAACGGGAGGCCATCCGTACACGGCAGCCCGAGCCCACGTTCAAACCGGTCTTTTTCATCGTGGACGAGGCAGCGGATTTCTTCGCACACGATGGAACAAACGCCGGTAAGGAAGAGGCGGGCCGCATTGCTGAGAAAACTCGTTCCCTGGTCGCAAAATGCCTGGAGTCGGGAATATCGGTGGTCATGCTGACCCAGCGTCCGGCGCAGAATGCAATCCCCGTCATGGTCCGCGACCAGTTCCTTTACCGACTGTGTCTGTACGTCGCATCCGAAGGGACCGCGAAAGTCGCTCTCGGAGACACGTACTTCGAGACGATCGCCCCGATCAGTCCCCCGCTCCTCGATCCGACGATCAAGGGCCAGGCTGTTCTTTTCGCTCACGGACAATCCACGCTGATTCGCGGATTCAATTTCCGGGATGATTTCATCTGGGAGGTTGTGGACGGTGTGGTCGACCGGCAGCAGAAGACGCTTGATCAAGGACCGGTCACCCCGCTGAAGCAGGCGATCGATTTGCTGGAGAGCCGAGGTCTGGAGTTCATGCCTACGGCCGAACTGGCGCCTGCTCTCGGGATCACCGAAACCCGCCCGGGGGAGCGCGGAAAACAGCTCTCCCGTCTGCTCGGTGTCGCGCCGGACAAGGACGACAAGGGCACGCGCGGCTACTGGATCAGTGATCTGAGCGCCGCCGCCAAGTCCGGTTCATGATCCGCCGGACAGTCCGCCAGAGGCCTGCCGCCGGCCCGCCGTGCAGGCGGTTTCGCCCGCCGTGCCGTCCGCTTCACGGCGGACTCACGGCGGGCGTCCGGCGGGCCTGCGGCGGACTTCCGCCGTACTGCTGATCAGCGCAAATGATCGTTTTGCCGACCAGGAAGGAGTCAGGACCCTTGCGTGCCTCTACCGGCGTCATCGCCGGCGTAGGAGCGACGTCGTGCGTCATCGTCGCCGCGCTCGTCCAGGCCGCCCCGACCCAGACCGCTGGCGCGGCGCTCAGCCTGAGCGTGCCCGCCAAATACAGAGCGCTGATCGAAGAGGCAGGAAATACCTGCCCCGAGGTCACACCGAACTTGCTCGCCGCGCTCCTGAACCAGGAATCCGGATTCTCGACCAAAAGCAAGTCGCCGGTCGGCGCTCAGGGTATCGCGCAATTCATGCCGTCTACTTGGGAAACCCACGGAATCGACGCCAATAAAGACGGAAAGCGCGACGTGTGGGACCCCGAGGACGCCATCCCGTCCGCAGCCAAGTACCTGTGCACCGTCGCCGAAGACGTCAAGGACGTCCCCGGCGACAGGCAAAGCAACATGCTCGCGGCCTACAACGCGGGAAGCGGTGCAGTGCAAAAGTACGGCGGTATCCCGCCGTACAAGGAAACTCAGAACTACGTCCGATCGATCCGGGCGCTCGCCGCAACTCCGTCCGGCGGAAAATCAGCGACCAGCTCGCAGGCCGCTACCGCAATCCGTGCAGCAGAGAAAATGATCGGCACCCCGTACTCCTGGGGTGGCGGCAACGCTCACGGTCCCAGTACGGGAA
The DNA here is from genome assembly GCF_044386545.1 of Streptomyces sp. NPDC020489. Taxonomy (NCBI): domain Bacteria; kingdom Bacillati; phylum Actinomycetota; class Actinomycetes; order Kitasatosporales; family Streptomycetaceae; genus Streptomyces; species Streptomyces sp. NPDC020489. The sequence continues at coordinate 136,036 of NZ_JBIRUZ010000017.1, forward strand.
TCTGCTGCTCCCCCAACGGGCGCACCGGAGCGACCGTCACCGGGTTTGACTGCTCCGGGCTCACCCTCTACGCGTACGCGAAAGCAGGAATCACGCTGCCGCGTACAGCCGCACAGCAATACTCGGCATCCAAACCGCTGAAGCCGGGTGAAATCCGCCCCGGGGACCTCGTCTTCTACGGTAAAAGTCCCGGGGTGATTCATCACGTCGGTATCTATATCGGCGGCGGATGGATGATCGACGCACCCCGTCCCGGCGCAGAAGTCCGGTACGACCCCATGGACGTCATGCCTGACCTGTATTCCGTCGCTCGACCCATTTCCAGGCAAAGCAAGGAGATCTGAGAATGTTCAAGGCAATCACCCTCGCCAAGCCCGTCGACATGTCCACCGGCTTCAAGGACTTCTTCGACACCATCGGCCTCACCGGCGGCGGCCTCGTCACCAAGGGAATCGCCGCCGTCATCGCCATCATCGCGGTCCGCATGCTGCTCCAGCTGTCCAGCGACCCCAAGGGCGCACTGCGCAAGGGCAGCTTGGCCGTCGGCACCCTGTTCATCGCGGTCGTCCTCGCCCTGTACGGAGACACGCTCTTCTCAACCGTCACCGAAGCCAAGGGCTGATGACCCGTGCCAGACAAGGAGAACCCGTGTGACGGCCTGTACGGGCCCGCCAAGAAATACTGCGAGACCGGCGAAACCCCCTTCGACACCGGGGGCGGGCTCAGCGGCGGGGCGTCCGACTACGTCAAGGACGTCGTCGACCACTTCCTGCACCTGCTCAAGGAGCTGATCGCCCCCAGCGACGCGTGGGCACCCTCGACTGCCGACAACGGCATCTACCAGGGGTTCATGTGGCTGGGACAGCACTTAGCCGTCGCCATCTTCACGTGCGTCGTGGTCGTATGCGCCCTGACCGCATGGCAGGGCGTGCCGCGGCTACGGCAGATGGGAGCCTCGACCGGCTGGACACTGGCAGCAGTCGCCGGCATGGCAGCCATCCCCGGCGCCGTGATGCTGCTGAACACCGCCGTCAGCGAGGCGTTCCGGGTCGCCTTCAACTCCAACGAGGGGACCCTGTTCGGGGCCATCCGCGCCGACATGACCGTCGGCCCGGACGCCGGTAACCCGGTGGCGCAGCTCATCCTGTGGGCTGCCCTGGCCGTCGCCCTAGGCATCGCCGCGCTGGTGTTCATGACCCGCCAGCTCGGCATCCTCGTGTTCGTGTGCATGGCCCCCCTCGTGCTCGCCTCCATGGCGCGGGGCGGGGAAATGGGTGCGGTCAAGGCGTGGGCGCAGCGCCTGCTTGGCCTGATGTTCGCCCCGTTCGCGCTGCTGCTGCTCTCACCATTCGTCTCGGTAGTGCAGGGCTCCCTGATCCTCGACGCCGTCCTCCTGGTCGCCGTCGACGTCCTCATGCTCCGCATGATCTTCCACGGTGTCCCGTACTTCGGGCCCATGGTGGCCCGCGGAGCACGGGGCTGGATGGAACGCCGCACGGACAACGGCCTTGCCCGGGCCGCCATCCGCGCGGGAGTCCCCGACCACTACGAAACGGAGAGCACTCCCCGGCAGATCCGCCGGGTCGACACACCCCGACGGGCCATGCGCCACGACGGCCAGCAGCTCATGGGCGCCTACGGCCTGAAGGTCGCCGACCGGCCCGGCCGCCTGACCACGGCGTCGGCCGTGGCGCAGGCCCGGCACGAGGCGACCGACCGGGCAGCACGGACCGAACCGGTCCGGCAGGTGCGCCAAGAGGCACGGGCCGCGTACCGCCAGCAGCAGCCTGGCACCCCGCCGACACCTCCCCCGTCGGCCCCTCCGGCGGCACCGCCGGCCAACCCCTAGCACCGCGCATCACGGGCGCCCGCCATCTCCGGCGGGCGCCCGTGATCGTGGCGCGCCCTGATACCGGCGCGCCACCCACTCACCTGGATAAGGAGCGTCTCCCATGTACTCCCTGGCCCCCGGCTACCGCATTCCCGGCCTCCAGCGCGGACTGAGCCCTGCCGAAACCCTGCTGACCAAGGCCAACGCTCTGGGAGGCAGTGCCGTCCTCATGTCCGCGATGATCACGCCGCCGCCGATCGGGGCCTTCGGCGCGGTCGCCGCGACCGCCGCCCTGATCAACATCGCCCCCGGTCCGCGCTCCCTCGCCCGCTGGGCGGCCGTCGGATACCGGCGGCTGCGGGAACGCACCCCGCCCGCCTCGATGACTGAGCAGGCCGGAGCCACCACAACGTGGGTCCTCTACCCCGACCACGGCACCATGCAGGACCCGCAGCGACGCGCGGCCTGGCACGCCGCACTCTCCCGTGCCCTGACCCACACCGGCGGCCAAGCCCGCAACGCCGGAATCCAAGTCCACACCACCCACCACGCGCAGGTGGGCGAGCACACCGTGCACACACAGACAATCTCCGTGCACGTCCCCAAAGGCCTCGCCGGGCAGCCCGACCGCATCCTCGACACCCTGGAGGGCGAGTTCGGCCAGCTCGGCTACCTCGCCCCCGCCGACCCCACCCCCGTTCCCACCGTCGCGGAGCGAGGACCCGGATGGGTGCGCCTCGACGACGACCGGTACGCCGCCACGGCCCGGATCACATCCTGGCCCGACGTCACCGACGGAGACCTGATGACCAGCGTCCTGATCGGCACTCCCGGCAAGCAAACACCCGGCTCCTTCTGGGACTACGAGCGGTCGTTCGCGGTGCTGTACCGGCCGCTGCCTGCTGCCCAGTCCCGGCGCTCCGCACGGTGGCAGGACGCTGCGGGGAGCGCCTTCACCACCGACAAGATCACGTCCGCGCGCCACGAAATGGCCGCCGACACCACCCACGGCGCCCTGGTAGAGGGCGCCAGCCTCGTCGACATCGACGCCTACATGACGGTGTGGGGCGACAGCCCCGAGGCCGTCGCCGACGCCCAATGGCAGGCATCCCTCGTCACCGACCAGTACCGAATCCGGCTCGACTGGCTCACGGGCCAGCAGCACCGCGCGCACGTGATGACCACCCCGCACGGCGCCTCGACACGGAAAGGAGCGGTGCTTTGATCCGCCTCGCCACCTCGCACGCCGCGATCACCGCCCCGTTCGTCGCCAGCGCGGCCGGATTCCCCGGAATCCCCATCGGCCGCTCCCTGTTGGACGGGCGGGCGTTCCACCTCTCGCCCGTGCTGGCCGATACGGCGATCCTGCCGTCGACCAACAGCATCGGGCTCGGGGGCTTGGGGTCGGGAAAGTCCACCACGGCCAAAGTGCGGATCCGCCGGGAGATCCTGGAGCAGCAGCACCAGGCCGTCGTCGTCGACAGCTTTGGCGAGGACAGCATGAGCGGCGAGTGGAGTCCGCTCGTGCGGGATCTGGGGGGCCTGGTCATCGAGGCCGGCGCCTTCAAGCTCAACCCGTGCTCGGACTTGTTCTCACCCCAGGTGCGCGAGCAGCTGGTGCGCTCGCTGATCCTGGCGAGTGAACCGGACGCCCTCACCACACAGGCAACGCACGCCCTTCAGCACGCCCTGAACCATCCCAAGGCCACCAACCTCAACGGGCTCACCGACGCGTTGGTCAGCCCGCAGGACGGCCGGTGGTCCGCCGCCCGACTCGCTGAGTGGGGCGAGAGCGCCGCCATGGCGCTGACCCGCTACACCGAAGGATCGCTGCGAGGCATTTTCGACGGGGAGGATTCGGCGCTGCCGCCGACCGATCTGCCCATCCTGTCCTTCGACTTCACGCGCATGGACCGCAACAGCCCGGCGATTCCCTCGCTCATGGCGGCCGTTGCGTGCTGGGTGGAACAGGTGTGGCTGCGCCAGTCGGCCGCCGTGCACCGGCACCTGGTCCTCGAGGAGGCGTGGCAGATCCTGCTGTCCCCCGCCACCACCGAACTGATCCAGCGGCTGCTGAAGAACTCCCGCAAGGCGGCGCTGGAGATGAACGTCGTGATGCACACGCTGTCCGACTTGGGACAGGGGCGCGCGCAGGACCTGGCGCGGCTGTGCGAGATCGCCCATGTGGGGCGGCTCGGACGGGATGAGGCGGCGCTGACCGGAGCGCTGCTTGGTCTGCCTCAGTGGGCCATCGACGCCATCCCCGACCTCGGGCCCGGTCAGGCCGTATGGAAGGTGGGCCCCGCCTACGTCGACATCATCCAGACCGTCATCGACGACCAAGAGGCCCGACTCACGGACACCGGCACCCGGCGCCGTGCAGCCCAGCAGGCCCACGCCGACCGCGAGGCCGCCGCCCTGGACGATGAGCACGACGACATCGAGCAGGCCGCCGATGTGCTCGACGAGGAAACCCTCGACAACGGGGAGATCGTGGACGCGGAACTCGTGGACGACACGAGCGCGCAGCCCGCGCCGGAACCGGCGGCCGCCGATGACTGGGGGTGGGAGATGCCGCCGAACGTCATCGACACCCGGCGCGATGACACGCTCCAGGCCGCGCGCGAGGGCCGATACAGCGAGGCCGCCCAACTCGCCGCGATCGGCGAACGGGAGGCCATCACCAGGCACGGCATTCGCTCCCCGGAGGCCATGTCCTGGCTGTCCACCCGCGCGGCGGTCGCGGAGCTCGGCGGAAACCGCGGCCAGGCCGTTTGGCTCCGCGCTACCGTCGCTCGTATGGGCATGGGCAATGAGCGGTCCGAGAACTACGACAACCCCGACGGCACACAGGCCCGGGACAGTGCGCCCGGGCCGCCCCCACAGCCGCCGGCCACGACCGAGGAACCGCAGCCACGAGGACGCCGCCGCGTATGGCCCTATGCCGCGGCCGTGGCGGCTCTGGGCATCACTCTCGCCGGTATCTCGCAGGCCAGCCAGGATAAGGAGGAGCAGCAGGAACGCACAGCGAAGGCAGCCGCCTACCAGGGCAGGTCAAAGGCCGCTCTCGACATAGACGGTGTCAAGGCCGACGTCGTCGCCCACTGGAGCAGCGACAAGCGGCGGGTCGTCCTGGGGCTCCGCTCCTACTTCGACCCGAACGCCCGCTTTTTGCGCATCGACAGCGGTGGCGAGAGCGCCAGCGCCACGCTGTCAGGGGGCAAGTGGCCCCGTGACCCGGAGATCACGCTGCCGGTCGACGATCCGCTCGCCGACGTCACCGTGCGCATCGCGGTCGGCGGACGCAAATGGAAGGAGGGCAGCCGGGCACAGTCTCTGTCCGTCCGGCTCTCGCCCACCGGCATCGCCTACGACGCGACCACAGGCAAGCAACTGCCGTCCGGCTGACTCCCATACCGCCCCCAGCTGAGGGCCCGCACCCCACACGGTGCGGGCCCTCAGCGCATCCCTGCCCCGGGCGCACTGCCTGGCCCTCACCCCTGTGCCCCGGCGCGGGCGTGAGGACCGGACAGGCCGACCGGCCCGCGCAGCCCCGCTTCCAACTCCCTCTCGCCAACAAGGAGCTCCGGCATGCCCCAGCACGCCCCGAAGCCGATCCCGGGCTGGTTCATCCCCCATCCCCCGCCCAAGCCGAGGCTGTCGCTGCTGGCGCGCATAGCCGTGGGCGCCGGCGTCGCGCTCGCCGTCGTCCTCGGCTCCCAGAACAGCACCGACACCCCCGCCACGCCGTCACCGGGCCCGACGGCCACCAGCTCGCCCTCCACGCCCGCCTCGGACACGCCGTAGCCAAGCCGCCCTGCGCAGCACACATTCCCCTGACCTCCCGGAGGACCCGACCGTGCTCATCCCCCGCCCGCGCCGCCGGATCGGCCGGCCCCGCCCGCAGCGTCCCGGCCCCCGCTACCCGCACCGCCCGATAGGGCTGCCTGGCACCTGGACACGGTGATGCGCCGCCGCCCGACCTGTCCGGTCACGCGGCTGCTCCGCGGCGCGCAGGGCCTTCCCGAGTACGACCGCGGAGCCTGCCCCGACCATCTCCTCACGCGGCGACAGCTACGGGAGCGCTGCGTCAGCCCTGGAGGCCACGGCCCAGTCGCCATCCTGCGATGCGCCCGCTGCCGGTACACCCCGCAATGGTCCTGCACCCACCGCACCCGCGCCTACCTCTACGACCTGCGCCTGACCCGGCCCAAGCGGGTGCCCACGCTCGCTCAAGAGGCCGCGCTCGACAAGGCGATGGCCGCGAGGCAGACCTGCCCCGGCCCGTGCGGGCGGCGCTACTACCACTGCCTTCCGCTCAAGACCCTCGGGTCCTGCCTGGAGTGCCACAACGGCACACCGGCGGACCCGCGCACCTACATCACTGTCGCGGCACCCCATGAACTGGCCGCCTGAGAAGCCCTGTCCGCACTGCATCCCACTGAGGAGCTGCACCCTCATGACCATCCCCGCCCCGGACACCCGCACCGACAAGAACCTGGAGGCCGCCTGCACGACGCTTGCGGGAGAGATCGCCCGTACCGACGGCAAGGCCTCGCTCCTGCTGGCCTTCAACGGCGCCGTACTCGCCGGGCTCGCGGCCGCCGCCGGCCACCCGCTGCCCACCGTGGCCAAAGTCTTCGCCGTGGCCGCGGTGCTCGCCCTGGCAACCGCGGCCGTCCTGCTCCTGCTGGTCGTCCGGCCCCGGTTAGGCGGTTCGGACCGGGCCAGCTTCCCGTACTGGGCACGCCTCGACGACGACGCGATCCAGGCCAGCATGGGCGGCGATTCCCGCCCGGCCCGCATCCGGGTCCTGTCCACGATCGCCGTACGGAAGTTCACCCAGCTCCGGTCGGCCGTCGACACGACCCTCGCGGCGCTCGCCCTGCTGCTCCTGGCCGCGCTCGCCGCGCTGGTCTGACCCCGTTTCGCGGCCGGTCACGTGCCGCCTGAGCAAAGGCATCCCAGCGTTGATCACTCTGACAGATCTGTTCTGCGGCGGGGGCGGTACCACCTGCGGAGCCCTCAAGATCCGTGGTGTCCGCGTCGTCCTCGCAGCCAACCACGCACGGCACGCCATCGACACCCACCAGCACAACCACCCCGACACCGACCACGACTGCGCGGACATCTCCCAGGTGATGCCCGGCAAGTACCCCCGCACCGACATGCTGTGGGCGTCCCCGGAGTGCACCCACCACACCCGGGCCCGAGGCCGCAAACGCGGCTACGGCGAGTTCACCAACGGACTGTTCGCCACCGACGGCACCGACGAAACAGCGATCCGCTCACGCGCCACCATGAGCGATGTCGCCCGCTTCGCAGAACACCACCGCTACCGCATGATCTTCGTGGAGAACGTGCCCGACGCTCGCTGGTGGGGCCCGGACGAAGCGCCCGGCGCCGCGTTCGACACATGGGTGCGCAGCGTCGCCATGTGGGGCCCCTACGACTACAAGATCTGCTACATGGACTCCGCGCACGCGCACGCGGCAGGTCTCGGAGCCCGCTCCCGGCGCCCCCGCATGTACGTCGTGTTCTGGCGCAAGGGCGACCGTCGCCCCGACTTCGACAAGTGGCTGCGCCCGTACGGGACATGCGACCAGCACGGCCTGGTGCAGCTGATCCAGTCGTGGAAGCACACGAAGGTCTGCTCCCCTGAGCGCCCGTGGGGCGTGTATGGGATCAAGACAGGCCAGTACGTCTACCGCTGCCCGCGCAGCGAGTGCCGCCACCAGGTCGTCGAACCGCACGTACGGGCGGCGGCCGAGGCGATCGACTTCACGCAACCCGCCGAAATGATCGGCGAGCGGCGGATCCCGCTGGTCGCCAACACCATGCGGAAGATCCGCGACGGCTGGGACCGCTACCGCCACGCACACGGAGACGGCGCCCTGCTCGCGCCCTACATGATCGAACTGCACGGCGGCGGATCTTCGCACCGGCCGTCCGCTCAGCCGATGTCGACGCTCACCGCGGGCGGCATCAACCACGGCATCGTCTACGCCGACCAGGAGCCCGCCGGCCTCGCCCCGTACGAACTGCTGCCGTACTACGGCAACAGCCGCACCCAGCCCGCGACCGTGCCCATGCCTACCCTCACCACCCGCGACCGGCACGGCCTGGTCGGCTACGCGGCCAGCCTCGATGAATGCCGCTACCGCATGATCCGCGTCCGGGAAGCCGCGCGAGCCATGGAGTTCCCCGAGAGTTTCGAGTTTCTCGGGGACCGCGACCAGACGATCGAGATGATCGGCAACGCCGTCAGCACGAACGTGGCACGCGACCTGGTCGCCATGGGCGTTGAGGCCCTCACCGGCGAGTCCGTCGACATGCCCTCCCCCTATACGGCCGGGGAGCAGGTGCTCAGCCTGACCGCCTGACCCAGCCCACCGCACCGATCACCACACACAAGAGGCGCACCCCCTACGCCTGGACAGCAGTCGGGGTGCGCCTCTCTCACGCCCGCCCTCAAGGGGCGGGACTGGAGGTTTCATCATGCCCGTTATCCCTGCCTTACGGCAGCCGACCCGCACATTCGCCCTCGCCGCGGCCGCCGTGCCGCTCGCCCTGGCCGTTGTCGTCGACGACGTCCGCGTACGCCGCCAGCTGCGCACCGCGCGCCGTGACCCGCTCACCGGCCTGCCCGGCCGCGGCGTCCTGATGGACCGCATCGCCCGACTTGCCGCCGGTGACCGCGAGCAGCTGCACGTCCTGGTTGCCGACGCCGACGGACTCAAGGCAGTCAACGACACCCTCGGGCACGCCGCCGGTGACGTCCTGATTGCCGCGATCGGACGCCGGCTCGACGCGTGGGCGCAGGCCCGCGGCGGTGTCGCCGCGCGCTTTGGTGGTGACGAGTTCGGCGTGGCTGTACTGCTGTCGCCGGCCGACACCGTCCGCGAGGTCCGCGCCCTGCGCGAGGAGCTGGCGCAGCCCGTCGACCACGACGGCTATGGCGTTCTGTCTCCGGCCGTGTCCATCGGTGTGGCCCGTGCGGGCATGCTGCCCGCGGGAGCGAATGCCTCCCGGATTCTGCGCGGCGCCGACATGGCCATGTACCGGGTCAAGACCGGCAGTGAGAGCTGCGGATACATCGCCACCCTCAAGGACGCCTACGCGCCCGCCGTTCAGGGGCGCCGCCCCGGCCGCAACGGCACCCACCTTCCCATCACATGACCACGCGGCCCGCACGACGGCGGCGGCCCTCGCACGCCCGGCCTGAGCGGCAGTTCAAGCCGGGCTGTGTCCCGGCGCCCGGCGAGTTCCTCGTCTGGTCCGGCAACCGGCACTTCGCGTGGCTGGACGTGCCCTGCGTGCTGTGCGGGCGGCCCACGTCTCTGCGTTCTCACGCTGGCGAGCCCGCACACAAGGTCTGCGCTGAGGACTGGATCGCCGCGGACCCCGTAGAGGCCCGCCGCTCCGGCCGGTTCGCCTCCGACGCCCAGCCCAAGAAGCCCACCAGCGGCCACGCCTGACCCCCCTTCATCTTGATCACTCCGTGAGGAGATTCCCCATGGCCAAAGCGCACTTGGCTGACCCCCGCATCCCCGACCCCCACACCCGGGGCGGCCTGGCCTGCCAGACCAACCCCGACCTGTTCGCCTACGATCTGGCCCCGGCAGACACAGATGACCGTCGACGTGTGGCCCGCGCCAGGAGGGTGTGCGGCGGCTGCCCCATCGTCGCCGAATGCCTCAAATGGGCGCTGGCCAATCCCTCGCTGACGCAGAGCGGCATCTGGGCTGCGACCACTCCCGGGCAGCGCACCAACCTGCGCCGCCGCCTCCGGGCCCGTCTCGGGACGGACTGGGTCGGTGTGGTTGCGGCGGCTGACCGGGCCCGCGCGCTGCGCAGCACCGCGCGCCCGACGGCCCCGGTCGACGTCCCCGCGGCGCACCCTTTGTGGTCGCAGCCGTATGAGCCGTGGCGCCAGCCGGTCACCCCCGAACAGCAGGAGCAGCACCGGCAGACGCTGGAGCGCGCTCAGTACACGCCCCGGCCCCGACGCCGCACCCGGCGCGCGGGCGTATCCCTGGCGGAGGCCCGCTGATGGACACTCTGATCGCCCTCGACGGCTATCTCGACGACCACAGCCTGCCCGACGACGACGTCAGCGCGACGACCGCCTCGTTCCAGCTGGTGGTCTGCCCCACCGACGACCGCGTCGATGAACTCGTCATCCCGTGCCTGGCCACCGACCCGGACCTGGTCCGCGCCGTCCTCACCGATCTGGACCCCCAGGACCTGCTCCGGGTCACCGGATACCTGCAACTACCCGACCACCCCGGCGACGGGCTCCGGCTGCACGTGTACGGGATCGACGTCCTCGACAGTGGCACCGAGCTGGCAACCGTCGACAGCGAGCAGGACCTACAGCCCGACAGCCTCGCCCCCCAGGGCTTGCTCGAACGGCACGCTGCCTACCAGCTGTGGCACGACCCCGACACCGGCCGGAGCAGCGTCTGGCACGTCTGCGGCACCTGGGTCGGCGCCACCGACGACCCCAGCCGCCTCGAGGACGTCATCGCCGCCCACGAACAGCCACCCCCGCCCACCGACCAGCCCTGACCGCAGGCCTCAGGAAATGCCCACCCGGCTACGGGCGCGGCATACGCCTGGCGGCTCAGCACGTACTGCACCACCCCGCACCTGCGGGACGGCCGTCGACGCCAAGTCCGGCCGTCCCGCAGCACCACACCACCTGAAGGAAGGAACCCCCTGTGCACGCCCCCGCAGACGAACAGGACCTGCCCCCCTCCCAAGCGGCGGCCCGGTTAATCGCCGCGCACCCCGGCCTGTCCGCGCAGTCGGTCCATGTCACCGACGTCCCCGGCCTCGGACTAGCCGCTCTGATCCAGGTCACCGACCGGCCTGCCCTGCGCGCCTGGGCACAGGCCCTGCACGCCACCGGCCACACCACGGGCGCCAGCGCCTACGGCACCCACGACCCTCACCGCACCCCCGGCCTGCACCAGTGGTGGCAGATGACGTTCCTTGACATCACCGTCGACGACCGGCCGGTCCGGCTCTGGACGCTCGACACCACCCACCACCGCGCCCTGCCCCTGTTCCTCGCCGCCACCGCCCACACACCCAAAAGGTGACCGCCCGATGATCCGCCGGCGCGAGCGCGGTTCGTCCCCTTCACCGACACTCCGAGGAGCCCTTGCGTGTTAGCCACCCTCATCGCCGCCGGCCTCGCCGTCGTTGCCACGCTGCTGGGCGCGATCGTCTCCGGCCGTTTCCAGGAACGTGCCGCCGAACGGCAGGTGCGCGTCAGCCACGGCGAGTCGATTCGCCGCGACCGCTTGGAGGCCGTCACCGCGCTGGCCTGCGCCGCCTCCGACCACCGCACGACGATGTGGAGGCGCGGTGACGCCGTCCTCAAGCGGGCCGGCACCGAGCGGATCGAGGCCCTGCGCGGTGAGAGCCACATGACCCGCAGCGCGGTCACCCGCCCGCTGATCGCGCTGCGCGTCCTCATCGAGGACCAGGCCGTGCGCACCGCCGCCGACCACATGATCACGCTGACGTATGCGATGCGGAACGCGTACGCCACCAGCGAGGCCCTGACCGCAGCCCGCGAGGCCGCGAAGGTCGCCCACGACGACTTCGTGAACATCGCCGCCCGCTACCTGAGCCCGCCCGTGTCGTCGACAAGGGCCCACCGCACCCCCGAACAGGAGCCGACCCGATGAAAGGAAGGGCCCGCGTGCACGCCACCCCTGACCAGCCGACGATCGTCGTCCTGTGCGGATCCACCCGCTACTGGGACGCCCTCACCGAAGCCGCGCTCTACGAAACCGCGGCCGGCCGCATCGTCCTCGCCCCCGGATGCAACCTGAAGACACCGCACCCGCTGTGGGACACCCCCGACAAGGCAGCTCGTCTCAAGGCCGTGCTGGACGACCTGCACCTACGGAAGATCGACATGGCGGACGAGATCCTGATCGTCAACCCCGGCGGCTACATCGGCGACAGCACCCGCTGCGAGATCGCCTACGCCCGCGACCTCGGCCGACCCATCCGCTACACCCACCCGCCTGCCCAACTCTGACCAAGGGCGCGCCCGAGGATCGGGCAGCCTTGACGCACGCCGCACGGCAAAGGCCCGTGCCCACCACAGATTCGTGGTGGGCACGGGCCTTTCTTGTTTTGGGCCAGCAGTACCTCAGACTGACTGCTGCTCCCGCTGAGTCAACTCGGCCAGCAGCGCGCCGTATGCCTCAGGGTCCTGCTCCCGAAGGGAACCCATCACCACACTGGCGAACTGGACGAAGACGCCAGGTTCCATCTTCCGCTGCAGGTGCAGGGCCAGGAACGGCGCATCGTCGTACGGCAACTGGCGGGGCTGCCCACTGTTCTGAGAGGCGGAGTCGTTCACCAGGTTAAGGCTCTGGTCGTCAGCCTCCTCAGACGCCGGGGTGTTAACCGGGTTAAGGGCATCGCCTGCTGCTGTCTCGGAAGCTTGAGCGTTAACCGGGTTAACGCGGCCTTCAGGTCCGGAGGGCTGATGAGGCACATCAGCTGCCTGCGCCGTAGACGCTCCACGCTTCTGGCGTGGAGCCTTAACCCGGTTAAGAGCCTTCTCGGCTTCAGCCTGCTGCTGATCCTTCGGGAGCCGGCCGATACGGCGCCCGTCCTTGACGGACAGCTCTTTCGTCTCCACCTTCTCCTGAAGGTCTTCCGGCAGCTCAAGAAGAGCGAGACGCTGCGATACCCACGCACCGGACTTGCCCAGGCGCCGGGCGACTTCCCCCTGGCTGCCGTGCTTGGCCAGCAACTGCTGAATCGCACGCGCCTGGTCCAGGGGCGGCACATCCACCCGGTGAATGTTGGCTACGAGCGCTGCCTCCAGGGTGTCCTCTGCACTCGCTACGAGGTCGTCGTTGACGTCGATCCGCAGCTGCGTCAGGCCAGCCAGCGGAGCGGCTGCCAGTCGCCGGTTGCCGTCGATGACGACGTAATCGGCTTCCCCGAGTTTCTCTTCGAGGCCCGGGTGGGCATTGAGGAACGCTGCACGCCGCGCCACCGACACAGGCTGAATCTGCCCCTTGGCCTTCAACGAGGCAGCGGTCTCCTCGATGTCCGTCAGCTCTTCCCGCGGATTGTGCGGGTTGTGCGCCAGCGCAGACAGAGCGACAGCGGCAGGCGGACGACGTCCTTCGCCGTTCGCGATCTCGCTCCGGGTGCGAGGCCGGCGGGGCTCCTGCTTGCCCTTGCTTTCGTCCACGCTGAAGCCCTGGACTACTCGCTTCCTACGCGCCGTCATACAGCCAACTCCTTCGCCAGGTCGCGCATGACCTGCGCGTGTTCACTATCCGGGGCATACACCAGCAGCGGGATCTCACCGTCCGCGGCTTCCCGGCCTTCCTTCAGATCACCGATCACGGCCAGCACCGGCGGCGAACTGCTCTTCTCCCACTCGTTCTTGTTCTCCTGAACGAGCTTTCCGCGTCGGGAGTCGTACGCGTTGATGACCAACCCCAGGTGGTCGACCTGGATCCGGCCCTTCCTGCACAGGTCGTCCTTCTGCGCCTTCAGCAGACGCACCGCGCGGTGGGAGGCCCTGTTCGCCCATACCGGAGTGATGACGCCGGAACGGTCTTCCAGCTCGCCCTCGCGTCGGCGCACGTAGTACATGGCAGTGTCCATGTTGGGCCCGAGGCTGGGAGGACCGTCGACGATGATGACGTCATAGTCATCCTCCAACGGCTCCAGAGCCCGCTCGAGGGCGGCCTCACTGAAGCTCACCTTCGACAAGATCACGTCCCGTAGGAACGCGTCATCACTTGCAGGCAGCAGGTGCAGCCGGTCGCCGAAGACGTCCTCGTCGAGCGCCACCAGCAGGTCATGGATGTCGCCGGTGGCGGTGCCGTCCATGTGCATCATGAGCGTCTCGACGCCGTCCTCGTACATGAGCTCTTCGAAGCCGAGCTCTGCGGTGAGGTGCCCCTGCGGGTCGTAGTCGACCAGCAGGACGCGATGGCCGGCCTCCGCGAGTGCCTGCGCGATACCGGAGGAGATGAACGTCTTGCCGACGCCGCCCTTCTGGTTCGCCACTATCACCCGCACCACCGGCTGCTTCACCAGCGGGGCACTGGGGGAGGGGTGGGTGTCGAGCCACAGCGTCAAGGCCTGCGCCAGGCCCTGAACGTACGTCACCCCACGCTCGGAGCACACCGACTTGAACTTGTCGGGCTCTCCGACCGGAAGGAACGTCCCCCACGTCTTGGCGCCGTCCGTGTCCACTTCCGGCGCGCCGTCAGTCTCGTACCAGGCACGGATGGCGTGTTCAGCCGCGTCCTGGATGTCCATTCCGTGCTCGAACGCACGGATCTTCAGGTGCCTGCGCAGCTTGGGGGTGAGAGCGGTGATTAGCTTCTCTCGTTCCCCCCGAGGGCTAGGGATGCTCATGAGGCCGAACATTACTAGGTCGGAACGCGATTGCGGTGCATTCGACGGCCCCAGGTACGTGTCCGCCCCCGCCGGCCTGTCTCATGGGCACGCGTAGGAAATGCAGCTGCCTGGCCCACCGCAGGACTGCGACACTTCCGACGTGAACACCCCGCACCTGCCCTGGCCCGTACCGGACCCCCGCGCCCACTACTTCGTCAACCAGTACGCGGACATGCACGAGCTGGTGGCGGACCTGGTGGTTCCAGAGGGCGTACCGGACAAGGCCGCGACCGTGCTCAACACCGCGCGCGAGATGGTGCGCCATTCCTACTACTGCTACGAGTTCTCCACCGCGGCCGTGCTGCACTCGCTCATCGCCGTTGAAGCGGTCCTGCGTGCCACGGTCCCCGACGCCGGGAAGCAGTCCCTCCAGAAGCTCATCAGGTTGGGCTTGGGGTCCGGGAAACTGACCGCCGAACAGGCGGACGTGCTCGATGCGGGCCGCGAGATCCGGAACAGGATGGCTCATGGGGAAATGACCGGCACCGCGTTGCCCCCTGCCATGGCGATCCCGATGGTGCGGACGTCGTTCGCCATCGTGGCCGCGCTGTGCACCCCCGCTTCCTGCTGAGAATCACGGAACACCGTGTGCAGCGCCAGCCCGAACGCTGCACACGGCTGATCACCTCACTTGGTACGGCGATCGATCTCCCGCTGTACCGCATCACACGCGTTCCTGATCTCGGTCAGGGCTGCGCCCTGCTGCCGGGAGAGATCCAGGAGTTCATCCAGATCGATCCGCTTGCCCGTGAGCTTCTTCCTGAAGCAGTCGGGCAGAACGGTCTTCTGGTAGATGTCGATACGGACGACAACCTCGCCGAACGCCAGGTCAGGCGAACGGCGTTCCGCCTGCTTGACCCGGCTGCGCAGTTCATTCAGAGCGGACAGGTCCGCCTTCTGCGCCGGCATGCCTTCGAGCTTGCCGATCACTACGACGACTTCGTCGAGCAGGTCGTAGTCAGGCTTGAGACGAGCGGCCTCTTTATCCTTCCTGTGCCTGCGCACCTGGTCGACAGAGAAGTAGAAGCCCACCAGGAGGCCGGCCGCGCCGATCGCAGCGGCCCACGTCCACGTACTACTGAAGTCGATGTCCTGGGAAGTGCTACTGCCCAGCATCACCCGGATGCGTGGACGATACGCGGATTTCACCAGCGGGGAAGCCACGCGGTGCATCATGTGTTGGTCCTTGAGAAGAAGCGATGTGCCTCAGCAGGGCGTCCTCGCACGGCATCCCGGCTGAGTCGTCGGTCGTTTCTCGCCGCGCCGCACAGTCGGCGCAGGGCCTGGCCCCGGGCCCGGTTGGGTCCGGGGCCACCGGCATTCGAGAGCGGCCTCCCCATGAGACTGTGCCGGTGATCCAGGGGTGCGGAGCCCCGGGCATGGGGTGATGGAGGCCGCGGCTTCGCGATTGCAGCGGTTCCCCTCAAGTCAAGCCTTCGGCAATGTTCAAACCAAACGCGATATTGACCTTCGCGGCAACGGCGAACTTGCGGGAAAGCGGGCGCTCTGTCGGCAGCGGATGATCGATCATCGGAATCTTCGGCAATTCATCGTTCGCCTCCACGCTGAACAAGCGGCAGGTAAAGCAGTCCTGAGTGATCGTCTGATGACGCCAAGATCAATTGGTTTTTTCGCACACCAGCCCGGAACAATGTCCCCTCTACCGATGAACCGCAACGAGGGGGGCTCATGGGGCGCAAGTTGACCCCGTTGGTAGAGGACGATCGGCCCCTGACCGCCTTCGTCCTCAAGCTGCGCCAACTCCACAAAGAGGCAGGCGCCCCCACCCTCACCGAGCTCGCGACCAGGGTCGGCTACGGACAGCCGCGTTTATCGGAGTTGTTCAACGCGAAGAAGGCGCCCACCGCGGTCTTCCTCAAGGACGTCGTCACAGCACTGGAAGGCGACCCTGACGTCTGGGAAGAGCGACTGAAGCAACTCGAAGAGCAAGAGCGCAGCATCGCCGCCGCGAGCGCAGCAACCGCCGAGGCTCCAGCAGCGCACATTGCTCGCCTCGAGCTTGAGATCAAAAGGCTCCGCGCACTGACAGAAGACCCCCACACTGTCATTGCACAGGCACTCGACCTGTCGGAACAGGCCAGCCGGCGGATGGAAGCGGCCAAGCACCTTGAACGCCGCGCACGACGGCTGCTCCAAGTTGCTCATGACGACTTCGAACGCCTACACGAACGGCTCCCCGAAGTGGAGCGCAAAGCGGCCGCGATCATCGCGGACGGAGTCGCCAAAGCCGCCAACCTCGAACTTCAAGGTCGCCGACGCCTAGAGGAGATAGTCGAGGAGGCCAACAGGGCCGCCGACGAGATCCGCACCAAAGCCGTCACCAGATCCCGCGAGATGCTCCAGACCGCTGAGCAACGCGCCAAGGAACACAGAAGCACCGCCTACGCCTCGATCAACAAGACTCTCAAGGACATCGACCAACTCCGTCTCGAAGCAGAGCAGTCGGTCCAGCACGCCGTCACACAGCGCGCCAGCCTGGAGATGCGCGCCAAAATCGAAATCGAGCGGCTCGTGCGCCAAGTCCAAGAACGTCTGGACAAGGCCGGCGCCAGCAAGGAGGCGCGCGACCTCGAGACACTACTCATGGACTTCAACATCACAGGCAGTCACACCGCCACCCGAGGCCGACATGCACGCCAGACCACGCCAGAGCGGCAAGGCCTCCCCAAGAGGTCGGCACCCGGGAGCGGAGCCGATTTGATCGTGCAACCGCCCCACCCTGACTGGCCGGGCTGGACGTTCCCGAAACAGCGGTGACAGGGCGTCAGGACTTCGGCCGGAGCGTCACCAGTTCCCCGACGGCTGGGGAAGCCGACTCCTAACTACTGCACCCATTCGTGGGCGTGGTGCCCGCTCTTCCGCTGAGCGCGACGCGGCCTGTCAGTCGGCGTAGCGCCGGTCAACTCCGATCAGGGCCGGGTAGTACCAGTCGATCTGACTGTCTGGTGTGGTCTCGGCATACACATTCACTGACGATCGCTCCATCAGATTTCGTGTGGAGGGATCGCTCCGGTCTCCCGAGACCACGCCGACGTCGTCTCTGTCGCGGCCCAGTTGCCACTTCTCCCACCTGCTCCAAATGGCGTCGGAGCGCCGCCGTTCGTCTTCTGTTGTCAGCGGACAGACATCGTTGCTGCCCCACGCATACCCGCGTCTGCCGTCGCTGCCGTCGCTGATCTCTGACTGGTAGACGGCGGTATAGCGCTCTCCGGTTTGGGTCATGAACTGCCGGAAGGTGCTATCGCTCGGACGTACGTCGGCGAGTCGCATGCCGAGAGTGACGGTGAAGCGCCTCTTTTCGCTCAGTCGGTTGACCTCGAACGATGGTTTGAAGTCGGGATCACATGAGGTCACCGCGTACACCAGAGTCGAGCCGCCCGGCGCGGTGATGACTTCGACCCGGTACTCCTCGCGGGGGCGGAAGACGTGCTTGGTGAGCTTGGAGGTGTCCTGGCCCGGCACCGGTGCGAACTCAACGAAGGGTGCCCGGTAGGAAGCGTTGCCCAGGACGCTGGTGAACCGTTCGATGGTGTGCCCGCCCCGCAGGCTCTGCAGTTTGCGGTACTCGGCCGGCCGCCAGTCCATGGTCTGTTTGCGCAGTACACCCCAGGCTGTGGCCAGGGTGCTGACGGCGGTGACGATGCTGGACAGGAACAGCACCACGACGATCAGTAGGTTGCGCTTGCTCAGCGCGTGCACACGACCTGCCAGGCCTTGCTCATCCGATTCGTCCGTCATGGCATCACGCTAGATCCAACTGAAAGACCTTCAGGTAGGACACAGGTGCGAGCGCGGGCGCAACCAGCCTTTCAGCCTGCACAGGCAGAACCTGGAACGCAGCGGCGCCCTGGTCCGCGACGGACGCAACTGGAACACCTGCCGACTGACCCGCTAAGACGCGGCCCCGAACAGCGGTACCTTGCCGGGCTCCATGTCAGTGCGGATACGGGTGAGCCGGACCGGGTGGCGCCAGCGTCCGGCGTTGTCCCGGGCGACGTCCACGGCGACTTCGGCGACGACGTCGGGCGCGACCAGGTGCACCGACAACTGCTCCCGCGAGCCCCACCCCACATTGAAGGTGCGCCCTGTCCACGGGTGGCCCGCGTTGCCGGCGTGCAGCTGGTCGGCGAGGGCGTGCCGGACGGCCGCGCCCAATATCGTGGTGCGGCCGGTGTACCGCAGGCGCCCGCTCTCGTCGTAGCGGCCCAACAGCGCCGTGATGGGAGCCCGCAGACTGCCCGTGACCGCACCCACGATCGCCTCCGTGGTCTGCCTCACCTTGTACTTGGTCCACCCCCGCCCGCCCGGCACATACCTGCTCGTCAGCGGCCGGAACACCAGGCCCTCGATGCCGACGGCCGTGTAGTCGGCTAGCCACACGGCCGCTTGCTCGGGGTCGGTTGTGGTCGGGCACAGCGACCACGGCGCCAACAGTCCCTCCTTGAGGAACAGCGCTGCCAGTGCGGCGTGCCGTTCGCTGAAGGGGCGGCCGGTCAGGTCCTGGCCGTGCAGGCGCAGCAGGTCGAACGCGATCAGGTGCGCGGGCCACTCGATGGCAGCGCGGGCGGCGGCCGCGCCGCGGTGGTGCATGCGTTGCTGGAGACGCTCGAACGCGAGTCGGCCCGCCTCCCACACGATGAGCTCGCAGTCGAGGGCTGTATCGTCCGGCAGCCGCCGGACGGCCGCCTCGATCTCCGGGAACGGCCGGGCCAGGTCGCTGCCGTTCCGGCTGAGCACGGTGACACGGCCGTCGGCCCACCGGCCGGCCAGCGCGCGGTAGCCATCCCACTTGGGCTGTGCCGCCCACCCCGCGGGCAGCGCCGGATCGTTGACCGGTACAGCGCGCATCGGCTCGGGTAGCGACCAGCGGGACGGCGAAGACGGAGACATGGTCGACGTCTTCCACTGCCCGCGCCCGCATCGGTCCTTGTTCCTCCAGGTGCGCACCGATTCCACGCTTTGGACGCGGAGCGGAACACCTTCAGCCTCCGCGCACAGCGGCGATCACGGGGACCGAACGCAGATTCGCTTAGGATCCAGCCGTGGCAGACATCCCCGACGAGTTGATCCAGCTGGAACGTTCCTCCGAAGAAGAGCGCGCGAAGCTTGCCGGGCTCGATGGCGAGGCCTATGAGGCGCAGTGGGAGCGGTGGTGGGAGGCGGCCAGGGTGTTCCAGGCCGCGGTCACGGCTGCGGCCGCGGAGTCGGGCACGTCGCGGGTCGAGCTGGAGATGAAGGTGAAGAAGGCGGTGCGGCACGCGGCCGCCTGACCCTCTATTCGGCGGTGAGCCGGTACTCGCCGACTGTCGGCTGCCAGTCGGGCGCGAAGCCCGGATCGAGGATGTCGTCGGCGACGGCCTCGCCGGCTTCCCCGGCTGCGTTGTCCGGGTCGGCGGGCTGGTCGGCTGAGAGCTGATCTTCGGGCATGCCGTTCAGCATGGCAGCAGCTACGGCTGCTTCGGCCACGTCGTCAACACGGCGCCGGTGTGCTCGTCGGTGAGGATCACGCGGGAGCCGGCCTTGCCGCTGCACTCGCTCACCCACAGCGTGAACTTCTCGCGGGCCACGGCCTCAACGCCCCACCAGCCGTGCCGCGCCGGTCTGCCGTCGAGGATCAGAGTGAGGTGGTAGCGGTGCTGATCATCCATGGGCGTGTCCTGCCAGCCGTCCTCATCAGTCCACAGCCGCACGTGCGGCGTCCGGCCCCTTTCGGCCGCAACCTCTGCCACGACCTCGCGGAGGTCGGCGAGGATCCCCTCCATCGTGGTCGGCATCCGCGGCGCGGGTTCGAGCACCGCCAGGCCGTGGCTCAGACACAGATCTAACCAGCGAACCCCCTGGTCAGTGTCGAGGACACGGGCCATCGAGCCGCCCTTCCCGCACACGGCGCAGGGATACGCGGGCCGGGTGGTGATCCGGGCGCGTACCTGCTGCCGAGTGGGGGAGGCGGGCGCCGACGGCAGCGCGCCCACATCGACACGGGCTTGCTTGAGCAGCTCGTCGAGGCTGATGTGGTCCACGGTGCCTCCTGGCTGCTGGGGTGCGCGGGTCAGGCCACCCTCTACAATCGAACACGTGCACGATTCAAGTCCGTCGAAGCTGGTCCTGCTCCGTTTCCTGGAGCGGGTCCAGGAGCGGGACCTGGCCCGTACCCGGCGGTGGATCATCGACGAGGAACGCCGCGAGGCCGAACGCCGACGCAGCATCGAGGCCCGCCCACCGGCGCCGGATTGGCTGATCGAGCAGAGCCTGAACCGGACCACCCCGCCGGTGTACGTCCACGTCGGTGGCTGTCACATGGCGGGTAAGCGGTCCAAGGGCGCGACGCGGGAGCAGGCGGTACGGGCGCTCGCGGACGGCGTGGATGCGTGCCCGCACTGCCGCCCCGACACCGACCTCGGCATCCTGGACTGACCGCAGCACCCCAGGGAGCCGAGAGCGTCCGCCCTCGCCTCGAGGCCGACGAAGGCTGGCATGTTCGGGAACCCGCAGGTCGCAGCCAGCATGCGAAAACCCGACTCCGGTGGTGACCAGCCACTTCTCACTGTGGCCTCGGGCAGGCGCCGGCGGAGGCGGGGCGCCATGGTCCGGTCTCGGGTAGCGGCCTCACACCGGCTGCGCAATCGGCCGGCCGGACCTGCGCAATCGACATCACCCGGCTGCGCAATCGGCTGTGGCGGCTGCGACCACTGCGCAGACCATCCGGCCAGCCAGACCCGGGGTGTGCTGGTGGGGGGGCAGTGCGCAGGCTGCGCAGCTGCGCAGTGGTGGCTGGCTTCGGGCGCTGCGCAATGGCCAGCCGGTTGCGCAGCCTTTCGGCCGTGGTGATTTTGCAGGCCGCTGACCTGCATGGTCTGGTCTGTGGTACGGGTCGCAGGAGTTGTGGTCTGGCCTATGGTCGGGGTGGTGGGGGCCGTGGTACGGCCGGGAACCGTGCGTGCGCGACCGCGTATCGGCAGGGCCTTGGCGTCACGAGCGCTGGCCGCGGGAGCACAGAAGACCACCGGATGGCTGTCTCAAGTTCCTGGCGGGCGTGCTCGCTTGCATTGTGAAGAGATGACGGAAGTGCCTAGCGGAGACGGCGGCCATGAGGGCAGACACCTACCCCGGGGCCTGGTCGCAACTGGTGCGATTATCACCATCCTGGCAAGCGTCGCCGGCCTGCTCACTACCGGAGTGGCGACGCTCTACAGCGCAAGGGTCGCGAGTGATCAGCTCAAACAGTCGCAGGAGGCCGCCAACGAGAAGAGGCGCGAGCAGGCGGCGAGGGTCTCATATTGGGTGGACGTCCAGCCTGACGGTACGCCGTGGCTGCATTTGACGAACCGGTCGCCCGATCCGATCTTCAACGCAACCATGCTGTTCGTGGCGGACCGCGGGGAGCCTCCTGACGAAGACGACCCTGTGTTGTGGACTGTTGTATTCGTCGTCAAGGTACCGAGCGTGCCGCCTTGCTCTGACCTGGTGTTCACCTCGAACGACATGAGGTACGGCACGGACGAGGACCTGTCCCCGCCTTCTGATGGGCACCCCCTCGCCAAGCCACCGGGCGCCGACTGGCTGAGCTTCGACAAGCCCCCCAGCATCTTGACGGAATGGGTGGTGTACACCGACCGCGAGGGAGTGATGTGGGAGCGCCGTGGCACGGGCCTTCTCACTCAGCCGGCCGAATTGGAGTTCGCCACTCAGCCAGGGGTGCCGGGGGTGGTGTTGGCCGTACAACCGCAGCCCCTGAAGGAGTGTGCGGACGCTGCCGGTCTGACGCGCCCAATCCGGTAGGCCAGGCCCCGGCCGGGCCCGAGACGGCATCCGCCGGCCGCGACCAGGAGCATGGCGAGCGGCGGCGCTGATGGACCCGCCGCGGCTGACCACCACGCAGCACCGTGCCGCGCTAGACCCCGCCGGGATCTCCTGCGACATCTGCTGCACAATCCCCTGCGTTATCCCCTGCGTTATCTGTTGCGCGAGGCCTTCGGACCGTTGCGCGTTGTCGCTGGTGACCACGCCTTTTTGGGCGTGGTCGGGGGTCAGACATCCCCCCTGGAGCCTCCCTCAGCCACCCACGATCAGGAAGAAGGAGATGGGGCGGGGCTGGGGCAGAGGTCGGCCCGGCGGGGGATCGGCGCCCTGGAGGCGGTGTTGCGCGTCGGCGTCGCCTCCGCGCGGCCCGGCCGCTGGAGCGTCCGGGCGGTGGAGCAGGGGACAGCGGGCGGCGGCGAACGGCGAACTGGCTACGTAGGCGAGAACGGAGAACGTATGTCGCTCAGTCCTAGAACCGTTTCGTGACCCAGGCGCCCAGAAATGCTGATGAGAACTGGCAACAGACGGAGGAGCTCTGCCCGATGTGTCGGCGTCAGTGGACGGACCACTCGCGCAGTACGCCCAGAAGCGACAGTCGCAACCTGGCAGACCACTGCAGGTCTAGAACCGGACTGTGACCCACCGCCGCGTTTCGGGATCCCACCCCACATCGACGATGTGCCCATCCTTGATGCTGACGGCATGCCACCTGGCGGAGGGCCAGCCGGGGAGCCACCTGACAGTTGTGGGTACATCGCCGAGTTCCTGCACGTCCGTGAAGTCGACGTCAGGAAGCAGTGTCAGGGCGTCAACCGGAGTTTGGGTGGACAGCTGGATCCGCGTTCCCCCTTCGGTCGTAACAGTGAGAGCGGAGGGGACCGATTCGCCCGTCTCCTCCTCTGTCACGGCATCGCCGGCCTCCACCTGCGCCCGAAGCAACCGCCGTGACCGGCGGAGGATCGCGGACCGTGGTACGTGTCGCAGGATGCGCACGGCCGCTCCTTCGATCCGCTGGCCCAGGCCGGTGCCCAGGGACGCCACCACCGCAGTGACGAACGGCGCGAGCGTGATCGCGACCAGCACATCGGTCGGCGGGAGAGGAGCACCAGGTATATCTCCGGGCCCGCCGGCAATGCACCCGGCGGGTACATCTCGGGGCGCGCCAGAGGCCATGTAGTAGTCCCGCTCGTTCAGGTACGTTGCGACTTGATCCCTCTCGTGCATCCCGCCCCCTGTTCAACTGCGCGCCCGACGCACGGGCCGTCGACTTCTCCTCCAACGGGTCCAGCAACGATCGCGTTCCCCTTGGTGCCGACGACCGCTATAGACGCCCCTGCCCGCTCGCTCTGATGAGTCCAAGAGGCTGCCCCGCGGCCAGCACGAACGAGCATCACCCGGGTACGGCTCTGGCAACACCCGGACTCCCTAGCCGTACAGGCACAACCATGGCCACAAGGCAAGCACTGAGGCGCTCTCAAAACCCAGCGACATCGTTCTCGCGCGGAAACAGACGATCCCACCGCTGAGCAACAGACGCTCTCGAATCCCGCCTACAAAGCCAGCGAACTGCGCTGCTGCGCCAAGGCGTTGCGCTGGAGGTTGCGCCAGGGCGTTGCGCTGGAGGTTGCGCCAGGGCGTTGCGCTGGAGGTTGCGCAGCCTCATGGCGGGCGCTTCCGTCCCCCCTGGTCAGAGGCCCAATGGAGCGTGGTCTGGGTGCTGACATCCCCCTCAGAGCACCCCACGACCGCCCCGGCACAGAAGAAGGGTGGGAGGGAAGCGGGCGGGACGCGGGGAGCACCTCGGGGGATTCGGACGCCGGTCGTACGGTTCGCGCGCGCCGGCCGGCCGCGCGCGGCATGACGGCTACGTTCCGTCGTCGCGGTGCCCTGTTTCAGCAGGTGGCGGTACGGGGGTTCAGTGTTCGTTCGTCGAGAGTTCCAGCAGCCGCCGGACAGGCAGGTGTGCCTCTGCTGGATGGCGGAGGGTGCCGTCCAGGCAGAGGATGTAGCGCGTGCGCCGGCCGTCGCGGTCGCGGCGCATGTAGCCAGCCTGTTCGAGGTCGGTGACGATGCTCTGAGCGGTGCGTTCGGTGATGTGGCAGGCCGCGGCGATGTCGCGAAGGCGGCTGGCTGGGTTGGCCCTCGTTCTGGGCAGCAGCATCCATGGACCTGCCTCCCTTCCCGAGCGCCGAGCGTGCTGGAAGCTGACTCGGCGCGGATCCAGGCCGGGGGCCAGCTTCTACCAGTCGGCCAAGAGCGGGCAGCGGGTTGGCCGGTCTGGCCCGGTTCGGCGCAAGCACGGGCTTCGGCCTGCCAAAACCTGAGACGAGAGGCGCAGTGGGGCATTGCGTGCCTGGGGCGAGCCTCCAAGTCCACCTACAACGCTCCGTAGTTGATCGGTAGCTTTGAGTGATGAATGCGGAGGAGGTTCCTCCGTTGATGATGGCCAGGAGGTCTCATGCTGTCTGTGCGACGACCCGCTCCCGTCCGCGCGGCGGTGGCCGCTGCCGCTCTGCTTGGCTGCAGTCTCGGCGTATCCGCCCCGCCGGCCACCGCTGCCGCCGTGTCACCAGCCGCGACACGGGCCGCCGACGTCACCGTGCCGATCGGGCGTGACGTCGACATCGTCCACGGCCAGCTGGGCGCGCGCATGGTGCCGTGGTGGGGAAGCGCGGCCAACGACACGGTGGTCCGCGTGTGGTCGGCACCGTACAGCGGTGACACCTGGAACTTCCAACTGCACGGCATGTACACCGACGCCGATGGCGTCTGGCCCGTCGTCAACATCGTCAACGTCAAGAGCGAGCGCTGCCTGCAGCCCAAGGACAAGGAGGCCAAGCAGAACGCACGCGTCGTCATCTTCGACTGCAACAGCGCGTCTACGGCACAGCAGTGGATCGTCAGGGGTTCCAGTGCCATTCCCGACGGCGTCCAGTTCGTCCCGTACAAGCAGCCGGAGCTCGGCATCACCCTGCAGGACAAGAACTCGGCCACCACCGACCTCACGCTCGACTACCGCAACCCCGCCAACCCGGCCTTCGCCTGGCGCATCCCGCTGGCATGAGCGGCAGCCCTGGATGGGGCCTCCCTCGAGAGGGTGGTCATGTCCTTGGCCTTCCGTCCTCTGGGTCATCAGGCTACCGAGTCCATGGGCTCCGAGGCTCACGAAAACGGGTGTTCGGGATGGACGGGGGCCGGTGTCTGGGTCGGTCCGTGGGTAGTGTCCGCGGTGGGCGCTGAGGGCGGCGAGGACGTACTGCTTGCGGATGTGTGCCGCACTCTTGCACGGGCCGGCTTCGATCTGGCGTGTTCCGGCGGGGCTGGGCACGGGCTGAGGGTGCGCCGCACCGCGGATGCTGTGGTGATTGCCTGGCAGCCCGGCACGTGGCTGGGTCCCGGGCACTACGAGGATCGTGCGCATCCGGGGATGTACTCGGCTTTGACGCATGCGCTCGCCGAGATCCTTCAGCAGGCCGGGCATGCCGTGCACATTGATGCGGAAACCGGCGATGTCCAGGTCAAAGACGAGGAGTAGGGGCGCGAGGCGCCCCCTACCTACCGGTTCGGCAAGGTCAGGAGGGCTTGGGGGCGTGACGGACGACCCCAACGTAAGGCTTCTGAGTCAGAGGATTGATCTCCCGAAGCAGAGCCTCCGCCGCGCCGTAGCTGTCCACGACCACCTCTTCCCACGCGGAGGGGTCGTCCGCCTCGCCGTTCTTCAGCCTCTTCACAACCCAGTATGTCTTGGCCCACTCGTGAACGGGCCAGTCGGGCCTCGGTGTTATGTAGCTTCCAAAAGACATGATTTGCTTCCTCTCCTGTCGGGTCCCTTCCAGGGGAGTGCGGACCAGAGGAGGAGGGCTAGCGCCGAACGGGTGCACTGCCCCTCACCCGGATCACGGACGCGGCGCGCACGGCCGGGGGCGGACCGCTATTCCCGCGCCTGACGGACGTGCCAGACGAGGCCGTGTGGCGGAAGGTCGCGACCGCAGCCTTCAATGAGCATACGACCGCCTCGGGGCTGCCGCTCGCCAGAGCTACACGGCGGCCTCGATGGTCAGCCCGGCGCCCCGTCCAACGGCCTGATGACAGCATGCCTGCCCGCGCACTGTGTCAGGCCAAGGAGGGCGGTGTGGCACGGCCCGGCTTCGGGACATTCGGCTGCGCAATCGACGGACCGGACCTGCGCAATAGACACGACGGCGGTTGCGCAATCGGCTATAGGCGGCTGCGCATTCGCGGCTGCCCCCACTGCGCAGCTCCCCTCGCGGTGCGCATCCGGAGTCTTCCCGGGCCGTAATGCGCAGCTGCGCAGTCGGGGGCGGTGGCTGGGTTCGTGTGTTGGGCAATGGCTGGCCGGGGTGCGCAGGCTTTCGGCGTGGTGACTGCGCAGGTCTGTGACCTGCATGGTCTGGCCTGTGGTACGGGCCGTGAGCGCCGTGGTCTGGCCTGTGGTCGGGGGGAAGGTCCTCGCTGCGCAGGCGGTGGATTCCATGAAACTCACCGGCCCGAAGGTCGCCCCGGCCCCGCGGGTGCCTACGTGGTGGGCATGCCGACGGGGACGTGGGTGGAGCAGACCGAGACCACCTACGGCCGACCACCGCCGCGGCGACCGCGGGCGCGGCGACGGTCACCGCCACTGCCGAAGCGACCTCGATCCACGGGGACGTGGGCGACGGCCAGGCCCTCGGGGGGTCTGCTGCGTACCTGTTCTAAATTCGGAGGCTTGATCCAGCAGGATTGGGGCAGGCGGGGCCTGTGTCATCTGCGCCGTCCGAGCTGCTTTCCCAAGTTCGGCATGCCTTGATCCAGGCGGGGTTCCATCTGGTGGGCGAAGACGCCCAGGACAGCAGACCCGGGCTTGCGCTCACGACGGTGCCAGCCGGGGTGCTGGTGAGGTGGACGGCGTCGGATGGGTTCGCTTCGCTGGCGAAGGACCAGCCCGGAGCCTCAGCTGACAGCATGCAGGCGATCGTGCAGGCCGCGGTCTCGGGGCTGTTGATCCAGCTGGGACACACCGTCACGGAACCGGAAGACGGCGGTGACCTGCTGGTTCTGGCAGATCAGTAGGGCAACCACCGTGATGGCCGAGTGGTCCCTGCGCTTCAGGCGTGGCATGTCGACCCTGAAACAGACGCCCAGGTCAAGAAGAGACGTAGAGGCCCTCGACGGACATCCCGTCGCAGCCGGTCGCCATCAGCCGGTGAGGGCGTCGGGCAGGGTGTCGTAGCAGGCGATGACACTGTCCAGGCCGACGATCTGCACGGTGCGCTGCACGGCTGCAGGCATCCCGGCCAGGCGCAGCCAGCCGCCGGCCCCGGTTGCGTTCTGGTGGGCGGCGATGAGGACGTTGAGGCCGCTGGAGTCCATGAAGGTGACCTGCTGCAGGTCAAGCACGATGCGCGGGCCAGTGGCCGCGGCGGAGTCGAGGCCCTGGCGCAGGACGTCCTTGTTGGCGAAGTCGATCTCTCCCGCCAGGGTGAGGACCTGCACGCCGTCGAGGGCATGCGCGGTGACCTCCAGCAGATGCCGCGAAGTGCCCGCGTCGGGTTCGAATGAGCGCTCAGTCATCTGATCGATCCTGGCACACCCCGCCCAGTCGGTCACCAGTCCCTTGATCTTTGCGGGCATGGGCCCCTGTGCCGAGCAACGTGAGGGGAGTGGGCGTGAATCGTGGGGGTAGACGAGGGCTGTGACACGGGGATCCCGTGGTGAGCACGCTGCGCACCATCGGCGAAGTGAGTCTGGTCCTTGCCATCGGTGTCCTGGCCGTCAGTCTGTGAGTCCCCAGCGCATTTCAGGACGCCCTCCACCAGCCGGTGCGCTTGCAACCTCTGTCAGCCGCCAGCGCGCTGGGGTCCGTCTCGGCGGCGGCCAGTGTGGGGCGGTAGATCTCGGTGACCCCGATGAGGCCGTCCTTTCCGGTGATGCCCATGGGGTCCCCAACGATCTTCACGGTACCTGTGTCGAGGTCGATACAGACCTAGCTGCAGCGCGGTGTCAACTGGGTCAGGCCAGGGTGAAAGGGAATGGGGCGGGGCAGTCGGGAGAGGCCGTGCGATGCTTCGCGGACACGACGTGAAGCTCACGTGGCGAATATGTAGACAAGGGTGGGCGTATGGAGCAGGCCGCGGGAGGTGAGGGTCAGATGACAGGGCGCAGCAGCCTGGTGTGGGCGTCTGCCGCCTATGACGGCGATGCTTCCTGCATCGGGGCCGGCCGTGACCTGGCGACCGGCTTCCTGGCCGAGGTGCAGGCGGTGCACGGGCTGCCGGTGTCCGAGCGGGCGATGGGTATGACGCAGCTGGTCGTCAGCGAGCTGGTCACCAACGCGGTGAAGTACGCACCGGGCCCCGTCATGCTCGACCTGCAGATCACCGACGGCGCGGTACGGGTGTCGGTGTGGGACAGCGACCCGGCCCTGCCGGACGTCGCCGCCACCGACCCCCAGCGCGTGGGCCGCCACGGCCTGGAGATCACCCTTGCCGTCAGCCAGGCCTACGAGGTACGCCGCGAGCCGGTCGGCAAACGCGTCACAGCCGTGATCGCGCTGGCCGACGACCCCGGCGGAGACCCTGCCGGCCGCACCACCCCCTGACCCCGCCACGCCACCACCCTCGCCGAGGAGATCGAGCCCCCGATCATGGGGGAACACGGCCAGAGACCGCCGGAGTACCGGCTTGCGCGTGCAGTGGGGCGGGGTGTCCGGGGTAGGGGAGGGTCGCGGGTCGGTATCAGGGAGTCGGGTAGGGGCGCGGATGGCCGCGCCGGACGTAGTGGTCAGCCGAGGCGCCGACGAACCTCAGAGCACCGTGGTGTCCGTGGGCTTCCAGGAGCATGACGGCCATACAGACCGTGAGGGCGTGGATCTGGGTGGCCATCGGAAAGTCCTCCAGCCCGCTGGACGCCAGCCCTGTGTTCGCGGCGGCGGCTTTGCGTACTGCTGTCGTGATCATGAACTCGCAGTCCACCGGCGCCAGAGCCGCGACGGTGTCGAGGAGGGGTACGGACATGGACGGCTCTTTGAAGTTGTCGAGGAGCATGTCGTGGTCCAGGGCCTGCCATGCGAGCGTGTGGGCCAACTGGTCGCTGTCCAGGCCTTCCAGGCCCGCTCTGACGCGGGTCTGGTCCGCGGCGAGGTAGGCCCACAGCAGGTCCGTGGCCCTCCACATCCCCTCCACCAGTGCCGTCTCTTCGTCCGCCGCCCCTGTCACCGCCATGCACCCTCTTGTACCGGACCCGTACCGGGCACGGCGGGCGATCCCCGCAGATTCACCACAACAAGGCACGGCACAGCGCGCGCCGTCGACCCCCTGCGTGCCGACAGTGTGGCACCCGCTCGGGCGGGCTACCCGCGGGCTGCGATGGGTTGCTCCTGGCGAGACGGTTCGGCCGGGCTTCGGACCTGGGGTTGGCATGGCGGGAGTGACGAATGCCGGCCACGGGTTGAACGCGAGAAGGCCCGCCTGGCGCTGTGCGCCTGGGGGCGGGCCTGTGCGGGGGGAAGTGTGCAGGGGCGCTCAGCGGTTGTCGTCGTAGGGGTCGCGGCTGCCGGACTTGGCCAGTCCTCGGCTGATCATGTAGCCGACGGTCAGGATGACGATGTACAGCCATGCCGTGTCGGCTCGGAAGTAGTCGGCGTGACCGTCGTCGTCTCCGACCACCATGGAGGCGATCAGCACCGCGACGACGGAAGCGAGGTAGATGAAGAACTCGGTGGTCTTCAGCGCCGACTTCGTTTCGGTCGAAAGCCTGCGGGTTTGGTGCGCCGTGGAGTCGTTGCCCGCGCGGTGGGCCGGGTTGCCGGCCGGGATAGTGGTCATGGGCGCGCTTCCTTGGGGCTTGAGAAATGGTTGCCGCACTCCGATGGGGTATTGCCTGAAGAGCGCGTGCCCCTGCCGAGTGCCCATGGGAACGGGAGCAAACAGGGCTTGAGCCGCGAAGGGGCTGCAGCTGTGACCAGCTGTGCGGCACGGTTGTCGGGTCGCCCTTTGCTCCTCCGTGGTGAGTCACCGGGCCCGCCTCATGCCCCGGTCATGTGGGTCACCATACTCATCGCCACCCGCGAGGGGTGACCGCCGCTGCAAGCTCCCGCCGCACGTCGGAACCCCGCAGCCGCAGCAGGTCTCCGCGTGCTTCATCCTGTCCGTCGACGACTCCATGGAGTCGATCCTCGACTGGTACAAGGAAGAGGGCATGATCTTCAAGGGCGGCTCCGGTGCCGGCCTGAACCTCTCCCGGATCCGCTCCTCCAAGGAGCTGCTGTCCTCCGGCGGCAACGCCTCGGGTCCCGTCTCCTTCATGCGCGGTGCCGACGCCTCCGCCGGAACGATCAAGTCCGGTGGCGCCACGCGGCGTGCCGCGAAGATGGTCATCCTCGACGTCGACCACCCCGACATCGAGGACTTCATCGAGACCAAGGTGAAGGAAGAGGAGAAAATCCGCGCCCTGCGCCATGGACCTGATGATGACCTCGATCACCCGGCGCTCCTGGTCGGTGAGTCCGGAGCTGTCCGCCCGGATGCCTGGCGGTCGGCCCGGCAGGGAGCGCTTGTGCCCCTCGGGATTCGTGGCTTCGTTCATCGCATGCACCGGCTCGAGTCGGCCCTGCGAGCGTTCCTGGGCAGTGATGGTGGCACTGTCTGCGGTGGTGGTCACGTCGGCCCCTCTCGGTGGCCTCCCTGCTGGACAGCGGTAGTTGCTTTCGAAAGGTTGCGCCAAACACACGTTCGAGTGAAAAATCGCGGATCGCCTGCCGTGATCATGTGGTCTGGGCGTACAGCCGATGTCTGGCAGACAAAAGGGCCCTTTGCGGTACTCATCGCCGCCGAGGCGGAAAGCAGCTGGTGGACCCCCGGCTTTCTGGTACGGATCTGCGCGGGAGACGTCCGTCTCACCTAAGTGGCGCCGTGACCTTGCAGTTCAGCCAGACAGTTTGGCACCACGGCGCACGCCAATACGGGCGCGACACGCGTGTACGGCGTGTTTGTCGAGACGATCCCTACATCTAGTGCTTGGATTGCTACAGCAGCCCAGAAGTTGTGGTCCCCCGGGTCTTCGGATCTGCGAGGTTCGCCTATGCTGAGCTGCGCTTCATCGCACGAGATCCCTCACATGCTTCACCCCGTTCGGGGTGAAGGCCCTTCTCCAAGGGCTACTTGGGATCAACTGCGGGAGGCACGATGGATCGACACGTGCACTGCACCTGTTACGAACGTCGCCTGACCTGGCGACAGGCGTTCGTTGACTGGGTGATAGTGGTCGTACCGATCTTCGACGCACTGCGGTCATTCTGGTCTTGATCCAGAAACCGTGACCCGCCGGAAGGCCTGAGCTCCAGCAGTGAGCCCGGCCGAATGCAAGACGGCCGGGCTCGGTGACTGCAGTGCTCGACGGAGGGTCTGGTCACCGGCTGCAACCGGTAGCCAGGCCCTTCGTAACGCTCCAGGCGACTGAGTCTCAGCCAGTCCCAGGGCGTTCCCGTGGAGCCCATGCATCGTACGATACCCAGCCTCGCACTCCTCGCATACGGCTGCGCGCCCGGACCTGAATCCCGTACGCCGACTGTGACCTGGCATTTCTCAAAAGATTCGTCCGACACGTCGGCTGGCCCGGTTCGACTACCCCAGATACGCGGTGAAGCCCTACGCGACTTACCAGCGCATGCCGAGTGCGTTGAGGGCGTCGCGTCGCTCGGGGCTGAGCTTGGCGGCCCGCCGTCGTGCGTTGGCTACGAATGACCCCAGCCCGAGCAGCTCGCCGTCGACGCCCTCGCGGTGGTGTCGGGGCACCTGGAGGTGTCCTTCGCGGGCGTGGAACTGTCGGGCTGCGGTCATGTTCCGCTCCCACAGTTCGTCCTGCGAACGTCGCGCCGGCACCACCGGCACGCCGACGCCATCGGGGTACACCCCGACCGTCTCCAGGAGGTACTGCTGGACGGGCACGAGCCGGTCCCACCCGGCCACCTGACCCGCGATCCACACCCCGAGATCCTCGCCCTGGACGACGACGTCCCCCGGCCCGGCCGGAAGCGCCCCGCCCGCCTGCACATGCGCGAGCAGCAGCCGGTACGCGCGCTGCCAGCCGATCTCCCACCCCTCCGGCGCCCACCCGGGATCGATCTCGTTGAGTCCGGCACTGTCCCGGGCGAGGTCCACGGCAACTTCGGCGACAACCTCGGGCACGACCAGGTGCACCGACAACTGCTCCCACGAAGCCCACCCCGCAGTGAACGTGCGCCCCGTCCACGGGTGACCCGCGTCCCCGGTGCGTAGCTGGTCGGCGAGGGCGTGCCTTACGGCCGCGCCCAGCGTGGTGGTGCGGCCGGTGTACCGCAGGCGCCCGCTGTCGTCGTAGCGGTCTAGCAAGAGTTATCCCGGGTGCCAGTCTGGAGGCAGGACGAGTCCGATCTGCAAGGGCGGCACGTGTGGCCGGAGTAGGCCCGGTGGGCCGTGCTGGTGCTGCCACGACGCGGTTAGGGAGCCGGACGTCTGGGGTCGATCGGATCGTCTGAGACCACGGTGTCGGGGTCCTTGACTCCGAGCTGGCGGCGCGCGGCCACGAACAATCTGCGCATTGCATCTCTCAGCCGGTCTTCCACCGCACGGCCACCGTAGTGGTCGATGAGCTCGTCAGGCTGGCCCTCGTGCACGGCGCGCACCCACCAGGCATGGTGCTCGACTTCCCTGGCCGCCTGCTGGAGCTCCGCCGTTCCCAGGATGCGCAGCTGCTGTACCACGGACCGGAGCCGGACGTGTTCAGCGTCGACCTTGTTGCGCTGCTCGACCCGGTCCGCGACTCGGTCAAGGCGCCGTATCAGATGAACGAGCTGCCGTGCCGAAGCGGCACACTCCTTGCACAGGTCGTAGAGAGGCCCGTCCCAACGCACTGCCAGGGCGTGCCGCTCCTTTCTCCTCTCCATCACATAGGCCGGGATGAGACCTACGGCGGCACCAACTATCACCAGCAGTACGTTCGTTGCTGTCACGGAAGCATTCATGCCCGACATCCAACCGAGTGTGGGGCCTACATACACCAACCTGGTGAACTTGCACTAGGGGGCTGTCCCGAACAGCGGCACGTCGTCGGGTCTCATGTCGGTGCGGATACGGGTGAGCCGGACTGGGTGGCGCCAGCGTCCGGTGCTGTCCCGGGCGACGTCCACGGCGACTTCGGCGACGGCCTCGGGTACGACCAGGTGCACCGACAGCTGCTCCCGCGAGCCCCACCCCACGCTGAAGGTGCGCCCTCTCCACGGGTGGTCGGCGTCCCCGGCGTGCAGCTGGTCGGCGAGGGCATGCCGGGCGGTGGCGTTCAGCGTGGTGGTGCGGCCGGCGTACCGAAGGCGCCCGTCCTCGTCGTAGCGGCCCAACAGCGCTGTGGTGGGCGCCCGCAGACTGCCGGTGACCGCCCCCACGATCGCCTCCGTGATGTGCCGCGCCTTGTACTTGGTCCATCCGCGCCCGCCCGGCACATACCTGCTGGGGGCCGGAATACGAGGCCCTCGATGCCGGCGGCGGTGTAGTCGGCCAGCCATGCGGCTGCCTGCTTCGGGTCGGTCATGGTCGGGCACAGCGACCACGGCGCCGCCAAACCGGCCTCGGCGAACAACGCCTCCAATGCGGCGTAGCGGTCGCTGAAAGGAAGCCCGGTCAGGTCCTGGCCGGACGAACACCGGCATGAAGAGCAGGGCCAGGCCGTGCCCGAGCAGAGGGCCGGCGGAACCTGGCTCTCCCGCTTCCGTAGGTGACGCATAACGCCCCGGGCAGACTCGCCCACCGAACCGGCCCGGGGCACGCTGGAAACCGTGACCAGCGCGCCGGTCGTCGTGCACCGGCCCTCCGACTCGGGCGGCCGGAGAGTCACCGTGCACAGCAGCGGCCGGGACGAGATCCTCGGCACCGCCCACAGCGACCACGACCTGGTCGTGTTCCTCGAGGACGCTGGCGTCACCGAACCCGATGCCATCCTGGACGACCCACAGTGGGTGGAGTGGCGCGGCGGCCCCGCCCACGAGTTCCCCGCCGCCTGACGGAGGCGGTGGGGCGCAGCATGTGCACCCGGCGCCCGCCCCGGTCAGCCGATCAGCTTGTGCAGCACGGGAACGCTGCCTCCAGCGGCCACCAGGCCGGTCGCGACGGCTGCGGGCATGGACTTGTCGTGGAGGAACATGAGCCCGCCCATGACGAGGCCGATGATGACGGCCGCCAGGAACACCACGGCGGCGTGCACCGACAGCAGCGGGGCCTCCGACGGCATCCCCGCGCTGGGCAAGCCGGGCGGTTCGGGTCGGGCGGGTATGGGGGAGTGCGGGTGCGGGTCCCGAGCCAGCGGGAGTCTCCTACGAGGCGGAGGAACAGAGACGGCGGACACCTGTGGTGGTGTCGTCCGCGTGGGGGTGGCGCGCGCCTCGCGGTCGGCGGTCCTGCTGCTCTCTGCCTGAAGGCTGGACGCAGGGAGTGGATCTTCCGGCCTGTCGACTGGAGATCACAGAACCCCTACGCTGCGTGGTCGGGGAGTAACGAGATGGGGGGCGAATGACCGATCCGATTGAAACCGAAGCACCGGATGACTCAGGGTCAGTCACGTTGCGACGGTACGAGTACCAGGTACACATCGCCGTGCAAGCGGTCCTGGAGATGCTGGCGGGCGGATCGGTCGTTCACGTGACCTGCGAGCACATCGAGGACATAGTCGTGGCCCGCGGTGGCGACCCCCGGTGTACCGATGGCGGTTCGTTCTGGGATTTTCAGCAGATCAAAACCAGGGATGCTGTGGAGCCCTGGACGCTGACGGACGTGCTCGCCAAGAAGCCCCTCAAGAGCCTCTGGCGCACGCACGAAACCGTGGCAGGCACCGGCCTGATCTATCAGCTGACCGCCGGCATCGAGGGCCATCTCGACCCAGCCGACGCCGCGGTCGTGGCCCTGTCCAAGGGGGAAGGGGGAGACAACGACGCGTGCCGAAAACGGGTCGCGGCGCACCTGAAAGTCAAAGAGGCCGCACTGACCGACTTCCTGCCCCTGGTGCGTATTAGACCTCTGCCACGACGCGGCGACATCGAGCTGCGCAATACCCGGGTCCTGGCCGATCTCGGCCCAGGTCTCACCATGGCGATGATCGACGCCCTCTACACGGAGTTGCTCCGGCGTACTCGCGAAGCCACCCAAGGACTCCCCGTCGCCCGGTGGGCAGAGCTGCTGGCTCTCGACAGCCCGCCCGCCGCAGTGCTGAACAAACGCATCACCGCGGCGACGATTGCCGACGTGCGCCAGCGCCTGACTCGTCCCGACCACGTTCTGCTGGAAGATCTTTCCCAGCAACTGCACGGTTCCGAGACTGCGCTTGTTCGCAAGCTCCGTCAGGGCGCTGCCTCCAGGGAGGTCATCGAGGAGGCGCAGATGTTGCGCGCCCACGCTGAGCGCCACCGGTTCAGAGAGCTGGCGCTGGGAGCCTGGCCTGGCGATCAAGCCATCGAGACAGACCTCGATCAGCGCCTGCTGCTACTGGCCCGCCGTACCGGCCGGTCCCACAAGGGACAGAACCAGCCCGCTGACGCCATCTTCGACGAGCTGCAGCGCACACTCGAGGCAAGCCCCGGCACCTACGACCGCCATCCCCTCTACGCCCAGGATGGTGTGCTTCTGATGGGCAGGGCGTGCGCGATCTCGGACGAATGCAGGTTCGACTGGGGGAGCGACCGAGATGCCTCCTAGCACTACAGCGCCCACCACTGCTGTGCCGTCGGCGCGGCCGCCTTCTGCGGATGCCCAAGCCCGCCTGCTGCTGCTTATCGACGTCTTCTCTGAAACCAAGGCGAGCAAGGGCATCGAAGGGCGCATGAAGCTGGCCAAGCTCGACTTCCTGCTCCGCTACCCGGCCCACTTCAACAGCCTCATGGCTGTTCGACGACCCGACGTCGACGCCGGTGAGGACCCGTGGCTGACCGGAACGATCGAGCAGAGCATGATCCGTTACAAGTACGGGCCGTGGGATCCCGCCTACTACGCGTTGCTCGGTGCCCTCACGGGCAAGGGCCTCATCGAGCCCAAACACGAGGACGCCATCGCGACCTACTGCACTACCCCCGCCGGGCGGCAAGTGGCGCGTGCTCTCGCT
The DNA here is from genome assembly GCF_044386545.1 of Streptomyces sp. NPDC020489. NCBI lineage: Bacteria > Bacillati > Actinomycetota > Actinomycetes > Kitasatosporales > Streptomycetaceae > Streptomyces > Streptomyces sp. NPDC020489. The sequence continues at coordinate 172,268 of NZ_JBIRUZ010000017.1, forward strand.
GAAAGCGAGAGCTGGCGCCCGGTTCGGGACCGAGCAGTGCTGTTGCGGCGGTACTTCAACCTGACCGGCACCACCCTGAAGAACCTGATCTACGAGACGTTCCCCGACATCGTCGAGGCGGACTGGGGGACCCACCTATGAGACTGCGCATCGAAGAGATCACCCTGGTCGGTACCAGCCGCACGATCCGCTTCGAACCCGGCATGAACGCGATCATCGGTTCTATGAGCGGCGGCAAGACCGCAACCGTCAGCTGCCTCCGCGCCCTCCTGGGTGCCGACGTGAGTGTCGTCCCCGAACTTCGGGGACGGACGATCGCCGGCACCGTGCTGGTCGGAGATCGCCGATTCCACATCGTGCGCACACTGGTCACCACCCCGAACGCCATGGTCGAGATCGCCGAAGTTGGCGGCCGCAGGGAAGTCTGGCGGCTGCCCGCCAGCCAGCTCCAAGCGGGGTATGACGAGACCTTCCGTGACTGGTGGCGAAACGTACTGAGGCTGCCCCGCCTCAGCGTTCCGCGCGCTCCCAACGATGACAGGAGCCCTCTTGTTCCTGTCACCATCAGTGACTACCTCATGTACTGCGTCCTCAGGCAGAAGGAGATCGACTCCTCTGTCTTCGGGACCCCCGACAACTACTCCAAGAACATCAAGCGCAAGTACGTCTTCGAGATTCTCTACGGCCTCTACGACCCCGAGGCAGCTGGACTACGCGACCGCCTACGCGAAGTCACTACAGAGTTGGCAGCCCTCACCGCGGATGCGAACACCCTGGAACGGATCCTCCAGACGACAGCCTTCGCCTCCCGCGCCCAGCTCGAGGTTGAGCGCCAGGAGACCGAAGGGGAGCTCATCCGCGCTCGCCAGGCCGACATCCACCTCACTGGCGAACTCGCCGAGTCGGCCACCGTCACCCTGCGCGAACGGATCGCCGAGGCGGAGGCAGAGATCGCCCGCATCGCCAGCGCGGCCGAGGCCGAAGCCGTCTCCGTCACCAACCTCCGCGAACTGCACGGACAGCTCATCGCCCAGAGCCGTCGGCTCACCCGCGCCCTGGTGGCCGAGCGACTCCTCAACGACTTCGAATTCCACACCTGCCCCCGGTGCGGAGCCGGTGTGCCTGAAAGGGGCGACGAGCACACCTGCCGCCTCTGCATGCAGACACCACCCCACCTGCCAGCCCCGTCCTCCCTAGCCGCGGAACAAGACCGAATCATCGAGCAGGTAACCGAGACCGAAGAACTCATCGCCCGAAGCACCCAGCGCCTCGAACAACTCAGGACAGCCCAAGCTGCCCAGACCAACAAGCGGGCAGACCTCGGTGCACAACTAGACCGAGCAACGGCCACCTACATCACCGACCAGGCAGACCGCATCAGAGGCATCGCTGCCCGGCAGGCCCGACTCGAGGAACACCTCGCCCGCCTGGACGACGGCCTGGCCCTACACGACCGGCTAGCGGGGCAGGCTGAACGCGTTGCTGAACTGGAACGCGAGCAAGAGGACCTCAACAGCAAAATCGACGCCACCCGCCACAGCAACCAGACGGTCAGCGAACGCCTGCGGAAACTCGACGACGCATTCGAAGCCGCCCTCCGCAGTTTCGACGCACCCCGCTTCGACGACCAGCCAGGCTCCTACATCAACAAGAAGACGTATCTGCCTGTCGTGGACGGCCGTCCCTTCGCTGACCTGCAATCCCAGGGTGTCGAGGTACTGGTCAACGTAGCCCACGTCCTTGCACACCAACGTGTGGCACTCAACGACCACGACATCCCCTTGCCCAACCTCCTCATCATCGACGGCATCAGCAGCAACGTCGGCCACGAAGGCGTCGATCTTGAGCGCCTGCGCAAGATGTACGCCAGCCTCCTGCGCGCTGCAACCGAGCACGTCGACCGGCTGCAGATCATCGTCACCGACAACGACTCCCCTCCGATTGAGGGCATTCACCGAGCACTGGAGCTATCCGACACAGACCGACTCGTGCCTACGCCCCCTGCCGAATCCGACGACACACAGCCTGTAGACGCGCCGCCAGAGCCAGAAGAGGAAGCCGGCACCTGACGACCACAGCAGGACCGCGGCCAGACCGGGACTACGACAAACTGGTCAGCGGGCCAGTGGACGGCCTGCTGCTCGACCTCACCGGCCGGACACCGGACAAGGCCGACACCGGCATCGCGCTGGCCACCGAGCTGGAGCAGTCCGGCGCCAGCGGCTGGGCGATGTACGACGCGCGCCCTGGCGCCCAGTCCGCTGGGACTGGGGCGGCGACAGCCCCTGACGGCCCGCCACTCGGTTGGGTGAAGACATGGAAACGGCGGAACCTCCACAGGCGCCCGGGCGTAGTGCCGTACACGGACCCGATCAACGAGGCACACGTAAGCTGGCCGGGCCTGGTCGTCGTCGACGTCGCGGCCGCCGACGACGACACCGCGCTCGCCTTCCAGCAGCTGCTCGCCGAACGGTGGGCGACGGCGACAGAGGAGCATACGACCCGAGACGCGGGCGAACCCGGCGTACGGCTGCGATGCTACCTGGACCTTCGCCAGCCGCTCGACTCGTAACAAGGCATCACTGTGCTTGCATCCGCTGTTGCAGGCTTCGTACTACCGCAGCCCCGCGTGGGCTCGTGCGCCAGCTCACTTCGCGCCCATGTCGGGTCTTGATGGCGAGCCCGCGTTCAACCAAGGCCCGGCCGCTGCGGCTGATCTGTGTTTCGTCGGCGCTGAGCTCCTCGTTCTTGAGTTCGGCGAGGAGCTGTGTGCTGGTAATGCTGGGTGTCTCGGCCATGGCGAGGAGCATGCGGGCGGCCCATGTATGCGGGTCAAGGGTTTCCGCCAGCAGCATTTGCCGGGTGCGGTCCAGCCCTGCCCGTGCCGTTTCTGCCAGCACGGTGATAAGGGTCTCCAGATGCGCCCTATCGTCGGCAGGCCGTAGGCGCATGTGCGCGGACCGCAGCACTTCTAGGCCAGAGTGCAGGTTCTCCGCGTCAGCCAGGAGGGGTGGCATCGATAAGCCAATGGGCAACCGCTGACGCCCAGGCATCGGCAGCCGCGTGGTCCGCGAGGCGCTTGCCCTCGCCACTCGTTTCCTCCTCTAGGACGGCCGCCCACTTGTGGAACTCCTCGATATTTCCCAGGGCTGACTTCACGTAATTCCCCAGCCCCGGGGGTGGGGACGGTCAGCTGGCCTTGAGGGTCGTCTGCTTGGTGCCGGCTGGCACTGGCGGGTGCCGGGCAAGCCTGGCGTACGTGCCCGCATCTGGCTCGCGCTCACGACGGATACTGATGAAGCGCCGCTATCCCTCGAAGACCCTGTGGGTCCCTGAACGGGCCGTCAGCCCTCTTCGCCACGGCGCTCCTGCTCAAGCAGCATCTGCCAATGATTGTCTGCGTCCTGCCACCCCTTCGACGCTTTCGGTAGCTTCTCGCCGCGCAGCTTGGCGCCTAGACAGTCCATGGCGTCTTGAACTGCCGTGAGCGCCACGACGCGCGGCCAGGTAAGGCCTGTCTCCTGAAGCAGTTGCGCGCTGTTGGCACCCCAAGTCAACAGGTTCAGTGAGGATTGCAACCGATTCCTCAAGTCCTTGTCGGGGAAGGTCATGGCAGCAACTTCAGCGGGCCCGAGAGCCGCGTGGAGGTAGTCCGGCCAGGACTCGAAACTCCTTGGTACCGGATCGGAGCCGGTATCGAAGTTCCGGTACGCCTGCTGTACCTCCAGGAGCGCTGCTGTGATGACGGCCGTCGCGTCCCTCTGCTCCGACCGCCGCCGGGCTCCTCTCGTGTCGCGCAGGACTCGACCCGCAATCAGCGACGACGGAAGTCCGCCGACCACGGCGCCAGCCGCTCCCAGAGGGGCAGAGCGCCATTCGGAGGCGGCACCGGTCTCGGCCTGCTCAACGACGGCGATCAACCAGTCCCCAGGGACCAGCACTACTCCACCCACCAGGCGTCGACGCCATCCATCCTGAACCTCACATGGCAGTTCGTGCGCTTGGGGATCCCGGGTCCCTCGCTGACGATGAGGTGAAGGTACTCGCGGGCTTCTGCCTGAGCGTCGCGGAGCTCCCGATACTGGGAGTGCTCCTCCGAGAGGTGTTCTTCCAGGAAGACATCAGGGTGTTGCGCGTAGCCGACGAAGCGGACACCTCCTACGACGACGGAGATCTTGCGCGCTTGAGGGGAGCCGTCTGATGCTTCCTCGGAGAGGAACTGCAAAAGGGGGTCATTCTCACTCATAAGGGAAGACTGAAACCGCTGTGCAGTGTGCGCACCCCATGAGGCGCCGCCTGGAGTATCCGCGATCTGTCGCTAGGGCCCCGTAGCAATCGCCGAAAAAACGACGGATGTCCCTGACCTGCGCGGATGTGGCCTGGTTCGTTGATCAGACTTCCTGCCTGACGGGGCGTTTAGCGCCGAAGGACGTCATCCGAGACCAGGGCCAGGGCTAGCGACCCGCCGCGAAGGCGGGCCGGGGCGGGGGTGAGCGGAGCATGCCCCCGCCCGTCGCGTCAGCTGATCACGATATGTACGTGGCGGAGCACGAACTCCACCGTCGCCGCGACCACCGCGACCACCACCGGACCCGCGACCGCATAGAACACGGCACCGCGGCGGGTTCCCGGGTCCGGCAACCAGTGCCTCCGGCCCTCCCGTACGGCCGGGACCGCCTCCTCGTCCTTCTTCTCGGCCTTGTTCCCGACGGCCGCCTTCGCGGTGGCCTTCCTCGGCGTGCGAGGCTGGTTCATCAGAGCACCCTTTTCAGCTACAGAGGACTGGGTGTGAGGGCGGCCTCCCGTTGCATCGGGGGGCCACTCGGCTTATGGCCTACGACCCGCGACGCCTTCACCCACATCACGCTACCGATGCCACCAACGGATCCGCAGAATCAGGCACTCTGCACACCAGGGCTGTGAACTGCGAAAACAGAATGAATTGGGTGACTAGCCATCAGGTGTGTCAACATCTGTTGATGGCCACCGACCCGCGACGTACCGACATGAGCACTCGCGAGGCCCGCAAGCTGATCAATGCAGCTCTAGCCAGTCTGACCCGGCTGTACCAGGACGCCAGCCCCACCGGGCTGATCAGGCAGGCCGCTGAACTCCGCGACGCGGCCGAGGACGTCCTCCACAGCCAGGTCGTCTTGGCGAACGGCATCACATGGGTGCCCTGGCGCCTTATCGGCCCCGCTCTCGGTGTGTCGGCACAGGCTGCCCAGCGCAAGTACGGCGGGCACAGCAAGTCACCCTGGAGGCAGCTTCAGCCCCCTAAACACCGGAGGCAGGTCGAGGCGGTCCCGGACTGGCTCACGTCCGTACGCTCGGATGTCCCTGAAGTAGTCGGCGCTGCTGACTTCGCTGAGGCGTGCACGGTCGCCGTCAGCGACCCAAGTCGCGCCGCCGCGGCGAGTTGGAAGGCGCTCAGCCTGTCAGCAGCGCACCTGTCGCACGCGTTCTACGGCGACACCCCGGGAAGGGAGTCGTCGGACATCATCGCTGCCTTCCGCAGAGCAGAAGGCGACGGCCGGCTCCCCGGAGGGGCCACTGTCGTGGCCGAAGCAGTGCACCGCCACGCCGGGACGCGCGCCCGCTCCAAGCAGCATTTGACCGCTGTCGAGGCACTTCAACTCGTCGTTTCCGCTTACCGACTGGCCTGGCAGGTGCGGGACGCCCTCGATGCAACAGAGGCTCAGCGCTGACGCTGCGGACCGTAGACAGCAGCACCGGCTCTGAGCGTCGGGTGGCGTCGGCGGTGACGGACAAGCATCAACAGCAGGCGTGGCTGCGGTGAGGGGTTCTCGGCTCCGGTACCTCCGTACCCCGGAATTCGGGCTTTCTGATGTCGGAGGTGCCTTCTGTGGCGGGGGTCTGCAACTTCCCAATGTCCGCGGCTACGTGATCCTCTGTGTGACCTTGGTCGTGATAGGCGTCTTGGGTTTTTCAGTGGTGTGGCGTCGTTGGTTTTCATTGCTGGTGGTGGCGGCGAACCTGGGTTGTTTGCGGGGTGGTGAAAGGGGGGTGTCGTTTTCGTGGTGAAAGCCCTTGTCGTTTTCCGGGTGTTGATGTGGTGTCGTCTTTGCATGGGTGTTGGGGTGGGGTGTTGTTGGCAATATTATGTGAATGGAGAGAGGCAGTGCGTCCTCATTCCGGATTCCACCCTGGATGGTTTTGACGCAGCTTCATAGAGCAGATAAGGGGTGGGTGTTGAAACCAGAACTCATCCATGCCTCAAATTTGACGCACAGCAGGGATCACGACGGTCCGTCAAGTAGGGCAGGCGCCTATGCTCCGCTTCGACGTCGGCCCTCAGAAGGCGACTGACGCGCCGCCCTCCCGATCCAGTCACGCGATGAGGTCCCCCGTCCTTCACGCCCCGTCACCTGCCCTTGCAGCTGCGGCTTTTTCAGGAGTGGGGCGCGGAGCGCACCAGTTCTGCCGGAATCCGACGGAGTCGGATTCCCTTGCCGGGTCACGGAGTGGACCGGCAAGCCGGAACGGAGTTCCGGCCCTTCCACGCGAAGCGTGGAAACCGCCGCGTAGCGGCGGCGCGTCGTGTCTGCGGAGCAGACCGCGCGC